>NZ_JAYGQQ010000004.1:0-420434 GCF_035012785.1 Xanthomonas sp. WHRI 8932A
CTCATGTCGCTCGGATAGGTCTTTTGGCGCATCCGCATAGTCTGCACTGATCAGGAAAGATCGTGAACAGGTTCTAAGACCTCAGCAGCACACAAACCGCTCCAACGATTCCCCACTCCCGATTCCCGATTCCCAGCGGCGCGCCAGCCAACCATCAGCACCCCACCAACCCGACGCGCCGCTCACACATATCGCGGAATCGGCCCCAGCTGCGGCGTCTGATCCGGCAGTTCCACTTCCACTTCGTCCACATAGCACCAGCCCCAGCCTTCAGGTGGGTCGTAGCCTTCGATGATGGTATGGCCGGTGGCGTGGTAGTGCGCGGTGGCATGGCGATGCGGGGAGTCGTCGCAGCAGCCCACGTGGCCGCAGATGCGGCACAGGCGCAGATGCACCCAGGCGCTATCGATGGCAAGACACTCTTCGCAGCCACGCGCACTCGGCGTGACATCTTCAATCTGCGTGGTGTGGGTGCACTGGTGGCTCATGCGGTGGTCGACTCCTGGTTGGCGCTGGCAAGTTCGGAGGCCGGCACCGGGTTGGCCTGATGGGCGAGATATTGATGGATCTGTGCGACCACAGCGGCACCCTCGCCCACCGCAGCCGCCACGCGCTTGACCGAGCCGGCACGCACATCGCCGATGGCGAACACGCCGGGGCGATTGGTTTCCAGCGGCAGACACGCCGGCACGCCGTCGCCACGCGCAGTACCGGTAATGACGAAGCCACGCGCGTCGGTGTCCACGCATTGCTGCACCCACGCGGTATTGGGATCGGCGCCGACAAACAAAAATAGGTGCCGCAACTCCACGCGCGTGGTTGCGCCGTCGCCGCGCGTACGCAGCACGGCAGCCTGCAGGCCGCGATCGTGGTCGCCTTCCAGCGCGGTCACTTCGGTGCCGGTATGCAGGTGCACGTTGGGCAACGCGGCAATGCGCTCGATCAGGTATTGCGACATCGAGGCTTCCAGCCCCGTGCCGCGAATGATCAGGTGCAGCTCCTTGACGCGCGGCGCCAAAAACGCCACCGCCTGTCCTGCAGAATTGCCACCGCCCACCAGCGCCACCACGCCGCCCTCGCACAGGCGCGCTTCCACCGGCGAGGCCCAATACGACACGCCGTGTCCCTCGAAGCGATCCAGCCCTTCGATCTGCGGGCGTCGATAGCGCGCGCCCGAGGCGATCACCACGGTGCTGGCCAGCAGCTGCTTGCCGTCGGCCAGATCCAGACGCAGCGCGCCATCGTCGCGACTGCACTCCAGCGTTGCCGCTTCGATCGGGATGGCCAACTCCGCACCGAATTTCAGTGCCTGGTTGTAAGCGCGGCCGGCCAGCGCCTGCCCGGAAATCCCGGTCGGAAAGCCCAGATAATTTTCGATGCGTGCCGATGCGCCGGCCTGCCCGCCGATGGCGCGCTGGTCCATCACCAGCACCGACAAGCCTTCGGACGCGGCGTAGACCGCCGTCGCCAGACCCGCAGGGCCGGCGCCCACAATCGCCACGTCGTAGCGCTTGTCAGGGTCGATATCCGGCGTCATGCCCAGGCAATGCGCGGCTTCGGCATCGCTGGGCTGGCGCAGCACGCGGCCGCTTGGGCAGACCATCACCGGCAGATCGTGCTCCTGGATGCCCAGCCGCTCGACCAGGGCGCGGCCCTCGGCATCGGACACATCCATCACCGTGTTGGGATAGCCGTTACGGGTCAAGAACCCCTGTAACCGGGTCAGGTGCGGATCGTCCGGCGCGCCGATCAAGACCGACCCCGACGCATCGCCTTCGATCAGGCCCACGCGGCGCAGGATCAACGCACGCATCACCACCTCGCCCACTTCGGCCGAACTGATCATCAGCGCGCGCAGATGCGCGGTGTCGAAGGGCAGCGCCAGGCAGCCTTCGGTCCCCGCACGTCCAGCCGCCAGCGATGCGCGACCGGCCAGTTGACTCACCTCACCGGTGAACTGGCCGGGCGTGTGCCGGGTGATCGGCTTTTCGTTGCCCAGCCCGTCGCGGCGCACCACCTCGATGGCGCCTTCCAGCACCACCCACACCGGTGCGTGCGCGTCGCCGACCTCGAACACGATCTCGCCGGCGTCGAACCGCTGCGCCGGCCCGCTGGCAAAGCGCCGCGTGATCGCCAACTGGCCCGCGTCCAGCTCGGGAAACATCTGATGGTGACGGGTATCGTCCAGAGGCATGGATCGGCAGCATTTGAGGGGGGATTGCATGCAAGCATGGCCAGTGGTGACGGCAATGGCAATCACCCGAAATGGGCAATGTCAGGCATGCCAGACGATACGCAGTGGCAAGCGCACGCGAGCGGAGGCAGCTGCCAGGGACGCGCGTGCAGGTCGCTGTAAAACCACCCGCGCTCAGCCAAGCAACACCGGCCAATCGACTGCCCGCATGTGCATCAGCGCTGCGCCGGCTGCCAATGCGGGCCGTGCTGCCCTGCCGCCATGCGCTCGGCCGGACGCACACGGAACACCACGCTCATCCGCTCGCCCACGACCCGGCTGGTCTTGGGAATGCCATGCGTGTGCGTGAGCTGCGAGGCATGGCTCATCGCCAACAGGCTGCCCGACGCCAGCTCCACACCGATGGTGCGGCTGCGGCCATCGTTCGCACGCAGATGCATGCGCCTTGCAGCCCCCAGCGACAGCAGCGCGATGGGATGCGGCGCAAGCAGCGTGTGTAGCGCGTCGTGATGCATCGCCACGCTGTCGCGCCCATCGCGATACAGATTCAACCCCACCGCGTTGTACGGGGCGGGCAACACCGCCTGCACCGTCTCCATCAGGCGCTGTAACGGCAGGCCGGGCGGCAAGGCCGCGTCCAACCGGTAAGAGGCCAGCAAGCGCGGCACCGCCACCACGCGGTCGTACATCTCACGCCGCTGGCTGTGCCAGTCGGCGCGCTCGCGCAGTGCCGCGAAGCACTCCAGCGCCAGTGCAGGCGTCAGCAGCTGCGGCCAATAGCGCACGCCGCCTTCGGCATCGTCCAGCACCTGCAAGGGCGCGACGGGGGTGTCGAACAAATCCATCTGCGTCATATGCGGGCGAATGCCGTGGATTTCAGCTGCGCGCTGTCGTTACGCAGTGCGCCCACCCGACCAGTTCAGTTTCATGCTGCGGGACGCAAATACCCTGCGTGTCGTTCACGCCATGGACTGCGCGTGGGTGTCTGGAAGCTCTAGCGTCATTCTGTGTATTGCAGCTCTCCTACCGAAGCCGTGGTTTGCGGTGTGTCCAGCTGAGTTGACCAAGTTGCTGCCAAACCAGTTGCCGTTACCAAGCAAGTGGCGCACATGGTGTATGCAGAACGCAGCGAGCCGGTGCTGCATACAGCTACCGCGTACAGCGGCGCAGCTGGCGTACGTATCGTAAAAGTCCTTCACGTACATATCGGTGGCAAGCACGCCGGGCAGATCAAGGCACAAGCCGGCAGCACGCAACATTTCATCGCGCACATCGATTGACGATGGCGGTGCGCGGTGTGCGACGTCGTTGAATATCAGATGCTGATTGACGCAGACGCACACGTTGAACCATCGCAACGCGTAGTCGTCTACGAGGGAGCCGCATGCCGCGCGTCCACTTCGCACGATATGGCCGCTGCACCGCTGCTTGCGTGCTCGCTTAACGGCGCATCGCCATCCCATAAGCACCTAGCGACCCCAACAACAATCACTCCATCGTACACAGCGCGACGCCTGTGGCAGGCAACGTCGCTGTGCTACGGTCCGGCGCTGCATCCGCCGGAGACGTTTCGCATGCCGCACCGATCGATCGCATCCTCGCCTCTGCGTTGGCTGGTGCTGCTTGCCAGCCTTGCTGTCACTGCCGGCAACGCAGCGCCACGCGCGGCCGAGTCTGCCTTCAACGCGGTGGACCCGTTCATCGGCACCGGCGGCGAAGGACACACCTATCCCGGTGCCACGGTGCCGTTCGGCATGGTGCAGTTGAGCCCGGATACGCAGATCAAACCGCGCAAGGAGGCCTACGGCTGGGCTGCGGGGTATCGGCATAGCGACAGCACCATCGTCGGGTTCTCGCACACGCATTTTTCCGGCTCCGGGCATTCGGATCTGGGCGACATCCTGCTGATGCCGCAAGTTGGCGAGGTCAAGCTGGAGCGCGGCGATGCCAGCAAACCCGGCAGCGGCTACACCGCGCAGTTCGATCACGCCAGCGAGCAGGCGCAGCCTGGCTATTACGCAGTGACGCTGAAAGACCGTGCTATCCGTGCCGAACTCACCGCCAGCGCACGCGTGGGCGTGCATCGCTACACCTTCCCCAAGGGCAGGCCGGCGCATGTACTGGTGGATCTGCGCACCAGCCTGTACGACTACCCAGGCAAGGTGCAGTGGTCGCGGTTGCGCGTGCGCAGCGATGGCACCGTCACCGGCTTTCGCGAAACACGCGGCTGGGCGCCGGGCCGGCAGCTGTATTTCGCCATGCGTTTTTCGCGCCCACTCACCGCCACCCAGCTGCACGACACCGAGCAGGACATCCCATACAAGGGCTTCCCGCCGCCGGGCGACAAGCACCCCGCGCAACGCGCGCAGATCGAAGGCCGGCAACTGGTCGGCGTATTCGATGTCGCCAACGACGGCACACCGCTGGTGGTCACCGTGGCGCTGTCGCCGGTCAGCGAAGACGGCGCCATCGCCAATCTGCAGGCCGAAGTGCCGGACTTCGATTTCAACCGCGTCCGCGCCGATGCGCGCGCGCAATGGACCCAGGCGCTGTCGGCGATCGATGCGCAAGGCACTCCGCAACAGCGCACCCAGCTCTACACCGCGCTGTATCACACCCTGCTCGGGCCCACGCTTTTCATGGACAGCGATGGCCGCTACCGCGGGCCGGACAACGCCGTGCATCAAGCCAACGGCTGGACCAACTATTCCACCTTCTCGCTGTGGGACACCTATCGCGCACTGCACCCGTTACTGACCCTGGTGCAGCCAGCGCAACGCACAAGCGACGTGGTCAATTCCCTGCTCGCGTCGCGCCGCGAAAGTGCCTATGGCATCCTTCCCGTTTGGGCATTCCACGGCCTGGAAACCTGGTGCATGATCGGTTACCACGCGGTGCCGGTGATTGCCGATGCCTACATGAAAGGCATCGGCGGCTTCGATGCCAACGAAGCACTCGACGCCATGGTTGCCAGTGCCAACTACGGCCCCTACGACGGCATCGCGCAATACCGCGAGCTTGGTTACGTGCCCATCGACGAAGAAGGCGAAGCTGCATCCAAGACACTGGAATACGCCTTCGACGACTGGACCATCGCGCGCATGGCCGGTGCGCTCGGCAAGCGGGAGATTGCCGCCGAATTCACCAAACGCGCCAGCAACTGGAAGCATGCCTTCGACCCGGCCACCGGCTACCTGCGGGCCCGCACCCGCGCTGGTAATTTCCGCGAACCGTTCGATCCCTCGGCCAGCGGTTACGGCAGCGACTACACCGAAGGCAATGCGTGGCAATACTCGTGGTACGTGCCGCAGGATGTCGCCGGGCTCGCCGCCGCGCATGGCGGCGAAAACAAGCTACTTGCGCGGCTGGACGCGGTGTTCGACGCTAAAGTCGACCCCAAGGTGTTCGAGCACATGGAAGACATCACTGGCTTGATCGGCTGGTACGCACACGGCAACGAACCCAGCCACCACGTCGCCTATCTGTACGCCTACGCCGGCCAGCCGTGGCGCACGCAGGCGCGCCTCACCCAAATCATGGACAGCCAATACCACGCCGGCCCCGAAGGCCTGGCCGGCAACGACGACCTCGGCCAGATGTCGGCCTGGTACGTGTTCACCACCCTGGGGTTTTATCCGGTCGCGCCGGGCAGCAACCAATACATCATCGGCCGCCCGTTCCTGCCGCGCGCCACGCTCAACCTACCCAACGGCAAGCATTTCAGCGTCATCGCAGATGGCGTGAGCAAGGCGCGCCCGTATATCGGCAGCGTCTCGCTCAACGGCACGCCTTTGACTCGCGCCTACCTGACCCATCAGGAGATTCAGGCCGGCGGCGAACTGCGCGTGCGCATGCAGGCAACACCGAACACACAATGGGCCACCGACCCGGCGCAGCGGCCGTATTCGATGTCGGCACCGGCGTCGGCTCAGTAATAGATGCCCATCCGCAACCCGCAGGCATCGCGCTCCACCACCGCTGGCAGACTGCCCGCGGTTCCTGCGGCAATGCGCTGCGCGCTCCAGTGGGCCGCCAGGGCATCGAGCACATCGTCTGGCTGGGCACATGCGCGCGGCACGCGCTCCAGCAGCGACGCAACGCGCTCCGCACCGTAGTGATCGCCTAACAAGGTGCGCCGTTGTCGGTGCCCTTCGCTGCTTTTCTTGGGTGCCGCCAGGCCTTGCCCGCCGGCAAGCGCTGCGAACGAGACTTCCGGATGCACCTCGAATACGTGCTCCGCCCATGCGGGGTCTGCACGCAACGCGCTGTCCCAGTCGCGAATCTTGGGCAGCAACGCAAACGACTGCACACCAAAGCCGCGTTGCTTCTCATGATCCAGCACGCGATGCAACGCCGATGCTTCTGCTTGTGTTTCAGCCTGCAAGATGCCGCGCAACGGCGCCGCAAAGATGCTGCACGCACGGCGCCCACCCACAAAGCGGCGCGCTTGCACCTCTGCCGCTCGTGAGGCGTGATCACTCAATCCCAGCGGAATATCGACACCCAGCACGTCCACCCCGTGCAACGCCACCGTCAGCTCGGCCACCGTTGCGTAATACGCAAATGCCAGCGCTTCGCCAGCCTCCCAAACCGCAACCCAGCCGCTGCGTGCACCGTCCACGCCTACACAATGGTGTCGTTTCACGTACCGGTTCTCGCTAAAGAAATGCATCGGTTGACTGCCATGTGATGCAATAGCGCCTGTCCTGCGTTACACGTTCACATGGCGCACAACATTTGAGCAGCGTCGATCCACCCGTGGTGACCCACTGCCGGCTTCGATCACACCAAAGCCTCCCCTTCTCCCGCCGGGAGACGATGCCCGAAGGGCGGATGAGGGTACGCAAGCTCCACCAACACTCCGAGCACCATCCACACTTACCGCGTCATCACCACCGTCTGGATCGCATGCGCCGGAATCTCCAATTCACTCGACGCCTCACCCACATACAGGTTGTAACGGATCGCCACGTCGCTGGCATTCATCACCACCGTCGCCAGTGAGCCATCGCGGTTGGCAAATGCAGTCGTCATCAGATTGCTGCGGCTACTGGCCGCACTCACCCGCCGCGCACCCGGCCGGATGAACTTGGAAAAGTGGCCGATATACCAATAGCTCGGCGTGTAAGTCACCTCACCCGTGCGCGTGTCGGCGTGCACCGGGGCAAAGCAGTAATTGCTCACATGATTGGGCCCACCGTTCTGGTCGAGCAGGATGTTCCAGTCGGTCCAACCCACCGCGCCATGATTGAGGTCGTTGATGATGGCGGTGCCATAGCGCTCGCCATTGGGCCAGTACTGCAACTTGGCCGGATCGAACTTTTCCACCGCCGCTTCGGTGAGCAGCAGATGCTTGTCCGGGTACGCCTGCGCCACTGCTGCCACGTTCTCCACCATCGGCTCGAATCCAGCCCAGGTTTCGTACCAATGAAAGCCCATGCCCCACGCGTATTTGGCCGCGTCGGGGTCGTCGAAGATCACGTGCGCGCGGTGCACCATCATGTCGCGGTTGTGGTCCCACACGATGATCTTGCGGTCGCCATAGCCGGCGCTGGCCATGGTCGGGCCAAGATGGTTCTTCAGGAAGTCGCGCTCTTCCTCGGCCGAAAACAGCATCGACTCCCAGGTCTGCACCGCCATCGGCTCGTTCTGCAGGCTGATGCCCCAGATCGGAATGCCGGCCTTTTCATAGGCCGCGATAAACCGCGTGTAGTAGCTGGCCCAGGCCTGCGCATACTCCGGCAACAGCTTGCCGCCCTTAAGCATGTTGTTGCTGTCTTTCATGAAGGCCGGCGCGCTCCACGGGCTGGCAAATGTGGTGAGGGTTCCGCCGGCCGCAGCGATGGCCTGGCGCAGCATCGGAATGCGGTATTTCGCATCGTGCTTGACTGAAAAACTCTTCAGCGCTGCATCGCCTTCCTTGATGTAGGTGTAGCTGCCGCTACTGAAATCCGAGCTATGGATGGTGGTGCGCGCCAATGTATAGCCGATGCCCTTTTGTGGGTCGTAGTACGCGATGAGCAGCGCGCGTTGCGCAGGCTTGGGTAGCTTGGCAAAGGTCTCCGCACTGGAATCGGTAATCGCCCCACCGATGCCCAGCAGCTCCTGAAACTGGCGCTGCGGATTGACGAAGATGGAGTTCTCTTTTTCGGTCAGCGCATGCCCTGCCCTGGGCGCATCGGCGGTGCTGATACGCATCTGCTGCGGTGCGCCTTGGGCGGACGTGTAGACGCGTAACGTGCCGGCGGGTGCTGCTGGCGGAGTAGCAGCATCTACAACGGCAGCTTCTAGCGTATTCGCCGCGGGACTAGAGGCAGATGATGCCGTTGATGCCGGCATCGAAATCGGCGTTGTTGTTGTTGCTGCGGACGCTGCAGATGCCAACACTGTTTCAGTCGCAGCGCTCCAAACGCCAAGCGCTCCCATCACCGACCACGCAATCGCTCGCTTCACCGTGCACCCTCCCAGGTTGGTCGCACAGCCTAACCGACCCACGCGCCACAAAATGCCCCGACAAACGAACACAAGCGCGGATTGCTTCTCCCCGTTGAACAAGTGCACGGAGAGCGCATGAAGGCATGTCTGCTGAGCTTAGAGCCAGGCCAATCAATCAACGCCGCAGTCTCACCCTTCTCCCATCGGGAGAAGGTGGCCCGAAGGGCCGGATGAGGGTACGTCTGCACGGATTGATGCCCGTTCCATGAATCAACGCAACAACACAAATGCCAACCAGGACATCAAGTCCATTACTCCCAGCACCCTTACTCATGCCCCGGCCCCATCTTGCGGCGCGAGCGCTCCAAAACACGTACGCCAGTCGTGTACAAGCTGTCTTTCGCCCGGAGCGGTGAAGGACGCAAGTCATCTGCAAGTCCACTACAGAGCAGACCGTGCCAACCGATCCAGAATCCCAGGCACTTCCACCCCAAGCTCCCGCGCCAGAAACCCCACCGGCCCGATTCTCTTGGCCAACTGCCTGCCCGCGGCCGCATGCACCAACACGCCCCATAACGCAGCGGTCAACGCGTCGCAGCCGCGCGCGGCAAACCCGGCAATCAATCCCGCCAGGACATCCCCAGACCCGGAGGTGCCCAACCCGGACGCACCGCCGCGATGCACCCACAGCACACCATCCGGGCCGGCAATAACACTGTCCGCGCCCTTGACGATCACCACGCTGCGCATCGTCTTCGCAAATGTCAACGCGTAGTCGCCAGGCGCCGCTTCCACCGCCGCCTTGTCGTCGCCGGCCAGCGTGGCCATCTCGCCGGCATGCGGGGTCAGCACGAACGGGCGGCCCACTGGCGCACGCAAGCGTGGCGACAACGCGCCCGCATCCAGCACCAGCGTGCACACCGCCTGCGCAATCGCACGTTTGACCAACGCCGCAGTGGTGTTGGTCGACGCCATGCCCGGCCCGATCACCGCCGCATCGCAAGACGCAATGGCCGCATCGAGCGCACGGTGCCCGCGCACGATCTCGCCTTGCGCGTTCTGCCCCAACCCGAGCACCAAGGCTTCCGGCACCGCCAACGCCACCCCCGGTGCAACGCTTGCGGCCGTGGCGATCTGCAGCTTGCCCGCACCCGCCCGCAATGCCGCCTCGCCAGCCAATAACGCGGCGCCCGGCACACGCATCGATCCACCCACAATCAGCACGCGCCCACGCTGCTCTTTGTCGCCACCGGGCGATGGCAGCGGCATCGCGCGCAATGCCGCTGCGGTGAGCGTCCGCACGCGTGCCGCAGCCATGTCAGCGCGCTCCTGCCGGCTGATCGGACTCGGTGGTCACCGGCTCCTGCGCCAGCTCGGGCGACACAAACTTGGTGCGCACCAGCTCCAGCGACTGCCCATCGGCTGCGGCCACGTACTCGGTCACCCCGCAATTGGGCACATCGCCCTCGCGGTCGATGCCCAGAATGGTGGCCTCGTCCATCCGCTCGATCAGATAGCGGAAGCAATTGACGATCACCTGATGCCCCACGATCAACACGCGCGCACCCACGTGATTACGCTGCAAATCGCCCACGATGCTGCGCAGGCGAAAGATCACATCGCACCAGCTTTCACCACCGGGCGGGCGGAAGTAGAACTTGCCCAACAAGTTACGTTGCTCAAACAACGCAGGAAACGCATCTCGAATACCGGAGGTGGTGTAGCGGTCGAGCACGCCGAATTCCTTTTCGCGCAGCCGCTCGTCCAAGCTCACTGCACCGGCGGGTTGGCCCAACGCCCGCGCCACCGCTGCGGCGGTCTGCCTTGCACGCACATAGGTCGAACTCAGGATCAAAGTCGGCCTTTCGTGCTCGGGTAGGCCCGCCATCCAGGCACCCAGGGCCTCCGCCTGGCGCTCACCCAGCGGCGAAAGCGGAATATCCGCATCGCGATGCTCCAGCTCGATCAGCGCCGCTCCCTTGGCCTCAGCCACATCGCGCGCCACATTGCCTGCGCTCTGCCCATGCCGCACCACCCACAACCGTGCCGGCCACTGTGCCGACACCCCTGCAACCGCACTGTTCTCACTCACATGCATCTCCTGCAACGAGCTCCACATGTCGCACAGCGGCCGTGAAAAAACGGTCGACCAGCGCAACTGCACGAACTGCAACGCAGCGCACGCAGCACCCATGACCAATGGCCTACAGCCCAGCGAACGCAACGGATGGCTAACGCAACGCCGCTATACTGCAGCCCCCCGCCTGCCTGCTCCCCATGTCCAACGTTCTGCTGCTACGCACGGCGAAAGAGCGCGAAGAACTGCTGCTGGAAGAGGTGCTCGACGCCACCGAACAGTGCATCGACGAGATCGGCCTCAATGCCACCAGCTTCGAACTGATTGCCGAACGCGCCAAGGTCTCCTGCGGCAGCCTGCTGCAACGCTTCGAAGACAAAGACGCATTGGTGCGCGCACTGCTGGAGCGCAACTACATGCGTGCCATCCGCCAGATGTGGCTGGTGGACCGCCCGGCCAACGTGCACGTGGTGGATTTCATCGCCGGCCTGCTCGAAGAATGGCTGCTGCAGGAAATCAACATCAAGCGCACCCGCATCGACCTGGAGCTGCACCTGGCCACCCTGCGCGACCCGGTGCTGGCCGCCTTCATGCGCCGCCAGAGCGCATCGCTGATCGAACACCTCAGCGCCCTGCTCAAGCGCCTGCTCCGCGGCCACGCCGACCCGGCCAGCAGCGAACAGGAGTTCCAGGCCCGCGTCTTCGCCGTCGCCGCCATGTGCGGCGGCCTGCACAGCGTGATGACCAGCGGCATGGAACTCAACCGCATGCATTTGCAGCTGATTTTGCGCGAGAGTCTGTCGGGGATTTTGAAGTCTGCGCCGGTGTAGCAACCACCAACTGGCCAGCGTGGCCGACCGCACGGCGCCAGTGACTTGGCACCCGAAGCCGATCGGATAAGATCACGCCTCATACCAAGGAGGGATGCCATGCGCGATATGGCCGTCAAAAAGGGAGTTGTATGCTTGGCGCTATTCGCAGCGCTTGCTATCTGCAGTTGGTCAGTTACTGCGACAAGCACGGTTGTCACATTCAGGACACCGGACAACCATTACGAAGTGGAGCTTTACGTTGGCGGCGGTTCCGAAGAAAGTGGCGGCATCGCTGGCGCAATGATCAGCTGGCCCGGCTATGAGCACATGGGCCTGCCCTTCAATGGGGTGAAGTACCACATGGATAAGGCCTTGACCCGCGCCGGCGCCAAGTACGTCAATTCCGGTGACTCGAAGGTTCCTCCATCTTTCACTCTTGAGATTGAAGGGAACAAGGGCCGCCTCATCGTGGGCAAGCGCGTCATACCAGGAACCGCATCATGGATTGTCGGTCCCTATGCTCCTGAGAGCACGTGGGAACCACGGCACAAGCGCAAGAACGGACAATGAAGCGCCCTTTACGCAGCGCATGGCTCGCCCCCTTTCTCCTATTGATGCTACTCACGGGCGCGCCAGCCCTCGCCACCGGGGACATCGTGGCATTCGAGGTGAACCATGGTCCGTATAGCTTCCTCGTCTACAGCGGAGGCGGCGAGGACGGCATTGGCGGCCTGGTGGTTTACTGGCCCAATATCGCTGCGCGTAGCCTGCCGCCGGGAAGTACCAAGTGGCGCTTCAAGCCCGAATCAAGCGAATTACGTGTGACATTCACCAATCCCGGCCGCAAGGATCTGCCACCCTCTTTCATTCTGAATATCGTGGGCAAGCGCGGCACGCTCACTTACGGCAAGCGTGTCCTGCCTGGCAATGTGACCTGGATGTCCGGACCGATGAGAGACTACTGACGCAATGTTTTTGGTGACTTGAAGGCTGCTTCCACAGTCCACGCGCGTTCTACTGCCCCTACAGCGTCAACCTCGGCTACGACGTCATCAGCAGCTAGGAACCGAGCGTCAGGAACACCTGCCACTAGGGCGAGTTCAACGGCATCAACGTATACGTGGACACCATCAGCCTGGGCGGCAGATTCTGCTTCCAGGCGACTAGACATCGATAAAAAATCAAACGGCAGGTTGCGCAATCAGCCTGCCGTCTTTGTCTGCCAGCCATCACACCTAGCACTCCACCGCCGCAGGCCATTGCACCTCGTCCAGCACCTGTGTCACCTGCGTCGCCAGTAGCTCCAGACAGACCGCCAACTCGTCCATACAAATGGCCGGCTGTCTCTCCTGCTCTTCGGCCTGCGTGCGTGGCTGCGCCAGGCGCGCCAAGAAGCGCATATGGTCACGCAATTGCTGCAAGCGGTATTGCGCGCCTTCTGGCAAGTAGTAGCCCGGGTGTGACTGCGCATCTCGTAAAACGTCCGACATGGCCTGCTCCTCATTCCATGGAATCAGCCTGCCCGCCGCAATGCGACGGACGGGAAGTCGGGAGGCTCGAAACCGCGTATAGCCGGCGGGCGTATTCCCCTTGCGGGTGTTGTATTAGCCGCCCTCCCGACGCAGGCATCGCATCGGTTGCGCCCCTAAACAAGCAGGCACAAAAAACCCACCGGTTTGTCGGAGGTGGGTACCGCTATACGTGGAGTTTCGAGGCTCCGTGAGGAGATCGTGCTACTGGCAAGGCTTGGCGTCAAGGCTAGCCGGGAATCGCGTCAGTGAACTTACCTGCGAGCCGACCAGAGCGCGTGTCATCCACCAGCTCGGCGGCACCGCCACAAGACCAGCCAAATCGCGCAATTGGCGCAACCAATCAGATCTTTCAAATCCCTTCTACGTCCATCCCGTGCTCGGCAAGCCATGCCTTGCGCTGCGCATAGTCCGGCATCGCACGCTCCAACCGTAGCCAGAATGCCGGGGTGTGATGCGCCTCATGCAGATGCGCCATCTCATGCACCAGCACATACTCAGCGATGCGAGCCGGCAGAAGGATGGTCTTCCAATGGAAGTACAACCAGTCGCCCTTGCCACACGAACCCCAGCGGTAGCCCAGGTCCTGGACCTTTACGCCCGCCGGTGCGACTTCCATCCGGGCCGCATGCTCCACCATGCGCGTGGAGAGCCAGGCTTTGGCACGTACCCCATACCATCGGATGAAATGCTCCCTGGCCTCGGGCAAGGCCTGCGACGCCAGGCAGAAACGCCCGGCGGCCAGTTTCAGCGGCACGGTCTGATCGGACATCACCTTCAGCCGGTAGCTCCGCCCTAGATAAAGAAAGCCCTCGCCGCCCACGAACTCCTTACGCGGGGCATGGCGTTGCAGACGATCCTTCTCCGCCAACCGGGTGTAGATCCAGAAGCGCTTTTCCTGCACAAAGGCACGCAACCTGGACTCTGCCACGTCCGGCGGTGCAGACAACACCAACGCGCCATCACGCTCGACGGTAATCTCCATCGTCCGGCGGCGCGCACTGTGTCGCACCGTGAACAGCAGATCGTCCACCTGCAGACTGGAGGCTGTCATGGCTGCTCGCATGGCATCACACCTGCATCAACCGCTCGTGGCTGGCACGCGCCTGTTCCATCAGCTTGTCGGTGAGCAGCCCCGTCGCAGCTTCGTCCATCAGCGGGGGACGCAGCCGCATCAGACGGTCGAACAGCAAACCATTGAGCTGTTCCTGTGCCGCGCGCTTGTGCAAGCTCCAGATATTGCGGTTGCTCTGCAGCTCCTGCACCAACAGCTCGACCAGCTCCACGGTCACGTCCATCAACCGGAGCAGTTCCGTCGGGGGCGGCTCGCGCCCAGCACAGACCACGTCCATCACCGTGCGAAGAAACGGCGCGCAGTGCTCCGGCACACCGGCTGGCGCATCGGCAACACCGGCGCTGCCCTTGCGCACATCGTCCACCAGTGCCTGCAGCTGAGCAACCAGCTCGCTCCATTGCTCACCCAACGCCCGCAAGATCTCGTTCAATCGCTCGGAAAGCTTGCGGTACAGCACCGGGTCCTCGTCGGCGTACTTGCGGATATGCGAGCGCACCGCGTGTTCCATTTCCGAAGCCTTGGCGCGGTCATTCGCGGCCCGGCTCACATGTGCATCGAACTGGGCATCTGTCAGCTGGATCGGCGCAATCTTCGGATCGATGCCCAGAGAGGTCACATGGTCATCAATCAGCTTGCGCACCTTGGCGCCCACGTCCTTCCCAAGCACCGGCGTGTCCTTGTAGCGATTACGGGCGCGCGCATGGATATAAGCCAGGCGCTTGGCATCGGCAGAGAACGGTAGGCCTTCCGGACGTGGCAACACCGTGTCCAGCGATCCAAGAAAGGCTTTGAGCTTGACCACGAACTCCGCTCTGAGCTTCTCGTTACCTAGTGCATCCACACAGGCCTCGGTGTCGGCTAGTGATGCGATGCCCCGTTCGCGGAATAGCTCAACCACCCGCCCATGCCGGTCGCGTAGCACCGGCACCTCGTCCTTCAAGCTTGCCAATGCGCCAACCACATCTTCGTCGGCGTAGGCAGCCAGCGCTTCCTTCAGGTGCTGGGCCACACCGTAATAGTCCACCACGATGCCGCGGCGCTTGCCAAAGCCGGTGCGATTGACGCGCGCAATGGCCTGCAGCAACTCGGCCTCGCGAATCGGCCGGTCCAGGTACATCACACCGGCGATCGGCGCATCGAATCCCGTCAGCAGCATCGACTTGACCACCAGGAACGCCAGCGGATCCGCCTTGGTCATATCCGGATGCAGCAGCGGCTTCTTGAAGCGTTTGATCAGGGACTCGTGGCCTGCATTGTCGGTCCAATGCTTCCAGGCGGGATCGTCGTTGTTGCTGCCGGAGATGATCGGCGCAAACTCGATACGCGCCAGCACCTCACGATAGCGCCAGGCCTGCACCACTGCCCGCACCTTCGGCAGCCGCAGGCACAGGGCCTCATCATCCATCGTCTTGTCCTGCGGGCTCAGCGCATCCGCCTCCTGCAGCAGCTCGTCGCGTGCAGCTTTCAAGGCGACGAAATAGCGAGTGGCAGCCAGCCGGCTGTAGGCCACCACCTGGGCCTTGTAGCCATTGGGCAGGATGTTGGCGACGTAATGGCGCAGGATGTCGCGCGCCTTGTCGGCAATCAGCGCCGGCGCATCGAAGATATGACCCTTGGTGGCATACTTTTGCTTGATCGCTTCCAGCTCTTCCGGTGTGTGCTGGCGGAACAGATCCTCGAACAGTTCGTCCAGGTCCGCGCCATCTTTGATAGCGCCGTTGGCAGTACGTCCTTCGTAGAGCACCGGCACCGTCGCTCCATCGGCCTCGGCCTCCTTGATGGTGTAGCGGTCGATGAACTCACCGAAGATCTCGTGTGTGCGCTTCTTCTCGCCCATGATGATCGGCGTGCCGGTAAAGCCGATGCGCGCGCAGTTGGGCAATCCGGCCAGCAGGTTGGCATGCAAGTCGCCGGCCTGGGTACGATGTGCTTCGTCCACCAGCACCAGGATGGCGTCGTCATCATTGAGCACCTCGAAGTGCTCCGCAGCCGCTTCGGCCTTGCCATACAGCGCCCGCGCCTCCTTGACCGCGTGTCCAGCAGCCGGCAGATCCTCTGCTTTCAGCGGCGCATCGTTGGCGGTGTCGCCATCGCGATACTTCTGGATGGTGACGAATACCAACCCCGGCCCCTTGCGCCGCGCCAGGGCTTTCAGATCTGACGTGCTGTTGGCCACCTCCACCGTCTCGCCGGTGAGCGTGGCGGTCACGGACAGCTGGCCTTGCAGGTCCTTACGGTCGGTGACCACCACCACCTTGAAGCGTCGCAGCGCCGGCTCGGCGCGCATCTTGCGCACCAAAAACACCATGGTCAGCGACTTTCCCGAGCCCTGGGTATGCCAGATGATGCCGCCACGCTGATCGCTTTCGCCATGCTGCAACCGGGTCTGGCCGCGCTTGAGCTTTGCGATCGCATGGTTCACCGCACGGTATTGCTGATAGCGACACACCGATTTGATGGTCTGCCCGCCCACCTGCATGAACAGCAGGAAATGCTTCACCACATCCAGCAGGTTCGCTGGCGCCAGCAGGCCGGCAATCAAGCGCTCCTGGGCGTTGAGCGTCTGCTTGCCGAAGCGTTGCGCCGCCTCCGCCTCCGATCCTGCGCCGTCCGGCCCCACTACCGTCTTCCACTGCGCGAAGTGCTCGAAGCCCGCGCCGATGCTTCCCACCCGCGCCTCATCCACGCAGCTGGCCACCAGCAACTGGTTGGTGGCAAACAGCGTCTCGTTGCCCTCGTTCTCGTCCACTTCCAGCGCGGCTTTGCGCTGGTTGCTGTAGCGGCGCAATTGGTCCACGGCCTCGCTCAGCGGCTCGGGGACGGACGGACTCTTGCACTCCACCACCACCAGCGGGAGGCCATTCACCAGCAACACCAGGTCCGGCACGATGAAGGCCTTGGCGCTGTTGAAGCCGGGCGGGCAGTCCACGCGGTACTGGCTGACCACGGTGAAACGGTTGTTGGCCTGTGTGTCCCAGTCGATATAGCGGATCGTCTGCCCGCGCCCACCATCCCAGCCGGCCAGCCCGTCAACCGTCAGGCCCTTGATCAGCAGCTCGGTGGCCTGCTGGTTGGCCTCCATCAACCTGTGCGCGCCCAGGCGCGTGATCGCAACCACTGCGTCAGTGAGGCGGGCGTCGTCCAGCCAGGGCTTGCCGTCCGGCCCCGGATTCAGCGCCAGCAGGTACTCGCGCAACAGGGCTTCCTGAACGACCTCGGCGAAGCCGCTCCGTCCAGTGACGGCGGGGTCGTCCAGGCTGCCGGCCAGATGCGTCCAGCCCACCGCCTGCAGCTGCGCCACGAAAGGCTTCTCAACGTCTTCCAACTCCCAACCCATCAACGTCTCCCTGGCTGGATGCAGGCATCCATGAACATCCCAATATTTCCCAAAAACTCCCAAAAACTCCTAAAGAGCCCCAAAGCTTCCCAAAGCGCCCAGTTCGCCTGCCGACCACCGGTCAGTCGTCAGGTTCGATGGTGTAGTAAGCCGAACGGCGTGTCCCATGCTGGGACAGCCGCCCTTGCCCCCTTAGCTGCCCCAACAGGGCTTTGGCCTGATCGGCGCCCAACCGGCACAACTCCATCACCTCGGCACGGCGGATCTGCCCGTGCTGCTGCACGTAGTTCAGCACCAACTGCGCGTTCTGCAGGCTGGTGAAGCCGGCTTGCCGGGTATAGGCGGCCTTCTCGCCCTGGCGCTGATACACGGCGGCCGACAGCGTGTAGCTACGCCCACGGGTCTGGCCGTGCGCCTCGATCAGGCCCGCCTCGGTCAGCGCCTCCAGCGTGCGCTTGGCGCTGGCCGGGTCGCGCTGGATGCGCGCGGCCAACTCGTCGGCGGTCACACGCTTGAGCTCGCGCAACGCGGCCAGCGCGATCAGGCTGTCGATCGGCAGTTCGCCATTGCTGCGCCGCTCCTGCTCCACCACCATCCGGCCGAAGTCGAGATCCGCCGCACCGGTATCCAGCCGCACCACCACACTGTGGCTATCCGTGCGGGAATAGTCCGGGGCTGGCCGGCCGAAGCGCAGCAGGCCGCGATAAATCGTGTCGACACCGCGCCCAGAGCGCTCCACCACACCGATACGCTTCATCGCATCGGCCAATGCCCGGTTGCGTGGACGCGGCTCGGTGGTCAGCAGGTTGTCCAGCGTCACCCCGTCGACCAGGCCGCCAGGGTTGCTGACCACCAGCGCATCGTTCTCCAGCCGCACATGCACCGCGCCCAGGCGGTGGTAATCGCGGTGGATCAGCGCATTGGCCACCGCCTCGCGGTAGGCGCCCATATCGACCTTGGGAACCGGCACGCGAAACAGGCCCACCTGCAGTTCTTACTCCGGGTTATAAGGGCGGAAGTTGGTCTCCAGCCAATCGATGGCCTGCAGCAGCGGCACGCGGCGGAACTCGTTGAAGCGCACCGCCTGTTCGGACAGCACCTGAAACGCAAACTCATGTGTGGCCACATGCTGGCGCAGCGCCTCGACGCGCCCGATTACCAGCAGACCGCACAACGTCGGCACGCGGCGGCCGTCGGGCTGGCGCGTCGTGAAGCCCAGCGCGCCGTCCAGCGCCTCGTCGTCCAGCTCAAGCAGCACGCGGTCGCCGCCATACTGTTGAACGGCCTGGCGTAGACGCTCACGCTCCAGCGGATCGAAATCCGACAGTTGCGCGCCGGCCACCGGCTGCGCCGAGGCATCGGCCAGGCCAAGCTGGCCGAGGCGGCTGTCGCGTTCATGCGGCAGCATCGGCACACATTCGGGAGTGCCATCGTGTTTCAGCCGGCGGCGCAGATAGACGCCACCTGCGGTGGCCACCACCGTGGCGGCCTTGGGCACCACGATCCGCGCCACGGGCACACCATCGATCTCGACCGCCTCCACCTGCACCGCGATGGCCGGCGAGGTGCGCGCAGCGATCAGGCCGGGCAAGCCGACCAACTGACGGTGATCGGCATGCAGACCGGTCGCGGTGCCATCGTCTTCCACGCCCAGCCACAGCTCGCCACCGTCCGCGTTGGCCAGACACACCACGGCCTCGGCCAGCTCGGTGTCGGACAGCTTCCTGCGGTCGCTCTTGAACTCGACCGTCAGCGATTCGGCGGGTGGCAGGGTGTGGGTCATGCGGTGGCGGCACCCAGCAGCGGGGTGACACGGACGCGGCCGGTGAGGAGGTCGTCCATGAGGGCATGCTTCAAAGATTTCCGTTTCTGAAGGATCTTCATCTCACCCTCCAGGCGGCCCACCAACTCGTTCAATCGCTCCATTGACGCAGCCTGCTCAATGATCGACGGGATAGGCACAATAATGCTTCGAATTTGACTCTGCGAAATATTCCTTTGACCACTACTACCATTCATCATCCCATTAATCTGAGAGCGAGTTCCGGCATGCATCATTATTCTCACCAAGTAATCCGACCTGACAAATTTTTCGTTTGGGACAAGCCTGAGAATCTTGTCTGACAGCATCAGCTTCGTTGGCGTATCGCGAACAAGGACGGTTTTCGCAACTAAATCAGCCACTCCATTCGCACGCGCAAGTAGAACATCTCCGACACGGACCTCAATCGATAAAATCGGTCTCAGATTAGGCGGCAGCCTCTTTGATTGACGCGCATCATAGGCCCCGCCAGACACAGCGCTCACCTTCAGGACGCCCCATTCACCCTCACTCGGCGGCTCCTCGGGACAGCTCGGACTCCAGCCTGCATCGATCCCAGCCAAGATGCTGCCAGCCGAATCAACAACCCACTCAGTTGGGATCCACCCTAGTGGTGACAACCTATAAAGGTGTGGGGCTTCGGACTGCGGCGGGCGCAGTTCGCCGTTGGCGTCGATGCCGCGCGTCAGCAGGTCGTGCAGCAGGCCCTGCTTGACGGCCTTGAGCTTGGTGATCAGCGCTTCGGTTTCGTGAATGGCGGTGTCGAGAGTGTCGAGGATCTCCGCGATCTTCGCCTGCTCCGACACGAGTTCGGGAATCTCAACCTGTGAAGCGAGGTACTCCTGGAACTTGAGATTGATGATGCCTGTTGTCTGCTGCTGAAGAGCCAGGATTGGTGGCTGTTTGTAGAACCAGAAAAGTTTCTGCAGAAGAAAACGCGGATCGACCTGATCGCGTGATGGACGGAGTGTCTTGAAGAAATTCGAGCAGGTCGCAGGACTACCATGCGCTTCGCTGTCGAAATAGGCGACCCGACCAACGGGCTTCCCCGGTCCTCCACCCGAGCCTTCAAGCAAAATGTCACCCGTCTTGAGCATCTTAGACGTCAGTTTCCCAATTGGAAGGCGCCTTGCAGCGCCAGCGCCAACGATCCGACCTTCATCGTCGATATCGGTCGCACGGTAGACCACCGTATTTCCGGGAACCGGATCGGCTCCCCACTCTCCTGCAAAGGATGCGGCAAGGCACTCTGCGATAGTGGTTCTTTTCCAACGTTCAGACATATCCCAATCCCTTCAAGAACCCTCCCAGCGCCCGCGCCGCCTCATCGCGCTTGCCTTCGATATCCGCCAGCGTCACCCGGTACTTGTCCCACCAGGTCTCGAACGCGGCCACGACATCCTTTCGCTGCGCAGCGACGTAGCGCTCGACGATGGCGCGCATGTCGTCGTGCAGGATGGTCAGCAGCAGCGCTGCGGCTACCGCGTCATCCAACGCATCGACCTTACGGTCGAGCTCATTGGTAAAGCTGTCCTTCTGGGCCTTGAGCTGCTTCTTCACCGCAGCCAGGTCTTTCTTCCATGCCTTGAGCTGAGCCTCATCGACGGTATCTTCGTTCTCGTCCGCATCGGCCGGTTCGGCATCGCCATCCTCGCCATCAGCCTCTTTCGATGCCTTGGGGTCGGCCGCCTTGATCTGACTGTCCAGCTCGGCCTTCTTCGCGTCCAGTTCGGCGATGGCCTCGACGAACTCGGCCAACAGGAAACGCACCAGCTTGTGGTCCAGCGGGTTGTCCTTGCTGGCCTTGTCCTCCAGTGCGGTGACGATGCTGGTGCGCCAGGCGTCGATCACGCCGCGGGCGCCACGCGCCATCAGGGTCTGAAACTCATAGCGGGTCTGCACCCAGAAGCCGGCGATGATGCCGCGCACCTGGAACGGATCGAGCAGGCCAACGGCTTCCAGCGCCTCGCTGAAACTGGCCAGCAACTCGTGGCGTAGCGCGACCAGCGCGGCAGCATCGTTTTTCCGTCCGGCCAGCGCAGTGATGCGGGTGCGATGCGCTTGCCACCATGCCTCGAACGTGTCGCGCAGCGCGGCCTCCTTCGCCTGCAGGCCGGGATTGCCTTCGACGGCAGGCTTGAGCTCGGCGCGGGCGGTCAGCGTCGGCGCGAAATCGAGATACGCCGCGTCACGCGCAACGAACAGGTCCTGCGGGTCCAGGCCATGCGCGGCGAACAGCGCGGCCTTGGCCTGCACCTCGGTCTTCGGCACGCCCCCGACCAGATGCGCGCGCACGTCGTGCGGTTCCGGCGCTGGAGCGTTGTCGGCATACCGGCGAATGTTGAGGTTGCAGCCGTTCTCCAGCAGCGTGGAGTTATCGACGATGGCAGAAAAGCCGTCGATGGCGCGGAATTCGTCGAACGTGGTGACGATCTTCTCGATGTGCTCAGGCAGCAGGTAGTTCTGTGCGCGCCCCTCGAAATACTCTCGGTCGGCATTGATGAAGAGCACCTTGCCCTGGCGCTGTGCCGGCTTGCCGCTGACGCGGTTGCCACCGTGCTGCACCTGTTGACGCAATACCAGGACGCAGGCCGGGATGCCGGTGCCGTAGAACAGGTTGGGCGCGACGCCGATTACCGCTTCCAGCAGGTCATCGGCAATCAACCCAGCGCGGATGCGCGCCTCGTCGCCGCCGCGGAACAGCACGCCATGCGGCATGACCGTGGCGATCATGCCGCCATCGCGGGTCACGGCCACCATGTGCTGCAGGAACATCAGGTCGGCCTTCTTCGCGCCCAGCGGCACCTGGCCGTAGCGGAAGCGTTCGGGGAATTTCGGTGCCCAGGCCGGCGTACCATCGGTGTTCTTGTCGGCGGTGCCCCAGTTGATCGAGAACGGCGGGTTGGTCAGCACACGGTCGAAGCGCTGCAACTCGCCACCGGCAACATGCTGCGGCTCACCCAGCGTGTCCTCGTTGCGCAGGTCGGCGGTGCTGATGCCATGCAGCAGCATGTTCATTTGGGAGATCGACCAGACCGTGCCGTTGAACTCCTGCCCAAATAGGTTGGCCTTGCGGCCGTCGCCGCCATGTTCGTCGATGTAGTCCTTGGACAGGATCAACATACCGCCCGACCCGCTGCAGGGATCATAGATGTCGTGATGCTGCTCGGGCTTGAGCAGCTGCACCATCATCCGTACCACCGAGCGCGGCGTATAGAACTCGCCGCCCTTCTTGCCGGCAGAATCGGCGAATTCGCCAATCAGGTATTCGTAAGCCGCACCCAGCAGGTCGGGGAACTCGAAATCCTCGTTGCGCAGGCGATGCAGAGCGAAGTGGGTGATCAGCTGGCGCAGTTTGATGTCGGGGAGCTTGCTCTGTCCGACTTTGCGGGTGAAGTCGATGTGCTCCAGCACGCCGTCAAGGCTGTTATTGGTGTCTTCGATCCCGGACAGCGCCTTGTTCAGCGCGTCACCCACATTCTGGTGGGCATCGTTGACCAACGTCTGGTAGCGCGAAATCCGCGGAACCCAAAACGCACCTTCGACCTTGTACCAGCGCGGATTTTCGGCAGAAGCGTTGGCTTGCGCCTCGCTTTCACCGGCGCGCTTGCGCTCGGTGATGACCTTCTCGCGGCGCTGCTCAAACACGTCAGAGCAACGCTTGAGGAACAACATCCCGAAGATGTATTCCTTGAATTCGGACGCATCCATCTTGCCGCGCAGGATGTCGGCAGCCTTGAACAGATGGCGTTCCAGTTGGGGGAGGGTCAATGGCATGAATCAAACGTCTCTTTAGTAATGCTTAAATTCGAGTGAAAGATCGGCATCAGTTTCGCCTCTCAGCACGGAGCGAAGGCGCTAGATGATGCGTTTTTTGCAGGCATCTCACTGCGACCATCCACTTTCTTCGCAGGGCTTTCGTCAGCTTTCTGCAGCAAGAAACCAAACGGGCTTCAATGGCAGCTGCGTGCGGGCAGTGTCACTGAGATGCGCGTAATGCGTCGTCCATAGCTCTACCAATTTCCTCGCATCGATCAGATTGATCCGCCGATGCGACTGCCTCGCTTCGTAATCAGCGTCTTTGGTGAAACCAGAAAGCGCAACGAACAAACCGACATCGCCCTCTCCCAGAACCGCCATAAAGCTGCGCAGGCCTGTCACATCGATCCGCGGCGAGTTTGCATTCCGCTTGACCTGCACCTTGATGCGCGGCGGGCGGGTGCCGAGCGGGTCGTTGTAAGCGATGATGTCGGTGCCACCGTCCTTGCCAGGCGGCGCGACCCAGGCAACGTGATACCCCATCGCCCGCAGCAGCGAGGCCACGAGCTCTTGGAAGTCGTAGGGCGGCATCGCAGCGAGGTACGCCTCGATCTCGGCCCATGCCATTTCTTCGGCTTCTTCCAGCGTGATGCTGGCCGATTCCTCGGTGAGCTCGCCTTCGGGATCGTCGACCTCGTCGGAGACGGGCTGGGCGCTCTTCCATTTCTTGTACAGATGGCCGACCGCACGGATGAATTGCTCCGGATCCGGGTAGGCGTGCAGCGCCGCTTCGCCCTCTGGCGTGAGGGTCCAGATGCCTTTGTGCTTGACCAGCCAGCCGGCCTTGACCGGCGCCACGGTACTGAAGCGCACGATCTTCTCGAAGCGACGGCCGCCGGTTTCGTAGTCGCCCGCTTCGTACTCGGTGAGCACGACCTGCTTTTCCAGCGAGGCTAGTGCATCGGACGCACGCATGCCTTCCGGTTGGGCCTTGAGGATATGGAACAGCGCACGGGTCAATTCCCCCGTGCGGCGCCTGCTGATATTGGCCATCTACTTCCCCTGTGGCGCGACGTTGGCGCTAGCGCCGTGCTTAATGATAGTCGTCTTCACGCTGATGCCTGACGGCCAAAACGGTGACGACCTGATCGCTTTCCACCTCAAACAGCAGCGCGTAGCCGCTGGCACCCAAGCCGATCACCAGCTCCCGCAAGAACGGGTCTGCCAACCCTGCCTTGCGGCAGCTCAACGGCGCCAGTTCAAGCACGGTGACGCCATCGCCGATGGCCTGCAGCGCGCGCTCGGCCACGGTGAAGTCGCGGCCGACACGCTGTAGCAGCCAGTCGTAAAGGCGCGCGAAATCTTCGCGCGCTTGCTGAGTGAAGCGGACAGAAAATCCCACGCTGGCTTAGCCCTTGCGCGCCTTGTCCAGTTGGGACTGCAGCCCGGCCAGCACATCCTTCGCGTCGATGTATCGGCTTGATGCCTTGGCGCTGTCGCGCGAGACCAACCCACGCGCAATGAAGGCTTCCTGCTGCTGCCGCTGCTGTACCTGGGCGCGCACGGAGTG
This sequence comes from Xanthomonas sp. WHRI 8932A, assembly GCF_035012785.1. Lineage (NCBI taxonomy): Bacteria > Pseudomonadati > Pseudomonadota > Gammaproteobacteria > Lysobacterales > Lysobacteraceae > Xanthomonas > Xanthomonas sp. WHRI 8932A. The sequence goes on from NZ_JAYGQQ010000004.1 coordinate 24,611, forward strand.
CTCGACGAAGCTGGACAGCGTCTCACCCTCCTGCAACACGGCTTCGGCCGCTTTGCGCAGCGCCGGGTCTACCCGGAGCGATGGAAGTGATGCGGATTTCATGGCGGGCCCAGTGCGTTGCAATTGCGACGCATCATCGCAAGCGAGCGGCGGCGCTTCAAGGTTTTCGTTGCAGAGCTGAAGCTGATGATGTCGCAGCTACGCTGATGCGATGGCCCGTAGACGCTGAAGCACGACGTTTGCGCGCTCCGGTTCGGGGACCAATCCTGGCAACGCGTTCACAAAAGCCGGGTTGTCTATTAGCCCCAAGAACACATCGACGACCCACTGCCGAAGATCTGCATGCTCCACGGCAAACTCTTCCACAAGCTCAGCCCGGCCATCGACGACATTGAGTACGTCCTCCAGGTCGTGACTGGAAAGGAAGTCGCTGTTGCCTCGGGTAACGAAGGCTTCGAGCTTGGTCGCGATGAATGCTGTCGCTGTCACCAAGCGGATGGACAGGCGATCGCTCAAGGCCACCACTTGGGCCGTCCCTACAGCATGGGCGTAACAGCGGTTGGAGAAGCCAAGCACGCCGGCATCCCCCGGCATCAGGTCGAAGAGGACGCCCGACGCTTCTTGTACCCAGCGGCAGACGACGCCGCTCTGCATCTCGCGCGCAAAGCCCTGCGATTCCACACGCGCCTCGATGCCGCGGAATCGGGACAAATCAAGATTGACCACCGCATCGACGTCATAGGTGGCGCGGACGTTTTCAGCCAATGGATCGGATAACAGCAGACCAACGACCGCCCCGCCGAGGAAGACTACGTGGTCGCAAAGTTCGCCCAGTGCATCCGCAATCACAAGCAGATGCGGTAGTTGGGATCATCAGACCGCATCGCCAAGCCTCAGCAACTGCTTGAGATAGCGCGCCGCCAGCGTGCGCTCGCGGGCGCGCCCGCTACGCAGGGCGTCCTGCAGCGCCAGCAGCTGGTGCAAGGCAGGGTCGGCCAGCGCAGCGTTGGGCGCACCAGCCGACAACGGCGACAAGCTGGGGCCCTTGGCCGTACCCTGCGCGCTTGGCCACACCGGTGCCTCCCCTGGGGAACTGGCAATCGCGGTGGACAGTGGGGGCACGCCAAAGGCCGTAGGAATGCCGCGCCTTAGCGGCCCGATGACGGCAGGAAAGGCATAACGAACGCCGTGGACCGCAAACTCGTGCAAGGCCGTGCGCACCGTCTCCCACTCGCCGCGGCTTTTTTCCAGCGCCAGGCCGGATGCCACCGCGCGCTTGACGCTGCGATGCACCTGAGAGGCGCTCATGCCTAGCGCTTCTCCAAGAGAGGCATAGGTCCAGGCCTGGCCCGCCTGGGCCACCTGCTTGTACAGCACCACCAGATCCTGGGGCTTCAGTTCCACGGCCAAGCCCGTCTTATTCCATATTCCAGAATATGGAATATCCAGCGAACAAACTGTTTTTGCAAGCAGTCTTTGCTACACGACGACCTAAACAAGGATCTACCGCTCGGAGGCGGAAGCCAGACACTCTCACCCAATGCTCCGCGGCTTAACCGCCTCCTCCTGCGCCAACGATCTCTCCTGCGCTTGGCTTTGGCTCTGCGCCAAGGTGCGCGCGTCGAGCTCTTGCAGCTTTGCCAGCGATTGCTCCACCGGCGTACTGACGGCCACGTCAGTGGGCATGCTGGCACGCAGATGGGCCGGATTACTGAGCTCGCCCTGCACCACGAACACGGTAGCGCCGGCCGCCGCACGCGGTGTCTGGTTGCTCAGCGACACATGGTCAATCCGCTCAAGCCCATGCTCTTTTGCCAAATGCGCCAAGCTGGCACTCATCCGCTCGCTGTGCGCATCGCTACTCCGTCCCATGCTGGCATCCAACTTGCCAACCAGAGTCGTTTCTTTGACCGTCGGAGAGAGTCGCCATCTCATTGTCGGCTGGAAATCGCGGTGCAGTCGTGTGAATGCTTTGCAGGCGTTGTAGCGCTGCGGTAACGCCTGGCGTCTGCGCGCGGCCTGCATTGGCAGCGATACCACGCTTCGCCTGGATGCCGATGTAGCGATCCATGCTTTCTTGCACGATTTCTGGCTGTACTTGCCGATGCCGTTCCAGCAATGCCACTGCATCTACGGGACGGTTGGCATTGAACAACACCACAACCTCGTCTGCACGCTCTTTGATGTTTAGCTCTATGACACGCGCCATCTTTGCTCTCCCTGCATCGATTAATGAGTGACGAAACGGTCGCCCTTGTTGTCCAGCGGACCAGAACAGGCAGCCTTTCCTTCAGCGACGGGCCTGCACGGCCATCGCGAGCGATCAACCGTGTTCATCAAGTCAAAGCGCTCCCCGTTCCAGACCAGAAATCCGAAATGCAGGTACGCCCAATCGTTGTAGTAGCGCGGATCACTGGCAAGCGGTGCGTCCGGGTCGAACTCGATCACCCAGCGCAGCACGGGAACCGCCCACAGACGCGATACATCAAGAAACGGGACAGGTTCCGCGTAAGGCTGGTAACGACGGATCTCGTCCTCGGTCAATGCGGGTGCAGGCGGCAATACTTCTCTACTGACATCAACCAACTGTCCTTTCGCATCGAAACGGAACGCGCGCACGCCACCCGAATCCTTGCAGTCCACTGCCTGATCGGTACACCGCACCCCACCAACCAGGTATACGACGTCAAGTGGATCGGGTGACTCGAAAGAGCGTACCCAAAATGCATCGGTCGCCAGCATGAAATCGGCACGCTTACCCAAACCAGCAGATGCAACGTAAACAGCATGTTTCAAGGCGTCTGCGCGCGCGTCGGGAGTGATTGCCAGATCAGATGACGAAAGCGCCAAGATAACTTGAGCTAAAGGGCGCGGCGCAGGGCCGATGCATTCGTCGGCAGGCAGAAGAACACTGCGGCCAGAAGCGCTTCGCTGTGATCGGGTTGTGCAGGTGGCCCCCATGTCTTGCTCCAGCGCGAACCGCCTCCATGGCTTTGGAGAGGACAAAGGCACTTCCGGATAGACGTTCTGGGGGGCAGCTATCGTCGCTGAAGAGTTGGTTGCCGAGCGGGCGCTGTCTTGGGCGCATCCAGCTGCAGCGATGAGCACGACACCCACAAGCAATCCGTTCAAATGGCGATGATGCATGCTCTGCTCCGTGTGGGTTGCCTAAGCTTTGATCGGCTTGTTGTATCAGGACGATATCAATCATGCCTTGTCGTGCTGGTTACTGCTTTGGCCTGGTTTCACCTGTGCGCTTGCGCTCACCCTATGCCGCACGCCATGGGTTGGCAACCTTTGAATTAATGGGAAACGAATCGGTCCTCACCATCTGGATAATCAGAACATGCTGGTTCGCCCGTGCGTTGTTGACGACACGGCCACTGCGCTCTTGTAACCCGTTCGACGCGCTCGAAGCGTTCGCCCATCCATCGGAGAAAGCCAAAATGCGCATAAGCGCCGACCCGCCTTGGGTCATCGGCGGCAAGCGGCTGGTCGGGGTCAAACTCCATTAGCCATCGCATGGTAGGCGCCATAGGTAACTTGTCGTCGAACAGAAAAAGCTCCGAACCGCCGTGTTCGTTCTGCCTGGCGATATCTTCACCAATAAGGCTGGGTGCTGGCGGGAAGATCGATGCGCTGACGTCGGATGCATTGCCGTCCTTATCGAGGCGATAGGCTTTGCGCCCTTGGCCTGATTGGCATGCAAGGCCTGCGTCACCCGCAATGCATTTCACTGGCCAGACCAGATACACCGTCTTGTCGGGATCGGCACTTTCGAACGAACGAATCGTGAGCTCACCCGCGACCACAGTGAAATCCGCGCGTCGTCCCAACCCAGGTGCGGCCACGTAGACCGCATTGCGCAGACTGGCTTCGCGCGCCTGCTGCGAGGTATCGACGGCGTCTGCACGCAGAGCCAGCAGTGCGCGCGCCATGTGCGCGGGTGCCGGGCCTCGGCAAAACGCGTCCCTCAACAGCGGTGCAGGCGCAGTGCCCTGCGATTGCATCCTGTCAACACAGATAGCCCCCCATCTGCCGCTCCAACTTGAAGGGGATCCAGGGTGTGGGCGAAGTAGCGGGTGCCTGAGGAAAGGAGGACGCTTCCTGGGCATCGCGCAAGGGCTTTGCTGCAGCATCTTCTGTCGAAAGTCGTGCACACCCAAGCGTCATGATGGGCATTAGCGCCGTGGCTACCAGGCAACGCATCAGATTCTTCACGAGCATCCCCTGAGCAGAGAGAACAGACGCTCCGGACTGTGGCCGCGTAACCGGGTGAGGTCAAGCATCGGCATGGCATTGATTGATCTGGCCCATAGATTGGCAACGCCTGTAACAGAAGGCCTGTAACAACCTGTGCAGCATATGGGGGCAGTGCGACATCTCGCGGCTCTATTGAGTACCGGAGGTCAGTTCCTCCCGGTCGCACATCAAGGCGCGCCCAATACTGCAGGTCTGCATATCCACTCGCGAAAGTCACCGCCACCCTTCTGCGCTCATTGCATTTTCTTGATACGCACAGCTGATCAGTGCTTGTGCTTCGAGCGAGAAGTGACTGCGAGCGCTAGCCGAAATTGGCATCGATCTTGTTGATACCTAAAGAGAGTCGAACGCCGGTCATCGATGTGGTCAACCTGTCCCGCCGGCACTTATTTGCCTATAGTTCGCGACAAACCCTGCAATGGATTGACCAATGCACATGATGTCAACCGGCCGGTGCCTGGCTCTTGCACTTGCCGTCGCTGTGACCGGCAGTGCCTGTGCACGGACGCCATCAACTGAACAAAAAAGGACTTCCCCCATGTCGGACACCGTCACAACAGGCCGCACCATCAACGGGCACACCTATTCGGATGCGCCTGTGGATGTGAAGCTGGGGCCAAACACGTTCCGCATTCCCGCCAACTACCTGGACAGCCAGATCGCACCGTGGCCGGGCGAAGGCGTGACGCTTGTCATCGAGTGGCCGGACATGACCCCCACCCCGCCCGGTGCGCGCGCGAACCCGCGAACTAACGATTTCCGTAAGGAAATTTCTGTATCGATCGACTATGTCGACCGTGTCCCCGTCGAGACATTGCTGAGGCGTTTCTCGTCAAACGATAGGCATACCGAGACCGACTCGGTTGAACGGGGCAATCCTGTCGACAGGCTCGACCTTCGCATTGCACAGCCTGAAACACTCGGATTAACGCCCTATGCCATTGATGAGGAGAAGATGGCGGCATACGTCAAAGCGTATCAAGCCCACCACGGCGAGCCTCCGACACGCAACCCTGCGTTTGAGGACGATTGGTATGTCGCGCGCGACTCGGGCGGCAACTTAACTACTTTCATCAAATGCGACAGCACCAAATTTCGAGGAGATGGTGTTCGTCTGGAAGGATCTGAAGTGATTCATGAAAAAGGAGCTACTGCAGCAAGTTGCGTTCACTATTTCTCTGACATCGAAAACAAGCTTTCCATCAGCCTCAATTACAAGCGTGCTTTTTTAAAGGACTGGAAGCGCATGGAAGATGCGGTGAGGAAGGTATTAGCCCGCACTAAAGTCCAGTGATTAGTGTTTTTACAGGGAGTAACCGATGAGCGGACTGACTGAGCAAGACCTGGAAATCCTTTCCGACTACGCAAATAAAGGCAACCGAGCGCTGTATTGGAACTATCTTTCGCAGCTTGATGGCGCAGACGGCTATGGGACATTGGCGTTAGGCGTAGTGCGCAACGACAGCTTGCCAGGGCAAGTGGCTAACAGTTACGCACAAAATTACGCCAAAACGCAGCACGATGATGGCTCGCGCTTTGCCAATGCTGAATTGAGCGAACGCCAGTGGGAAGAGTTCGGACAAACGCTGCTCAAGAAAGATCTTGAGCTTCGGCAATCTTGGTTCGACAAAGAGCGTCCGGATATGGCGCTGAACCTCCCCGGCAAGGATGTCATGCGTGCACACGATCAAGCCTTCCTGGACCATGAGCTCGACCCCAACTGCTGGACACCACGCGTGCTCCTGCAAGCGGCCCTAGAAAAAAGCGGCCCCCAGAAGCTGGAGCAGATCTGGACCAACATGCTCGACAACGAGTACGTCGGTGCTGCTCGCATCAGCAATACCGGCTACGAGACCTTTGCGCAGATGGGCTTGGTGGACGGTAGCCAGTACCTGGCCAAGTTGGGGGCAACCGAAGCGATCCAGATGCTCGAGGGCCGTTCTGCGATCGATCCAAATGTGATCGGCAGCAACAGTTTCTATGCGATGTACTTCGAAAAAGAACAGAAGTGGATGAATGTCAGCGTCGGTGGCGGGCATCCTTCCATGCGCGAAGAAACCGATCCTGCGCGCCTGGCAGAACTCAACGATACACGCCAAGTGCGCATGGAGCGCCAGCAGAAAGCGACGCAATTTCATGAGGACGATCAGCACCGCTCCATCACTCGCAGCCCGTTCACGGCATCGATCGATGGCGCGCCAGATCGGACGCAGGCGCCTACCAAACTGGCCGATATCGGCCCGGGCCACCGCGACTACGCGTTGCTGCAACAGGTAAGCGCGGGCGTGAGCGCGATCGATGCGCAAGCCGGGCGCACACCGGACGAAAACAGCGAGCGCCTGGTAGCCAGTGCCATGAACCTGGCCCGCCAGAACAATCTGGAACGGGTGGACCATGTGGCGTTGAGTACGCAGACCACGCAACACCCGGCCGGGTACACGGTGTTTGTGGTGCAAGGTGCGTTGAACGACCCTGCACACCTGCGTGCATCGATGCCCACCGATGAGGCGGTGCGCACGCCGGTGGGACAATCGCTGCAGCAGCTGGAAATTGCGACGGTGGATCGTCAACAGGCAGCGCTGCAGAGCCAACAGCAGGAGATGGACAACCGCTCACGCGAGGCTCCGGCAATGCTGATGGCTTGAGTGCAATCTGGCATGACGCAGCGTTGCGAGGCATCTCCGCCGTGCAATACGGATTGCGCGTAGACGACCAGCGCCGCTTCGTGATGCAAGTGGCAATGTTGAAACGCTCAAAAAACGCTGCCTGCCGCGCAACTCCAGAAGTCGCACTAAGCTCAAACGCACAACTGCTTGCCCATCCAGTGCAGTACGCCCTTGCGCGAATCGGCAGACTGCAAACAGGCACTCACCTCCAACACCCGACACAAAAAAGCCCAGCGGTTGCCGGGCTTTTTCGTTAACTCACATCCGGCAAAGCTCAGCCCTTACGCGCCTTCAACCACGCCTCGATCTGCGGCACCAATGCCGCGCGCAGCTTGATCCGGGTCTGGATGCCGGTGATGGCGGTTTCTGCATCGCGGCGCGAGGTGGGAGCCAGGTACTGGTCTGCGTAGGCCTTGATCTTGTCGGCCATCTTCGGGTCGACCGAACCGGAACCCAGACTTGGGTAATAGCGTGCACGCGAGGTGGAGTCGACCAGGCCGTCCACCTGTTGCTGATGCGCCACGGCGAAGTCGAAGCCCAGGTCCGGATGTTCGCTCGCCACCATGTCGATCATGCCGGCACCGGTGGTGGCGCCTGGCTCGGCGGTCAAGGCCAACTCCAGTGCACGCTTGGCCAAGGCCTGGTCTGCTGGTGCCGCCAGCAGGCCGTAGTACTGGTCGCGGATCATCGAAGAGGTTTCCTTCTTCGCCATCGCATGCAGCGTGTCCCAGGTGGCGGCATCGGCATTGCGCGCGACGATGCTCAGCACACTGGTGCGCAGCTCCGGCGACAGCGACGCCGGGTCGGCCTGGAAGGCGGCAAAACGGCGGCGCGCTTCGGCAATGAGCTGCGCGTCGCCCATGTCGCTGAGGCTGCCAATCAGCCGCGTGCGCAGTTGCTTGATCTGCGCCGAATCGCCAGCGCGGTCGTCCCAGCCCAGGGTGGCAAACTGCGGTGCCAGCCGCGAGGTGGCATACGACCGCCATGCGGCACGGGTGGCCGGGTATTGCTTGAGCATGTCGTCGACGCTGTCCACAGTGCCGGCCACCGTTCCCCACAGGTCCGGCGCAGCGCCCACCGCCACCTTGGTGGTCAACTCCAGCGCATCTGCCTGCGGTTGCAGGCCAACCGTGGCAAGCGCACTGGTATCCATCATCAAGCCAAGCTGGTCCACCACCGGCAGGCTGGAAAATGCAGTGCTGAGCGCCTTGAACTGCGCAGGTGCATAGCGGGTGCGGAAGTAGCCTTTCTGCCCGGCGTTGACCACCACCGGTGCATCGCAGCCGGGCAATTGCAGCTGTGCGCTGCCATCCACCAGCACGCGTACCGGCGCGCCGTTGCCGGCACGCACGGCGACCGGCACATGCCAGCGCAGCGGCTGCTTGTCGGGGCGATCGAGCGTGTATTCGCCCTGCTGCAGGGTGAGGTTGGTCTTCCCGTCCACACACGTGGAGGCGACATTGATCAACGGCACGCCGGGCTGGGTGGTGAAGTCATGTGCGACCTGGGTGAATTGCTTGCCCGGTGCCATCGCATCAACCTGCTGCCACAGTGCATCGGTCACCGCGTTTCCGTACCGATGCTGCTTGATGTAGTTGCGCACGCCGGCACGCCATTGCTCGGCGCCGACGTAGTCTTCCAGCATGCCGATGACCGCTTCGCCCTTGTCGTAGGTGATCACGTCGAATGCCTGGCTGGCCTGCTCCACGGTGTCCACGTGCTGTACCACAGGATGGGTGGTGACGTAGGCATCGCGCCGCATCGCCGCGCGGCTCTTGAAGGCTGCCTTGGTCTTGTCGATATCCCATTCCGGGTGAAGCATCGTGGTCGTCCGCGATTCCATCCAGTTGGCAAAACCTTCGTTAAGCCACAGGTCGTCCCACCACGCCATGGTGACCAGATTGCCGAACCACTGGTGGGCAATTTCATGCGCAGCGGTCGTGAACACGGCCTGCTTGCTGTTGATGTCGGCCACCGCCGGGTCAAGCAGAAACACGAACTCGAAACTAAAGATCGCGCCCCAGTTTTCCATGGCGACGAAAAACTGGCTCTGCCCGGGCGCAGCAATGTTGTCCAGCTTGGGCAGCGGATACGGCACGCCAAAATAATCGTTGTACGCGTGCAGCACATCGCGGCTGGATTCCAGTGCAAACTTGGCTTGATCGACCTTGCCGGCCTGCGCGACCACACCAATCTCGGTGCCGTTATCCGTCTTGACCGTGGCGCGCTCGAAGTCGCCCAGGCTCATGAACAGCAGGTAGGTGGACATCTTGGGCGTGGTCTGGAAAACGACCTTCTTCATTCCGCCCGCCGCTGCGCTGGAACGCGCCACCGGCATGTTGCTCACCGCCATCTGCTTGGCCGGCGCATTCACCGCCAGGTCGAACGTGGCCTTGAAATTGGGCTCATCCCAGGACGGAATGAAGCGACGCGCATCGGAATTTTCGAACTGGGTGAACAGCGCGCGGCGCTGGCCCTGCGGCGTGGTGTAATCCAGCGCAAACAAGCCATTGGCCTGCGTGTTGATGATGCCGCTGTAGTCGATGGATAACACGTAGTTGCCCGGTGCCAGCGGTGTGCCGGTATCGAAGCGCGCGGTCTGCGCATCATCGTCGGTGGCGATCTTGGTCGCTACCGGCTTGCCGCCCGCTGATGCGAGCGTAGCCTTGGAAAAGCGCAGATTGGCCGCCTGCAACACGATGGCATCGGTGGCGGTGAGCACCTGGACATCGATGCGCACCTTGCCGTCGAAGGTCATCTTGTCCGCATGCGGGGTGATCTCCACCGCGTAATGCGTCGGCCTGGCGGTTCGCGGCAGCTGGGTAGTGACCTGCGAGACCGATGGAGCCCCCGTCTCGGGAGCAGCGGCAGCATGGGCCACGGTAGCGGCGGACGTGCTGGCCAGCGCCAGTGCAATTGCAGTCACCAAAATATGGCGCATGAGGTTCCTAACGTGATGGAAGTTGTCCGTGCAGAATCATCGCGTCAACGCAGATACCCCAACACAGCCGAAAGTCACGTCCACGCCTTGCGAGCACGAAAACGTAGACGTGGAAAAGAAGCGTTGATGCTGCCGATGATAATCAAAGCAAGCCGGCGCGAATGGACGCCGGATGGCGAGGGCATGCTACAGGCCAGCGATGAACACGACTCGTATCAAGGCGGCTGATGCGCAGTTGGTAATGACGGTGATGCGTCGCGCGCCCAATACCTCCAGCACCACTCGGCATGATGCCGACGCTGCACAACCGCCGTAGTTGCAGTCGGCCTGCCTGATCGGCTGCGCTACGTGCGCAAGCTGGCCTTGGACTGCAATCAGGCTGCGGGCACTTACACCATTACTCCGCTACCTAAGGCGACGTGCGATAGCGTGACAAAGAAAAGCCCCGCTTTCGCGGGGCTTTCTTGTTTCCATGACGCATCAGCCAATCAGGCGAACGGGTCCTGCAGCACCATGGTGTGGTCGCGGTCCGGGTTGGACTGCAATCAGGCTGCCGGCACGTACACCATTACTCCGCTACCTAAGGCGACGTGCGATAGCGTGACAAAGAAAAGCCCTGCTTTCGCAGGGCTTTCTTGTTTCAATGACGCATCAGCCGATCAGGCGAACGGGTCCTGCAGCACCATGGTGTGGTCGCGGTCCGGGCCGGTGGAGACGATGCTGATCGGGCAGCCGGCCAGTTCTTCCAGCGCGCGCAGGTAGGCGCGTGCGGCAGGCGGCAACTCGTCCCACACGGTGATGCCGTGGGTGTTCTCGCTCCAACCCGGGAACTCCAGGTACACCGGCGTGCACTCTTCCCAGCCCTGTGCATCCAGCGGCGCGTATTCGGTGCGCTTGCCGCGGTATTCGTACGCGATGCAGACCTTGAGCTTTTCCATGCCGTCCAGCACGTCGAGCTTGGTGATGCACAGGCCGGAGATACCATTGATAGCCACCGCGCGCTTGAGCGCGACGATGTCCATCCAGCCGCAACGACGCGGGCGGCCGGTGGAGGCGCCGTACTCGGCACCGCGGTCGCGGATGCCCTGGCCCACTTCGTCGTCCAGTTCGGTCGGGAACGGGCCGCCACCCACGCGCGTGGCGTAGGCCTTTGCAATACCCAGCACGTAGTCGATCGCATCGGCGCCAACGCCGGTGCCGGCCAGTGCGCCGCCCACCGTGGTGTTGGAGCTGGTGACGTACGGATAGGTGCCGTGGTCGATGTCCAGCAACGCGCCCTGCGCGCCTTCGAACAGCACCCGCTTACCCTGCTTGCGCAGGTCGTGCAGGATGCCGGCCACGTCGTACTTCATCGGCTGCACGTAGTCGCCGAACGCCAGCGCTTCGTCGTAGGTCTTCTGGAAATCGACCGCTTCCACGCCCAGGTACTTGGTCAGCACGAAGTTGTGGTAATCCAGCGCGGTGCGCAGCAGTTCTTCCAGCTGCGGCGGGTAATGCAGGTCGGCGATGCGGATACCGCGACGCGCCACCTTGTCTTCATACGCCGGGCCGATACCGCGACCGGTGGTGCCGATGGCCTTGCCGCCAGCGGCCTTCTCGCGCGCCTGATCCAGAGCGATGTGGTAAGGCATGATCAGCGGGGCAGCCGGGGAAATCTTCAGGCGCGAACGCACCTCCACACCGGCGCCTTCCAGCTCGCTGATTTCCTTGATCAGCGCGGCCGGGGAGATCACCACACCATTGCCGATCAGGCACAGCGCGTCGTCGCGCAGGATGCCGGACGGGATCAGATGCAAGACGGTCTTCTTGCCGTTGATGACCAGGGTATGGCCGGCGTTGTGGCCGCCCTGGAAGCGGACGACCGCACCGATCTCTTCGGTAAGCAGATCGACGATCTTGCCTTTGCCTTCATCGCCCCACTGGGCACCGAGCACGACAACTGACTGACCCATGACGGGTGGACTCCTGAGTTTTGCTGCGGCCATCGGGGCCGCGGGATGGGACCGGTTCGGGGCTGGCGGCGCCACCTTGCGCGCGGCTCCATCGGGGAGCGTTGCAGCAGCGACCAACCCGGACACGGAAAAAGCCGAACGGAGTGCTCTGGTTGGAGCGTGCCCGGCCGGCTTTTGTGCATTATCCGGGTTTCGGGTGACGTGCACTACCCCTGGCGAGGCGGCGGATCGGGGGCTGGTCAGATTGCGGCTGGCCGCCGGTTGGTGGGTGCTGCCGAATGCTGCCGGTCTCTAACCTGGTCGTCGAAAATCTCCAATTCCCTCGGGCCGTAGGAGCGCACCTGGGCGCGACGCTTTGCTAGGAATGCCTGTCGCGCCCAGGTGCGCTCCTACGCTGCCGGAATGGATGGCCCGCTCAGTGCCGCACGATCCACAGCGCGATCGCCCCCATTACCAGGGTGACGCCGCCGATAGCGCGCAGTTGAGCGGCGGGCAGGCTGAACAGTTGCTCGACCATGCGCTTCCAGGCGGTGGGCGCGGCAAACAACAGCAAGCCTTCAATGACGGCGATCAAGCACAACGCGGACAGAAATTCGTGCATCAACAACACCAGGACAACGTGGGGATCTGCAGTGTGCCGGTTCGGCAACCAACAGGCCTACAGCGTAGGAAGCGCACCTGGGCGCGATGGGCATTACCGGTAAAGCTGTCGCGCCCAGGTGCGCTCCTACGCGGCTGGGTCTGGCTCATAAAACCAAGCAAGCCTCACTCGTCATCTGGGATGCCCGGCGCGATAGACACCCTGGGAATCTACAAAAGACAAGCCACCCGGCAGGTAGGCCAGGCAGGCCTGCATCGTAGGAGCGCACCCGGGCGCGATGGGCATTACCGGTAAAGCTGTCGCGCCCAGGTGCGCTCCTACGCGGCTGGGTCTGCCTCATAAAGCCAAGCAAGCCTCACTCGTCATCTGGGATGCCCGGGCGCGATCGACACCCTCGTCATCGGGGATGCCCGGGCGCGATAGACACCCTGGGAATCTACAAAAGACAATCCACCCGGCAGGCAGGCCAGGCAGGCCTGCATCGTAGGAGCGCACATGGGAGCGACGGGAATTACTCAGAAACCGAGTCGCGCCCAAGTGCGCCCCACGCTGACCGGTCTCACAGCCAGATTGCGTCCCAGAAGGGGTAATCGCCGAGGCGGGTAACCAGTCCGGCCCGCAGTGGATTGGCGACTAGGTAACGCGCCACTGCGTGCAGGTCGTCGTCTTTGCGCAACGCGTGGTCGTGGTAACTGCGGCTCCAGACCGGCACGCGATGTTGACGCTGATCGTTCACCGCGCGCGCTGCGCACGCTTTCATGCGCGATACGGTGTCGGCTAACGACGTGGCGCTGCCGAGTTGCATCAACCAATGCACATGATCAGGCATCAACACCCAGGCCAGCAGCCTGGCATCGGGTGGCGTTGCTGCAGTGAACGCCCGACAGGCCGCAGCGGCGAGCATAAAATCTGCAAACACAACGCGACGCTGCCATGTCGTGGTGGTCAACAGGTAACCGCCGTTGGGCAAAGACTGTCTGCCACGGCGCAGCGCGCGATGCCCGGATGAGTGGACGTTGGCCATGCGGCAATGCTGATGGCCTCGCAGCATGGGGGATATCAGGGGTTGCCTGGTTTGGTTCTAGGAGATCTACGAGTTATTTAGCTGTTTAAAGTTTGAAGACGGTCGGTTGGGTATGCCGGCAAGGCCCTGTCGCGCCCGGGTGCGCTCCTACGGCGGCATCGGGCTAGAGACTTGCCAGGTAACTGCGGCTCCTGACGCATGCTTCAACACCCCGAAACGCACACCCACGATAAGCGCAACGCGTAGGAGCGCACCTGGGCGCGACGCTTTGCTGGGAATGCCTGTCGCGCCCGGGTGCGCTCCTACGTAACGGGCTCGTTGGGCGAGCATGCAACTGTTTGGCCGTGACGGGCACAAAAAAACGCCCGCATTGCGCGGGCGTTTTCGGTTCAACACTAGCACCTCGGTACAAGGTGATCAGCAATTCAACACTCAGCGATCAACGATCGCTCTTGAGGTATTGCAGGAACGGGTCGTTCTTGTCGAGCACGATCACGCCGTTGCCGTCGGCCATCGATTCGCGATAGGCCTCCAGACTGCGGTAGAAGGCGTAGAACGACGGATCCTTTGCGCCGGCCTGGCCGTAGATGCGGGCCGCGTCGGCATCGCCTTCGCCACGCAGCTTCTGCGCATCGCGTTCGGCGTCGGCCCTGATGACCGTGCTTTCGCGGTCGGCTTGTGCACGGATGGTCAGTGCCTGCTCTTCGCCTTCTGCACGCAGCTTGCTGGCTTCCTGCTTGCGCTGGGCCCGCATGCGCTCGTAGACGTCGGTGATCACCTGGCTGTCGGTCGGCAGGTCGATTTGCTTGATGCGCAGGTCGGTGATCTGCATCCCTAAGCCCTTGATGGCGCCGTTGATGCCCTTGAGCTGGCTGGCAATCAATTCGCTGCGGTCGCCGGAGACCAGCTGCTGCAAGGTGCGCGAGTTGATCTGGTTGCGCAGCGAGTCGGTGATGATCGGTGCCAGGCGCGAATTGGCCACCGACTCGTCACCACCGGTGGCGCGATAGAACGCACGCACATCGGAGATGTAGCCGATGGCGAAAAAGTCCACGCTCACGTCTTTCTGCTCGGCGGTGAAATACCGCGCCGGGGCGGTATCGAGCACCTGGAAGCGGCGATCGAACACACGCACCGATTCCACCACCGGAATCTTGAAGTGCAGGCCGGGCTTGAGGTCGGCTCGCACCACGCGGCCCAGGTTGAGCACCATGGCGGTCTGGTCTTCGCGCACCACGAAGACCGAGCCCATCAGGGTCAGCAACACGGCGACGATCAGGCCGATGACTAGCGAATTTTTCATTGTTCGGTTCCCTCACGGCCGGTCGGACGTGGCCCGCGTTCCGGGTTGCGGATGGCCTCGCTGCTGGCGCTTTGCGGCGGATTCAGCAGCACGTCCTGCGGCACCATCGACGGCATGCCGCCATTGCCCGCGTTGCCGCCGGCGTTGGCAGCCTTGCCAGCATCTGGCAGCGGCACATAGATGACCTGGCGACCATCGCTACCGATCACCTTGCGGTTCTCCGACAACACCTTCTGCACGGTTTCCAGCCACAGCCGCTTGCGCGTGACCTCGGGGGCATTGGCGTACTGCTCCTGCAACAGGGTGAAGCGGTCGGCGTCGCCCTCGGCCTTGGAGATCACCGCCTCCTTGTAACCTTCGGCACCGGTACGGGTGCGTGCGCCCTGGCCGCGTGCCTCGGGCACCACCTTGGCGGCGTAGGCCTGGGCTTCGTTGATCAAGCGCTCGCGCACCTGCTGGGCACCGTTGACCTCGTCGAAGGCCGGCTTCACTTCTTCCGGCGGACGCGCATCCGGCAGGGTCACGCCGGTCACGGCCAAGCCGGTGTTGTAGGCATCCAGCGCCATCTGCAGACGATCCTTGGAGGCGATCGCCAGCGGGCCGCGATTGTTGAGCACGGTATTGAGGTCAGACCGACCCACCTGCTCACGCACGGCACTCTGCGCGGCCTGCTCCAGCACCAGATCGGCATTACGCGAGCCGAACAGGTATTTGCGCGGGTCGCTGATCTGGTACTGCACGTTGAGCGAGACGTTGACGATGTTCTCGTCGCGCGTCAGCACCGGCACCTGGTTGCTGAAGGTCTTGATCTCGGTCGCATTGACCTTGCGTACCGACTCGATCGGCCAGGGCAGCTTGAAGCTCGGGCCGGGCTGGAGGATGCGCGAGAACTGGCCGAAGCGCAGCACCACGCCACGCTGCTGCTCACCGATGAGCTGGAAGCTGGAGAACAGCACCATCAGCACCACCGCGACCAGAATCCAGCGCCCCACGCCGCCGTCGAACAGCTCCTTCAACGGGGCGGGCAGATTGCCCCAGCCACCACCGTTGCCACCACCGCGCGGGCCCCAGGACCTGCGACGGTTGGGATCCGGGCCGTCTCCGCCCTTGTTGCCGGGTGTGTTCCAGGCCATGCACGCTCCATGATCGAGGGGCTGTGCGGGCCAGTCCCGCAGTGCCGCCGTGTTGTTTGATTCGCCGATTCTACTAGATGGGGCAGACCGGCCGTTTTGAAAGGCCCTGATTGGTGCATCGGCGGTTTAGCCGGCGGGGTGAATCAAGGGGTTGGCAGTTCTTGGCGGGGTGGAGACGAGGTAGCGGCGCCAGGTTATAGGTCGGCGGGAGCCCTCAATGCGCAAAACGGGTACCGAGATCGAAAGCGCGGAGCCGACCGCTCCGCTACCGGGAGGCTTGGCCGAACCGACCCAGCGCGGCCGACGCGCCCCCGGCGCTCCTGCGCACGACCTGGGCACTTCGAGACCGGCACCGGCACCAGCACGCGCCATGACGACAGCGGCTGTGCCGCGCCAATCAATGGTGGCAGCGACTGGGTTGGTGCACTCACGCGCACTGGCACATCGGCCAGGAGGGACGGCTGGTGCTGGAATGGACGGCTGTTGATCGAGGACAGCACTGCCGTGGCACATCGCTCGCATTGCGCTGCGCTTTGACAGCGCATGCAACGTCACGCATGCAGGCATGTGACTGACGACCGACCACCTGACTGATTGGGCGGTGCCTACTAAACCGGCGCGCTGACCCGCGCGGCAGCCAGGCGTCGCGAGTGCCATCGCGCAGGCGCGCTTCGCGCTCGATGCTGCGATGGCACGGCAGCGATGATTAGCTGCGGCCCGTCGTGCGCTGCCATCGACATCGTGGGCAGCGGCGGAGAACTGGGTGCGGGCATGCAGCGGAGCCGCGAAGCAACGAAGCCGCCCCATCAGGCGTTGCCGCACAGGACGCGCCCGATGACAAGCGCGCATGCGCGCAGACCGTTGGCAATTGCCGGTTCGCAGTGAGGAGCTTGCCATTCGCCAAGGCGATGATGCCGGAAGTCATCGCCTGCTCGCGCGCGACTCCCGGATCAGTTGCCGCGGATGTCAGCGATCACGCCTTCGGCGGCTCGTCCTTCTGGTTGAACACCCGCTCCATCACTTCCAGCAGTTCGTCTTCGGAGAACGGCTTGGTGATATAGGCGCGCGCGCCTTGGCGCATGCCCCACATGCGGTCGGTGTCCTGATCCTTGGTGGTCACCAGGATCACCGGGATGTGCTGGGTGGTGGGCTCGCGCTTGAGCGTGCGCGTGGCCTGGAAGCCGTTGAGGTTGGGCATCACCACGTCCATCAACACCAGATCCGGCAGCGACTCCTTGGCCGCTTCCACGCCGGCGGCGCCATCGGTGGCGGTGATGGTTTCGTGTCCCAACTTCTCGACGATGCGCTGAATCCCCAGCAGCTGCGACGGCGAGTCGTCGACGATCAAAATGCGTGCCATGTGTTTCCCCTAGTGTGCGCGGCGAGTGTAGTGCGCCAGCTGCGCTTTCGGTAGCTGGGGGCAATAGCGCGATGGTCGAAGGCTGTGCTGCGGTGCCGTGCACGCGGTGCTCGCCTTCGCACTCCTGTGCGCCGTGGTGACCGGTGAGGGATTGGAAGCGAGGTGCAGGCGATGCGTCGCGCTTCGGCTAAGGAGGCTGCTGGCGCTGACTGCTGGAGGGACGCTTGGATCCAGCTTCGCTCGCTGGACGCAACGTCCGCCATTGAAGTGGCGCCCGGCCGAAGTTGACTGACGCCGGCAGCCGCAACGGGCGGCCGTACCCTCACCCCAACCCCTCTCCCGCAGGAGAGGGGCTTTCGCGCCTCCTCATATTGGGAGGCTCGCGCGTTGCGACGGGCGAGACGTCTGGACCTCAGCGCCCCTCTACCGAAGAGAGGCGCCTGTGGATCTCACACCGTCTCGCCGAAGGCCTTGGCCAGGTTGCGGTAGGCCTTTTTCTGCGCGTCGTCGGTGGGGGCCGGGGCCAGGATTTCCAGTTCCACGATCTGATCGCCCGGGGGGGTGCCCGGCAGGCCGCGGCCGCGCAGGCGTAGTTTGCGGCCGGCATCCGAGTCGGCGGGCACCTTCAATTCCACCGAGCCGCCCAGGGTCGGCACGCTGATGGTGGTGCCCAGCGCCGCCTGCCAGGGCATGACCTGCAGGAAGTAGAGAATGTTGCGCCCGTCCACCTCGAACTGCGGGTGCGCGGCGTATTCGATCTCCAACAGCAGATTGCCGCCGCCGTTGCCCTGCCCGCTCAGGCGAATCACCTGGCCGGGCTGCACGCCCTTGGGCACGCGCACGTCCAGCTGCTTGCCGTTGATGGTGATGCGCACGCTGTCGCCCGAATGCACCGCTTCCAGCGGCACCGCCAGCTTGGCGCGGGTGTCACCACGCGCCTGCGGACCCGGCCCTGCGCCAGGACCGGCACCCGGGCCGCGCGGGCGGCCGCCGCGCTGGCCGGCGAACAGGCTTTCGAAGAAGTCGCTGAAGCCGCCACCGGCACCGCCGTTGCCGAACACCTCTTCATAGTCGAAGCCCTGCCCGCCCCCGTGGCTGGGCGGCGCCTGGAACTCGTCGCCCGGGCGATAGCCCTGCGCCTTCAACTGGTCGTAGGCCTTGCGCTTTTGCGGATCGCGCAGCGCCTCGTAGGCTTCATTGATCGCCTTGAATTTGTCTTCGGCGCCGGCTTCCTTGCTGACGTCGGGGTGGTACTTGCGCGCCAATCGGCGATACGCGGTCTTGATCTCCGCGTCGCCTGCGCTGGGCTCCACGCCCAGCGTTGCGTAGTAATCCTTGAATTCCATCTATTCACCTCTGGAAAAAAAACGGCCCGCAGCCAGGGCCACGAGCCAGTTCGAGAGGCAGACACCAGGTGGGACGGCCATGCATGGCGCGGGCGGTGGGAATCGTGGGTACATGCCGTCCCTACCGATTCCAGACACCAGCCGCGCCCACGTGGCGGTCACGCAACAGGGTTGCTGGCCGATCTCTTCGCAGCCGGGCGGGCGACCGTGCCTATTCTACGGCGCGGCCGTCGCCGGGGAGCGAAGTCGGTGACTTCGCTCCAGGTCCATGACTTGTCAGCACGCGCCCCGCAGCACGCCGCTCGCCGGTCGGCGGCAACTGGCGAGTCGGGCCGGGGTGTCATACACACCCCGGCCACAGTCCTGTCCAGCCTGCGCCGCGCATGCGGCGGCCGCGATGGCGCTTACTGCACCGTGCTACCGCCGGTGGCCTGCGCGTTGCCCACCTGAATGCGACGCGGGGTGGCTGCCGGGCGCTTGGGAATGCGGATTTCCAGCACGCCGTTATGACCGGCAGCGGTGATGCCATCGGCATCGGCACTGTCGGGCAGCGCGAAACGCCGATGGAAACTGCCGTAGCGGCGTTCGATGCGCGAGAAGCGCTCGGTGTCGGTACTGGACTCGCTCTTGCGCTCGCCCTTGATCGACAGGATGCCCTTGTCCATCTGCACCTCGATCTGGCTGGGGTCGATGCCCGGCAGATCGGCATAAAGGACGAAGTGGTTGGGCTCTTCCGTGATGTCCACACGCGGCACCCATTGGGCGGTGACCACGGCCGATTCGTCGGTATCGCTGTTCTGTTCGAAGAAACGATCGAACACGTGCTTGATCTCGTTTTGCAGCGCGTGCGTGGGCCACTGGGGATAACGAACGATGTTCATTGCAAGCCTCCAAAAGGTTGGGTGAGGGGCCGGCGACGGCGGCATGCACCACCGCGCCGACCATGTGCGTCAGATAGGCGTGGCCGTGCGGATTTCAAGCGCGTTGACGCGCTTTTTCCCTGCCCTTTTCTAGACTTCGTTCAGCCACAGGAGCCCAGCCCCATGACCATTGCCGTTGGTGACAGCATTCCCGAAGTGGTGCTCAAGCGCATGCGCGAGGGTATCGAAGCGGTCGACACGCATCGCTTGTTCGCTGGCCGCAAGGTGCTGCTGTTTGCAGTGCCGGGCGCATTCACGCCGACCTGCTCGGCCAAACACTTGCCGGGGTATGTGGAGCACTTCGAAGAGTTCCGCAAACGCGGCATCGACGTGTTGTGCACCGCCGTCAACGACCCGTTCGTGATGCAGGCCTGGGGCCGCGCCCAGTTGGTTCCCGATGGTCTGCACCTGTTGCCCGACGGCAACGCCGAACTGGTTCGCGCACTAGGCCTTGAAATCGACGCGAGCGGCTCGGGCATGGGCCTGCGTTCGCGCCGCTATGCGCTGTATGCCGACGACGGCGTGGTCAAGGCCTTGTTTGTCGAAGAACCCGGCGAGTTCAAGGTGTCTGCGGCCGATTACGTGCTGCAGCATCTGCCTGATTGAAGTCACCATTCCCCCGTCCACTCAGAAGGAAAACGGCCAGCCATGTCTGATCAGCCAGCCACCAACATCCCCGCCGGTATCACCGATACCGCCACCTTGCGCGCACGCGCACGCCAGAGCATCGAAGACGGCGCCATTACCGAGAGCTATCACGCCGACCGCGAGGCAGTGATCGCGCTGCTCAACACCGCGTTGGCGACCGAGTACGTGTGCACCCTGCGCTACTACCGCCACTACTTCATGGCCAAGGGCATGCTTGCAGACGCGGTCAAGGGCGAGTTTCTGGAGCATGCGCAGCAGGAACAGGCACACGCGCACAAGCTGGCCGAGCGCATCGTGCAGCTGGGCGGCGAACCGGACCTCAACCCGGACACGCTGACCAAGCGCTCGCATGCCGAATACAAGGAAGGCACCGATCTGCGCGACATGGTCAAGGAGAACCTGATCGCCGAGCGCATCGCCATCGACAGCTATCGCGAGATGATCGATTTCATCGGCGACAAGGACACCACCACCAAGCGCATCCTGGAAAGCATTCTGGCCCAGGAAGAAGAGCACGCCGATGAGTTTGCCGACATGCTAGAAGGCTGGATCGGCGAGTGACTGTGTTGCGTCGGTGCTGATGGCGCCGATGCGCATGCAGCATCGAAGACGCAACACAAACAGGGCGCCGCTGGGCGCCTTGTTTGTGTTTGTGGCTTGGTGCGGATGGTGGCAGAAACCATGGTCCGCGTAGGAGCGCACCTTCGTCAAAGCATTGTCACCGGCCATTGCGGTGAGCGGGTGCTGGCTTGCCTGGCCTTGCTGATTACTCAGATGCGACTGCAGCATCGAAGACGCAACACAAACAGGGCGCCGCTGGGCGCCTTGTTTGTGCTTGTGGTCTGGTGCGGACGGTGGCAGAAACCATGGTCTCCGTAGGAGCGCACCCGGGCGCGATGAAGCCTTACCAGTAAAGCCCCATCGCGCCCGGGTGCGCTCCTACGTGCACGTCGATGCCCACTCAACGCAAGACGCGAAACCGCACTTGCGTCCAGGCACCGTCGCTGGCCATGGCGGTGAGCGTGTGCTCTCCCACGTCCGCAAAGTCGCGCTGGAATCCCTGGCGTCCGTTGGTCTGTGCAATCCAACGACCGTCCAGCAGCCAGTCGATGCGCGCCTCGCTGCCCAGCGCGCGCAACTGCAGGCGCACCGGGCGTGCGGTGTCGTTTGCGCGGGCCAACGTGGCGCGGTCACTCAATCCATCGATGCGCAGCACGCCGCCGCCGGTCATGCGCCCGTCCGGTAGGCAGTCCGGTGCCAACGGCGGCAGCTGCGCGGCGGTGCGTTCTGCCGCGCTGAGCCAGGGCGACACCAGTGCCGGCCAGCGTGCCAATGCGCGTGGCGTGCGCGCATGTGGCTGCGTGCACTCCTGCGACAGGCGCTGGCCGCTGTGCGCGTCCACCTCAAACTGCAACCGCCCGCTTTGCCACAACCGCGCGTCGCGTTCGCCAAAGGTGGGCGGCAGCGCGCCATCCAGTGCGTAGGCCTCGGCACGGCGTGCGCACAGTGCCGGCGGCGTCTGCTCCAGCGCGCCGCCGAGCGGCCAACAAATCTCCCTGGCCTGCACCGTGGCCGGCATCGGCAGCGGCGCACTGTCGCCGGCGTTGCGCGGCAATGCATCGATCACTTCGAACATCAGCGGCAATGCGGTTACCGCACCGTATTGGCCGGGCAACGGTGTGCCATCCGGGCGGCCAACCCACACACCCACGGTATAGCGCCGCGTGCCGCCAATGGCCCAGGCATCGCGGTAGCCGTAACTGGTGCCGGTCTTCCAGGCCACCCCCGGGCGGGCGGCGGTATCGAAGGTGCCACTGCCATAGCCGGGGCGCGGATTGCTCTGCAAAATCTCGCGCACGATCCAGGCCGCGCCCGGCGACATCAACCGTCGATCGATCCGTGCATCGTCCGGCGTGTAGCGCACGCGCCCGGCGATACCGCCGCGATTGAGCGCCGCGAACGCGCCGACCAATTCCTGCAATTGCGCACCGGTGCCGCCCAGGATCAACGCCAGCGATGGCGTGCTGCCACGCGGGAAGTGCAGCGCAATGCCCGCATTAGACAGCCGCGCGGCAAAGCGTGCCGGGCCGATGCGATCGAGCAGGTCCACCGCCGGCACATTCAATGACAAGCGCAACGCAGTGGCGGCACTCACCGGTCCGTTGAAGGCGGCATCGAAGTTGCCGGGCCGGTAGTCGCCGAAGCTCTGCGGCGCATCCACCAACAAGCTTTCCGAATGGATCAAGCCATCGTCCAACGCCATACCGTACAAAAACGGTTTGAGCGTAGACCCGGGCGAGCGCCAGGCCTGCACCATGTCCACATGGCCGAGCCGCTTGCGATCGCCGAAGCTGGCCGAGCCGACATAGGCACGCGCTTCCATGGTGGCGTTGTCGACCACCAGCAATGCAGCCGAAGTGCGCTCGGGCAATTGCGAAAAATACGTGGCCACGCGCTCTTCCAGGGTGCGCTGCAATTCCGCATCCAGCGTGGTGACGATGCGTGCGGCGCGCGGTTGCGCGCTATGCAACCGCTGCGCCAGCAGCGCGGCATGCAAGGGCGGTTTGAGCGCGCGCGTCACCACCGGTTCGATGCGGGCATCGTCGACCTGCGCGCGCGACCACACGCCCAGCTCCACCATGCGATCGAGCACCTTGTCGCGCGCACGTTGCGCCGCTTCCGGGTGACGGTCCGGGCGCAGCCGGCTGGGCGATTGCGGCAACACCGCCAGCAACGCCGCTTCGGCTTGCGACAACGCGGTGGCCGGCTTGCCCAGGTACGCCCAACTGGCCGCTTCCACGCCTTCGATGGTGCCGCCGTAGGGGGCGCGCTCCAGATACAGGGTGAGAATCTCGCGCTTGCTCAGATGCGCTTCCAGCTGCAGCGCGCGCAGCAACTGCTTGGCCTTGCCCCATGGCGTGCGCGTATGCGGGTCAAGGATGCGCGCCACCTGCATGGTCAAGGTCGAACCGCCGGAGACGATGCGCCCCTGCCCCAGCCACTGCCCGCCGGCACGCAACAAGCCCCACGGGTTGACGCCGGGATGCCGCCAGAACCAGCGGTCTTCGTAGTTCAGCAAGGCCTGCAGATACAGCGGCGACACCGTGTCCGGGCTGGCCGGATAGCGCCACACGCCGTTGCGATCAGCGAACGCGCGCAATGGCGTGCCGTCGCGCGCCACCACCAGGGTGGAGGTGTCGCGCGATTTGGGCAGCGGCAACGGGAAGGCCAGGTCCAGCACCAGCACCATGGCCAGCACCGCCGCCACGCTCAAGCGTAGCCAGCTCAGCCAGCGCCGTCCGTTTCGGACCTGTGGGTTCGGCACTTGCGGGCGCTGCTGCGTCCGCTCTGTCCCTGTCTGCGCCTGCGATTGCTCATCCATCGTGCCAAGCATGCAGGGCAAAACGCGTTTCGGCCACTGGCACAGATCGAATCACCTGATACCGCCCGACGTTCCTGCGCATCGGTGCTCTAGGAAGTTCGACGCACGTTCGCCGCGACCGCGGGAGGGGCCGGGCCACGCGGCGTCACGAAGACCCGCAACAAGGCCATCGTCAGAAACACGGCAGACAGGCGCAAGACCATGCCAAGCCAACCACTGGCCGCAGAGTCGGACACCGCGAACACAGTCCAAGCCGCGTTGAGCGAAGCATGTAGCACCCAGCCGCTCCAGATCGTGTAGCCGTCCTGCGCATCGACGATGGCAAACAGCAGTGCACCGATCCCGGTGATGGCAAAGATCAGCAGTGCCTCGCCCCCGCTGCCGCCGCCGGCTCCGAGCCAATGCACGCCACCGAAGATCAGCGCCTGCACCAGCGCGGCCAGTGCGGGACGCCAAGCCAGCGCGCGACAGGCGAACACGAAGCCGAACCCGCGAAACACGATCTCTTCGGCCAGCGGAAACAATAACGCCAGCCATAGCAGGCTGAGCAGATCGTCGATACCGATCGCGCTGGCCTGCGTCCATAACCCAACCCAACACGGTAACGTGGCGAGCAACGTCAACAACGGCCCACGCACCCCATTCCAGCGCAGCCCCAGGCGCGCGCGCAGATCGCCAGGCGTGCTGCGGTAGAGCAGCGCGGCTGCGATCACGACGAGGATGACGCTGAGCACATTGTCGAGGATTGCGCCGCCATAGGGCACAGGGATCCTCGGAATCGGCCACCCGATGGCCTTGGCGATATCGCGGATCTGTAGAGCAACCAGCAGCACCGCCAGCCACGTGAAATGCCTGCCAACCTGCTGAGGGCGAAACCTGAGCGACATGCCGACATCCTTGAGCGCACCTGTCAGGGATTCACTGTACCCGTTACACACCAACGCCCACAACGGTTTGAGGGCAAGACAGCGGGCTATCGTGCTTGTCGTCTGGCAGCTGCTCGCGATCGCTGACAGCGGCAGGTATCAAGCAAGGCGATGGCGTGTACTCACCCTCCCCACCAACTGGCAAGTAGTCACCTCTCTCGCCAATCGCGGACGCGATCCCACGTACCAGTGCTGATCGTGATCCAGCGCACTTGCCTGCAACCACTGATGCAGTGCGCTCAGCGTTTTTCGAGTGTGGCGCGATACCGCAACAACGCTTCCGGTGCATCAGTCTGGATGATCGACACACCATCGCGGTACAGACGCCCCCACACTTTTTCCGGATCGCGTTCGGCATCGGCGTCGCCGCCGTAGCCTGCGATAAACCCTTCCCACAGCGAGTTGACCATTAGACGTACGTTGTGTGTCTTGCTCACTGCCGCCAGGGCCGGCAATTGCGACGCGGCCATCTTGGGCAGTTCAAAGGCCATCGGGCGCGCATTGCGGGTTTGTGCTGTGGCGATCGCGGCCAGATCGGCCGTGCCGTGTGCGTTGATCAGGATCGGGAAGAAATACACGCGGTCGAACGGCTGCATCGCCGCCAGCGGCGAGGTCGCAATGCCTGCTTCGGCCTTGACGATCACCTGGTGCTGCATGCCGGCACGCGTGACCGCATCGACTACCTGCACGTAGATCGCATCCTTGACGTCCAGATTGAGCAGGATGTGGCCCTTGGCGGCGGCCAGCATCTGCTCCAACGTGACCACGCGCTGATCGGTCAGCGCTGCCTGCGCGCCGCCTTCGTCGCTGCGCAAACGCAGCTTTTGCAACTCGGCCAGCGTGAGTTCGGACAGCTTGCCGGTGCCATCGGTGGTGCGATCCACGGTGGCGTCGTGCAACATCACCAGCGTGCCATCGGCGGCGCGGCGCACGTCGGTTTCCATCACATCGGCACCGATGGCGATGCACCGCTGCAGCGCCGCCAGCGAGTTCTCCGGCGCGGTGTCGGTGAAGCCATGCTGCGGTGCGGCCGCGTGGCAACCGCGATGCGCCACCACCACGATGCCGCCTTGCGGGTTGGTCAAACGCGCCTGGATCGCCGCGACACCGGTGGGTGCTGCATTCACAGGGCTGGCGAGCGTCGCGCACAGCATGGCGGCGACAGTGGCAACAGAACGTAGTGTCATTGAACAACTCTCAAGTGGGTGACTGATCGCCCGACGGCGTCTGCGCCAGGCGAAGCACATACAAGCTGGATGCTGTAAGCAACGCTCGCACGTCCGATCCAGCGCGCCATCGGCATCCGGCCCATGGCGGCTTTATTTCAAGCGCTACGCTCAAAACGTCGGCGTAAAGCGCAGACCAAACCAATAGGTCGTGGGCACCGAATAACTGTCCTTGAGCAGGTTCTGCCCTGGGCCGGTCACGCTGGTGATGCGGCTGTGGGTGATGTTGCTGACCTGGCCGATCAAGCTGAGTTGCTTGCTGATGGCATAGGTGGCAGTGAAATCCAGTTGCGAGCGCGGCGACCAGTACAGATCCTGCCAATCGATATTGCTGACGATGGCCCGCAAGGCCTTGCCTTGCCGGTTGTAGGCAGCGCGCAGCTCCAGGCCGCCGGTGTTGTAGAACAGCGTGGCGTTGGCGGTGTAGTCGGGCTGGCCGACCAGGTTGTCGAGGCTGCGCTCACGCTGGCTCACGTTGCTGCCGCTGCCGACGCTGTACGGCACGTCCAGGCTGCCATCGAGCACGGCGAGGTTTGCGCTGAAGCCCACACCGCTGAGCCACGGCGCAATCGGCGCCAAGGTGTTGACGATGCCGTTGAATTCCACGCCGCGAATGCGCGCTTTGGCCGCATTTGCCGGGGTGCTGATCAAGGCATTCGCGTAGGTGGTGCCGTCGAAGGTGAAGCTGTCGGTGCGCGAGAGCGTAAAGATCTCGTCCTGGATGCGCTTATCGAACACGGCAGCGGAGGCGAACGCATCGAAGTCGCCGGGCAGGCGCCATTCCAGCGACAGATCCAGGTTATTGGACACGCGCGGTTTGATGTCCGGGTTGCCGATGGTGACGGTGACGCCTTGCGCATTCGGGTTGCCGGCGTCGGTCGTGTTGACGAAGCCGATCGAAGTACGCGCCGCGTACGCATCGTACGGGGGGCGGCCGAGCGTGCGGCTGGCGCCGGCGCGCAGGTCCAGTGCATCGGTCAGATGGTAGGTCATGATGGCCGACGGCAGCAGATAGTCGTAATCGGCACTGGTCGGATTGTCGACGTAGACGTAGCGATTGGTCGCGGTATCCAGCTGACGCTGGCGGCCCACCGTGTCCAGCTTGGTGCTATCCAAATGCACACCGGCCTGCACGTTGAGCCGATCGCTGCGATAGCTCACCAGCCCATAGCTGCCGAAGGTCTTTTCGGTATGGGTGAAATTGTCCTGGTTGCTGAAAGCCTGCTGGTCGGTGCTGTTGAATGCGCTCAACGGCGTTGCCGCCAGCACGCGGTTGGCCTTGCCCGGATCGATGGTGATCAGGTTCAAGCCGGCGTAACGCATCGGCGCCCTGCCGGTGCCGGCCACGTCGGCCAGGCCGAAGGCCGGCGCGCTGGTGTTGGGCTGATACTCGACACGATAGATGTCGTAGGACGGCTTGTCGGTGGTGTACGCCACGCCCGCCGCAAAGCCAATGCCCTGATCGCTTTCGCCCTGATTGAAGCCGTAATCGAGCCGTCCGGTGAGAATGCGGTCGGCCGCGGTGCGTTTGTAGTCCGGGCGCCAGTACGACAGGCTGTAGTTATCCAGGTTGTTATAAGCCTGCGGCGACACACCGAAGCGCTGATCGAACCCGGAGGTGTCGTAGTTGAACGCATAGTTGGGCGTGGCATTGAGGGTCACGCCACTGCCGGTCTGGCCCACTGGCACCGGTGCGGCGCGGGTAATGCCGGTGGCGTATTTGATCATGCGGATCGGCTCGTCGTAGGTCGCATCCGACCACGCCCCGCGCGCGGAAAACTGCTGCCGATCGGTCGGCCGCCAGATGCTGCCCAACTGCGCGACCTTGGTGCGCGTGGTGACAATCTGGTTGGAATATCCCACTTCGATATCGCCGCCGGGATACCTGCCGGAGGTGGCGGTCTGGTTGAACACCTGGTTGCGGTTGCGCGGGTCGATGATGACCTCGTTGCGCTCCATGTTGTCCTTGAAATAGTAGTAACCGGCCATGGCATACGCTTCGAGCGCCGCGCTGGGCCGCACTTCGAACTTGCCGGTGACGCCATAGCGGTCGCGCTGATTCTGCACGTACCAATACTTATCCTGCTGCGGCACCGCCCAGCCATTGCCGAGATTGGCGCCGGTCTGCAGTACGCCGTTGTTGTCGTAGAACCCGTAATGCACCGTGTCGGTGGTCATATGGGTTTCGGTGTAGCTGCTCAGCGTTTGGTAGTTGGCCGACAGCGTGAAACCGTATTGCTGTTCGCTGCCGAAGGTGCGGCTGCCGGTGGCATTCAGGCGATAGCCCGGGTCGTCCTGATCGCGCGGCTTGCCGACATCGTTGGCGTGGCCCAGCGCCGCTTCGGCACTGAAGAATGGCTTGCCGCCGTTTTCGAACGCACTGCGCGTCTTGAGATTGATCGCGCCGCCGGTGGCATTGGGATCCAGATCCGGCGTGAACGTCTTGATCACCTGCAATTCGCTGACCATCGAGGCCGGCAACAGATCCAGCCGCACGCCGCGGGTGATCGAGCCGAGCGTACCGTTGGGCGTGCCGGGCGAGGCGATGGTCAAGCCATCGATGGTGACGTTGTTGTACGACGGCCCAAGGCCGCGCAACACCGGCGTGGCCGCTTCGTCGCGCGGATGTTCGTTATCGGTCGCCGGCAACACGGATAAACCCGGCACGCGACGCAGTGCTTCGACGATGGTGCTGTCCGGCAGCGCACGCACATCGGTGGCACTGATGACATCGGTGATGTTGGTCGCTGCGCGCTTGCTCTCCACCGCCGCTGCATTGGCGCGACGCACGCCGGTGACCTGCATGGCATCGAGAGTTTGCACGCCGGTGTTGGTGGCGGCGCGCGGTGCGTCGGTGTTGGCTATTTCACCTGAGGACGCGACGGAGTCGGCGCCTGCGGCGTCGCCCGGTGCCGCCATAGCGCCTGCCGGATTTGCAGAGACTACAGGCGACGATGGAACAGTGCGCTCTGCGCTAACAGAAGCCGGGTTGGTCTGCGCCTGCAACGCGGGGGAACATGCCGCGATGGCGACGGCGAGAACGGACAAGTGCAAACGGTACGAATCGGAGCGCTGCATGGAATCCCGAGATCGCGCAGCAAAGGCGCCGCGCCGGTGAGAAAGCACGCCACCCTATCCAGTAAAAATGACCCTCGCGTGTCGCTTGCATCGCACCGAAAAGACAATGCGCAGCGATGTCGCCGCATGCGAATCCGCGGTGCCATTGCGCGGGATTGGGTTCTCCCGCTGACGTCCAACCGCGCGTAGGAGCGCGCTCGCGCGCGATGCGGCTCTCCCGCTGACGTTCAACTGCGCGTAGGAGCACGCTTATGCGCGATGCGGCTCTCCCGCTGACGTCCAACCGCGCGTAGGAGCGCGCTTGCGCGCGATGCGGCTCTCCCGGTGTAGTCCCATCGCGCACAAGCGCGCTCCTACGGCAGCCAGATTGCATCCCAGAATGGATAGTCACCGATCCGGTCCAGCAATCCGGCGCGTAGCGGTTGGCGATCAGGTAGCGAGCCACGCTGCGCAGATCGTCTTCATTGCGCAAGCCGCGGTCGTGGTAGGCCCGCGCCCAAACCGCGGCGGGCACCCTGCGCTGCTGATTGACCGCACGCGTGCTTGCTGCCTTCATGCATGACACCGCCCGCGCCAGCGGAGTGACGTCCCCCAGCTGCACCAGCCAGTGAACATGGTCCGGCATCAGCACCCAGGCAAGTAAGGTGGCATCTTCTGGCTGCGCGGCGATGAACGCGCGGCACGCTGACGCGGCCAGCTGAAAATCGTCGAACACACATCGCCGCTGGACAGTTGTCACGGTGAGTAGATAGCAGCACTTTGCGAGCGAGCACCGGCCACGACGTAGTGCACGATGTCCTGCGGAGATGGGGCTGATCATCGATGCATGCTGGCCCGCCCACGCAAATCCTTGCATCGGGGTCGGGCGCTCGCTTCAGTGAGGAAACCCCGACCGTAGGAGCGCGCTTGCGTGCGATGGGGTATAGCCGGGAAAGCTCCATCGCGCGCGAGCGCGCTCCTACCTTGTTGCCTTTAGGGCTGCACCACCGTGATCGTCGCCGGGGTGGTGCGGCCCACGCCACGCAGCTCGGGCCGATACATGTCTTCCACCAGCGACGGCGGAACGGTGTAGGTGCCCGGCGTTACCGCGCGCACCAGGTAATACACCTGCGCCTTGCTGCCCGACGACAGCGCCAGCGCAGCCACATAACGGTCGTCGCGGAACTCTTCGTGCTTGACGTCGGCGGCACTGGAACGCTCGCTGACGCCGATACCGTCCACCACCACGTCGGCCCATTGCTTGGCATCGCCGAGATTGAAATTCTCGATTTCCAGGCCGGCCGGCAACAGATCGGTGAGCAACGCATCGGGCATCGATTCGTTGGCGGTGATGGTGACGCGCACGATCAGCGCCTCGCCCTCCTTCAGCGCACGCGGCGTCCACGGCTTGCCGTCGGTGGTGTACCAGCTGCGCTCCACGCTGAGGTGGCGCGTGTCTGCTTCCGGTGCAGTGCGCGGGATGCCGGCCACTTCCAGACTGGCATACATCGGCGCTTCGCCCTGCGGCGCGAACTGCACGCCGCGGGCCAGCGCCGCACTGTCGAAGCTGCGTCCGAACACGCGGGCCGGTGCGATCTGCTGCACCTCATCGCCGACGGTCAAACTGCCCGAGACCTGCTTGCCCTGCCCCACCATCAACGCCTTGCCCAGCCGCGCCAGCGCAATCTGCTCCTGCGTGCTCAGCCACAACACTCCGCCAGCGCGGCGCGCATCCAGTGCCTGCCCCAGGGCCACCACGCGGGTGTCGTACTCGGGCTTGGACAAGCCACGTTCGTGCAGCAACGCCATCATCAAGGCATCGTCGCGCACCACACTGCCGTAATCGCTCAGATAGCGCGGACGCTCGGCGCTGTCCTTGGCAAACCCGGCCTTGATCGCCGCGTCACCGCGCTTGGTATCGCCCTGCAGCGACAACGCCGCGCCCAGATGCACCAGCGACAGGCCAGTCAACGCCTTGTCGCGCTGGTTGTCGTACAGCGCGCGCAGCGTGCCCAGCGGGGCGCGGTTGACGCGTGCCAACACGTAACCCGACCACGCCTGGTTGGCGAACTTGAGGTTGTCGCGACGGTCCTGCCCATAGAACTCGTTGCCGCCGGACAGCAGATCTTCGCTCAGGCGATTGAGTGCCTTCTGCAGCACGTTATCGGGCACCGCAAAGCCGGCGTCCTTGGCGTCGAGCAGGAACTCGGCGATGTAGGGGGTCAGGCCCGGATTGACGTAGCCGTCGTCGCCCCACATCGAAAAATGCCCGCTGGCGATCTGCATCGACGCCAGGCGGCCGAACGCGCCTTCCATGCGCTCGCGGCGCGTGGCCGCATCCAGCCCCTTGGTGCCCAGCGCCTTGGCGGTGGCCTCGTCGAGCAACAGCGCTGCGTAGCCCTTGCTGGTGGTCTGCTCGGCGCAGCCATACGGGTAATCCAGCGCGCCCTGCATGGCGCTGGCGAACGGAATCGGCGGCAGCGGGCTGACCACCATGCGCGCAGTCACCGAGCCGGCCATCAGGCCGTCGGCAAAACTGCTGTCCAGGGTGATCGGCGCCAGCGGGTCGAGCACGCGCGTCTGCGTGCGCAACACCTGCGGCCACCCGGCACGCACCGGCAGCTCGTAGTTGCGGTCGGCCTTGAAGCCATTGCCGTCCACGCGCACACGCACCTTGGCCACGCTATAGCCTTCGGTGGCGGTGAGCGGGAAGCTCAGCGTCTGCTTGGCATCCACGCCCAGCTTGATGCTGCGCGCCGCCTCGGCAATGGCCAGCGGGCCGATGCCGTCCACACGCACGTTGAACTCACCCGGCTTGCCGGTAAAGTTCTGCACGTCCAGCGTCACCGTGCTGCGGTCGCCCGGCGCCATCACGCGCGGCATGCTGGCTTCGGCCAGGATCGGCGCACGCACCACCGTTTCCATATCGCGGTTACCGTAGCGCGTGTCCGAATACACCAGCGCCGACACCCGCAAGGTGCCATTGAAATCCGGCACCGGCAGTTGCACGCGCGCATTACCCTTGGCATCGAGCGTCACCGACCCGGAGAATAGGTCCACGGTCTGCACGCGGGCGGTCGGGCGTTTGGCCTGCGGCAGCGCTTCCAGCGCCATGTCGCCGCCGAACTTGAGCTTGCCGCTGGCGCCTTCGAAACTTTCGATCACGCGACCATAAATGTCATAGGCATCGGTGCCCAGGCGACGTTGCGCGAAGAACTGCGCGTTGGCATCTGGCACCGGGAAGCGGGTGATGTTGAGGATGCCCACGTCCACCGCCGATATGGTGACGTGCGCCGCCTTGCCCGCCAGTTCCGGCACGCTCACCGTCACCGGCAACGATTGTTCGGGACGCATCTGCTTGGGCGCGGACAAGCCCACCGCCACGCGCCGCGCCTTACGATCCATCGGCACATGCGCCACGCCTACCGCACGCGCGGGGGTGATCTTGCTCGGCGCGGTACCGCCACGGAACACCAGCGCGGTGACGTAGACGTCGTGGCGCTCCCAGGCTTCTGTCACCGGAATTTCGAACGTGCTGCCCGGCTTGACGTCGATGTCCTGCACGTAGAGCAGCTTGTCGCTTTCCACCAGCAGCACGCCCTTGCCGGCGTGCGGCGGAGTCAGCGTGACCTTGAGCGTGTCGCCGGCACGGTAGCCGGTCTTGTCCAGCGCCAGCTTGACCTTATCGGGGCGCGCATCCAGGCCGCGGTTTTCGTCGTTCCAGCTCCAACCGGCGCGGAACGGGTAACGCGTGGTCAGCCCGGTGGCCGGGTCGAACACGTCCAGGCGGTACTCGCCCCACTCCACCGGGAAATCGAGCTTGGCGTTGGCGCTGCCCACATCGAGCGTGCGCGTGTCCTTGTTCTCGAAGCGGCGGGTGAAGTCGTAATCCCAGTGGTTGTCGTTGTAGTTCCAGTGGTAGTCGCGCAGCTCGCGCACCAGCGTGGCTTTCAGCCCCTTGGCCGGCTGCGGTTTGCCGTCGGCATCCACGCGGGTGAGTTCGAAGCGCGCGCTGCCGTTGGCATCGGCGCCATCTTCGTCGTCGAACAACGGGCGCACGCCAACCAGCGCCTTGGCCGGCCACAGCACACGCTTGACCGTGCGGGTCACCGTGCGTCCGCCGGTTTCGTACACGCTACCGGAGACCACTGCGGCGATCGTGCTAACCGGCTTGGCTTCGCTGGGCAGCGCGATGTCTTCGCGCAGGATGCCGTCGCTACCGAACTCGGTATCGATCACGTCCTTGGCTTCGCGCGGCAGCTCCAGGGTGGGGTCGCCGAAGAACCAGCCCGGCAACGACTCCAGCGGATGCTGCTCGACGCTGACCGCAAGTTTGGCGGTGAAACGGTTGCCATCGGCCGGCGCGCCATACAGATACGCGGCAGTGGCGACCAGCTTGAACGGCTGGCCGGCACTCAAGGTCTTTTGCGCGGCATCCAGGTCCAGCTTCATGCGCTCGGGCAGGAACTCTTCCACGCGCACGGTCATGCCCTGCACGGCATCCTTGCTGGCCGGGTCGGTGCGGAACTCCACCTGCCAGCGGCCGGTCGCGGCATCGGCAGGAATCTGCTGGGTGAATTCGAAGTAGCCCTGCTCGCCGGGCTGCAGTTTGGTTTCGCGGAAGGTCTTGCCGTCCGGCTGCTTGAGGCGCAGGAAGACTGGTTGCCCGCCCTTGGAAGGCCCGTTCGTAGGCTTGCCATCGTTGTCGCGCAGGATCGCCGACACACGCATGGTTTCGCCAGGGCGATACAGATCGCGGCCGGCCCAGGCGAACACGTCGAACCACGCACTCTGGCGTCCGGCCACCGCGAATTCGCTCAGATCCAGCGCCGGCTGGTTGAACGGCAGCAACGAGACATCGGTCTTGCTGCGCGCCACCAGCACGTGGCCGGCATCGAGCGTGTAGTTGAGCAGCGCATTGCCGTTGCCGTCGGTGGCGCCCTTGAGGAACAGCTCGCCCTTGGCATCGAGGATGCGCACTTCCACGTTCTTGATCGGCTCGCCGCTCTGCAACGAGGCGGTGTGCACGAACAACTTGTCCTTGTAGGCGCGCGTGTGCAGGCCGATGTCGCTGACGGTGAAGAACGCGGTCTCTTGTTCGTTCTCGAAGCTACCGGCGCGCTTCATCACCGCAAAGTACAGGCCAGGCTCCTGCAGCTCCTTGATGTCCTGCGTCGGCAGGTAGGTCAGCACGCGCTCGTTCTGCTTGCCGCCCAGGATGAAACGGTTGACGTACACCGGGTCGGCCAGCTTGGACAGCGGTTGTTTGTCGTTGTATTCGCTCTCAAGCTCCCAGCTGCCACGACGGCCGCCGCGCTGGAACTGCTGGAAGAACGCCGGCAGCGACTTTTCGCGCACGCGCAGAAATTCCACGTCCACTTCCGGCACGTTGACCGACACCACCGGCAGGCCGCGGCTTTCGCGCGCCGGCAACACACTGCCTTGTGAAGCGAACCCGACCACCGGCTTGAGTTCGCCGGTATAGACCTTCTGCTTGAGCGGCTTGCCCAGGCGGCTGCCATCGGCGGCCAGCAGATTGGCGTCGACCAGCACCGTGTAGTCCTTGGCGGCTTCCACGTATGGGTAGCGCAGCGTCTTGCCGTCGTCGGACAGCGACCAGCTGCTGTCGCCGGTGCCGACCTTTTCTTCGAAGCGCACCAGCGCATCGAAATCCTGCGTACCCACCAGCGGACGCGAGAATTCCAGCGCCAGCGACAGGCCGTCGCCGGTCTGGTCGGGATAGGCGCGCGCGAGCGCAAACCCGGTAATCGCCTGCTTGTCGGCCTTGATCGCCTCGCCACTGGCGGTGGGCAGCTGCCCGCTTTCGTTGCGTTTGCACGCCACCCCGCCGATCGCCACGGTCAGCAGTACCACCCATAGCAGCATGCGCCGCGCGCCAAACCACTTCATCCCTGATTGCTGCCTGTCCATTCGCGCTACCCCATGACTGAGGCGGCCAGTATAGCGACGTGCTTCACGCCGCCGATGTCGGATGTGTGGCCGGTCGTGGACTTGCCGATGGGCGGTGATCGTGCGCGGCTGTGTGCATGCCGCGATGGCACCGGCGCGCCGGAGCTGAGGTGAGCCCAGTGGTTTGACGCCGGTCTATTGCAGGGCCGCTGAGCTGCGACGTGGCTGCGGGGCCCTTTGCCGCCCACCGTCGCGGGACACGCCGCAAGTACTTCGATGTGAGCTCTTACGCGGCATCCATGACGCGTAAGGTCCCACGACGGTGGGCGGCCAAGGACCAGTCGAGAGTGTTGGTGTGCATGATTACAAGCACGGCATGACATGCGCTGTCTGGATAGCGGTGCGCCCGACAAACGTCCCATCGCAAGCAGAGCAACAGGCAGGCGTTGAACAAAGCAACCTGCGAACGTTCCGGGTGCGGTGTCCTCGCCGCTTGCGGGACCATGTGGCGGCATGGATGCCGCCACCGAGCCTCCAAGGACGGATGTAAGGCGTGTCCCGCGAGCGGTGAGGGCATCGCGCCTTCGACCAACCAGGCGTTTGACTGCATCCCAAAAGTGCAGCCAACAAAACCACTGCGCTCACCGCCAGGCAGGCGCTAACTCCGTTTGCTCGCTGCTCTTAAGAGCAGCGAGCAAAACGTAACGACCAGTCGTCAGGCAGGTGTGGACGGCGCACTCAGCACCGGAATGCATTTGTTCGCTGCTCTCAGTGCAACTGCAACACCGTGCGCATATATAGGTCGATCAACGCCGGCTTGTCCGCACGCAGACAGGCCTGCACGTTCGGCGTGCCCCGCCCTTCACGCGTATAGCCTTGCGCATCGACGTCCAGACGCAGCGGCGTGGTCGGGCACAGTTCGGGGCGCAGCAACCAGGCCACCGGCACGGCATCGAACAAGGTCGGCGTTGCGCTCGCCCAGGGCTGGTCGGTGTTGCGCCATTGGTAGTAGAGCTGGGTGAGCGCGTCGGTCAGGCCATCGCCGTGCGCAAACAGCGCGATACGTTCGGGTTCTTCCAGGGTGATCTGGGTGGCATCCAGCGGCAGCAGGACGATTGGCACACCGGCCGCGAACACGCGCTGCGCGGCCGCCACATCGGACACGATGTTGTACTCGGCGGCCGGCGCGCTGGCCGGGCGATACGCGGACTTGCCATAGCCCACCCGCACCGACCCGCCCATTGCCACGATGCGCTTGAGCTTGGCAAAGCCTGCCGGGTCGCGTTGCTGCGCCAGTGCGGCGTCGGTCATCGGGCCCAGCACCAGCAAGGTGACTTCACCCGGATGGCGCTGCGCCTGCTGTAGGATCATCGTCGCTGCATCGGGCAAGCCGCTCGGCAGCTGTCCTTTCGCGGCCCAGTTCGCCTGACTGAAGGCAATCGTGCTGGTGGTGCGCTTACCCACCGCCAACGGGATGTCGCTGCGCCCGGCCTGCTGCAACAAACGCTGCAACAGCTGTACACGCAGCGTGGTATCCCCCCACGCCGATGCAATGCCCAGCACCTGCACCTGCGGGCGACGCAACAGCAGTGCCAGCGCGAACGCATCGTCGGTGTCGTCGCCGATATCGGTGGAGACCACCACTTTGTCGTCCGGCGCAGGCGCAGCTTTGCCCTGCACCGCCGCTGCGGGCGTCTGCGCCCACGCGGCGGCGCAGAGGCACCACATCGCCAGCATGCTCCAGGTGCGTTGCCATCTGTGTTGCATCTATTCTCTCCTCCCGCAAAAAAAAAACCGCCGGCATGTTAGCCGGCGGTTCGCGTTCTACCGTACAACGATGCCGATCAGAAGTTGGCGCGGAACTGGGCGCCAACGATGCGCGGGTCGTTGATGAAGCCGGTGAGGTTGTTGAAATCGATCGCACCGGTCACGCGGATCTGGTTGGTGCAGTTGCGGCAGAACACCGACAACTCGTACGCACCGGCGCCCCAGTTGTAACCGATCTTGGCGCCGCCTTCGACCAGCGGCTGGCCGGTGAATTCCTTGGAGTCGTACAGGAAGAAATTCACTTCGCTGCGGTAGGACCAGTCGGTGTAGAAGAACAGCTCGCCGTCGTTGCCCATCGGGATGCCGTAACGCAGCGTGGCGTTGGCCATCCACTTGGACGCCTGCGGCAGGTCATTACCGTCGATCAGCGCGCGGCCGGCCGCATTGAGCGGGTCGGTCACGGTGCAGGTGCGGCACACGCCCACCGACAGGTTCGGGTCGTCGATGCGGGTCCAGTTGTAGGCGCCACCGGCGGTGACACGCAGGTTCTGGGTGATCAACGCTTCGAAATCGAACTCGGCGCCGCGTGCCTTGGTCTTGTCGGCGTTGAGCAGACGCACATCGTTGGAGGCGCCGCCCACTGCGGTGAGCTGCTGGTTCTTGACCCGGAAATCGTAGATGTCAAAGCTCAGACGCGCGCGGTTGTCGAACAGATCCGACTTGATGCCGATCTCGAACGAATCCACCGTCTCCGGCTCGGCCACGGTCAGCGGCGCGGTGCCCGAGGGCACGCCGAAGCTGGCGCCGCGGAAGCCACGTGCGGCACGTGCATACACGTTGACGTCGTCGTTGATGGAGAACGTCGCGGCCAAATCGCCGGTGACCTTGGAGTTGTCGGTCTCGCCGCTGGACGGCTCGACCAGCGTGACGCGATCCAGCGCCAACACGTCGAAGGTCTTCTTGTCGTAGGTGTAGCGGATGCCGGCGCGCAGGTTCAAACGGTCGGTGGCTGCGTAGTTCAACGAGCCGAACGCCGCCCACGAGGTATTGCGCTGGCGGGTCAGCTGGTAGCTGGCCAGATCGCCGCCGCTGAAGGTGTTGTAGGTGTAGTTTTCGCCTTCCACATCGTCGTGGAAGTAGTACAGGCCGGCCTGCCAATTGAGCGGGCCTTCGTACTGCGATTCGGCGCGCAGTTCCTGGCTGTACTGGTCCAGGCTCTTGATGCCGCCGGCGGTTTCCACCGGGAACGGAATCACACCCGGGCCGGACGGCGGTGCGAACACCGCGCCGAAGCCGCCGTCGATGTCGCCACGGCTGTAGTACTTGCCGATGCCTTCATAGGCGGTGATCGAGTGCAGCGCGATGTCGCCCAGGTCCCAGGTCAGATTGGCGCTGCCGCCATAGGTCTGCAGTTCCTGGGTGTTGGCGCCGTCGATGAAGGATTTTTCGGCGTCGAAGCCATCCACCAACTGGTTGGTGCCGGGCTGGATGATGTTGGCGCGGAACAGGCGCGCGGTGCCGTCCAGATGGCGCGCATGCGCGTTGAACAATGCGCTGAAATCGTCGCTGGCCTGGTACAGCAACTGCAGGCGCACGGCCGAGTCGGTATAGCCTTCCAGATCGCGGCCGTCGCGGTTTTCGACCCAGTCGTCGCGGCGCTGGCCCAAGGTGGACAGACGCGCCGCCCAATGCTCGCCCATCGCGATGCTCAGGCCGCTTTCCAGCGTCATGGTGCCGTAGGTGCCATAGGACAGGCTGGCGTAGCCGTCGTTGGAGCCGATGGTCGGCTTGACCGAGTTAAACTTGACCACGCCGGCCGGCGTATTGCGGCCGAACAAGGTGCCCTGCGGGCCACGCAATACTTCCAGGCCTTCCAGATCGAAGATCGGGAAGCCCTTCAGGAAGGCGTTTTCCTGCACCACGTCGTCATAGATCAGCGACACCGGCTGCGAGGCGTAGGTATTGAAGTCGGTGTTGCCGTAGCCGCGGATGTACACGCGCGGGAACACACGGCCGTTGGACGATTCGATGTTCAGGCTCGGCGCCTTGCCGGCCAGCACGCGGATGTCCGAGCCGCTGGTGGAAATGGCGTCCAGAAATTCCGGGCGCAACACGCTGGCCGACACCGGCACATCCTTGGAGTCTTCCGAGCGACGCTCAACCGTGACCTTGACCGCATCCAGACGCACGACACCGTCGGCGCTGGGCGCTTGCTGGGCGGCGGCGTAGAGCGGGAGAAGGGAAACGACGGCAACGGCAAGCGCGCTGATCTTGAGCGACCGGCTGGCTGACATGGGAAGACTCCGAATTCGGTTGGCGGAGCGGCCTGATTTCCATGCCGCGTTGCAACAGAATTAACACGATTTACACAAATTTGGCAGAGCGCGTGCGAAAAAGTTTTCATAATTAGAAATGGCGTTCTAATTAATGCAACACCCCCGTGCAATTTGTGCGCTGGAGCGTTGTGGGTCTCAGCAGGCAGTGCTCAGCACATGGGCCGCACCAACAGGCTTGGCTGCACTGGGCCTGGCGACGGCACGCGGCGCGGCGCGCACGCGAGCCCACACGAAAACCCACACGACGACTGCCCCGATACCGTTTGACGAGCACATAGACAAGCCGCAATGGACCGCCCGCAGATTTCTAAACCGGCGTAGACGCCCCCGCTCCGCCCGCCACCGGAGACATCCACCAACGCGCATCCGTGTTCCGTTCACTCGACCTTGGCAACATCACCCGGCACGCGCACCCAGCCTTCCATCAGCACGCGCGCACTGCGACTCATCAGCGCCTTGGTCACCTGCCACTGCCCGTCCACCAATGTTGCCTCCGCACCGACACGCAAGGTGCCGGACGGATGGCCGAAACGCACTGCCGAGCGCGTCGCGCCACCGGCAGCCAGATTGACCAGGGTGCCGGGCACCGCCGCTGCGGTCCCGATAGCGACGGCGGCAGTGCCCATCATCGCGTGGTGCAACTTGCCCATCGACATCGCACGCACCAGCAGATCGATCTCGCCAGCAAGCACCGGCTTGCCGCTGGAGGCGGTGTAGTCCGCGGGCGGCGCAACGAAGGCGACCTTGGGGGTGTGCTGGCGCGTGGCGGCTTCGTCGATGCTGGCAATCAATCCCATTCGCACAGCGCCATGCGCACGCAGTGTTTCGAACATGGCCAGCGCACGCGGATCGCCATTGATCGCGTCCTGCAATTCGGTGCCGGTGTAACCCAGGTCATGCGCGTTGACAAAAATGGTCGGGATACCGGCATTGATCAGCGTGGCGGCGATCGTGCCCAGGCCAGGAATCTCCAGCTGATCGATCAACTTGCCGGTGGGAAACATCGCACCGCCCTCGCCTTCGGCCGCATCGGCGGGGTCGAGAAATTCCAGTTGCACTTCGGCGGCAGGAAAGGTCACCCCATCCAGCTCAAAGTCGCCGGTTTCCTGCACCTGGCCGTCGCTCATCGGCACATGCGCCACGATGGTCTTACCGATATTGGCCTGCCAGATCCGCACCGTCGCCACACCATCGTGCGGCACCCGCGCCGCATCGACCAGGCCATTGGCAATCGCAAACGGCCCCACCGCCGCCGACAAATTGCCGCAGTTGCCGCTCCAGTCCACGAACGCGCTGTCGATGGACACCTGCCCGAACAGATAGTCCACATCGTGCCCGTCGCGCGCACTGGCAGAGACGATCACGCTCTTGCTGGTACTGGACGTGGCCCCGCCCATGCCATCGATCTGCTTGGCATACGGATCGGGGCTGCCGATCACCCGTAGCAACAACGCATCGCGCGCCGGCCCCGGCTGTTGTGCGGCAACCGGCAGATCCTGCAGACGGAAAAACACGCC
The DNA here is from genome assembly GCF_035012785.1 of Xanthomonas sp. WHRI 8932A. Lineage (NCBI taxonomy): Bacteria > Pseudomonadati > Pseudomonadota > Gammaproteobacteria > Lysobacterales > Lysobacteraceae > Xanthomonas > Xanthomonas sp. WHRI 8932A. Next base: position 64,889 of record NZ_JAYGQQ010000004.1, read on the forward strand.
CTTGCTGGTGCCACCGCGTAGGTAGGTGGCGGGGATGCGGAGTTGGGGAACAAATGACATGGAGGGTCCTTGAAAGCAACGAAGTAGCGAGACAGGCAGCGCAACGCGGACCAGTATCGCCTTGCATGGCTAGCGCAGCCGAGAGCGTGGCTGACGCCCGATCCGTCTTTCGACGTTTAGAACGGCAGCGAACATTGCGCCTGCTCACCCAAGCCGACAGCAGGACGCAATGGCCATTGCGCGATGGGGGTGTAGCGATACGGCACTCCACCAGATTCGACAAGCAGCAAGGTGTCGCTGTGCCAGACGATCGCCGGAATACGCGCGTCCAGCTTTGTGGGCGCCTTGTAACTGATCGTGATATGCGGGGTATGTCCGCCTCCAGGCGGTAGCTGCTCTGCCTGCAGCGCCATGGCAATTGCCTGCAGCAGCGCGGTGAACTCGGTAGGCACGCCATATGCCCGAAACGCGCAATGCAACGGACCTGCGCCGGAGGTGGTGATGCGATTCAAGCGCAACGTCACTGCGGCGGCATCGACGCGGCTCCCAGCGCGCAGCATGGCCGCGCGCGCATCCACGCCCTCATATCTGTCACTCAGCGATTGATGCCAATTACACACTTCGAAGAGCGTTCCCCCAAGTGCCGTGTCAAAGCCATGAGCAGCAACCGCGCCAGACATCAGGTCAAGCACGTCCGGCGGCGGCTTCAACATAAAAATCAATCGTGGTGTCGAAGACATACCGATGCTTACGCCACCTTGCTCGCTTCCAGAAAATCCTGTGCAAACCGTTGCAACACGCCACCGGCTTCATAGATCGCCACTTCTTCCGCAGTATCCAGACGGCAGGTCACCGGCACCTGCAGCTGCTCGCCGTTGCGGCGATGGATCGATAACGTCAGCGTTGCGCCTGGCGTACGCTCGCCCATCACGTCGAATGTTTCGCTACCGTCGATACCTAGTGTCTTGCGATCGGTGCCCGGCTTGAATTCCAGCGGCAGCACGCCCATGCCGATCAGGTTGGTGCGGTGGATCCGCTCGAAGCCTTCGGCCACGATCGCTTCCACGCCCGCCAGCCTTACGCCCTTGGCCGCCCAGTCGCGCGACGAACCCTGCCCGTAATCGGCGCCGGCGATGATGACCAACGGCTGCTTGCGCGTCATATAGGTTTCGATCGCTTCCCACATGCGCACGACCTGCCCGTCCGGCTCCAGCCGTGCCAGCGAACCGGCGGTGACCTGACCATCGACCACGGCCATTTCGTTGACCAACTTCGGGTTGGCGAAGGTGGCGCGTTGCGCGGTGAGGTGGTCGCCGCGATGGGTGGCGTAAGAATTGAAGTCTTCTTCCGGCACGCCCATCTGCGCCAGGTATTCGCCGGCCGCACTGCTGGCCATGATGGCGTTGGAGGGAGACAGGTGATCGGTGGTGATGTTGTCGCCCAGCACCGCCAGCGCGCGCATGCCATGCAGCGTGCGTACACCGGCCAACGCGCCCTCCCAATACGGCGGACGGCGAATATAGGTGCTGGTCGGGCGCCAGTCATACAGCGGGCTCACGCGCGCGCCCTGCCCCACGCTACGCTTGAACATCGGGTCGTACACGCTGCGGAAATGCTCCGGCTTGACGCTGCGCGCCACCACGGCGTCGATCTCCGCATCGCTCGGCCACAGATCCTTCAGCGTGATCGGCGTGCCATCCGCATCGATGCCAAGCACATCCTTTTCGATATCGAAGCGCACCGTTCCTGCGATGGCATAGGCGATCACCAACGGCGGCGAAGCGAGAAACGCCTGCTTGGCATACGGATGAATGCGCCCATCGAAATTGCGATTGCCCGACAACACCGCCGTCGCATACAGGTCGCGATCGATGATCTCCTGCTGGATCACCGGGTCCAACGCGCCGCTCATGCCATTGCAGGTGGTGCACGCAAACGCCACGATGCCGAAGCCCAGTTGCTCCAGCTCGCTCAGCAAGCCGGCCTCTTCCAGATACAGCTGCACCGCCTTGGAGCCGGGCGCCAGCGAACTTTTCACCCACGGTTTGCGGGTCAGGCCACGCGCATTGGCGTTGCGCGCCAGCAGGCCAGCCGCGATGACGTTGCGTGGATTGGAGGTGTTGGTGCACGAGGTAATCGCCGCGATGATCACCGCACCATCGGGCATCTGCCCTGGCACGTCTTCCCACGCAGCGGCGATGCCACGGGTTGCCAGCTCGGTGGTCGCCACCCGCTTGTGCGGGTTGGATGGGCCGGCCATGTTGCGCACCACGCTCGACAAGTCGAACTGCAGCACGCGCTCGTACTGCGCGGTGACCAGAGCGTCAGCCCACAAGCCGGTATGCCGTGCGTAGGTTTCCACCAGCGCAATCTGTGCATCCTCGCGGCCGGTCAGCCGCAGGTAGTCGATAGTCTGCTGGTCGATGTAGAACATCGCCGCGGTCGCACCGAATTCTGGCGTCATATTGGAGATGGTGGCACGGTCGCCGATGGTCAGCGCGCTGGCGCCGGCACCATAAAACTCCAGATACGCACCGACCACCCGCTGCTGGCGCAGGAATTCGGTCAAGGCCAGCACGATGTCAGTGGCGGTGATGCCCGGCGCCGGCCGGCCCAACAATTCCACGCCGATGATGTCGGGCAACCGCATCCACGACGCACGCCCCAGCATCACGGTCTCCGCTTCCAGCCCGCCCACACCCACGGCGATCACACCCAACGCATCCACGTGCGGGGTATGGCTATCGGTGCCCACGCAGGTATCTGGAAACGCCACGCCATCCAGCGTGTAGATCACCGGCGACATCTTCTCCAGATTGATCTGATGCATGATCCCGTTGCCCGGCGGAATCACTTCCATGTTCTCGAACGCCCGCTTGGTCCATTCGATGAAGTGAAAGCGATCGGCATTGCGGCGATCTTCCACGCTGCGATTCTTCGCAAAGGCCTGCTTGTCGAAACCGGCGTATTCCACTGCCAGCGAGTGATCGACGATCAACTGCACCGGCACCACCGGATTGACCTGCGCCGGGTCGCCGCCCTGCTCAGCGATGGCATCACGCAAGCCGGCCAGATCCACCAGCGCGGTCTGCCCCAGGATGTCGTGGCAGACCACACGCGCCGGAAACCACGGGAAATCCAGATCGCGCTTACGCTCGATCAGCTGGCGCAGGTAGGCCTCCAGCATCTGCGGCTCGGCGCGCCGCACCAGGTTTTCGGCATGCACGCGCGCGGTGTACGGCAGCGTTGCATACGCGCCAGGCTGCAACGCATCCACTGCGGCGCGTGCATCGAAATACTCCAACGAGGTGCCCGGCAAGGGCTTGCGGTAATGGCTGTTCATGGCTGGCGATATCACAAGGCGGGCGAGGTTTCTTGCGGTTGCGGCACTGCTATTACTGTGCGATTGCGGTGTTGCGGTTGCGGTGCTGCTATTGCGTTGCGGTTGCGGTGCCCTTCTCCCGCAAGCGGGAGAAGGTGCCCGAAGGGCGGATGAGGGCCAGCGCCGCCCACACAGTCAGGCGCGCTGATCCAACGGCACGAAGACCTGATCTTCCGGGCCGGTGTAGTTAGCCGACGGGCGAATGATCTTGCCGTCCACGCGCTGCTCGATGATGTGCGCGCTCCAACCGGCCGTGCGTGCCAGCACGAACAGCGGCGTAAACATCGCCGTCGGCACGCCCATCATGTGGTAGCTCACCGCACTGAACCAATCCAGGTTGGGGAACATCTTCTTGATGTCCCACATCACCGTTTCCAGGCGCTCGGCGATGTCGTACATCTTGCGGCTACCCTGCGCATCGGACAGCTCGCGCGCCACGTCCTTGATCACCTTGTTGCGCGGGTCGGACACCGTGTACACCGGGTGGCCGAAGCCGATCACCACTTCCTTGCGCTCCACGCGCGCCTTGATATCGGCTTCCGCTTCATCCGGGGTGTCGTAGCGCTTCTGTATTTCGAAGGCCACTTCGTTGGCGCCGCCGTGCTTGGGTCCGCGCAGCGCGCCGATGCCACCGGCGATGGCGCTGTACATATCGCTGCCGGTGCCGGCGATCACCCGGCATGCAAACGTGGACGCGTTGAACTCGTGCTCGGCATACAGGATCAGGCTGGTGTGCATTGCACGCACCCATGAATCCTTCGGCGCAAACCCGTGCAGCAGATGCAGGAAATGCCCGCCGATCGAATCGTCATCGGTTTCCACTTCGATGCGCTTGCCGTTGTGACTGTAGTGATACCAATACAGCAGCATCGAGCCCAATGACGCCATCAGCTTGTCGGCGATGTCGCGCGCGCCCGGATGGTTATGGTCGTCCTTTTCTGGCTGCAGGCAGCCCAGCACCGAGACGCCGGTGCGCATCACATCCATCGGGTGTGCCGACGGCGGCAGTTGCTCCAGCGCCGCTTTCACTGCGGCCGGCACGCCACGCAACGACCGCAACTTGGCCTTGTAACCGCGCAATTCGCCGCTATTGGGCAGCTTGCCGTGCACCAGCAGGTACGCGATTTCTTCGAACTCGCTGGTGGTTGCCAGATCCAGAATGTCGTAACCGCGATAGTGCAGATCGTTGCCGCTGCGCCCCACGGTGCACAGCGCGGTGTTGCCTGCAGCAGTACCGGACAGGGCAACGGATTTTTTCGGCTTGAAACCGGGAATGGTGGTGTCGTTCATGCGATGAGCTCCCAAGCTGTGGCGTGTTGCGGTGTCACGGAGGAGTGACCAGGTGGACGCAGCAAGCGGCGATCATGCGCCTTTGCGTGCAAACAGTGCATCCAGGCGTTGTTCGTAGTCGTGGTAGCCGATGCGTTCGTACAGTTCTTCGCGCGTCTGCATGGTTTCCAGTACCGCTTGTTGATGGCCATCGCGACGGATCGCGGTATACACATCCTCGGCGGCCTTGTTGGCCGCACGAAATGCCGACAGCGGAAACAACTGGATCGCCACGCCGGCAGCGGCCAGTTGGTCGCGCGTAAACAGCGGCGTCTTGCCGAACTCGGTGATGTTGGCCAGCACAGGCACGCCCACCGCATCGACAAAGCGCTTGTAGGTGTCCAGGTCGTAGGCGGCCTCGGCAAAGATGCCATCGGCGCCCGCTTCCACGCAGGCGATGGCGCGCTCGATCGCCGCGTCCACGCCTTCCATCTGGATGGCATCGGTCCGCGCGATCAAAAAGAACGCCGGGTCGGTCTTGGCATCGGCTGCCGCCTTGACCCGGTCCACCATCTCGCCCTGACTGACAATCTCCTTGCCCGGCCGATGCCCGCAGCGCTTGGCGCCGACCTGGTCTTCGATATGGCAACCGGCCGCGCCCGCCTTGATCAGCGATTTGATGGTGCGCTCGATATTGAACGCGCTCGGCCCGAAGCCGGTGTCCACGTCCACCAGCAGCGGCAACCCGCATACATCGGTAATGCGGCGCACATCGATCAGCACATCTTCCAGCGTATTGATGCCCAGATCCGGCAGCCCCAACGAACCCGCCGCCACGCCGCCGCCCGACAGATAGATGGCCTGATACCCGGCACGCTGGGCCAGCAGCGCATGGTTGGCGTTGATCGCACCGATGACCTGCAGCGGCGACTCGGCGGCCAGCGCCGCGCGGAAGCGGGTACCGGCGGAAGAAATGGGCGAGGACGTCATGGCGATTCCTGGGATGGGATAACGGATAGTTCGCAAACCCTGTGCCAATCGCAAGCACTTGATTCCACTGGGCACCGTCAACGAATCGTTGCGGATATGAAACACGTGGCGCAACATGAAACACCTATGGAACACGCCAACGTCGATGCGTAACCCCTCCCCGGCCGATCCGGCAGACACATCGCCGCCGGTGATCTGGACCGTCAGCGTGTCGCGACTGACCGGCCTGCTTGCCGACGTCATCCCCGAATTCGACCAGCGCGCGCGCATCGAGCAGATCAACCTCGGCTTTGCCGACGCCGTGGACGTCATCGGCCAGCGCCTGCGCCGCGAGCGCTGCGACGTCCTGGTCGCTGGCGGCTCCAATGCCGCCTACCTGCGCAGCCGGCTTGCGCTGCCGCTGGCGCCGATCCAGGCCACCGGCTTCGACCTGATGGAAGCGTTGGCGCGTGCGCGCCGCATCGCACCGCGCATCGGCGTGGTGACCCATGCCAGCGACGTCCCCTCGTTCCACGCCTTCCAGCGCAGCTTCGACCTGGACATCGAACATCGCCGCTTCGTCACTGCCGAAGACGCGCGCGACTGCATTGCCGACCTGCGTGCCGGCGGTATCCAGGTCATCGTGGGTACCGGCATGGCGATCGATTTCGCCGAGCAGGCCGGCCTGCCCGGCGTACTGCTGTACTCGGCAGATTCGGTCCGTCACGCGCTGGAAAACGCCATCGCATTAGGCACTGCTTCCAGCCAGGAACGCCCAGCCGCCCGCAGCAACGCACGACGGACACGCCGCAGCGACGCGCTACTCGGCGACGACACGACAATGGTGCACGTCCGCGAGCTGGTGCAGTTGTATGCGCCGCACGCGGGCACCGTGTTGATCAGCGGCCAGACCGGGACCGGCAAGGAGTTGGTCGCCCGACAACTGCATGCCGGCAGCCGGCGGCGTGGCCGCTTTGTCGCGATCAATTGCGGCGCCATCACCGAATCGCTGCTGGAAGCGGAATTGTTCGGCTACAGCGATGGCGCTTTCACCGGCGCACGTCGCGGCGGCCACACCGGCCTGATCGAAGCCGCGCAGGACGGCACGTTGTTTCTCGACGAAATCGGCGAATTGCCGATGCCGCTACAGACGCGCTTGCTGCGCGTTTTGGAGGAACGCGAAGTGCTACGTGTCGGCGCCACCGTGCCAATTGCGGTGGATGTGCGCGTGGTCGCTGCCAGCCTGCAGGATCTGCATTCCCTGGTCGAACAAGGGCGCTTTCGCCGCGACCTGTTCTATCGCTTGAACGCACTACGCATCGCACTGCCGCCGTTGCACCACCGCCCCGACGACATTGCGATGCTTCTGACGCATTATTTTCAGCAATTGGGCAGCATCGCATCGCCATTGTCGCCCGCAGCGCTACAACGTCTGCAACAGCATGCATGGCCGGGTAATGTGCGCGAACTACGCAACCTGGTCGAACGCTTATGCATTCACTGGAAAGCACAAGCGCACGACCACCTGAGCCTGGAACAACTCCAACGCTGGGCGCCGGAACTGTTCGACGCATACATCAGCGACCCTGCACCACAGGCGCACACCGAGCTTGCAGCATCGCGCCTGCAACTCACCGCTGCAGCGGTGCGCACTGCACTGGAACGCGCCAACGGCAACCGTGCCCTAGCCGCTCAAGCGCTCGGCGTTTCGCGCACTACGTTGTGGCGATGGATGCAGGCACAAGCGATGGCGCCACAGCGTTGAACACTGCACGTTGGCTCGGCTTTCAGCCCGGGTTGGACAGGGGCAACGCCTTACATCAGATGATGCACTACTGCATGCAGCATGCACTACACGCGGCTGAGCGCGACAATCAAAGCGCACGCGTCGATGCGCGATTACTTGATCCGCGTGTACTCGGTATCGCCCGTGCTCAGTCGACCCGTCGCCTCGTCGATCGCATAATTGACCGTACCGCTGCCGCTGGACACCTGCAGCACACCCTTGGTCAGCAGCGCCGGATAATTTCGGGTCCTCACGCCACTACCGAACAGCTCCGGCGTGGTATCGCGAATGATGAAGCTCTCGCCATTGTGCTCGATGCTCAGCACATTCTTCTGCGACTTCACATTGACCCACTTGCCCACGTACTGCTCGCCAACATCGCGCGCGCACCCGGCCAACAACAACATCGCAACCAGCGCACTTCCAAGCAGCGTCTTCATCGCCACTCCATCTCGATCCGGGGCCTTGCAGGATGGCAAGTCCCTGTCGAGCTCGCAAGGCGCCGACCCTAGCGAAAAGTGCTTACGTGCACCGCTTCTCAAAATGCAATGCAGCGCCACTACCAAGTGTGAGACAGCGACCCAGCCACACGGATTCATTCCCGGTGGAATCGATTAACCACAGCGTCCAAGCCATGCAGATGGCGAGTCCTGATCGAACGCGCAAGAAACGCGACATCGCGATGTCTCGCGCCAACGCGAACCACCGCACGGAAAACGCATGCCGCTGAGTGAGTGGCAGTGGCTGCCGAGTGCTGCATAAGAATGAGGACTGCGGCGCTATCGCATCGCCCATCCATGTAGCCGCTACGACACTGCGGCAAAGAAAAAAACCGGCTTCCGCCGGTTTTCATCTGACTCTGAATTCATGGTGGGCGGTACAAGGTTCGAACTTGTGACCCTTGCCGTGTGAAGGCAATGCTCTACCGCTGAGCTAACCGCCCGGTGACGCGAGCCGCACATTATAGGGCAGCTGCAGCAATCGTCAACAGCCGCGTTCGACCCGGCGGATGCCTACTGAAACCACGGCAGTTTGCAGACGCCGGCCTCATCCCGCCAGCCGGCGGCGCTGCCCCTCTCTGCCCGGCACCACGCACGTTAACTGGCTGGACGTAGCGCCAAGCCGATCACTTGCCTGGCTCCTGATGGCTCATTCCCACCTGACAGGCGTCTCACCTACACCGCAGTCAGCGCACTGCGATCAGTGGCAACCCTGCCGGTGTAGTTGTGCGGCGGCCGGCGGCCGGCCGCATGTCCAACAACAACCGCATCACATCGTATGCGTCGGCTTGTCCGAGGTGGTCAGGCCGGCCAGCAGGGTTTCGATCTTGTTGCGCACCGCCTCGCCTTCCGGGCCGTCCGGAAACTGCACGCCGATGCCGGCGGCGCGGTTGCCCTGCGCGCCCGCAGGCGTGGTCCAGATCACCTTGCCGGCCACCGGCAGGCGCTCGCTGGAATCGGGCAGGGTCAGCAGCAGGAAAACTTCGTCACCCAGCATGTAGCGCTTGGGCGTGGGCACGAAGATGCCGCCGCTTTTCACGAACGGCATGTACGCGCTGTAGAGCGCCGGCTTGTCTTTCAACGCCAGCGACAAAATGCCTTGGCGTGCATTCATTGCACTCATCGAGTTCCCCTAGAACGTGCCTGGTGCGCTCCCTCGCGCCAGGCCAGCAGCAATTCCGTCACTGCCAGGTCGGCGCGGACGGTGGTGCGCAGCAAATCGCGTGTGCGATTGGCGGCGTCGAACCAGGTCGCCAGCTTGTGCAACCGCGATGGATCGGTCAAGCCGGCCGAGGCCTGCGCCAACGCCAGGTCGGCGGCATGCCGCAGACGCTGATCGGCTTGGCCGTCGTTGGTCCAGCGCTGCGCAACCTCCACCGCACCGGCGCGGCCGCTGGCGATCTGCTCCAGGTCCTGCGCCACCGCGCGACGCACCGTCAGGCCATCCTCGCGCAACCACTGTGCGGCCAGCCCGGGGTGGCCGCGTGCGGCGTCCAGGGCATCCTGCGCGGCACGCTCGCTGATGCCTTGTGCCAGCAACCAGTCCAGTGCTTCGTGCACGGGCGGCAGCTTGAATTCCAGACGCTGGCAACGGCTGCGGATGGTGGCCGGCAAACGCGCCGGCTGCGCGCTGATCAACCACAGGTAGCGGCCCGGCGAAGGCTCTTCCAGGGTCTTGAGCAAGGCGTTGCAGGCGGCGCGATTGATCGCATCGGCCGGGTCGACGATCACCACCTGGGCGATGCCGTACTGCGGCGTCAGCGACAGCTTTTGCGACACCTCGCGCACCTGCTCGATGACGATCTCGGTACGCAGCTTGTCGCCGGTGCGGTTGGGAATGAACGAGATCAGCTGCAGATCTGGATGGGTGCCGGCGGCGATCAATTGCCGCGTGCGCTGGGCCAGCGCAGGATCCGGCGAGCTGGCCAGCACGTGTTCGGCCAGCGCCAATGCCACGCCGCGCTTGCCCAACCCTTCCGGGCCGCAAATCAGCAGCCCGTGGCCGAGCCGGCCGGCATCCAGCGCTGCCACCGTCTGGTCGAAGGCGCGCTGCTGCCAGGGCGAAAACGCGGCGGTCATGGCGTGGGCTCCGGTTGCGGCATGTTCGGCAGACGGCGGCGCTGCAGGTAACGCGCCACCGCCGCGTTATGGTCGGCCAGGGTGGCCGAAAACGCATGCGCGCCGGTACCGTCGCCAACGGCCACGAAATACAGCGCATCACCGGGTGCCGGGCGCACCGCTGCCAGCAGCGCCTCGCGGCCGGGCATGGCGATCGGCGTGGGGGTCAGGCCGGTGCGGGTATAGGTGTTGTACGGGGTATCGGTGATCAGGTCGCGGCGGCGGATGTTGCCGTCGTAGCTGCTGCCGATGCCGTAGATCACGGTGGGGTCGGTCTGCAGCTTCATGCCCAGCTGCAGGCGACGCAGAAACACCCCGGCGATCAACGGCCGCTCGCTGCCCAGCGCGGTTTCCTTTTCGATAATGGACGCCAGGATCAGCGCCTGCTCTGGCGAGGTCAGCGGCAAGTTGGCGGCGCGCTGCTCCCAGGCCTGCGCCAGCGCTTTGTCCATTGCCGCGTGGGCGCGTTTGAGCACATCCAGATCGCTGTCGCCGCGTTGATACAGATAGGTCTCCGGCAGGAAGCGGCCTTCCGGATGCTGATTGGCAACCCCTACCCGCGCCATCAGCGCGGTGTCATCCAGGTTGCCGATGGTCTGCTGCAATGGCGTGGCGGTGGCCAGCGCGGCGCGCAACTGGCGGAAATTCCAGCCTTCCACGATCGTGAAACGGTATTGGATCACCCGCCCCTGGCGCATGCGACCGAGCAATTCGCGCGGCGACAGGGCCGGCGCCAACGCGTACTCGCCCACCTTGAGTTTGCCGGCCGCATCGACCTGACGCGCCAGCAGTTGCCATTCCAGATCGGTGCCTTGCGCGATGCCGGCCTCGCGCAATTTGCGCAAGGTGGCCCTGAGCGAATCGCCCGGCGCAATCACCACGCTGGGCGCCGTGGCGCTCACCGGCGTCTGCGCGAAGTGCAGGTAATGCCGCCATGCCACCAGCGCGGCAATCGCCAGCAGCGCTGCGAGCAGCAATGCCGTGCCCAGCACGGCCAGACATCCGCGTTTGCCAGTCACCGCCACACCCACCTCGTCATTGCCCTAGCGCCGCGCAGGATACCGCGCGCCGGTGATGTCCCGTTGAAGCGCTCATGTCGGCTCGATCGCACGCAGCACGCCACGCGCCTTGGCGCGGGTCTCGTCCAGCTCGCGTTGCGGGTCCGAGTCCACCACGATGCCGGCGCCGGTGCGGAAGCGCACCTGCGCACCCGCCACCTCCGCGGTGCGGATCAGGATGTTCAGATCCATGTCGCCGTCGCGGTTGAGCCAGCCGAACGCGCCGGTGTAGGCGCCGCGCGCGGTCTGTTCAAGCTCGGCGATGATCTGCATGCAGCGCACCTTCGGGCAGCCGGTAATCGTGCCACCCGGGAACACGGCAGCAATCACCTCGCCCGGCGTGACCCCGGCGCGCAGACGGCCACGCACGTTGCTAACGATGTGATGCACGTGGGCATAGCTTTCCACCGCCATCAGCTCATCCACCTCGACCGTGCCGGGCACGCAGATCCGGCCCAGGTCGTTGCGCTCCAGGTCGATCAGCATGACGTGCTCGGCGCGCTCTTTCGGGTGCCCGACCAGCTCGCGGATGCGCGCCGCATCGTCGTCGCCGGCAAAGCGCGCGCGCGTCCCGGCGATCGGGCGCGTCTGCACCGCATCGCCGTGCACCGACACCAGCCGCTCGGGCGAGGAGCTCACTACCGCGCGCCCGGCCGCCACAAACACGCCGGCGAACGGCGCTGGGTTGGCCGAACGCAACCGGGCGTGCAGCGCCGCCGGATCCACCGCCGCGGCAAAGCGTGCATTCCAGGCGCGCGAGATATTGGCCTGGAACACATCGCCGGCACGCAGGTAATCGAGCACCCGCTGCACCGCATCGGTAAAGCGCTCGGGCACGTCTTCGTCCACCGCAACCGGCCCGACCCAGGCCGGCAACGGCGGCAGCGCAGCGCAGGCGGTTATGTCGTCGTCGATGCGATTTAGCAGATCCTCGCGCCCCGGTTCGGCCAGCGCGATGCAGCGCCCGTCCACGCGATCGCGCAACACCGCCGCCGGCGCACGCAAGGCGAGCGCGCTCGGCAGGCGGTCGGTCCGCGCAGGCAGCTGCAGGATCGGCTCGACCTGCGCGGCCAATTCGTAGTCCAGCAATACCGCCCAGCCGCCACGAAACGGCAATGCACTGGTCGCATCGCGCGGCAGCCGTTCGGCGTGCCAGGCGGCATCCAGCGCGTCCAAAAAATTGCATTCGAGCGCTTGACCATCGCCATCGCGCGTCACGCCATCCGGATCCAGCCGCAGGCTGGCACCATCTGCCAGCAACAGCACATCCCAGCGCCCATGCTCGGTACCGGAGGCAGTGGATTCCAGCAACGCCGGATACCGCTGCGGCGCCAACCGATGCAGCGCCAGCAAATCGATGTCCGCGTGCAGTGATCGGGTGAGCGTCATCGGTCCGGGGTGGCGTGATATGCAAAAGCGCGCCGCCTTCCAAAAGGCAGCGCGCGATATGCGTGGATCAGGATTAGGTCAAGCCAACACTGTTGGCCTGGCCGCACGGACGCAGTGCGCGCGGCGGCCAAGGACTGTTGCGTGACGCGCCGTGCGAGCGCGCAGACGCGCCGACTCAGACGCGCTTGAACACCAGTGTGCCGTTGGTGCCGCCAAAGCCGAAGCCGTTGGACATCACCGCATCCACCTGGACTTCGCGCGCCACGTTCGGCACGTAATCCAGGTCGCAGCCTTCGCTGGGTTCTTCCAGATTGATGGTCGGCGGGATGATGCCGGTATGCAGCGCCATCACCGAGAAGATCGCTTCCACACCGCCGGCCGCGCCGAGCAGGTGGCCGGTCATCGACTTGGTCGAGCTGACCATGGTCTTGTAGGCGTGGTCGCCCAGCGCGCGCTTCATCGCCAGCGTTTCGGCCAGATCGCCCAGCGGCGTGGAGGTGCCGTGCGCGTTGAGGTAACCGATCTGCTCGGGGTTGAGCTTGGCATCGCGCATCGCGGCCACCATGCTGCGCGCCGCGCCTTCGCCGTCTTCGCTGGGGGCGGTCATGTGGAACGCGTCCGAGCTGGCGCCGAAGCCAACCAGCTCGGCATAGATGCGCGCGCCACGCGCCTTGGCGTGTTCGTACTCTTCCAGTACCAGCACGCCGGCGCCGTCGCCCAGCACGAAGCCGTCGCGCTGCTTGTCCCAGGGACGCGATGCAGCGGTGGGGTCGTCGTTACGGGTGGACATCGCCTTCATCGCGCAGAACCCGCCCACCGAACTCGGCGAGGACCCGCGCTCGGCACCGCCGGCCAGCATCACGTCGGCATCGCCGTACTGGATCATGCGCATCGCCGTGCCAATTGAGTGATTGGACGTAGCGCACGCCGATACGGCCGAGAACGTCGGGCCCTTCAGGCCTTTGATCAGGCTGACCTGGCCCGGCAACATGTTGATGATGGTGCTGGGCACATAGAACGGCGAAATCTTGCGCGCGCCGCCCTCATGAAATTTGATGGTCTGCTCTTCAATACCGAGCAGCCCGCCGATGCCGGAGCCGAGAATGGCGCCAACGCGTTCGGCATTGCTTTCGTCGATGACCAGGCCGGAATCGTCCAGCGCCATGAACGAGGCGCCGACACCGTAGTGGATGAACGAATCCATCTTTTTGACGTCCTTGGCGGACACAAAAAGCGTGGGGTCGAAATTCTTGATTTCGCCGGCGATCTTAGTGGTGAACTGCGACGCATCGATCTGCGTGATCGGGCCAATGCCTGAGCGCCCGTGGATGATCCCATCCCAGCTGCTGGCCAGATCATTGCCCAGCGGCGACACCATGCCCATGCCGGTAACGACAACACGACGACTCATTGCAGATCTCCTCACCACGGAACGGACGGTGCTTGCGGTTTGCGGGTGACGCTTGAAAAACACAGGGCCGCATCAGCGGCCCCATGGAATGTCTGACGCAGCAGCGGCGTAATGCACGCCACCGCAGTCAGGAACAACGCATCAGCTCTTGACGTGAGCCTTGACGTAGTCGATCGCCTGCTGGACCGACGTGATCTTCTCGGCCTCTTCGTCCGGGATCTCGCACTCGAACTCTTCTTCCAGCGCCATCACCAGCTCGACGGTGTCCAGCGAGTCGGCACCCAGGTCATCGACGAACGATGCGCTGGTGGTGACTTCCTCTTCCTTGACGCCGAGTTGTTCGACGACGATTTTCTTGACGCGTTCTTCGATGGTGCTCATTGGGGATATCGCTCCAGCTGGAGTAGTGGTGGTACGAAAAAAACGCCATCGCCGCTGCGATGGCCGCGTTGGATAGTGTAGTGGAAGCGCCCGAGCCTTGCATTGCATCACAAGTCCCGGCCGATCAGCCACTTAGCGCCTCCCGGCGGCGCACGCTCACGGCATGTACATGCCACCGTTGACGTGCAGGGTCTCGCCGGTGATATAGCGGGCGGTCGGGCCGGCCAGGAACGCCACCGCGTTGGCGATGTCCTCCGGCGCACCCAGGTGACCGAGCGCGATCTGCTGCAGCAAGGCGGCCTTGGCCTCCTCCGGCAACGCCTTGGTCATGTCGGTATCGATGAAACCGGGCGCCACCACATTCACGGTAATCCCGCGCGAACCGATTTCCTTGGCCAGCGACTTGGAGAACGCGATGATGCCGGCCTTGGCCGCGGCGTAGTTAGTCTGCCCCGGATTGCCGGTCACACCGACCACCGAGGCGATATTGATGATGCGGCCCTTGCGCGCCTTCATCATGCCGCGCATCACCGCCTTGGAGGTGCGGAACACGCTGGTCAGATTGGTGTCGATGATGGCTTGCCAGTCGTCGTCCTTCATCCGCATCAACAGGTTGTCGCGGGTGATGCCGGCGTTGTTGACCAGAATCGAGATGGCGCCGAATTCCTTGCCGATCGCCTCGATCAGACCATCGACCGCCGCCCCATCGGTGACGTTGAGTTCGCGACCGTGGCCGCCATTGGCCGCCAGCCGCTCGCCGATGGCCGTGGCGCCGGAGGCCGAGGTGGCGGTACCGATCACGGTGGCGCCCTGGGCGGCCAAGGTGTCGGCAATGGCCGCGCCGATGCCGCGACTGGCGCCGGTGACGAGGGCGATTTCGCCCTGCAGAGGCTTGCTCATGACTACTGTTCCTCGAAGGGGGACGCTGCGATCAGTGCCGCAAGCGTCGAGGGATGCCGGTAGCACCGGCATGTGCGTCGGATCAGTGCACCCACGCGTCGAGCGCGCCGGCGTAATCGGCTGGCGTGGCCAGCGGGCGGGCGTCCAGGCTCTTGTCGATGCGCTTGATCAGCCCGCTCAACACCTTGCCCGGGCCGCATTCGGCGATCTTGGTGATGCCCTGGGCCGCCAGCGCCTGCACGCAGCCGGTCCACTGCACCGGCAGGTAGAGCTGCTCGACCAAGGCCTGGCGAATCGCCGCGCTGCCCTCGTGCACGCGCGCATCGACGTTCTGCACCACTGGAATCTGCGGAGCGTGCCAGGCCAACCCGGCCATCGCTTCGCCGAGTTGATTGGCCGCATCGCGCATCAACGGAGTGTGCGACGGCACGCTCACCGCCAGCTTGACCGCCTTGCGCACGCCGCGCTCGGCCAGCAAGGCCAGCGCACGATCCACCGCCGCCGCATCGCCGCCGATCACGATCTGCCCGGGCGAATTGAAGTTGGCCGGCACCACCACCTGGCTGCCTGCCGCCTCGGCGCAGACTTCCAGCACCAGGGCGTCTTCGGCACCCAACACGGCGGCCATCGCACCGACACCGGCCGGCGCTGCGGCCTGCATGAACTGCCCGCGTAAACGCACCAGATGCGCGCCGTCATGCAGCGACAAGGCACCAGAGGCCACCAGCGCGGTGTATTCGCCCAGGCTGTGCCCAGCCAACACAGCCGGGCGCGCGCCACGCTGCGCAGTCCACAGCCGCCACACCGCCACGCCCGCCGCCAGCAGCGCCGGCTGGGTGTACTCGGTGCGGTTGAGCATTTCTTCCGGGCCGCCCTGGGACAGCGCCCAGAGGTCGACACCAGCACCCTCCGAGGCTTCGGCAAACGTTTCGCGAATCTGCGGATGCAATTCGGACAGTTCGGCCAGCATCCCCAAAGACTGCGACCCCTGACCGGGGAAAACGAAGGCGAGAGTGGATTCAGTCACGCGCGGCTGCCAGCAAAAATCGAGCCGGGATGATACGTGCGAAATCGCTCTAGCGTCTGTACTGCCGCGTATGCAGCCCGGCCTGCGACAACACTTGGCCGGGCAGGAACAACCCCCGCCGCAGGCCGAGATGGCCATCGGTAAACCGGTCCAGGCAGACCGGCTAATACCAGCGCCAGAGCGAATGCACTGCTCAAGTCGGACCCTGCATTGAGTGCAGCAGGGGGCTGGCAGAGTGCCCCCACGATGGTCGCGCGTGGGCGCATCGGCATCGCAAGGCTGCCTCAAAACAAGCGAGCGTTGTCGCTGAGGATCAGCGCAGTTTGGTTACAGCCAAGCCAACTCGCGGACTATTGACTGGATACGCATGCACCTCGCCGATTCGCCGCACATGCAGGACCGCGCGCGGAATTGCCGCCACGGCGCGACCCAGGGCGCACGGCACCCAAGCCACAGCAGCATACGAAGAGATGAAGAGACCGAGCCAGACCGGCCGATTGCAGCGGCATACGCTTACGCCGGAGCACGGTCCAGCGATCACAGCGCGTTTGGCGTCGGTTCTGCAGGACGCATCGCCCTGACAGCGTCAGACCCTGTCCACCGAGGTGGCAGGGTCTGCGGAACTCAGTAGCGCAGCAGCGCCGAGCCCCAGGTAAATCCACCACCGAACGCTTCCAGCAGCAGCAATTGGCCACGCTGCACGCGACCCGAGCGGACCGCTTCGTCCAGCGCCAGCGGCACCGAGGCCGACGAGGTGTTGCCGTGGCGATCCACGGTGACAACCACCTGCTCCATCGGCAGATCCAGCCGCTTGGCGGTGGCTTCGATGATGCGCAGATTGGCCTGATGCGGGATCAGCCAATCCAGGTCGTGCTTGTCGTAGCCGTTAGCCGCCAGGGTCTCATCGACCACCGAATCCAGCGCCTTGACCGCATATTTGAAGACGTCGTTGCCCTTCATCAGCAACGTACCGCCACCATTCTTGCCTTCGCCGAAACCAACCGATACGCCCACCGGGTCCCACAGCAGCTCTTTCTTGCTGCCGTCGGCATGCAGATGGGTGCTGAGGATGCCGGTCTCTTCGTCGGCCTTGAGGATCACCGCGCCGGCACCGTCGCCGAACAGCACGCAAGTGGTGCGGTCGGTCCAGTCGACGATACGGGTCAGCGTTTCCGCACCTACCACCAGCACGGTCTTTGCATCGCCGCTGCGCACGAACTTGTCGGCCACGCTGAGCGCGTAGACAAAGCCCGAGCAGGCAGCATTGACGTCCATCGCTCCGCAACCGACGTTGCCCAACCGCGCCTGCAGCAGGCAGGCAGTGGACGGGAAGATAAGATCGGGCGTGGTGGTACCGATGACGATCAGATCGATCTCGTCGGCGGTGACGCCGGCCGCTTCCATCGCCTTCAGCGAGGCGAAATACGCCAGATCGCTGGTGGTCTGGTCGTCGGCGACGATGTGACGCTCACGGATACCAGTGCGCGAGAAGATCCATTCATCGCTGGTGTCGACGATCTTGGACATATCGTCGTTGGTCAACACCTTTTCGGGCAAATAGCTACCCGTGCCCGCGATTCTGGAATAGATCCGCTTGCTCATGCTGTTTCCTGATGCAAGAGCCGCGGTGATTGGCGGCTCCGGAAGTATCGAGGGTCACCCGCCAACAAAACTGCGGCGGGCGCCACGGATCAATCTTCTTGGACGGCCGACGACTTGGTCGTGATCACCTTCTTTCCGCGGTAATAACCGTCAGCGGTGATGTGGTGGCGCAGATGGATCTCGCCGCTGGTCGGATCGGTCGACAGCTGCTTGGCGGTGAGGGCATCGTGCGAACGACGCTGGCCGCGACGCGACGGGGTGACACGGGATTTCTGCACAGCCATGGGATTGCTCCAACTTTAGTTCGATAACTTGTCTGTTGAGTCGAACAGCACGCTCTACGCCCGCGTCGACCTGTCTTTCCGCCCTTAACAGCGGCGGTTACTGTTTCTTCAACGCTGCCAGCGCCGCGAACGGACTGGCCTTGTCTTGCTCTTCCTGGCTCGGCACCCACTCTGCTTCGACGGCCTCGCTGCCCGGCGCCATCGGCACCACTGGCACCGACAGCACCAGTTCGTCTTCCACCAGATCCACCACCCGCAGCATGCCGTCATCGGGCACCAGCAAGGCTTCGTAATCGAGTGGCAACGCGGACTCTTCGTCTTCGTTGCGGATCAGGCCAAGACGCTGCCTGATCTGCACCGGATACAGAAAACGCTGCAAGGTGCGCTGGCAGGCCAACGGCAGCTCGACATCGATGCTGAGTTCGACATAGGCGACCTTGAGCAGATCGTCCTGATCGAACTGAAGCGAATAAACACATTCGCCATCGGTATCGACCAGACTCCCCTGCAAGCGGGTCATCGCAGATAGCGGGATGCGGCCATCGAAGCGCCTGCGCGCTGCGACCATCCGCCAAGCATCCAGCATTTCGGGTACGTTCGCGGACATAAGCCGCAGAATGTTAAAGACCCGCAGTAGCCATGTCAAATGCACCCATTCACATGTGCTGCGCGGCGTGCGGGCTGGCAGACTCCCCTGCCCCTCCTTTTCGGCGCTCATGATGCCACGCCTGATCCTTGCCTCCACCTCCGTCTACCGGCGCGAGCTGCTCGGCCGCCTGCAACTGGACTTCACCACCGCCCGCCCAGAGGTCGATGAGCAGGCGCTGCCGGGCGAGGCGCCGAGCGCGCTGGCCAGCCGCCTGGCTGCCGAAAAGGCCGCCGCAGTGGCCGCGCATGCGCCCGACGCCTGGGTCATCGGCTCGGACCAGGTCGCCGATCTGGACGGGCGCGCCCTGGGCAAACCGGGAACCCTGGACCAGGCACGCGCGCAGCTAGGCGCCATATCCGGGCGCGTGGTGCGCTTCCACACCGCCGTCAGCCTGATCGGCCCTGATCACCACCTGCACGCGCTGGATGTCACCGAGGTACAGCTGCGCCCGCTGACACCGGTGGAGATCGAACGCTACCTGGCCGCCGAGCCCGCACTGGATTGCGCCGGCAGCTTCAAATGCGAAGGTCTGGGCATCAGCCTGTTCGATGCGATTCGCTCGGAAGACTCCACCGCGCTGGTCGGCCTGCCGCTGATCGCGCTGGCGCGGCTGTTGCGGCAAGCGGGGTTTGCGATTCCGTGAGGCCCGATTCGACTGCGGCAACGCTGCTCAAGCGCATCGATCGAAAGTCGGCCGTGACAGTACAGACCTCCAGCCACGATGGTGCGGAAGCGGCCACTGAAGTCGCGCATGACCGTACACAGCTGCCCGGCCGCACAACGCCTGGCCGCTTGCGCTACTGCGGGCGAGCGAGCTCGCAGAACTGATAGGGGTATTGGGCTTGTCCGACATGCGAGGACAAGGTGCGGCAACGTGACGGATCCAGGGACAGCCCATACGCAGCCAGGCGCTGCTGCGCGGACTCGCGCACCGCACGATCTGCAGCGGCGATATCCAGCGCCTTGCCCTTGGGCACCTGCAGCACGCAGCGCCCTGGCGACACTTCCAGCTCCGCACGCAGACCGCGCGCGATCAACCAGCGCAATCGCGTGCACCGAGGCTGGATGTCCCAGCCAATCTGCTGCGCCCAGCCGTTCATGCGATCGATCCGCAATTGCTGCTTGTCGCGTGTCGCACCCAACATTGCATACAGCTGCGACCGCTCGGCGATCAAGGACCTGACCTGCGCGCGGTACTGATCGGTCTCGGAGAGATTGGTCGCAACACCGATATAGCGCGCCTGCTGCGGCAACAGCGGCACACGCCAGGACTGCGGCTCGTCGCCGACCAGCAGCACCGTGGATGCCGCAGGATCGGCAAGCGCCGGTTGCTCGACCTGGAAACTGTCGCGCGCCCATGCCTCATGCCCCCAGTCTTTCCATCCGACCACAGCAACCAGCGCACACACACCGATCAACCACCAAGCCTTGCGATCTGCATTCACCGCGAAAGCGCGCCGGCACACGACCCACAGCACCAATGGCGCAAGCAACTCCAGTACCAGCAGGTAGCGATGGATGCTGAAGACCGCTTGCCACAGCGCGTAGGCAATGCCGAAAAACACCAGCAGCACAACCGCTGCGCGATCGCGATTGGTCGCGGGTAGGGAGCGACGCAGCACGAGGCGTCCTGCTGCCATCAGCGTCACCGCATACAACACCGCCCACCCCGCCTGCACCAGGCCGAGATCGCCGATGCGTTGCGGTTTGAGTGTAAACAGCAGCGGCCAGATCAGATGTTCGCCAATGCTGCGCGGCAACCAGCGGACATCGGCAATCGACACCGGCTGAGCCAGCGGCGACTTGAACACGCCGTTGAATTGCGGAAACAGCGGATTGCCCAGATGTTGCCAGACCTGCCAGTACCAGGACCCGGCCGCGAGCAGCAAGGCGAGCAAGGCGACACCAGCAAGCACGCCCAACCCCAGAACCCGCGAGCGCATGCGTCCACCGTCGCAAAGCACCGCTGGCGCCAGGGCCAGCGCGTACAGCGCATTGGTGAGCTTGAGCGCGATTGCCAGACCGATCAGTGCGCCGGCGATGACCCATAACCACGTGACACGTCGGTCCTGCCGCGCATTGGCCTGCGCCAACAGCACGACCGCCAACGACGCCAGCACCGGGATCGCGCTGACGGTATCGCCCATGGTGTTGCCCAGTTCGGACAGGAACACCGCACTGCACATGCCGGCCAGCGCGAAGAGCGGCGTCCACTGCGCGCGTCGCGATTCATTGGACAGGACACGCCACGCCACCGCTGCCACCGGGATGAACACCACGGCATGCAGCGCGCCCAATAACGCCCCGACCAACGGCCCGGGCAGATGCAACATCAACCAGGCATGCAGGCTATCGAGCAGCGGACTGAAGTAGCTCTGCATCTGCGCCGGCGCCAGATCCACGCCCAGACGGTTGTGGGTCCACGCATCACCGATGTACAGGTGGTAATTGCGCAAATCCCAATTGGCATCCTGGCCAAGACCGACCGAAAGCAGCGCACCGAGCAACAGCACGGCCATCACTGCAGTGATGACCTGGCGCTGCGAATGAAAGCCGAAACAGCCATCCGCCCAGCGCAACACACGCTGCCGACGCGTCGCCCACTTCGACATGCTCACCGATGTCATCAGCGCACTTCCTTGCCATGCGAGGCGGCCACACGACTACCTACGGCCGGCTCGGCGAGATACGCCAGATGTTTGGCTTCAACGCGTCCACGCGTGACCGTATCCAGGATCAGCCCGCAGGCCAGCAACAGAAAGCCAAGCAGCATCAGCGCCACGCACAGGATCGCGGTCGGAAAGCGCGGCACCAAACCGGTTTGCAGATAGGTCTCGAACAACGGGATCGCCAGCACGACCGACAGCGCAGCACTGAGCGCAAAACCGATCGAGAAAAACAACAACGGCCGCTCGGCCTTGAATAGTTTTGCAATCGTGGTGAGGATGCGCCAGCCGTCGCGCCAGGTATTCAACTTGCTTTGCGACCCTTCCGGGCGCACGCCATAGGCCGTTTCGACCTCGGCCACCGGCATGCGCAACTGCAAGGCATGCACGGCCAGCTCGGTTTCGGTTTCGAATCCCTGCGCATGCGCCGCAAAGGATTTGACGTAGCGCCGCGAAAACACCCGGTACCCGGACAACATGTCGTCGAAACTGCGCCCGAACAGCAACCCCGCGCAGCGCGTCAGCAGGACATTGCCGAGCCGGTGCCCTGGCCTATACGCGGCCTGCTGTTGATCACGTCGCGCGCCGACCACCATATCCAGCCGTTCGTCGATGAGCTTGCGCACCAGCGCCGGTGCGGCAGCCGCGTCGTAAGTCGCATCGCCATCCACCAGCACATAGATATCGGCTTCGACATCGGCAAATCCGCGTCGCACCACATTGCCCTTGCCTTGCAGCGCAACGCGGCACACCTGCGCGCCCGCCGCGGCGGCGTTGGACGCGGTGGCGTCGCTGGAATTGTTGTCCAGCACATGGATCACCGCCCCCGGCAATGCCGCGGCGAAATCGCCGACCACGTCGGCAACGGTTGCAGCCTCGTTATGGCACGGCACCAGCACAGCGATTCGAAACCCGGACAAATGTGCGGGATGGACAACGGGCAAGGCGTCAGTCATTGCGTGATCTAAGGTGCGGAAACGGTAACGGGCTGCTCCCACCAGTCCTCGACGCTGCCGTCGCGGCCGTGCAGGCGCAGTCCCAGCCAATGCGTGCCGGGCGGCAGCGCGTGCGTGTCGAGGGTGGCGGAGAAGCCGACATTGGGGTGCTGCGGGTCGGTGGAAATTTTCCAGTACGGGCGAACGTCCATCGGGCTGCCGTAGTCGGCCTGCGCGACCGGGCGACCATCGAGCAGCAACTCCACATCGGCCAGGCCAACGCCGTCCTTGAACGCCCAACCGCGCACCTGGACCTGGCCGGCCACGCGTACATCCGGGAGCGGCGTATCGATCCAGGCCATCGCCGGGGCGATGCACGGCCCGGGCGCGCGTTGCGCCGGCAGTGCGAACAGCAGAAAACGCTGATACCCGTGATCGGTGGACACCACCGTGGGCGGTGGCAACGGCCCGACCATGTCGCAGATGGCGTGATAGCGCTTGAGCAGATCGCGGTAGCGCTGATCGCTGGGCGACAGCACCAGCAGACGCGGGCCATCGCGGCGTCCGTCGCTGAGCAGGCCCCATTGCTGCAATTGCGCGCTACGCCCGTGCTTGTCGTTCAAGTCGGCGCGCAACACCTCGATCTGCGCATCGTGCAATTGAAATCCGAGTTCGGCGCCCACCTTGAAATTTTCTGCCAGTACGCGCGTGCCCGGCGGCATCTGCGCCAACTGGCGTTTGACCGCACGCGCCAGACCGTTCCAGCCGGCAAAATTGCGCGGGTAGTATTTTTCGCCAGCCGCATGCGCACGGATTGACGGCACCGAGACCGCCAGGTAATAGCCGTAGGCACCCAGTGTGCCGAGCAGCGCGATCAGCCATGCGGCACGGCGCAGCGAATGCGGCCAGCGCATCAGGATCACCGGCACCGCCACCAGCAATGCGAAGTAGCCAGGCAACGGCCAATGGAAGCTGATCCGTTCGGCATCGCTGAAGAAGCCGAGCACGAAGATCGCCACGGTCGAGATGCCGCCCAGCAAGCCGAAATAGCGCCATTGCGCACGCGACCCGCCGCCGGCACGCGTGCCGGCCAGACTGACCTTGACCATCGCCCAGGCCAGTAGCGGCGTCACTGCCACCGTCTGGATCAGCAAGAACCACAGCCCGCTGATCTGGAACCGCCACGGATGCCGGTCGACCAACTGGAAGCGCAGCCCGGCCTCGTCATGGTCGGTGTTCCAGAACAGCAGCGGTAGCCAGCTCACCGCACCCACGGTCAGCGCCAGCCAGATGCGCGGGTCGCGCAGCACCGCGCGCCCCTGCGGAATGCACAGCAACGCGATGCAGCCCATGCCGATCACACCGACGAAGCGGTAGTGGCTGAGCGCGCCAATGACCAGACCGATCGCCAGCTCCAGCGCGCTGGTGGCATCGACCTCGCGCAGCAACCGCGCACCGGCATCCATGCACAACACCGCCGCCAACGCCATCGGCACGTCCGGCACGGCCAGGATGCCGAGCGTGGCCGATAGCGGCATCAGCAGCGTTAAACTGCCCGCCTGCCAGCCCAGCGTGGAGCCGAACCAGCGCGTGGCGATGTGCGCGATCAACCATGGCAGCAGCGCGGCGATGGCCAGAAACGGCAGCCGCAACGCCAGCAGATGGTGCCCGCCAACCTCCACACCCAGGCGCGCCAGCCATGCAGTCATGCCCGGCAGATCCGAATAGGCCGCGGCCAGGTGCTGGCCTTCCTGCCAATAAAACGCTTCGTCCACGAACAGCGGCAGCCGTGCGGCAATCAACAGCTTGACGGCCGTCGCCAGTGTCCACAGGATCACGAAGGTGCGATGTGCCCGTTGGTCCCCCTGCATTGCCCTGTGCACTCTTCTTTTCACCTACGGAATTGTGATGTCGACACCGCTGCGTTCCACGGAAATGCTAACCGATGCGCTGCGCCAATCGCTGCGGCGCGCGCAAGACCAGGTCAATTCGCTGTTGTTGGGCAAGGCGCAGGAAGTGCGATTGGCGTTCGTGGCGCTGCTGTCCGGGGGACATCTGTTGATCGAAGACCTGCCCGGCCTGGGCAAGACCACCCTGGCCCACGCCATGGCCTCCAGCCTGGGATTGGGGTTCCAGCGCGTGCAGTTCACCTCCGACCTGCTGCCGGCCGATGTGCTGGGCGTGTCGGTGTACGACGCGGCCTCGCGCCAGTTCCAGTTCCACCCCGGCCCGGTGTTCACCCATGTGCTGCTGGCCGATGAGATCAATCGCGCGCCGCCGCGCACGCAGAGCTCGCTGCTGGAAGCCATGGCCGAACAACAGGTCACCCTGGATGGCGTGACGCATGCCTTGCCGGAACCGTTCTTCGTGATCGCCACGCAGAATCCGGTCGACCTGTCCGGCACGTTTCCGTTGCCGGACTCGCAGCTGGATCGCTTTCTGCTGCGGCTCAGCCTGGGCTACCCCAGCGCAGATGCCGAGCGCGCGCTCCTGTCCGGGGTGGACCGACGCGAACTGATCGCCCAGGCCGCACCGCAGCTCAGCGATACCGAGGTGGTCGCGCTGCGTGCGGGGGTCAATCAGATCCACACCAGCGATGCCTTGATCGGCTACGTGCAGGCGCTGCTGCTGCGTAGCCGCCAGCACGCCGGGGTACGCGTGGGCCTGTCGCCACGTGCCGGCATCGCGCTGCTGCGCGCCGCCAAGGCGTATGCGCTGTTGCTCGGACGCGAGCATGTGCTGCCGGAAGACGTGCAGGCGCTGTTCGTGGCCGTGGCCGGGCATCGGCTGGTGCCGGAAGCAGAATCGTCCTCCGGGCCGGCGCTGGCCAAGGCGCTGCTGCACAGCGTGCCGGTGGACTGACACACGTGCGTGCACCCTTGCGCGGCATCGGCCGCCGGCTCAGCCTGCTGGCCCGTCCGCGGGGAGCGGAAGCGTTGCCGATCGTGCTGGATCGGCGGCGTATCTATGTGTTGCCGACCCGCTTCGGGCTGTTCATCACCGGCTTGCTGCTGGCGATGCTGCTGGGCGCGTTGAACTACAACAACAACCCGGCGTTGCTGCTAGCCCTGCTGCTGGCCACCGCCGGGATCGCCAGCAGCATCATGGCGCATCTGCAGTTGTCGGCGCTGCGTATCGAAGCGGTCTCGGCCGAACCTGTGGTGGCCGGCGAGCCACTGCGCATGCGGGTGTCGCTGGCACGTCGCGATACCCGCGCGCGGCGCGGGCTGCGGCTGGACCATCTGCAAAGCAGCGGTTTCTGTTCGCTGGTCGAGCACGAGATGGCCGACGTCGACCTGCTGGTGCCCACCACGCAGCGCGGCTGGCAGGACATCGAACGCATCCGGCTGTCGAGCACCCAGCCGCTGGGCCTGGTGCGGGCCTGGTCGTGGGTGTGGCCGGAAACCCCGCTACTGGCCTACCCCAAACCCGAAGACCACGGCCCCACGCTGCCCGACGGCGCCGGTTCGCCCAACCAGACCCGCCTGCACGCGCAAGGCGAAGAACTGCATCAGCTGCGCCCATATCGCGCCGGCGATGCGCCGCGCACGATTTCCTGGAAGCATTCCGCGCGTCGCGACACCTTGCTGGTGCGCGAATACGAACAGCCGATGGGCATCGAAGTGACGCTGGACTGGCGCACGCTGCACGCGCTGCCGTACGAACGCCGCATCGCGCGGCTTGCCCGCTGGGTCAATCTGGCCGAGCGCGACGGGCGGCGTTATCGCCTGCTGCTGCCAGGCCAGCCACCACTGGGCCCTGCGCAAGGCCCGTCCCACCAGCACTTGTGCCTGCGCGCCCTGGCGCTGCTTCCTCATGACTGAGCCATCCCTCCCGATCAGCCAGCCCAGCCGCGGCTGGGTCCTGCCCACCAGCTGGCTGGCACTGGCACCGTTATTGCTGCAGCTGCCCGGCCTGCTCGCTACCACCATTGCGGTGGCCGCGGTCCTGGTCGGCGTGCTGAGCTGGCGCGGCACCGTGATGGCACCGGTGCGGGTATTGCTGGTGATCGCAATGCTGGCGGCGGTGTACTGGCAGATCGGCATGCGCTTCGGCCGCGATACCGGCTGTGCGGTGCTCGCCGCGATGCTGGCGATCAAGGCCTCCGAACTGCGCACCCTGCGCGATGCGCGCAGCCTGCTCGGCTTTGCCTTGTTCGCGCCGTTTGCGGCATTCCTGCTCGACCAGGGCCCGGCAACCATGGGCCTGGCGCTGCTGGCAGTGGTCAGCGCCTTGCTCAGCATGCAGCGGCTGGCCGACGAGGAGCATCGCACCCGCACGCCTTCGCTACGCCTGCAGTTGCGTGGGATCGGCAAGCTGGTGGCCATCGGGGTGCCGCTGGCGATGGCCACCTTCTGGTTGCTGCCGCGTCTGAGTTCGCCGCTGTGGGGCGTGCCCGAGCGCGCATTGTCCCGGCCTGGACTCTCGGACAACATGTCGCCGGGCGAATGGATTGACCTGATGGCCGACGACAGCCCGGCCTTGCGCGTGCAATTCACCGGCAAGGCGCCACCGCCGCAGCAGCGCTACTGGCGTGGGCCGGTGATGTGGGATTTCGACGGCCGCACCTGGCAGCGCGCGCGCTGGACCGGTCGTGGCCAACCCGCGTCGGTCACGCCCGGCCCGCAGACCTATCGTTATCGACTGGATTACGAGCCCACCGATCGTCGTCAATTGGTGTCGCTGGACCTGCCGACCCAGGGCGTGGCCGACGCCGAGCTTTCGCCCGATTACGAACTGTTCGCGCAGCGACCATTGAGCGCACTGACCCGCTGGGAGTTGCAATCGGCGCCACCGGCACGTTTCGATACCGACCTGCCCGATCAGTTGCGCAAACGCGCATTGGCCCTGCCGCCCGGCTTCAATCCACGCACCGTCGCGCTTGCCAGGCAATGGCGGGCAGAAGCCGGCAACAACGACGATGCCGTGGTGCAGCGCGCACTGGGGTGGATCACCCGCGAATTCGCCTACACGCTGGACACGCCACTGCTTGGCCGCAATAGCGTGGATGAATTCCTGTTCCAGCAGAAAGCCGGGTTTTGCGAGCACTTCAGCTCCTCGTTCGTGGTGCTGATGCGCGCAGCCGGCATCCCCGCGCGCGTGGTCACCGGCTATGCGGGCGGCACCTACAACGGGCTGGGCAACTACTGGGTGGTGCGCCGCATGGATGCGCATGCATGGACCGAGGTGTGGTTGGCCGGCCGCGGCTGGGTGCGTGTGGACCCCACTGCCGCCGTGGCGCCGGAACGCATCTACGACACGCTGGAAGATCGCCTGCAAACCGATGGCAACAACTTTGCCCAGCTCGGCACCTGGGCCGGCCTGGGCCAGGTCAGCGACTGGCTGCGGCGCGGCTGGAACGATCTGGTGCTGTCCTTCAATGCAGACCGCCAACAACGGCTGCTGCAGCCGTTTGGCATCGACCGTCTGGAGCCCACCCAGCTGGCCGCCATCTTCGGCGTGTTCGCGGTCAGCGCACTGGCGTGGATGAGCTGGCTGCTGGCGCGCGGCGAACGCGAACGCGACCCGCTGCTGCGCGCCTGGCACCGGCTGAGCCGGCGCTACGGCAAGCTGGGCCTTGCTCGCGAACTGCACGAACCGGCCATCGCCTGGGCGCAACGCGTCGCCCGCACCCACCCCGACACCACACTGTTGGCACTCAGCCAACGTTTCGCTGCCGCGCGCTACGCTGGCGCTGATTCGGACAGCGCCTCACTCCTCAAAGATCTGCAGCAGCATCGCCCGCGAACCGGAGTTTCCTCATGAGTACCCGCTTTCTTTTTCCCATTGTCGCCGTGCTCGGGCTCGCAGCCTGCGCCACCGCGCCCAAGCCGCTGCAGGGCCAGTTCCCCACGGTCAGCCCGAGCGATTCCACTGCCAGCGCGCAGCTCGGCACTTCGGTGCGCTGGGGCGGCAAGATCATCCAGACCAAGCCGAGCCAGGGCCAGACCTGCTTCGAGTTGATCTCGCGCCCGCTCAACGCCAGCGGCCGCCCGGACCGCAATGCCGTGGATGCCAGCGATGGCCGCTTCCTGGCCTGCCGCTCGGGCTTCTATGACCCGGCGGTGTTCGAACCCGGCCGCGAGGTCACCTTCATCGGCAAGATCGAAGGCTATGAGACCACCAAGATCGGCGAGTACGACTACAAGCTGCCCAAGGTGGCGGCAGATGTGGTCTACCTGTGGCCGGAAGTGCGCGACGTCGACGTGATTCAGGCGTACCCGTACGGCCCCTGGGGCGACCCGTGGGGTCCGCGCTGGGGCGGCGGTTGGGGCTGGGGCCGCGGCTGGTGGTGATCGGCTGCTGAGTCAACTGTGATGCAAACGCCGCTCATGAAGGAGCGGCGTTTTTGTTTGTGCGGGCGAGCCGCCGGCATTAGCGCGTTTTTGCTGGATTCTTATTTCGCCATTTCGCCAGCCCCGGCGCTGCGCGGGTGCAACAAGCCCTGCTGGAACCGCGACTGCGCGGATGCTGGGAGCGCCGGCTTGTGTACATCGGCTCGCAACCGCAGCACTGGCGATTAGCGATTGGCGATGCTCACCCCTGGCCTGCCCTTTCCGCTCGAGAACCTGTTTGGTCACATCGGTGGCAAGGCCCAGCGCTTCCGTCAAGGCGTGCCGAAGCGGCCCAGCGGTGCACCGGCCAGCAGATGCAGATGGATATGAAACACCGTCTGCCCGGCATGCTCGCGGCAATTCATCACGATGCGGTAGCCGTCCTGCGCCAGGCCCTGCTCACGTGCATACGCTGCAGCGGCGAGCGCCAACTTGCCGACCAGCAACGCCTGCTCCGGCGGCACATCGTCCAGCGTGGGAATGGCGTGCAGCTTGGGAATGAAGAGCACATGCACCGGCGCCTGCGGCGCGATGTCTTCAAAGCCCAGCACCTCGTCGTCTTCGTAAACGATGGTGGCCGGGATTTCGCGACGGATGATCTTGCTGAAGATGGTGTCGGACATGGCTGGGGATTGGGGATTGGTCATTTGGGATTGGTAAGAGCTTACCGCGCGCGTGGTCTGGCAGCTTTTGTGCATCCTCGATCCGTGCCCAGCAGCAATCAACCCTTTTAGAGGGCCGGCGCCTCCAACGTTTTTATCAATGCGGTAGCTGGATGTTCCCAGCGGTCAGCCGGCTGGTGATTCGAGATTCGAGATTGGTGATTCGGGCTTCGTAGAATCTGAAGCGCGCAGCCAGGCCGCTTTGACCAATCCCAAATCCCGACTCCCCAATCCCCGCGCTCAAACCACCTCACTGCGGGTACCGAAGGCGTGCGACAGCGTGCCGCGATCCACATACTCCAGCTCGCCACCCAGCGGCATGCCTTGCGCGAGCCGGCTTGGGCGCACGCCATGCTGGCGCGCCAACTGCGCCAGGTAGTGCGCGGTGGCCTCGCCCTCCACCGTGGCGTTGGTGGCGATGATCATTTCGGTGATTTCGCCAGCGGCCAGGCGTTCGCCGAGTTGGTCCAGCCCCAGCTCGCGCGGGCCGATACCATCCAGCGGCGACAGCCGTCCCTGCAGAATGAAATACACCCCGCGGTAGCCGGTAGCGTGCTCGATCGCCAAACGATCGGCTGGCGATTCCACCACGCACAGCTGCTGCCGGTCGCGGCTGGCATTGGCACAGATCGGGCAGATTTCCGCCTCGGTGAAGTCGCGGCACTGCACGCAATGGCCGACCTTTTCCACCGCACTGGCAAGCGCCGTCGCCAGACGCCGCCCACCCTCGCGCTCGCGCTCGAGCACGTGATAGGCCATACGCTGCGCCGATTTCTGGCCCACACCCGGTAACACCCGGAAGGCTTCGATCAATTGTTCGAGTAAGGAGGACATTGGGTCGGGAATCGGGAATCGGGATTAGGGAATCGCAAAAGCTAAAGACAATCTCGGCCTTACGATTCCCGATTCCCCACTCCCGATTCCCCGCCTCTTAGAACGGCAACTTCATGCCCGGCGGCAGCTGCATGCCGGCCGTGGCCGAACCCATGCGGTCCTTGGATTCGGCATCGATCTTGTTGGAGGCATCGTTGAAGGCGGCGGCGATCAGGTCCTCGGCCATTTCCTGGTCGGAGAGGATGCTGGGGTCGATCCGCACCTTGCGGCACTCCTTGGCGCCGGTCAGCGTCACGCTGACCATGCCGCCGCCGGCAGTGCCGGTGACTTCCAGCTTGGCCAGTTCTTCCTGGGCGCGCTGCAGGTTTTCCTGCATCTTCTGCGCCTGCTGCATCAATTGGGCAATGTTTCCACGCATGGTCGTTACTCGTCGTAAGGGCGGATGGAATCGGGAACGACCCGCGCGCCCTGCTGCTGGATCAGCTGCTGCACATTCGGGTCGTTCATGAAGGCGGTTTCGGCTGCGCTCTGGCGCTCGCCTTTCTGCCGGTTGGCGCGCTCATGCAAGGTCTCGACATCGGCGCTGCCGGTTTCGATCACGATACGCGGCGTGTCTCCGAGGACTGGCGCCAGCGCCTGCGCCAGGTTGGCGATGGAGCGCTCGGAGTTGAGATATTCGAAGCCCGGCGCCAGCGCAAGCCGCAGCACGCCATCGCGATGGCCGATAAACGCCGCATTGGCCGCGAGCTGACGCGACGGGCCGTTCAACCCGCTACGCGTGACCAGCTCAAGCCATTGTTCGGCGTCGGCAATGCGGCTGTCGTCGATCAGCGTGCTCGAATCGTTGCTGGGCGCCGATGCGGATAGCGATGCTGAAGCTGGCGAAGCTTCGGCAGACGCAGGACCAGCAGAGAGCGCATCTGCAGCCGTCTCTGCCGGCACTGGAGCAGTGGCGGCAGCAAGCGCAGGCATAAGTTCGGGCACCGCCATGATCGGCGCCGCAACAGCGGCGTCCGGTGGCAACGCCATTGCAGATTCGGGTGCCAGCACAACCGCCGTATCGGACACGGACGCTGGCGCAGCATGCGTGCGCACCGGCGCATCGTCCACCGCCCATGGCGGCGTGTCGTCAGTGCGCGCAGCAGCGGACGAGCGACCATCGAGCGACGGCTCTGCTGCAGGAAGCACCACAACCGGCGCCGAGGCTGCATCGACTGATGCTGCCGTTGGTGTTGGTGTTGGTGTCGGTGCCGATGTCGACGCCGACGTTGCTACCGGCGCCGCAACAACATCCGCACCCGACGCCGCTTCAACCGCCTCGACCGGCACTGCAGCCGCCGCTGTCACCGGTGCAGCCGCCTGTACGCCCGCAGCGGACGCGCGTGCTCCGCCACCCGCACTGGCACCGCGGCCATCGTCGCTGCTTCCGGCCGGCACCGCCGCAGCGGGGCGGAACGCCAGCATGCGCAGCACGGCCATCTCGAAGCCAGCGCGCGGGCTCGGCGCCAGATACAGATCGCGGCGCCCGTTGAGCGCCATCTGGTACCACAGCTGCACCACTTCAGGCCGCAGCTGCGCGGCGAATGGGGTCGGGTCGATGCCGTCGCCGACGAACGCCACCGACGGCACTAGCTGCTGCACCTGCACGCGGTGCAAGGCCTCGGCCAGGGCTTCCAGCACGCCGCTCCAGTCCGGCGAAAATTCCGCAAGTGCGGCAACCACCTGCAGCAGGCGCGCGCCATCGCCGTCGGCCAGCGACTGCAGCATCGCCCCGACCTGGGTGCGGTCCACCGTACCCAGCATCGTGCGCACGACATCCTCGCGCAGCGCACCGCCGGCATAGGCGATCGCCTGATCCAGCAGCGACAAGCCATCGCGCAGGGAGCCATCGGCCGCCTTGGACAGCTGCACGATCGCCGACGGATCCGATTCGATCTCCTCGGCGGCCAGGATGCGGGTCATCTGCCCCTGAATCTGGTCCTCGTCCAAGCGCTTGAGGTTGAACTGCAGGCAGCGCGACAACACCGTCACCGGCAGTTTCTGCGGGTCGGTGGTGGCGAGCAGAAACTTCACGTGTTCCGGTGGCTCCTCCAGGGTTTTGAGCAGCGCGTTGAACGCAGCCTTGGAGAGCATGTGCACTTCGTCGATCAGGTAGACCTTGAACTTGCCGCGCGAGGGCATGTACTGCGCGTTCTCGATCACTTCGCGCACATCGTCCACGCCGGTGTTGGAGGCGGCGTCGATTTCCAGCAGGTCGATATAGCGGCCGGCATCGATGTCCAGGCAGGCCGGACAGGTGCCGCACGGGTCGGCACTGGTGCCGGTCTCGCAGTTCAGCGACTTGGCGAAAATGCGCGCAATGGTGGTCTTGCCCACGCCACGGGTGCCAGTGAACAAAAACGCGTGGTGCACGCGCCCGCTGTCGAGCGCGTTGGTGAGCGCGCGGACCACGTGTTCCTGGCCCACGAGTTCGGCAAAACGCTTCGGGCGCCACTTGCGGGCAAGAACGAGATAAGACATCGGGCAACCAGCTTGTTCTGAGCCGATATTGTGCCACGGCGCGTCTCACCGACTGCGCCGGAAAGATTCAGCTTGTGGTACGGGCCGGCGACCGCTAGAATTTGCGGCCCTGTTAGACCCCGGTCGTGCAGGTACGGAGAGGTGTCCGAGTGGTTGAAGGAGCACGCCTGGAAAGTGTGTAAGCGTCTAAACCGCGCTTCGGGGGTTCGAATCCCCCTCTCTCCGCCAGTTTCATGATTTGCGCATTGACACCACTGTCGCAAATCGCAGGGCCATGCCAGTGGCCCACGTCTTATGGTGACCCCGTCGGTCCCTCGCGACGCTAGATCGAAAATCCCGCCAGGGCCGGAAGGCAGCAACGGTATCGATTGATGCGGGCGCCGAGGTCAACCGGCGGGGACACCACCCTACTTGTCTGTGCACGCGCTGGATCGAATTCGTCGATGCCCCAGGCGCACGTCATTGCCTGGAATCGGCAGCATCCGTCACGGAGCGTGCTGTGCGCTGCGCTCAGGATCTTCGCTTGTCGTTGCTGACGCCCGTCGCGACGGGCGCCAGACATCTCCGCAACGGGAACGCCCTGCTCGACGTGTATCGATCGATGCGGGCGCCGAGGTCAACCGTCAGAGCCTTTCCTAACCTTCCTGCATGCCTCAGCGCGCAGACCATTGCCGTGCGCGCTTCAGCGTAGCTGCGGCAGCTTCTTAGGCCACACCAGCTAACTTTTGGAGCGGCATGATCGAACACGATGGCGCCCGCCAAACCGGCAGCCCCAGCAGGGCATCACGCCACCGCGCACACGCGGCTGAGGACCTCACTGCGACTCAGGATGCAACCAGCCCGCGTCACCTTCCAGGTAATGCTCGTGCTTCCAGATCGGCACGCGCGCCTTGACCTCGTCGATGATGTAGCGGCATGCGTCGAACGCGGCGCCTCGGTGCGCCGCACTGACGCCCACCCAGACCGCCATGTCGCCGATCTGCAGCTCGCCGACCCGATGCACGCAGTGCGCATGCACGATGGGGAACTGGCGCGTCGCTTCATCGAGCACGCGCTGACCTTCGGCCTGCGCCAGCGCGGCGTAGGCTTCGTAGCGCAACCCGGCAACGCCACGGCCTTCGTTGTGATTGCGCACCCAGCCTTCGAAACTGGCAAATGCACCGGCATGCGGATGCGCGGCGCCGGAACGCAACTGCTCCACCGGCAATGGCAGATCGGAAAGCGCAAAGATGGACACGATGTCATCGCTCACGCTCAACCTCCCGACACTGGCGGAATGAACACCACTTCGCTGCCATCGCGCAGCGCATCGTCCCAGCGCGCGAAGGCGCCGTCGACGGCAACGCGCAACTGCGCAGGCGTCCAGCGCAGGCCGTGCTGCGCATCGAGTTCGGCATACAGGCCACGCAGATCCGGCGCGCTGGATTGCACACGCTCGTCGGCGATCCCGGCCGCTTCGCGCAGACTGGCGAAATACAATACCGTCACCGTTGCCGTCATTGCGCCACTCCGATATCGCGCTTGCCGCCGCGCTTGGACACCAATTTGGTCGGCCCGATCGTCATGCCGTGCGATAACGCCTTGCACATGTCATAGACCGTCAGCGCCGCCACGCTGGCGCCGGTCAGCGCTTCCATCTCCACTCCGGTGCGATGCACACAGCGCACGGTGCAGTGAATCTCCAACACCTGCTCGCCTGCCCAGTCGATCTCGAAACGACAGCCATCGATCGGCAAGGGATGGCAGAACGGAATCAGCTCGTGCGTGCGTTTGACGGCCATGGTGCCGGCGATCACCGCCGTCTCGACGATGCCGCCCTTGGCGCTGCGCAGGCCGTTGGCGCGCAACTGCGCGGCGACGGACGCCGGAAACCGTACCCGGCTGGTCGCTGTGGCGCTGCGTGCGGTGACCGCCTTGTCCGAGACATCCACCATGGTGGGGAGCCCGGCATCATCCAGGTGGGTCAGGCGCGTGGAACGGGATTTTGCAGGCATGGGAAACGACACGGTGATAGGCAATCAGGATGCGGCATTGTCGGTGAATGGGGCGCCTTGATGAAACAGCCGCCGTGATCATCCGAGCCCCTGTGCCATAACGAGCTGCGCAACGCATGCCGTTCGAGCCCACCGCTGCCATCGACCGTGGGGCACCGCAGCTGCGCGAGATCCGGCGCTTGCAGAACGCACGCGAAGGCATCGGCGTGGCAACCGCCAACAGCGCCACTACATGCGGCGCGGCGATGACGTCGCGCCGCATGTAGTGGCGCGCGGACGCGGCGGACTTCCGGAATTCAGAATCGAGCCGTGCTTCCAGCGCCTGCGTGTCGTCCCGCACCCGTGGATCGAGCAAGCGCGGCTCCAGCACGCACCTGCCGCAGAAGCGTGCGCTCACTCATCCGCCGATCAAAAACATCTCGACCGGCTTGCCGCGACGCGGTTCCGATGATGCACGCACTTCACTGTAGCGGTCGCCACGCATGCTCCAGCGTTGACGCAAGTGTGTCGCCAACCCTTGCTCGCCGTCGGCCAACGCCGGCTTCAGATCGTGGCCCTGGCTGGCGAACAGGCAGGTGTACAGATGACCATCGGCCGACACGCGCGCGCGCTGGCAGTCGCCGCAAAACGGGACGCTGACCGAACTGACGAAACCCACCTCGCCCGCGCCGTCGACAAACGCATGACGTTGCGCGACTTCGCCGGTGTAATTGGCGTCCAGTGCCATCAGCGGCCAGCGTGCGTGAATGCGCGCGTGCAACTGCGCAGAGCTCACCACCGCATCCGGCGTCCAGCCGTTGCAACTGCCCACGTCCATGAATTCGATGAAGCGCAACACATGCCCGGTGCCGCGGAAGTGCTCCACCAGCGGCAGCACCTGATCTTCGTTGACGCCACGCTGCACCACGCAATTGATCTTCAACCGTTTGAAGCCGGCCTGTTCGGCGGC
Organism: Xanthomonas sp. WHRI 8932A; assembly: GCF_035012785.1. Classification (NCBI taxonomy): domain Bacteria; kingdom Pseudomonadati; phylum Pseudomonadota; class Gammaproteobacteria; order Lysobacterales; family Lysobacteraceae; genus Xanthomonas; species Xanthomonas sp. WHRI 8932A. The sequence continues at coordinate 100,509 of NZ_JAYGQQ010000004.1, forward strand.
GGCAATGCCGGCCAGTACCTGCGCGATGTCGCCACGGTCGCCGCTCATGCGCTTGAACAGCGCCGGCTCGAGCGCGTCCATGCTCACCGTGATACGGCGCAACCCGGCCTGGCGCAGCGCGTTGGCCTGGCGCGCGAGCAAGGCGCCATTGGTGGTCAGCGCCAGATCCTCGATGCCTTCGATGGCGGTGAGTCGCGCAACCAAGGTCGGCAAATCGCGACGTAGCAACGGCTCGCCACCGGTCAGGCGCACCTTGGTGACACCCACCGACACGAACGCCCGCACCAACGTTTCCAGCTGGTCGAAGCTCAAACGCTGTTGCGCATCGAAGCCGTAATCGTCGGGCACGCGGTCGGCCGGCATGCAATAACCGCAGCGGAAATTGCAGGCTTCGATCACCGACAGGCGCAGATCGCGCAGCGGGCGACCGTAGCGGTCCTGCATGGGCGCCCCCGTCAGGGTCGGCAGCGACAAGGCGCCCATCAGCGCACCGTTGCGGCGGTCGGGTCCGCCAGCGTCAGGTGTTGCCCGGGCACGGCGACGCGATGGCCGCGTGCACGCAGCACGTCGCCGTCGGCGTCGCTGGCGTAGTGGTACAGCAGCATGCGGCTCAACAGGTCCTGCGGGTATTCCCGCTCCAGATCATCCACGCCAGTATGCGACGGGTTGCCGTGAACACCGCAGTCATGCGCGATGAGCTCATTGTCGTCCGCATAACGCTTCAGCATTTCCGGGATCGGCCGGGTGTCGCCGGTCCATACCAGCGCCCCTTTCAGACGCAGCCCGTAGGCCGTCTCCGGCCAGTGGTGGCGCACCGGGAACACCTCCAGCCGTACCCCGTCGTGCCAGAAGGCATCGCCGACCGGCACCAGCTGAAACGCATCCCAGAAGTTCGCCCCGCCCTCGGCCAGCACGTTCGGGTAGTCGGCGATGCGCCGCTGCAACAGCGGCACCACCGGTGCCGGCACATACAGGCGCGTGCGTCCGCGTCGTTCGGAGAAGTAGCTGTCGACGAAGACCCGCTCCAGCCCGCCGACATGGTCCAGATGCACATGGGTGATGAAGATGGCCTGCGGCAGGTGGCCGTAATGCGCTTGATAGGCGGTCAGCCCCTCGCTGCCGCAATCGATGGTCAGCCACGGCGCGCCAGCGCGCTCGAGCGTAGCCATCGGCGAACCGAGCGCCACCGCCGACGCATTGCCGACCCCCTGCACGCGCAACGCCCACTGCATCAGTAGCCCCGGCCCCAGGCCAGCTCGTAAGCGCGATGCAGCCGCTCGTAATCCTTGTCGACCTCTTCGCGACTGCGATTGCCGCGCAGCTTCAACAGCGACCGATGCAGCCGCTTGAGATTGCGCTCGCGCCAGCGCGTGGCCGGAATGCGCAGCACGCCACGGTCGAAATCGATCAGCCAACCATGCCCGCCGGCATCGAACAGGATGTTGTGCGCGTTGAGATCGGCGTGATCCAGGCCGGCGCGATGGAAACGCGCAATCAGTTGCCCGGTCGCTTCCCACGGCGCGCCACGCCCGGCCACCTGTGCATGGTCGGCCAGCGAGCGCACATCTTCCAGCCGTTCCATCAACAGCGCCGCGCGATAGCCCAGGCCTTCGCGCAGATAGCAGGCCGCCAGGGGGCGTGGCACTGGCAGCTTGCGTGTGATCAGTTCGCGCATCAGCCGGAACTCGGCAAAACTGCGTGTGCGCCCCGCGCCTTTCCACAGATACCGGTCGCGGCTGACGCGCGCGGCCATGCCGCCGCGCAGATACTGCCGCAACACACTGCGGCCGAACGGCGCATCCACAAACCAGGCACCGCCGCGCCCGCCTTCGTCGACCGGCCGCGCCCTGTCGCCCCAGTGTTGCGGCGAAAACAGCTCGGCGTCGGCTTGCCGCAGCCGTTCGCGGTCGAACAGAATGGCGCCATAGCCGCGGCCCTCGCGGTACGGCGTCAGCGCTTCGGTGGCGTCGAAAGAAACCATCTATCGAGTCTAACAACACCATGGCTGTAACGCCTGCATCGCTGTGTTTGCTGCGCTTGTCCGCCCTGGGCGATGTGACCCATGTGGTGCCGCTGGTGCGCACGCTGCAGGCGGGTTTCCCGCAGACGCAGCTGCACTGGATCATCGACAAGGCCGGCCTGAAGCTACTCGACGGCCTGCCCGGCGTGCACTTCCATGCCTACGACAAACGCAGCGGCGTGGCGGGCATGCGCGCGCTGCGCCAAACCCTGGCACCGCTGGGACGCTTTGACGCCTTGTTGCAGATGCAGGTGGCGTTGCGCGCCAATGTGCTGTCGGCATTCGTGCCCGCGCTCCGCCGCATCGGCTACGACCGCAGCCGCTCCAAGGATCTGCACGGTCTGTTCGTCAACGAACGCATTGCCGACCGCCCTGGCATCCACGTGCTCGACGCCATCGGCAGCTTCGCCGAGCCGCTGGGCCTGCACCAGACCCAGGTGCGCTGGGACCTGCCGGTGCCCGACGCTGCGCACGCCTGGGCGAGCGCTCAATGGGACGACGATGGCCGCCCGGTGCTGATGATTTCCCCGTGCTCCAGTCATGTGCGGCGCAACTGGTATCCCGACCGCCACGCCGCGCTTGCCGACCATGCGGCGGCCCAGGGCTGGCGGGTGGTGCTGTGCGGCGGCCGCAGCGAACTGGAACGCAGCACCGCCGATGCCATCGTGGCGAATACGCATGCCCCGGTGCTGGATCTGGTCGGCAAGGACACCCTCAAGCAGCTGCCTGCGCTGCTCGCCCGCGCCAACCTCGTGGTCACTCCGGATTCGGGACCAATGCATATCGCCAATGCGATGGGCAGCAAGGTGCTGGGGTTGCACGCGGCCAGCAATCCACGACGCAGCGGCCCGTATTCGGACGTGCGCTATTGCGTGGACCGTTACGACGCGGCGGCACGCAAATTTCTGCACAAGCCGGCCGATCAGCTCAGCTGGGGCACCAAGATCGAGTTCGACGATGTGATGTCGCTGATTACCGTCGACGACGCGATCGCTGCGTTCGAGCGCTATCGGGCGGATCATCTCCGCTAACGGCCGGCGAACGATGCTGCCCAACTGATCGTCAGATCGATCCGACGAATGACGCGTCGCGCCGTTCTTCGTCCGCGCAAGGACTGAGTCACTTGGCAGCAAACCTTCAGGCCGATGCACCCTGCATTGCTCAAACCGTCTATCGCGATGAAAGACGGCCCTCGCATCAGTGCACCGACTGGTACCGGCGCACTCGGCCCATCACTCCGCTCAGGCGCCAGTCGCGCGATAGTCCTGGTAGGACTTCTCTTCCACGTACGAAGATCCCAGCGCCAGGTTGATGTCCTTCTTGATGCGCGCGCGCTCGTCGTTTTCGATATAGACGCTGCGCGCCAGCTGCACGAAGCTGTCGTCGAAGGTCTGCGCCTGCTCCTTGAGCCGGATGTCGTCTTCGATCACCCACAGCCGCTCGTTGACGGCCTTGAGCTCGGCGCGCAGCCGAACGATGTCGTGGCCGGCAGCCGGATGCGCCATCCAGCTGGTTTCCAGCGCAGACAACTCGTTACGCACATTGGCCAGCTTGGCCGCATCGCGCATGCGCTCGGACTTGATCTGCAGGATCGCGATCTTGTCGAGCAGCTCACCAAAGGACACGGGCACCAGGATCTCGGACATGACAAGCCTCCAACGGGGATCGAACGGATTGTAGTCATCGCAACGACAACCGACTGCGACACATAAACAAAAGCCCCCTTGCGGGGGCTCATGCGAATCTGGCGAAGAGGGAAGATTCACTCGGCACTACGTGCCTTCGCCCTGCGGGCGGCTTCGCCGTGCAGACAGCGATGCTGTCTGTCGAACCCGGGGCTTCTCACCCCCCAATGACGCCGGCAAAACTCACGCGGCACTGGCACACCTTGTCGCCTCAATCTGGCGGAGAGGGGGGGATTCGAACCCCCGAGGCGCTATAAACGCCTGCCTGATTTCGAGTCAGGTACATTCAACCGCTCTGCCACCTCTCCAGATGGTCCCCAGTGTCCTGGGGCCGTGCATCATACGGGCACACGCGCCAGGCCACAAGCGGCCTGGGCCAGCGCCGGGCGGCCCGGCCGCCGGCCCGGCGTGAACCGGCACTGCGACTGGCGCGATCGCCGTGTTGCTGCCGGCCGGTCGGGCCGCGATGATGGGCATGCATCTTCTCCCTGGCGACCCGGCCCCATGCTCGAATTCGGACACCTCACCCACGTCGGCCTGCGCCGTGACCTCAACGAGGACACCTATTACGGCGATAGCGAACTGGGGCTGTGGCTGGTAGCCGACGGCATGGGGGGGCACGCCTGCGGCGAGGTGGCCAGCGCGCTGGCACGCGAAACCATCGTGCGAGAAGTCCGCGCCGGCACCCCGCTCGCGCAGGCGGTGCGCATCGCCGACGAAGAGATCATCAAGACCTCGCGCCGCTGCAACGACACCTTGCCGATGGGCACCACCGTGGTCGCCGCACGCGTGCTGGGCCAGCGTTTCGAAGTGGCCTGGGTCGGCGACAGCCGTGCGTATCTGTGGCGCGACGGGCGGCTGGCGCAACTGAGCCAGGACCATAGTTACGTGCAGGAACTCATCGCCCAAGGCACGCTCACCAGTGAGCAGGCGCGCGCACATCCTCATCGCAACGTGGTCACCCAGGCACTGGGCGTCACCGACCCGGCGCACCTCAACGTTGCCACCATGCAGGGCGAGCTCAAATCCGGCATGCAGCTGTTGCTGTGCAGCGACGGGCTGACCGAAGAAGTGGACGATGCAACGATTGCGGCGACCCTGTCGCAGGCCGATTGCAGCGCACAGGAATGCGTGGAATGCCTGGTTGCCGCGGCACTGGATGGCGGCGGCTCGGACAACATCACCGCGATCCTGGTGCGCAGCTACTGAGCAAGGCTGCGCAGCGTCGATGTCGGACGTCAGCCTTCGAGTCCGCCGCAGACCTGCTGGCTCCCTGACCAAGCGCGGCACATGCCGTCGATGGCATGTACCGCACGCAACGGGCAGCAGCGCCGCCACCGCCGACCTAGCCGGCGACTGCGCTCTCTTCGACGGGCGCATCCCACAGCGCGCGGCCGGCCTTCTTGCGCAACTGCGCTAGCCGCGCCTCGTGCGCCTGCGATTCCGACGCAGTCACCACCACGCGCGGGCGCGGCAGCAGCAATGCGGGGTCGAACGCGATCATGCCGCTGCCCTCATTGCTGTTCTGGCCGGCATCGGCGCTGGCAAAGCCGATCTCTTCCTGACCCGAGGTCAGCGCGATATACACATCGGCCAGGATCTGCGCATCGAGCAAGGCCCCGTGCAACTGGCGATGCGCGTTGTCCACGCCCAAGCGTTTGCACAGGGCGTCGAGCGAATTGCGCTGCCCCGGGTAACGCTCGCGCGCCATCATCAAGGTATCGACCACGGTGGCGCGGTCGATGATGCGGCCGTAGCCATTGCCCAGCAGCGACAGTTCGTTATCCAGAAAACCCAGATCGAACGCAGCGTTGTGGATGATCAATTCCGCGCCGTCGATATAGGCGAGGAATTCCTCCACCACATCGCCGAACAACGGTTTGTCGGCCAGAAATTCCAGGGTCAGCCCGGTGACTTCCTGCGCACCCGGCTCGAAATCGCAATCCGGCTTCAAATAGCGATGAAAATTGTGGCCGCTCGGGCGCCGCTCCAGCAGCTCAACCGCACCAATTTCGACAACGCGGTTGCCCTTGCGCCATTCCAGGCCGGTGGTTTCTGTATCGAGAATGATCTGACGCATGAATCCTCTTACGCAGTTGCAGCGCCGCCGCGCTGGGCGATGGTGGCCTGATGACGGGCAAGCACGTCGACGCGCTCGTTGTCCGGGTCGCCATTGTGGCCTTTCACCCAGCGCCAATCGATGGTGTGCCGCTGGGTGGCCGCGTGCAGCCGCTCCCACAGTTCGCGATTCTTGACCGGATCGCCGCCAGCGGTTTTCCAGCCGCGTCGCACCCAGCCGGACATCCACTCGGTGATGCCCTGGCGCACGTACTGCGAATCGGTATGCAGCACGATCTGGCACGGTTCGGTGAGCGTTTCCAACGCCATGATCGCAGCCATCAATTCCATGCGGTTGTTGGTGGACAGCGTTTCACCGCCGGCCAATTCCTTTTCGCGGCCGTTGTAACGCAGCAGGGCCGCCCAACCGCCCGGCCCCGGATTGCCGAGGCACGAGCCATCGGTATGCACTTCAATTGATTTCATCAGCTTCCAGAGTTGTCGCGTACTAAGGTCAGATCGTGGCCACCGGTTGCGGCCAGCGCGTTGGCCGCGCGATCGGTGTCGGCGCAATCGGTGCGGAGGCACGTTTTTCCACTTCGAGTAAATACACCGCGCGCCATGGGGCACGACCAGGATCGGAGGAACCGCGCCCGGTCCGCCAGATCGGCCCGAGATAGCGCTCGGTTTCCACACACTGCAAGCCGGCCTGCTGCGCCAGCGATCGCCAGCGATCCGGACGCAATGCCACCGGGCCGCGCCGCGCCCAATGAAACCGGTACGGGCTCAGCGGATTGAGCGTGAACAACCACAACCGCCCGCCCGGCATCAACAGTCGTTCGCATTCGCCCAGAAACTCCGCCGCACCGCCAACCACCGCATGCTGCACCACGATGGCCTGCAGGCTTTCGGTGGGCAACGGAAACGGCATCGCGCACCGGGCATCGCCGGCAAAGCGTCCGGCACTGCGAAACAGGCGCAGCCCGCGGCCATCGAGCAACTCGCGTGGCGGCAACTCCTTGGTCGGCGCCACCCACAACCAGGGCTGTGATGGTCGCGTCTGCAGCACCTCCAACGCCAGGCGGCGCTCGGACTGGAGCAGGCTGCGCCCCGCATCCGTATCAAACCAGGATGAGACGCCAGCTTGACGGGAGAATGGGGCGGCAGGCATGGTCCCAATTCTATGCGACTGACCGCCCTGCCCGCATTCGACGATAACTACATCTGGGCGCTGGTCGCCGCGGAGGGCCGTGCCGTTATTGTCGACCCGGGCCAGGCCGAGCCGGTGATCGCCGCCGCCGCGCGCGAAGGCTGGACGCCCAGCGCGGTGCTGCTCACCCATCATCATGCCGACCATATCGGCGGCGTGGCAGCGCTGCAGCAGCGTTGGCCCGAGCTTGAACTGTTCGGCCCGGACGACGAGCGCATCCCCGCAGACGCCCGCCGCGTCGGCCAGGGCGAGCGCTTGCGACTGCTAGACACCAGCTTCGATGTGCTGGAGGTACCCGGCCACACCCGCAGCCACATCGCCTTTGTGACAGACCGCCACCTGTTTAGTGGTGATACCCTGTTCAGCCTAGGCTGTGGGCGGATGTTCGAAGGTACCGCTCCTCAGATGTTCGACTCGTTGCAGCGCCTGGCCTCTCTGCCCGGCGAAACGCTTGTGTGTTGTGGCCACGAATACACCCTGGCCAACGCGGCCTTTGCGCTGCACGTCGATCCCACCAACGCTGCCTTGCAGCGCCGTCAACAGGAAGCCCAGGCCATGCGTCAAGCAGCCCGTCCTACCCTGCCGATTTCGCTCAAGAGTGAACTGGCCACCAATCCGTTCTTACGTACCAGCCGTTCCGAAATTCGCGCCGCAGTCGCACCGCGCGCAGCCGGCGCACTCTCCTCTGAAGTAGATGTTTTCGCCGAACTTCGGCGCTGGAAAGACGAATTTCGCGCATGAGGCGCCTGGTTCTGGCAGTGTTGGCCGCCTGCGCGGCCATCGCACCGGCAGCCGCCTCGTCCAACGACGCAAGCCGCCTCACATCCGTCGACAGCACCGCTGTCGCGTCCAACGCTCCCAGCATGCGCAATGGGCGTGAGATCTTTTCGTCGTTCCTGGAAGGCCGTGCCGACCCGGGCTGCGACAGCGAACACAGCGATACCCGCTGGGAACAGCATTTCTCGCGCGCTCCGGCCCGCCTGGCCGATGACGCGCAGGATGTCCTGCCGCTGTTCGGGTATGTGGTCGACGAATTGCGTGCAGCCGACATGCCGACCGAATTTGCGCTGATTCCGTTTGTCGAGAGCGGCTATCGCCCTGGCGCGCGTAACGGCAGCGGCCCGGCTGGCCTCTGGCAGTTCATCGCCACCACCGCGCGCAACCACCACGTGCCGGTCGGCGCACAGTACGACGGCCGCCTGTCGGCAGTGGACTCCACTACAGCAGCGGTGCGTTATCTCAAAACGCTGTACGGCATGTTCGGCGGCGACTGGCGCCTGGCGCTGATGGCCTACAACGCCGGCGAGTACCGCGTCCTGCAGGCAATGCGCAGTGCCGGCATGAACGCGCAGAACGCGCGTCCGTCGGAGCTGCCGGGCATGTCCAAGGTCACTTACGACTATGTCGAAAAGCTGCATGCACTGGCCTGCGTGCTCGATCATGCGCAGCAACAGGGCACGCTGCTGACCTCGCTGGATCGCCCAGTGCCGGTATTGACCGAACATGCGCTTCCGGCCGGTACCAGCCTCAATACGTGGGCCGGGCAGCGTGCGATCGAGCCGCAACTGTTGGCGCGCCTGAATCCTGCAGTGGCAGGCGCCCGTGCGGCGCCCAAGGGTGTCCACGTGCTGGCCCCTGTCGCGGCAGCACAACCTGGCTCCAGCGGTGCAGTGGTCGCGCTCACCTCCGTGAACATGGACGCCGACACGGCTGGCCGTTCAACAGCGGTCGCCACCATCACACCTACCAAGGCATCCCGCTCTTCGCCCGCCCGCACCACCCACACCGTACGCAACGGCGAGTCTGCATGGGCCATCGCACGGCGCTACGGTATTACGGTCGCCACCCTGCTCGCCAGCAACGGCCTGGACAAGCAGGCCGTGTTGAAGCCGGGCATGGTGCTGTCGTTCAACGACACGCCCTGAGCCAGCCGCTTGATCAGCCGCGCCAGCGGCTGAGCTTCGCTTTCTCGATAGCCGTCGCTTAAGAACACATCCAGGCTTCGAGAGCGCTTTGACCGCTGCTTCTGTATTGCATGGCATTGCGTGCGTCTGGATAGCGCGCTGGTCGACGCAGCAACACACTGCATCGGCCAACGAGTCATCGGACTTCAGCGTCCCGCACTGATTTCAGCTGCCCGACTTGAGAAAGAGGGGCCCGCATAGTCCAAGAGCGACTGGAGCAGCGCTGGCCGCACCCACGCCGCAGACATCCAAGCCGCACTCTGTCCACGACGAAAGCAACGCGTCTCCTTACCGCTAAGAGCGGCTAAGGGAACGTAGCGCGTAATCGTCAGTTGGGCGTAGACGGCGCACTCGGAACCGGAGCCTAGGAGCGGTAAATGCCACACCGCATACAGGCCGTGCCCGTCTGGTGGCTACGCGGTGATTTATTAGGCACCCTCGCGCAGTGCATACCCAATCGCAGATTGCGTGAGCTTTGACTACGTCCCACGTCGCATCGATGGCATAACACGAGCGCCACACCGGCGCACTACCGTAAACAGCCACCAAAGAAAAAGCCCGGTCGCCCGGGCTCGCTCTTTTCATCCGTCGACAACACGCCGTTACAGCTGTGTTTCTTCGATCTGAATCTTGTAACGCTTGCGCATCTCCTTGACGTAGGACTGCGCGGCGTTGTTACCGTCGATCTGGCTCAGCTGCTCACGCAGCATCGTCTGCTGCTCGGCCGGCATCTGCTTCAGGTCGCCCGGCGTGGCCTTGCTGATCACAAACACCGCAAAGCGGCCACCATCCAGCTCCACCTTACCCACCGACGGCTTGCCCTCGGTCGGACGCGGCGCACTGAAGATTGCGCGATTTGCGGCCGGCGTCGGAATCGGCGCAGTGCGCGGCAGGCCCGGGATCGGCTGCACCTGCAGCTTCTCGCTCGCCGCCAGCGCCTGCAGGGTTTCACCCTTCTGCACGCGTGCCAGCAGCGCATCGGCGGCCGCGGCTGCAGCCTTCTCGGTACGGTCGGCATGTACTGCGGCGATCACCTTGTCGCGCACCTTGTCCAACGGCAACGCCTGCTCGGCGGTGTGGTTGGTCACGCGCAACATCACGCTGTGGTTCGGAGCGATGGTGATCGGGTCGCTCACCGTGCCGTCCTGCACCAACGTTTCGGAGAACGCCGAACGCAGCACTGCCGGATTGGCCGCAATACCGCTGGCGTTGGTGCGCGAGAACGGGCCGAGGGTCTGCACCGGCAGACCGACCTGCTTGGCCGCCGGCTCCAGCGCAGTCGGATTCTTGTAGACCTGATCCACCAGCTTGCCGCTGATATCGGCATACGCCTTGTCGGCATCGGCCTTGAGCTGCTCGGCAGCAAGCTGGTCGCGCACCTGCTCGAACGACTTGCCCTGCCCGCCCTTGACCTCACGCAGCTGGATCACGTGATAGCCGAACTCGGTCTTGATCGGCCCGACCACATCGCCAGCCTTCATCGAAAACAGCGCGTCTTCGAACGGCTTGACCATGGTGCCCTTCTCGACCCAACCCAGATCGCCACCGGCATCCTTGGAGCCCGGATCCTGCGAATTGGCCTTGGCCAGCGCAGCGAAATCGGCACCTGGCTGCTTGGCCTCCGCCGCGAGCTTGGCTGCCTTGGCTTCGGCAGCCTTTTGCGCAGCAGCATCGCTACCGGCGCTGATCAGAATGTGCGACGCCAACCGTTGATCCGGCTCGACAAAGCGCGCCTTCTCTTCTTCATAGCGCTTACGCAACGTCGCCTCGTCAGCTGCCGTGGCCGGCGGCATCGTGGCGGCATTGAGCTCGACGTATTCGATGCTCACAGTCTCCGGCTGACGGAAATCCTGTGTATGCGCGTCATACCACTGCTTGATCTGCGCATCGCTGACCGGCGCGGTATCGGCAGCCGGCGCCGGCAACATCGCCAACTCCACGTCGCGCGTTTCGCCCATCAGCTTGAGCAGCCGCTCGAACTCGGCCTTGGTTGCAAAACCCGATTCGGCGACGGCCTGCGGGATCACCGACTGCTGCAAGCTGTCGCGTACCAGCGCATCGAACTGCGCTGGGGTGCGCGGCGGTGTGCCTTGTGCGAGTGCGGCGCGGTACTGGTCCGGGCTGAACTTGCCATCGACCTGGAACGCCTGAATATTGGTGATGTAATCGCGCACCGTGGCGTCGCCGATCACGATACCAGCATCTTCGGCACCGAGGCGAATCACTTGCTCGTCCACCAACTGGTCGAGCACCTGTAGCTTGTTTTCGCGGGATTCGAAGGTGCGCGGGTCGAAGTTCTCGCCCTGACGCTGGCGCTCCTGCATGCGCGCCTGTTCGAAGCGTGCGCGGAAATCCTGCGTGCTGATTTCGTGGTGCTGCCACAGCAGCGAGATCGGCCACCAGGTCGGAGCGGATTTCCACCACGTCGGCGGCGCCTGCACCTTGGCCACATTGTTGGCGCCAATGCCGCCCAGGTAGCTGTTGTCGATGACGAACAGGAACGGAATCATCAGCAACCCCAGGATGGCGGTAGCGATCCAGCCTGACGTCTTGTCGCGAAGTTTCTGCAGCATTGGCAAATCACGGCCTGTGGGCGAGCCGGGCAGTGTAACCCGCTTAACGCCATGCACCCAGCCCGACGCCCGTCAGGCGCGGGTCAAGATGCAGAAAAGTGCAGTCGTGAATGGAAGAGACGTAAAGATCGCCGCACCTCACAGGCGTCATGGAGTGAGCGCATTGAGGTTACCGCCGCGCACAGCCTGCGCTCCATTCACCGCAGACCCATGCGCTATCGCGTCATGGGACAAGGTTCAAACGCTCCAAAAAAAAGCCCCCGGCACAAGGCCGAGGGCTTCGGTGTAACTGGCGGAGCGGACGGGACTCGAACCCGCGACCTCCGGCGTGACAGGCCAGCATTCTAACCAGCTGAACTACCGCTCCGCTTTAAACTTGGACATCTACCCCACGGCATTCGCATTGCAAATGCTGTGGAGAAAACGAAGCCCCCAATCGCTCAGGGGCTTCGGTGTAACTGGCGGAGCGGACGGGACTCGAACCCGCGACCTCCGGCGTGACAGGCCAGCATTCTAACCAGCTGAACTACCGCTCCGCGCTTAAAACTTTGCTTGGTGCTTAGTGGTGGGTGCTGAGGGTTTCGAACCCCCGACCCTCTCCGTGTAAGGGAGACGCTCTACCGCTGAGCTAAGCACCCTAGCGAGTCGATTAGTTTACTGCATCCTTCAGGGCTTTGCCAGCCTTGAATGCAGGATTCTTCGAAGCAGCGATCTTGATGCTGTCGCCCGTCTTCGGATTGCGGCCGGTACGCTCAGCGCGCTCGCGGACCTGGAAGGTGCCGAAGCCAACGAGGGTGACAGCGTCGCCCTTCTTCAGCGCCTTGGTGATTTCGCTCACAACCGCGTCGACAGCACGGCCAGCTTCAGCCTTGGAGATGTCAGCGGCAGCGGCAACGCCATCGATCAATTCGGTTTTATTCATTCTTGAAACTCCCTTTGCGGCAGATGCCGCGGAATCGACAATCGGCGCTCTTGCCGTTAGCGAAGAACCCGACACAAGTGGTATCGCGTGACGCATCACATTTTGCCGCGCCCACGAGTCGTGCATTTATACCAGCGCCCCCAACAGCGCGCAAGCCAAAACCCAATAACGACGCGGGTTTTGGCTTGTTTCGGGACGTCTTAGACAGCGCACGTTAGTGCTTGACGCGGGTACCCGGGGTAGTACGCGACTTGCCGCGCACGGCAACGCGCGACGCAGTCTTGCGGGCCTTTTCCTTGCCTGCCTTCTTCGGTGCGAGCGGACGCTCCAGGGCGAGATCCAGCACTTCGTCGATCCACTTGACCGGCACGATCTTCAAATCGCGCGTGACGTTAGCCGGGATATCGGCCAGGTCCTTGCGGTTCTCGTCCGGGATCAACACGGTGCGGATGCCACCACGCAGTGCCGCCAGCAATTTCTCCTTCAACCCGCCGATTGCCGACACACGACCGCGTAGCGTGATCTCGCCGGTCATCGCCACATCGGCGCGGATCGGCACCTTGGTCAATACCGATACCAACGACGTCACCATCGCGATACCTGCGCTGGGGCCGTCCTTCGGTGTGGCGCCATCAGGCACGTGCACATGCACATCCTGTTTCTGCAGGAAATCCACATCGATACCCAGACGCTCGGCGCGCGAACGCACCACCGACAGCGCAGCCGATGCAGACTCCTTCATGACGTTACCAAGCTGACCGGTCAGGATCAGATTGCCCTTGCCCGGCACCAACGTCGATTCGACCTGCAACAACTCGCCGCCGACTTCGGTCCAGGCCAGACCGGTGACCAGACCGATTTCGTTTTCTTCTTCGGCGCGACCGAAGTCGAAGCGACGCACGCCCAGGTACTTGTCGAGATTCTTCGACCCGACCGTCATCAACGCCTTCGGCTTACCCTTCTTGGCGACCACTTTCTTCGCTGCCGGCTGCGGGCCGGCAAGCGCGATTTCCTTGACCACCTTGCGGCAGATCTTGGCGATTTCGCGCTCCAGATTACGCACGCCGGATTCGCGGGTGTAATAGCGCACCACATCCTGGATGGCGTCGCTGCCGATTTCGATCTCTTCCGGCTTCAGGCCGTTGGCCTTGATCTGCTTGGGCACCAGGTAACGCATGGCGATGTTGAGCTTTTCATCCTCGGTGTAGCCGGGGATGCGGATCACTTCCATGCGGTCCAGCAGCGGGCCGGGGATGTTGAGCGAGTTGGAGGTGGCGACGAACATCACTTCCGACAGGTCCAGATCCACTTCCAGGTAATGATCGTTGAAGGAATGGTTCTGCTCGGGATCGAGCACTTCCAGCAACGCCGACGACGGGTCGCCGCGGAAGTCCATCGACATCTTGTCGATCTCGTCCAGCAGGAACAGCGGGTTCTTGCTACCGACCTTGTTGAGGTTCTGCACCAGGCGACCCGGCATCGAGCCGACATAGGTCCGGCGATGGCCACGGATCTCGGCTTCGTCACGGATGCCGCCCAGGCTCATGCGCACGAACTTGCGGTTGGTCGCCTTGGCGATCGATTGACCGAGCGAGGTCTTGCCCACGCCAGGCGGACCGACCAGGCACAGGATCGGACCCTTCATCTGCTTCACCCGCGACTGCACTGCCAAGTACTCAAGGATGCGCTCCTTGACCTTGTCCAGGCCGTAGTGATCGGCGTCCAGCGTGTCTTCGGCAACCTTCAGATCCTTGCGGACCTTGGTGCGCTTCTTCCACGGCACGCCCAGCAACCAGTCCAGATAGTTGCGTACCACCGCCGCCTCGGCAGACATCGGCGACATCTGCTTGAGCTTGTTGAGCTCGGCCTTGGCCTTGGTCTCGACCGGCTTGGGCATGCCGGACTCGGCGATCTTGCGCGCGAGTTCTTCCAGTTCGCCCGGCGCATCGTCCAGATCGCCCAGCTCCTTCTGGATCGCCTTCATCTGCTCGTTGAGGTAGTACTCGCGCTGGCTCTTTTCCATCTGCGACTTCACGCGGCCGCGGATGCGCTTTTCCAGCTGCTGCACGTCGATTTCGCCATCCACCAGCCCAACCAGCAGCTCCAGGCGTTCACCGATCTCGGTGATCTCCAGCAGGCGCTGCTTATCGGCCAGACGCACGCCGATATGGGCGGCGATGGTGTCGGCCAGACGGCCCGGCTCGTCGATGCCGGCCAGCGTCTGCAACAACTCCGGCGGCAGCTTGCGATTGGTCTTGACGTACTGCTCGAACAGGGACATCAGCGAGCGTGCGATCGCTTCGACCTCGCGCGGCTCACGGCCATCGCTGGCCTCCACTTCGGTGCCCTGCCCCTGCAATGCGCCGTCCAGTTCGACGACCTTGTCGACGGTGACCCGCGACAGGCCTTCGACCAGCACCTTGATGGTGCCATCGGGCAATTTGAGCAGTTGCAGCACCTGCGCCAGGGTGCCGACGGTGTACAGATCGCCGGCGGCCGGGTCGTCGGTTTCGGCCGACTTCTGCGCTACCAGCAGGATGCGCTTGTCCGCCTCCATGGCCTTTTCCAGCGCGCGCATCGACTTGTCACGGCCGACGAACAGCGGAATCACCATGTGCGGAAACACCACCACGTCGCGCAGCGGCAACACCGGCAGATCGAGAACTTCTGGTTGGGACTGGGCCATGGGGCGCTCCGCAGGAATCGGGGAAATTAGGGCGTAAAAAAAGCCGATGGCCCCGTTATGGGGCCATCGGCGAGGTGTTGCAAGTAGCTGTCGGAAACCCTTTATCCGCGAGCGGGGCCAAGGCCTGGCAACGCGAATGCGGAGCTCAATCGCCGGACGCAGCCTTGGCCGGGGCCGGTTGCGCCTGGTAGATCAGATACGGCTCGGATTTGTGCTCGATCACCGACTCGTCCACCACGACCTTGCTCACATTTTCCTGCGAAGGCAGCTCGTACATCGTATCCAGCAGCACCGATTCGACGATGGTGCGCAGACCACGCGCGCCGGTCTTGCGCTTGAGCGCCTTCTTGGCGATCGCAGACAGTGCGTCCGGGCGGAACTCCAGTTCCACGCCTTCCATGTCGAACAGCTTCTTGAACTGCTTGGTGATGGCGTTCTTGGGCTCGGTCAGGATCTTGATCAGTGCCGGCTCGTCCAGCTCCTCGAGCGTGGCGACCACCGGCAGGCGGCCCACGAACTCGGGAATCAGACCGAACTTGATCAAATCTTCCGGCTCGACCTCTGCCAGGATCTTGCCGACTTCCTGCTTGCGCTCGCTGCTCTTGACCTTGGCACCGAAGCCAATGCCGCCAGCGTCGTTGGAGCGCGCCTGGATGACCTTGTCCAGACCAGCGAACGCGCCGCCGCAGATGAACAGGATGTTCTTGGTGTCGACCTGCAGGAATTCCTGCTGCGGATGCTTACGCCCACCCTGCGGTGGCACCGAGGCAACCGTGCCTTCGATCAGCTTCAACAGCGCCTGCTGCACACCTTCGCCGGACACATCGCGGGTGATCGACGGGTTCTCGCTCTTGCGCGAGATCTTGTCGATTTCGTCGATATAGACGATGCCTTGCTGCGCCTTTTCGACATCGTAGTCGCACTTCTGCAGCAGCTTCTGGATGATGTTTTCCACGTCCTCGCCGACATAGCCGGCTTCGGTCAGCGTGGTGGCATCGGCGATCGTGAACGGCACATTGAGCAGGCGCGCCAGCGTTTCGGCCAACAGCGTCTTGCCCGAACCGGTCGGACCGACCAGCAGGATGTTGGATTTGGCGAGTTCGACTTCGTCGTTCTTGCTGCGGCTCTCGATACGCTTGTAGTGGTTGTATACCGCCACGGCGAGCGTGCGCTTGGCGCGCAGCTGCCCGATCACGTATTGATCCAGCACTTCGAGGATCTCGCGCGGCTTGGGCAGACTGGAACGTGCCGACTGCGCTTTCTCTTCGAGCTCCTCGCGGATGATGTCGTTGCACAGCTCAACGCATTCATCACAGATGAATACGCTGGGACCGGCAATCAGCTTGCGGACTTCATGCTGACTCTTACCGCAGAACGAGCAGTAGAGAATCTTGTTGCTGTCGCCGGAACGACCTTGGCGGTCTTCGCTCATGCTTCTGTTACCCAGTTACCCCACCCGATGCACGGGGGTTCGATTTCGAGAATAGCACAGGGTCGGGAGGACGTTCGCCCCGCCCGACCCTGCCGGTTTTTCCTGCAATTTCAGCGACCTGGCGATCAAGACGGCTGGATCGACTCTTCCGGACGACGCTCCAGCACCTGATCCACCAGACCATAGGCCTGTGCATCGACCGCGCTCTTGAAGTTGTCGCGCTCGGTGTCGCGCGCAATGGTCTCCAACGACTGGCCAGTGTGCTTGGCGAGGATCTCGTTCAGGCGCGAACGCAGGGTCAGGATCTCGCGCGCATGGATGTCGATATCGGTCGCCTGGCCCTGGAAGCCGCCCAGCGGCTGATGGATCATCACGCGCGAATTCGGCAGCGCATAGCGCTTGCCGGCCGCACCCGATGCCAGCAACAGCGCGCCCATCGAGGCGGCCTGGCCCACGCAGATGGTGGCCACGTCCGGCTTGATGTACTGCATGGTGTCGTAGATCGCCATGCCGGCGGTGACCACGCCACCGGGCGAATTGATGTAGATGCTGATGTCCTTTTCCGGATTATCCGCTTCCAGAAACAGCAACTGAGCCACGATCACGTTGGCCATATGGTCGTCGATCGGACCGACCAGGAAGATCAGACGCTCCTTGAGCAGACGCGAGTAGATATCATACGCACGCTCGCCACGGCTGGTCTGTTCGACCACCATCGGCACCAGATTCAGGGCTTTGGTCACAATGCTCATCGGTCTTCCTGTTGTGGCACCAGCTTGCGCCGATAACCGGGTTTGACGTCCGCATCCCAGCCAGCGGGATGCGGGTTGGTGTCACACCGCCGCTTTTAGACGCGGATCGCGTCCTGGAACGACAGCGGCTGCTCGGTGTGCTGGGCGCGCTCGGCGATCCAGTCGATCACCTGCTCCTCCATCACACGGCTCTGCAGCCCACCCATCAGTTGGGGATCGTTGCGGTACATCTCAATGACCTGTTCCGGCTCTTCGTAGGTCGAGGCGATCAGACGCAGCGTTTCGCTGACGCGCTTGGACTCCAGCCGCAGTTCGTTGCGGCGTGCCACTTCACCGACCAGCAGACCGACCAGCACGCGCTTGGCGGCGGCATCCATGAAACCCTGGTGTGCATCGTCCGGCACCTGGCCTGGATCGCGACCGCTGCGGCGCACCTGCTCGACCTGCTGGGCCAGCATCGAACGGGCCTCGTTCTCGACCAGACGGGGCGGCATCTCGACGTGCGCGTAGGCGGCGATCAGCTGCTCACCCACTTCGCGACGCAGGCGGTTCATCAGCGCACCCTTGAGCTCGCGCTCCAGGTTGGTGCGGATGTCGGCGCGGAACTGCTCGGCATCGCCGCTCTTCACGCCGAAGCTCTTGATGAACTCCTTGTCCACCACCGGCAGCACCGGCTCGGACACTTCAACTGCTTTGACATGCACCTGCACGGTCTTGCCAGCCAGCTGCGGCACGCGCCACTCGGCCGGGAAATCGATAGTCAGGGCCTTGTCTTCACCCTTGGTCAGGCCTTCCAGGCCCTTCTCGATCTGGTCGAACATCACGCCCGAGCCCAACACGCTGCTGCCGGTTTCCACGCCTTCGGCGGGCAGACGCTCGTCGCCGGCCTGCGACCAGGTCTCCAGCGCCACCAGATCGCCGACCTGCGCGCCGCGCTCGACCGGGTTCCAGGTACGGCGCTGCAGACGCAGGTTTTCGATCATCTGGTCGATGTCGGCGTCGGTCACGTCGGCGGTGTGACGCACCACCGACAGCTTGGCGACGTCGATATCGCCGAAGTCCGGCACCACTTCGAAGGTGGCAACGAAGTCGAAATCGCTTTCGCCCTGATCGATGCGCGGGTTGCCGGCCAGACGCAGCGAGTGCTCGCGCACGGCCGAGTCGAAGGTTTCACGCAACAGGCCTTCCATCGCCTCGGCACGCACCTGCTGACCGAAGCGCTGCTCGATGACCTTGGTCGGCACCTTGCCGGGACGGAAGCCCTTGATGCGCGTGGTCCGCGCCAGTTCGCGCAGGCGGCCACCGACGTGGGTTTCCAGACGCTCCTGCGGCAGGGTGAAGGTCAGGCGGCGTTCCAGATTGCCGGTGGATTCGATCGATGCTTGCATGTTGACTCCTGCCACCGACAGCACAAGCGTCGGCACGAGATGGAAGAGACGGGTTGACGGATGGCGAGAATGCCGCCGAGCCTTGTAGTTTCGCCGATAACGGCGACGGCTGCCAGCGAAACGCGCGCACTGGCGTTTGCAGCGGAAAAGATCGGTTTGCCGGAGCTGCAGCGGCCGGAGCACTCACGGCCGCACTGCATTGGTGCGAAAGGGGGGACTCGAACCCCCACGCCTTGCGGCGTCAGAACCTAAATCTGGTGCGTCTACCAATTCCGCCACTTTCGCGATGTCGCAGGTGCATGCGCATTGTTGCAGGGATGCCAGCAAAGAAAAAGCGCCGCGAACGGGCTGCCAAGGCAGCGCGCCGGGTTGAGGCATGCATGGCATGCATGCACCTGCCAAATCGGCGCTCCGGAGGTGCCCGCCAACCGAACTCAAGTGAACGATTCACGCCCCGGCCTGATCCCAGCCCAAACCTGATGCTTTTGCGTGTACATGACTGCGTCAATATTTGCGAAAATTCCGTTAAGCCCAAGTCGAGAGAGCGCGCCGTCGCAATGAGAGACCGATACCGTCAGATCGTGGCACTGTCGCGAGACTGCATCAAAGAGATCGACCTCGACGGGCGGATCACGGCGATCAATGCCAATGGACTGACCGTCTTGGGCGCCAGTCGGCCCGAGCAGTTGCTCTCTCGCCCGTGGCGGGACTTCTGGCCGGCGGGAGCCGTCGGCTTGATCGATACGGCACTTACTGCATCGCTCGCGGGCGCGGTGCACGAGTTCGAGGCCAGCTGCGTCAACTTCGTTGGCGTGCGCCAGACCTGGCAGGTGGTCACCAGTCCGTTGTTCGACGCAGACGGTAACGTCGAGGCGATCCTGGCGGTCAGCAAGAACATTTCCGACCGCCGTGCGTTGGAGGCTGCCTTCCATACGCTGGATCGCACCTTGAAGGCGGAGCGCGAGTTCTCCACGGGCGCACTGATGCTGGCACGCACGCGCGAGAATTCTCTGTCGACCGAGCTGCACAGCCTGCGCGATCTGCAAGAGCGCATCGAGGACGATCTGGACATTGCGCGCGCCGCACAAGGTGCTGCCGAACGGATTTCCGAACAGGCACAGAAAGGCGAGGCGGTCGGGCAACTGCTGGCCGGCGTGGTGCACGATCTGAACAATGTGCTGCAGGCCGCCACCTCTGCGATCGACCTGGTGGTCCAGCGTGGTCAGATCGACGCACAGGACACCAAGCTGCTCGGCGTGGCCGATGCCGCGCTTCAACATGGCTCGGTCATGGCGCAGCGGCTGGTGGGATTTTCGCGCCAGTATCCGTATAGCCCCGAACCTGTTGACCTTGCCGCACTGGCCGACCAGCTCAATCCGTTGCTGGAACAGGTCATCGGCACAGACCTGCGCTTGCAGGTGAACACTGCTGCGGGCGGATGCTGCGCCATGGTCGACCGGCATACGGTGGAACGCGCGATCTTGAATCTGGTCATCAATGCGCGCGATGCCTGCGCAAGCGGCGGCGTCATCCGTGTGGAGACCGGCCAAACGCAGGTCGCCAAGGCCGATGCAACCTTGACCAAACCCGCTGGCGAGTTCGCCACCATCGCGGTTGCCGATGACGGTCACGGCATGGACAGCCATGTGCAGTCGCGGCTATTCGAGGCGTACTTCACCACCAAGAGCGCGGACAAGGGAGCCGGGCTGGGCCTGGCGCAGGTTTACAGCGCGGTGCGCCAGGCAGGCGGCTTTATCGACGTGACATCGGCACCGGGCAAGGGCGCGCGTTTCCTGCTTGCGTTTCCGCGCGTGGACCAGGCGTAACACTCGGTTGGCGAATGCAGACATGCGTAGCTGGATGCGTGCGTTATGCAGTTAAATTGACGTAAATCGTTAACTGCGGCGATTGCGCGCGGCGTTGTAATTGCAGACTTCTTTCACCACTGTCTGCAACATATCGGTAACACCCTTGCCTTAATCGAGGCGAAGGGAATTTTCGAAAATCTAAAGCGGCAGTGAGTAGCCCGCTGATCCAGTGATGCAGCAGCATCCATTCGGCATTCGATACTTCTT
The DNA here is from genome assembly GCF_035012785.1 of Xanthomonas sp. WHRI 8932A. Taxonomy (NCBI): domain Bacteria; kingdom Pseudomonadati; phylum Pseudomonadota; class Gammaproteobacteria; order Lysobacterales; family Lysobacteraceae; genus Xanthomonas; species Xanthomonas sp. WHRI 8932A. Next base: position 121,274 of record NZ_JAYGQQ010000004.1, read on the forward strand.
ACTTAATGCCCATGCATGTCGTTCCGGCATAGATATGTCGCTCTGCCTACCGGGCATGCACAGCCGACTGCATGCAGCGCCACGATAGTGAGTTACCAGCAGGGAACCAGGCGTCGCGCACCTCTCTGCCACCTTCAATCACTCTGCGAATCTATTGCGTCAAACACCCGATAACCGCAGAGCGGCGATTAATCGCGTCACACCGCGTGTGTTCGCGCTGGGAGTGCGGGCTTCGCTGTTGGGAAATCCTGGCCTGCCCCACAAGCACATTATCTGGCGCTGTTAACTCGCACTCGCACTATCGGCATATCGCATGCCGCTTTTTTAAAAGCCCGTTGGCCAATACGCACCTGAGCGCACGTCGTTACCGGATACAAGACTTGCACCACCAGCAAGGGACTGCTTTTGCAGCGAGAAGCTTTCGAATTCCCGGTCGCTCCCCACGCAATCCGCACTTCTCGGGTAACTACACATGAGACACCACTCCATGGTCCAGATACGGAATCGCAACGCGTCACGCCTGTTCACTGCCATTGGCACTGCACTGGCTTTTCTGCCGATGATCGCAATGGCATCACCTGCGCGCGGCACCCTGCTCAACAGCAATTTCCTGACCAGCTATACCCGCTCGGCACTTAGCGCGTTGCTGCCCGACGACAAGGCCAGCGACCTTCCGACATGCGATGTTCGCGTGGCCGAGTTCAGCTACGCCACGATCGGTGTCCAGGGAGAGCCGACCACCGCGTCGGGCGTTCTGCTGGTGCCGGGCGGCACACGCTGCACAGGCCCCTACCCCTTGCTGAGCTGGAACCAGGGCACCCAACCCAAACGTACCGCGGAACAGGCGAAGGACATCCGCGATGCAAAGGGCGACGACCCGCTTGTCACTCGATTGGCGGGCAAGGGCTATGTGGTGGTCAGTACCGATTATCTGGGATTGGGCAAGTCGCAGTATCCGTTCCATCCTTATCTGCACGCGGCCACCGAGGCCAGTGCGAGCATCGACGCGATGCGCGCCGCACGCCAGGTTCTGGCACGTTTGCACACGCCACTATCGGGCAAGGTCATGGTGTCGGGATATTCGCAAGGCGGGCATGCCGCGATGGCGACCCAGCGCGAGATCGAGGCGCACGATTCCAAAGAATTCAATCTGGTTGCCAGCGCGCCGATCTCCGGGCCGTATGCGCTGAGTCAGACCTTCCTGGACAGCTGGAGCGGAACCAATGCGGTTGGCGAAAGCACCTTCGGCCTGGTACTGGCCACTTACGCGCTGGTCGGCATGCAGCATGCTTATCACAACATCTATCTCGCTCCGTCGCAGGTCTTTCAGGACCCGTGGGCCAGCAAGGTCGAGGGTTACTTTCCGGGTAAGGATGAGCTGACCGATCTTGCGATCGGCGACGCACTACCGGGCATCGACAAGATCGGCAGCTATTTCCAGCCGAGTTTCTACAAGGACGTGCCACGCAATCCGAACAACCCGTTCCGCAAGGATCTGGCGCGCAACGATCTGCTGGACTGGACGCCACGCACACGCACGCTGCTGTGCGGCTCGTCCAATGACGCCACCGTGCCACTGAAGAACGCCACCACCGCCATCGACAGCTTCAAGCGACACGGCAGTACGCAGGTTTCGGTGCTGGATCTGGGAAGCGGCAACCGCGACGACAACAGCGCTCTGGAGCACCTGATCATCAAGGAGAGCTGCATGATCGCCGTGCGCCAGCAACTGCTGGACAAGCAGCGCTAAAGCCAGGGCGCGCGATGCATCGCTGCGAGGCGAGGCGACAGCGCATCAGGCGATACGCAGAGCATTGTCGCCACCTTCGGATCGCCACCTCGTCATATTCAAGATGACGAGGTGGCGATCCGATCGATTTGGCGCACCGACGTGGGCACCGAGCATTGCGATGAACGTGTAGATGGCTACGCAGCGATGCGGGGAGTGCAGTGCGCCCGGACCAGAAATCGGCACAAAGAAAAACAGCCACTCAACTTACGCTGAGTGGCTGCCTGTCTGGTGGGCCGTCAAGGATTCGAACCTTGGACCTATTGATTAAGAGTCAACTGCTCTACCAACTGAGCTAACGGCCCTGAAACTGGTCGCACATTGTATGTGCATTTTTGCTTCGTTGCAACACCCCGCGATGCATCGGGTCGAACTTTCCTGCAATCAGTGGGGTGGCTGAGGGGACTCGAACCCCCGACATCTGGAATCACAATCCAGTACTCTAACCAGCTGAGCTACAGCCACCACTGAAAACCTACTTCCTACCGCACCGCCGATGGCGCGCCCGACAGGACTCGAACCTGTAACCGCCGGCTTAGAAGGCCGGTGCTCTATCCGGTTGAGCTACGGGCGCCCGGACCGAACTTCGCATTCCCACGCCGTCAAGAGCTCGGAATGGTCGGGGTAGAGGGATTCGAACCCCCGACATCCTGCTCCCAAAGCAGGCGCGCTACCAGACTGCGCTATACCCCGGCGGGACCTTTCCATCCCAAAGGCTGGAAAGGTCGGCTATTTTGGGAACGATTGGCCTCGCTGTCAATCACTCTGTGTAAATTCGGCGATCCGGTATCCTCGCCGCAACGCTCACCGGTACGGCGAGCACCACTTTCATGGAGAACACGCATGCGCAGCGGTAACCCGGCTCTTCGGGAATCCACGTTCCTCGACCTCGGCTCCGGCTCGGTGGTCACCCGCGACGGTCAGGCAATGACACTCAACGGCACGGTCAACAAGACCGGCCTGCTGTTGCTGATGGCCGTCGCCACCGCTGCGTTTGCCTGGTCGCAATCGATCGGCGCGGACGGCGCGCCGCTGCCGGCAGCACGCCTGTACATGATCGCCGGTGCGATCGGCGGGCTGGTGTTTGCACTGGCGACCAGCTTCAAGCCGACCTGGGCACCGGTCACCGCGCCGCTGTACGCGCTGATTGAAGGCTTTTTTCTGGGCTCGATCTCGGCCGTGTACGAGGCACGTTTCAACGGCATCGTGTTCCAGGCAGTGCTGCTGACCTTCGGCACCATGTTCGCGCTGTTGTTCGCGTATCGCAGCGGCTTGATCAAGGCCACCGAGAACTTCAAGCTGGGTGTGGTCGCGGCCACCGGCGGCATCGCGCTGGTGTATCTGACCACCATCGTGCTGGGCTTGTTCGGTGTGCGCATTCCCTTCATCCACGACTCGGGCCTGATCGGCATCGGCTTCAGTCTGTTCGTGGTGGTAGTGGCAGCACTGAATCTGGTGCTGGACTTCGACTTCATCGAAAGCGGCGTCGAGCAGGGTGCACCCAAGCACATGGAGTGGTACGGCGCGTTCGGCCTGATGGTGACGCTGGTGTGGCTGTACATCGAGTTTTTGCGCCTGCTGTCGAAGCTGCAGTCGCGTAATTAAGCGGGGAATCGGGATTGGGAAATCGCAACAGCGATCGCTTGGCCTGATGGTTTGACACTGACGTTAAGCAATCCGCTTCCACCAAAAAGAAAGGGCGCCTAGGCGCCCTTTCTTTTTGTGCGATCTACCCGCGCGCTCAGAGGCGGCTGGCGATGGCCTTGGCGAAGCCCATGGTGTTGCCGGTGCCACCCAGGTCGGGGGTCAGCGAGTCCTTGGCTTCCAGCGTGGCGACGATCGCTTCGCGCAGGCGCTCGGCGTTCTGCGGCTGACCGATGTGGTCCAGCATCTGCGCGGCGCCCAGCAGCAGTGCGCATGGATTGGCCTTGCCCTGCCCTGCGATGTCCGGCGCTGAGCCGTGCACGGCCTCGAAGATCGCCGCATCCAGACCGATATTGGCACCCGGGGCCAGACCCAGGCCGCCGACCAGACCGGCGCACAGGTCGGAGATGATGTCGCCGAACAGGTTGGTGGTCACGATGATGTCGAACTGTTCCGGACGCATCACCAGCTGCATGCAGGTGTTGTCGACGATCATTTCCTGGAATTCGATTTCCGGGTACTGCGTGGCGACGTCACGGGCGACTTTCAGGAACAGGCCCGAGGTCGACTTGATGATGTTGGCCTTATGCACCGCGGTGACCTTCTTGCGGCCGGTGGCGCGCGCCAGGTCGAAGGCGTAGCGCACGATGCGCTCGGAGCCCTTGCGGGTGACGCGGGCGCCGGAGAATGCGGTCTCGCCATCCTCGGACACGGTCTGGCCTTCGCTCAGATAGGCGCCTTCGGTGTTTTCGCGCACCGTGATCAGGTCAACGCCATCGGCGAAACGCGATTTGGTGTTGGGGAACGACTTGGCTGGACGCACGTTGGCGTACAGGTCGAACTTGCGACGCATGGCGACGTTGATCGAGCTGAAACCTTCGCCAACCGGCGTGGTCAGCGGGCTTTTCAACGCCACTTTGTTCTTGGTGATCGAGGCCAGGGTGGACTCGGGCAGCAGATCGCCGTGCTTTTCCAGCGCGACCAGGCCAGCGTCGGCGTACTCGTAGGTCAGGCCAGCTTGCAGCGCGTCGAGCACGAACAGCGTGGCATCCATGATCTCCGGGCCAATACCGTCGCCGCGGATGACCGTGATTGTCTGCGTCATAAGGTTGGGGTTCCGAACTTGAAGGGGGAGCGCCAGCCGTCAAACCCGGCAGAGCGGCGCAAGGAGGTTTCACCGGCAATTATGCCCGATGCTGGTGACCGCGCCCAAACCGACCATCGTCTAAGGGGCCGGCAACAGGGGCAGCGGCCGCAGCGCACGTGGCCCCGGACGGATGCCGAACCGGTGCGTGTCCTCCCAACCCCTGCAGGCTCTCCACGACAGCCCGCGCGGCAGCGCGAACCAGATCCCATGCGCCGGATGGCCACCAGGCCCAAAAACGCAGCGCGCCGCCTCGGTGGGCGGCGCACTGAAGCCACAGCAGCGGTGGATCAGCCGTGGCTGTGTTCGGCCGGCGCAGGCGCGCCGCCTTCGAGCTGGTCGAGGAAATCCACCGCGCGGCGCAGATGCGGGATCACGATGGAGCCACCGACCACCAGGCCAACCGAGAAGGTCTCGAAGAACTCTTCGCGGGTGACGCCGGCCTCCTTGCATTGCGCCACGTGGTAGCTGATGCAGTCGTCGCAACGCAGCACCATCGAGGCGACCAGGCCGAGCAGCTCCTTGGTTTTCACATCCAGCGCGCCGGCCTGGTAGGTCTGGGTATCCAGCGCGAAAAAGCGCCGCACGACCTGATTGGGCTCGGCCAGGATTCGCTGGTTCATGCGCTGGCGGAAGTCGGTGAACTCGCGCAGGCGATCGGCGCTGCCGTCGTCGGAACCACTCATGCCTGGCCGCCCGCAGCGGAGAACAGCGGTTCGAGTTTGCCCGCGCGGTGCATGGCCATCATGTCGTCGTAGCCGCCCACGTGGGTGTCGCCAACGAAGATCTGCGGCACGCTGGTGCGTCGCGCCAGGGCGACCATTTTGTCGCGCTCGACCGGGTCGAGGTCGATCCGCACCTCGGTCCAGGTCTGGCCCTTGCTCTTGAGGAAGTTCTTGGCCGCCACGCAGTAAGGGCAGATGGCGGTGGAATACAGGGTGATCTGCGGGCCGGTGGCCGCGTCCTGCCCGGTGTGGTCTTGGCTCACAGGAAACTCCGTGGTGGGTCTGAGGTCTGATACATGGTAGCGGGCGACTGGAATTTCCATGTCGTCACCGCAACACTGTGGATTAATTGCCGATTCACACCGCTGCGCTGCGCTGCCCGCATGCTCCGCGCACCACCTGGGAGTTTCACTTGCGCCTGCTTCCGCTCGCCACCGCCCTCACCCTGGCCCTCGCCATGGGCGTGGCACCTGCCCAGGAAAGCCGCCTGCCCGATATCGGCTCGTCGGCGGGCGAGCTGCTGACCCCGGCCCGTCAGGCCGAGTACGGCAAGATGATGCTGGCCGAGTTGCGCAACTACGACTACGTGCTGGACGACCCGTTGATCGGCGACTGGCTGCAGACCATGGGCACCCGCCTGGGCGCCAACAGCGACCAGCCGCAGCAGCCATTCACCTTTTTCATGCTGCGCGACCGCCAGATCAACGCGTTCGCCACGCTGGGCGGCTATATCGCGGTCAACGCCGGGCTGGTGCTGACCGCCGAGCGCGAGGATGAAGTGGCGGCGGTGCTGTCGCACGAAATCGCCCACGTCACCCAGCAGCACGTGCTGCGCGGAGTGGAGCGGGCGCAGCGCGACCAGATTCCGATCCTGCTCGGCATGCTGGCGGCGGTGGTGGCGGCGCAGCAGGCCGGCGGCAATTCCAAAGGCGATGCCACCATGGCCACCATCACCAGTGCGATGGGCCTGATGCAGCAACGCCAGATCGACTACACCCGCTCCAACGAATCCGAAGCCGACCGACTGGGCATCCGCACGCTGGTGCGCAGCGGCTACGACGTGGACGCGATGGCCGGCTTCTTCGAGCGCATGTCGGTGGCGATGCGCGCCAACGAGGGCGGCTATAGCGCGCCGGACTTCCTGCAGACCCACCCGGTCACCACCACCCGCATCAGCGAGGCCAAGGCGCGCGCCGAGCAGATGAAGAAGAACACCGTGGTGTTGACCACCTCGGTGCCGGGCGGAACGCGCCAGGAGCGCGTGGATCCGTCCGACCCGTCGTTGTCGGAACCGTTGAGCCGCAATGGCAACGCGCTGCTGCCGTATGCGCTGCGGCTGCCGGTGGATGCGTTGAGCCGTGGCGGCGATCAACAGAGTTTCGACTGGGCCAAGGAACGTCTGCGCGTGCTCAGTGCGAGCACGCCCGATGCGGCCATTCGCGAATACGAAAACCTGCGCCGCAGCGCCAAGCAAGGCCTGACCGATGCGCAGCGTTACGGGCTGGCGCTGGCACAGCTGCGCAACAGCGGAAGCCGGCCGAGCGAGCCGGTGGCCGAGCTGGCCGGCCTGCTGGAGGCGCATCCGGACAACCTGTGGCTGGCGTTGGGCCTGAGCGAGGCGCAGGCGCGCGTGGGGCAGCGCGAGGCGGCCAATGCGCGCTTCGATGCGCTGCTCAAGCGGCTGCCGAACAACCGTGCGGTGGCGTTGACCTATGCCGGCGCGCTCAACGAACAAGCCAGCAAGGAATCCGGCCAGCGCGCGCGCCAGGTGCTGGAACCCCTTCTCTACCGCAACGGCGAAGACCCGTTGCTGCAGCAGACCTACGCCCGCGCCTGCGAACTCGCTGGCGACCATCTGCGCGCCAGTGAAGCCTATGCCGAATCGGCGTCGTTAAACGGGCGCCCGGAGCAGGCCCTGATCCAGCTGGAAGCACTGAAAAAGAAGGATCTGGATTATGTGACCAGGGCGCGTGTGGATGCGCGCATCGCTGCGATTACGCCCACCGTGCTGGAGCTGCGTCGCCAGGGCATTCGCGACCCGGATCTTTCCACGCGTTGACAGCTGGCACGTGATTGGCGCCGACGGCGGCATGCGGCACCCGGGCCTGGAAGCGCTCGCAACGGCTCAGCCCGCTTCGCAAAATGGCAGCCTGCCTACAAGCAGCGCCAGCGATGTCACATTAGAGTCACAAAACCGTAGTCTACTGGCGATCACCAAAGCCAGACGGTAAGCCCCGCGTGCAAAAACGCATTCTAATCGTCGATGACGAACCCGCGATCCGCGACATGGTGGCGTTCGCGCTGCGCAAAGGCGAGTTCGAGCCCATCCATGCCGGCGACGCGCGCGAAGCACAGACCGCCATTGCCGACCGTGTCCCCGACCTGATCCTGCTGGACTGGATGCTGCCGGGCACCAGCGGGCTGGATCTGGCGCGGCGCTGGCGCAAGGAACAGCTGACGCGCGAGATTCCGATCATCATGCTGACCGCGCGTGGCGAAGAGAACGACCGTGTCGGCGGGTTGGAAGCCGGCGTCGACGACTACGTGGTCAAGCCGTTTTCGGCGCGCGAGTTGCTGGCGCGTATCCGTGCGGTGATGCGCCGCACCCGCGAGGACGACGAAGACGGCAGCGTGGCCGTGGGTCGGCTGCGCATCGATGGCGCGGCGCACCGCGTGTTCGCCGGCGATGCGCCGGTGCCGATCGGCCCGACCGAGTACCGCCTGCTGCACTTCTTCATGACCCATCCGGAGCGCGTGTACACCCGCACCCAGTTGCTGGACCATGTCTGGGGCGGCAGCGTGTATGTGGAAGAACGCACCATCGATGTGCACATTCGCCGCCTGCGCAAGACGCTGGAACCGTTCGGCCTGGAAAACATGGTGCAGACCGTGCGTGGCTCGGGCTATCGTTTTTCGTCGGCAACTTAAGTACGTGCCGCACGGCAACCCGGCCGCTGCCTGGCCGGGTTGGCTACCTACCTGACGCTTCGTGGTAACGCCTTCCATGCCCCAACATATCCGTTCCGCCTGGCTCAAGACGCTCGGCACCCTTGCGCTGTTATTGGGCGCTGCCGTCGTAGCGGGCGTGCTGATCGGGCATGTGTGGATGGCACTGACGCTCACCGCGCTGGGCGTGCTGGCCTGGCATTACTGGCGGCTGCGCCAGGTGCTGCGTCGCCTCACCGCACGCCAGCGTGCCGAACCTGCCGCCGGCGTGGGTGCCTGGAACGAACTGGACCGTCTGCTGTATCGCAGCCAGGCCGAAATGCGTGGGCGCAAGCGCCGCTTGATCGACATGCTGCGCACCTACCGCGCCGCCGCGCAGGCGCTGCCGGATGCGGTAGTGGTGGTGGATCGCAACAGCCAGCGCGTGCAGTGGTTCAACAAGGCGGCCGGCGGCCTGCTCGGCTTGCATCATCCCGGCGACATGGGCGTGTCGGTGGTGGAGCGGCTGCAGCCGTTGCCGCTGGCGCACTGGCTGGCAGCCGGCCGCAACGCCGAGCCGATGCTGGATGCGGCCTCGCCAGTGGACCCGGATCTGCGCCTGAATCTGCGCCTGATCCCCTACTCCGACGACTACTGGCTGTTGGTGGCACGCGATGTCAGCAAGCTGCTGCGTCTGGAACAGGTACGTCGCGATTTCGTGGCCAATGTGTCGCACGAGCTGCGCACGCCATTGACGGTGGTGCACGGCTATCTGGACATGCTCGATCCGGAGGACTTCCCGGACTCCGGCCCGATGCTGGCGGAGATGCGCAAGCAGTCGCAGCGCATGGCGCAGCTGGTCGAAGATCTGCTGACCCTGTCGCGGCTGGAATCGCAGGAAGAACTCGGCGAAGAACACGTGGCGATGGCGCCGATGCTTTCGACACTCCGCCGCGAGGCCGAGGCGCATAGCCAGGGCCGGCATACGGTGGACGTGATTGATGAGGCCGGTGTGGATCTGCTCGGCTCCAACAAGGAATTGCACAGCGCGTTTTCCAACCTAGTCACCAACGCGGTGCGTTACACGCCCGGCGGCGGCACGGTGACGATACGTTTCATGCGCGAAGGCGATGGCGCGGCGTTGGCAGTGCGCGACACCGGCTACGGCATTCCTGCCTCGCATCTGCCGCGCATCACCGAGCGCTTCTATCGCGTGTCCAGTAGCCGCTCGCGCGAGAGCGGCGGCACCGGGCTGGGGCTGTCGATCGTCAAGCACATCCTAGGGCTGCATCAGGCACGGCTGGAGATCGAAAGCGAAGTGGGACGCGGCAGCGAATTCTCGTGCCATTTTGTGGGCGCACGCGTCGTGCAGCGCGAACAGTCCCTGCCACTGTCACGCTTGGCATGATATGTAGGGAGTGCGCGTCGTCGCGCGACGCGATGCACCTGCGCAACGCACGTTGCACGCGCTGCACCGCAACGCGCCTGTAGCAACACCGCACACCAACTCGTCTTGATGACCGACTCCATGGGCCACGCCAAACAACTGCACGACGTCACACCTTCCGAAGACATCGCCACCGATCCCTTGCGTGATCCGGCGCTGTACATCAATCGGGAACTGTCGCAACTGGACTTCAATTTCCGGGTGCTGGCGCAGGCGCTGGACGAACAGGTGCCGCTGCTGGAACGGCTGCGGTTCCTGTGCATTTCGTGCACTAACCTGGACGAGTTCTTCGAGATCCGCGCCGCCACCGTGCGGCATGCGCAGGAGTTCGGCCTGCCGCCGGCGCCGGACGGATTGAGCCCCACGGCCATCCTCAATGCAGTGCACGACCGCGCGGCCAAACTGGTGGAACAGCAGTACCACGCATGGAATGACGTGCTGCGCCCGGCGATGGAAGAGGCCGGCGTTGCCGTGCTCGGCCGCGCGACGTGGACCTCGCGCCAGAAGCGCTGGTTGCGTGCCTACTTCCGCAACGAAATCATGCCGGTGCTGTCGCCGTTGGGTCTGGACCCGGCGCATCCGTTCCCGAAGATTCTCAACAAGACCTTGAACATCGTGGTGGTGCTGGAAGGCCAGGACGCGTTCGGGCGCGCCGGCCATCTGGCCATCGTGCGTGCGCCGCGCTCGTTGCCGCGCATCATCCAGTTGCCGGCCAGCCTGTCGCCGGAGGGTGCGCAGAGTTTTGTGTTCCTGTCCTCGGTGTTGTCGGAGTTCGTCGACGAATTGTTCCCGGGCATGCAGGTCAAGGGCTCCTACCAGTTCCGTGTCACCCGCAATTCCGAACTGGTGGTGGACGAAGAAGAAGTCGAAAACCTGGCACTTGCACTGCGCGACGAGCTGGTCACGCGTGGCTACCGGCCAGCGGTGCGGCTGGAGATTGCGCACGATTGCCCGGCGCCGATCATGCGCACCTTGCTGCAGAACTTCGGCTTGAACGAGAACGCGGTGTATCGCATCGTCGGGCCGGTCAATCTGAGCCGCGTCACCCAGGTCTACGACCTGGTGCAGCGCCCGGAGCTCAAGTACCCCTCGTTCAACCCGCGCACTTTGCGCGACAGCGAGGGCATCTTCCAGATTGTCAGCAAGGGCGATGTGCTGCTGCATCATCCCTTCGATGCGTTTACCGCGGTGCTGGATGTGATTCGCCAGGCCGCCGTTGACCCGAACGTGCTGGCGATCAAGCAGACGCTGTATCGCACCGGCAAGGATTCGCTGATCGTCGATGCGCTGATTCTGGCCGCGCGCAACGGCAAGGACGTCACCGTGGTGGTGGAGCTGCGCGCGCGCTTCGACGAAGAGGCCAACCTGGGCCTGGCCGACAAGTTGCAGGAAGCCGGCGTGCAGGTGGTCTATGGCGTGGTCGGTTTCAAGACCCACGCCAAGATGCTGCTGATCGTGCGGCGCGAGGGGCGCAAGCTCAAACGCTATGTGCATCTGGGCACCGGCAATTACCACAGCGGTACCGCGCGTCTGTATACCGACATCAGCCTGATCACCGCCGATGCGGAGATCGGCAACGACGTGCACATGCTATTCCAGCAGTTGTCCGGGCTTGCCCCGCGCATGAAGCTGGAACAATTGCTGCAGTCGCCATTTACCTTGCATGCCGGTGTGCTGAAGCGGATCGAACGCGAGACCCGCCTGGCGCGTAACGGCCGCCCCGGCCGCATCATCGCCAAGATGAATGCCCTCAACGAACCGCAGGTGGTGCGTGCGTTGTATTCCGCCTCGCAAGCCGGGGTGCAGATCGATCTGATCGTGCGTGGCGCCTGCACGCTGCGGCCGGGCGTGCCGGGTGTGTCGGACAACATCCGCGTGCGTTCGATCGTGGGGCGGTTCCTGGAACACAGTCGTGTCTACTGGTTCGGCAACGACGGGGCGGCCGAGTTGTACTGCGCCAGCGCCGATTGGCTGGAACGCAACCTGTTGCGCCGCGTGGAAACCTGCTTCCCGATCCTGGACCCGGATCTGGCCAAGCGCGTCTATCGCGAAGTGCTGCAGAACTACCTGGACGACAACGTCAGTGCCTGGGAACTGGATGCCGAAGGCGTGTACCACAAGCGCACCCCCGGCCCTGGCGAACCGGCCCATTCGGCGCAGATGACCTTGCTCGATCGGATCTGAGAACGCCGCGGCCGTGGCCTCTCACGTGGCCGACCGCCCATCGGCTACCATGCGGCCATGCCAACGCCCTCCCCCACGATTCCGCCCCTGCGCGACGGCGATTTTCTTGCCGCCATCGACTTAGGGTCCAACAGTTTCCACATGGTCATTGCGCGCTACCTGATGGGTCAGCTGCGCGTCGTCGACCGCCTGCGCGAAACCGTGCGCATGGCCGACGGCCTGGATGGCAAGGGTGGCCTGTCCAACGAAGCGCGGCAACGTGCGCTCGAATGTCTGGCGCGCTTCGGTCAACGCATCCGTGAAGTGCCCTCGCTGCGCGTGCGCGCGCTGGCGACCAACACGGTGCGTCAGCTGCGTTCGCCGCAAGCGTTTTTGATGCCGGCGGAAACTGCGCTCGGGCATGCGATCGAAGTGGTCAGCGGGCGTGAGGAAGCGCGCCTGATCTACCTGGGCGTTGCCCATGCGCAGCCGCCCAAACCCGATCAACGCCGGCTGGTGATCGACATCGGCGGTGGCTCGACCGAATTCATCATCGGCCGCGGGTTTCAGACGCTGGAACGCGAGAGTCTGCAGGCCGGCTGCATCGCCAGTACACGGCGGTTTTTCCCGGGCGGCAAGCTGTCGAAGAAAAAATGGAAAGATGCGCTGACCGAGATCGGCGCCGAATTTCAGCAATTTGCTGGCCAGTACAAGGCGCTGGGCTGGCATGAGGCGATTGGCTCGTCCGGCACGCACAAGGCGATCGGCGACATGTGCGCGGCGATGAAGCTCACCAAGGGTGCGATCACCGCGCAGGCGCTGCCGGCGCTGCGCGATGAGCTGCTCAAGGCCAAGCGCATCGAAGATATCCAGTTGCCCGGCCTGGCGGCCGAACGCCGGCCGATCATCGCCGGTGGAATTCTGGTGCTCGAAGCGGCCTTCCAGGCCCTGGGGCTGGAGAAGCTGATGGTCAGCAAGGCGGCGATGCGCGAAGGCATCCTGTACGACATGCTCGGCCGCGGCGGCGAAAACGACCCGCGCGATAGCTCGGTGGCCTCGCTGGTGCAGCGCTACGGCATCGATGAGGTACAGGCGCAACGCGTGGAAGCCACGGCCTGCCGCCTGTTCGATCAGGTGTGCGAATCCTGGCAGCTGGATGGCGACGACGCGCAGGTGCTGCGGCGTGCCGCCCGCCTGCACGAGCTGGGCCTGATCATCGCGCACAGCCAGTACCACGTGCATGGCAGCTACATCCTGGAACATTCGGATATCGCCGGTTTTTCGCGGCAGGAACAACAGGTCGTCGCCTCGCTGGTGCGCACGCATCGGCGCAACGTGCCCAAGACCGCCTTCGACGCGCTTCCCGACCGACTGCTGCTGCCCACCCGCCGCAAGGCTGCGCTGCTGCGGCTGGCGGTGCTGCTGCACCGTGCGCACGAATCGGACCCGATTCCGACACTGGAACTCACCGCCGACGACACGCGGCTGTCGTTGATCCTGTCGCAAAGCTGGATCGATTCGCGCCCGCTGCTGCGCGCCGATCTGATCGGCGAAGTCGAAAGCATGGCCGGCCTGGGCATCGCGTTCAAACCGTTTGTAACCTGAGGCCTGCGGCCTCAGGCGGGAATCGGGAATGGGGATTCGGGAATAGTCGACCACGGGGCTCTGAGAAGTTTCTGACTGGCGGCGATTACGCCGAACGAATGCAGCACGCTGCCTTTGCGATTCCCGATTCCCCATTCCCGGCTCCACTGTCACTGCCGCGTCTTGTCGGCGCAACATCAATGCCATCGCCCTGCCGGAAGCTAGCGAAAACGGGAGAGCGGCATGCGCTACGCGATCGTTACCGAAACCTATCCCCCCGAGGTCAACGGTGTTGCGCTGACCGTCCACGGCCTGGAAACCGGCCTGCGCGCACGCGGACATCAGGTGGACGTGGTGCGTCCACGTCAGAGCAGCGACACCGGCACATCCGATGCGTTGCTGGTACGTGGCGCTGCACTGCCGCGCTACCCGGGGCTGAAATTCGGGCTGCCAGCGACCCAGCGACTCATCCGTCATTGGCGAACGACGCAACCGGATGCGATCTACGTGGCCACGGAAGGCCCGTTGGGCTGGTCGGCGATGCGGGCGGCACGCCGGCTGGGCATTCCGGTCGCATCCGGCTTCCACACGCGCTTTGACGAATACCTGCCGAACTACGGTGTCGCCTGGCTGCAAGGCACCGCGCTACGCTGGATGCGGCGCTTTCATAACCAGGCCGACGCCACGCTGGTGCCGACGCGCGAGCTACAACAGTTGCTGCGCGACGACGGCTTCGAGCGCGTGCAGTTGCTGGCACGTGCGGTGGACAGCCAGCAGTTCGATCCGGGCCGTCGCGATCATGCCTTGCGCGCAGAATGGGGCATCGAAGGCGAAGGCTTTGCGGCGATCTATGTGGGACGGATCGCCAACGAAAAAAATCTGCCCTTGGCGGTGCAGGCATTTCGCAAGTTGCAACAGGTCCGCCCGAAAGCGCGCTTTGTGTGGGTCGGCGATGGCCCGGCGCGCGCAAAGATCGCGCATGAGAATCCGGACTTCATCTTCTGCGGTGTGCAGCGTGGCGATGCCTTGGCGCGCCATTTTGCCAGCGGCGATCTGTTCCTGTTTCCCAGCCGCAGCGAGACCTTCGGCAACGTGACCCTGGAGGCGATGGCCAGCGGTGTGGCGACGGTTGCCTTCGACTACGGTGCCGCTCGCGAATACCTGCGCAATGGTCAGACCGGGGCGGCCGTCGACACCGATGCGGCCTTTATCCAGGCCGCCGTCGCGCTCACCCAAGACGACGCGCTGCGCCAACGCCTCGGTGCGGCGGCGGCGCAGGCGATGAAAAGGCTGCATCCGGACAATGTGGTGTCCGACTTCGATGGCTTGTTGTTGGGCATCACTGCGGCACGGGGGCGTTATGTCGTCAACGCGGCTTGAGGTCTTGCGCGGCCACGAAGCGCGCTGGTGCCGGCGCGCAAATCACTGGTGCCGGCGCCACCCGGTACGCCGCGCATTCGCCACCGTCAGCCGGCTGGGCGATGGCGTGTTCTGGTACAGCCTGATGGGCATTCTGGTGCTGCTCGACGGCATGGACGGCGTGCGCGCATCGGCGCACATGGCCGCTACCGGCGTGCTCGCATTGACCCTGTACAAGGCACTCAAACGCTGGACCCGCCGCCCGCGCCCGTATGCGGCCGACGTGCGTATCCGCGCCTGGGTGGCACCGCTGGACGAGTTCAGTTTTCCGTCCGGCCATACCTTGCATGCGGTGTCCTTCAGCATCGTGGCGCTGGCCTATTACCCATGGCTCGCACCGTTGCTGGTGCCATTTTCGGCATGCGTAGCGCTGTCGCGCGTGGTGCTCGGGCTGCATTACCCCAGCGACGTACTGGCCGCCACGGCGATCGGGGTGGGACTGGCAAGCCTGTCGTTGTGGGGGCTGCCGGCGCTGATTGGGTAGCGCTGTGTTGCGACACTGCACTGCGCGTCCTCGCATGTGCCCTCGCTTCATGCCCTCATCGTTTTCCGCAGGAGAGCGGACTCTGCCCGAGTTGCCTGCGCAGGCATGCCCCGCTGCAATGCGCTAATCGCCCGCTCACGCAATCGCAGTTCCCGCGCCTCGCCATCCGGCGGTCGCGCCGTACAATGGCGCGATGACGACACTGTTCATTTCCGACCTGCATCTGGATCCGGCCCGGCCGGCGATCACCGCGCTGTTTCTGGATTTCCTGCGGACGCAGGTGCCCGGTAGCGATGCGCTCTACATCCTTGGCGATCTGTTCGAAGCCTGGATCGGCGATGACACGCCGTCCACCGCAGCAGACGAGGTGGCGGTGGCACTGCACGCAGTGGCCGATTCCGGCGTCCCGGTCTTCTTCATGCCAGGCAACCGCGATTTCCTGGTGGGCGAGGCCTACGCACAGCGCGCGGGCTTCCGCATCCTGCCCGACCCCACCGTGATCGATCTCTACGGCCATACGACGCTGCTGATGCACGGCGACCTGCTGTGCACCGACGACACCGCCTACCAGGCATTCCGCACGCAGACGCGCGACCCGGCGTTCCAGGCGCAGTTTCTGGCGCAGCCGCTGGCAGCGCGCGTGGCGTTCGCGCAGCAGGCGCGTGCGGCCAGCCAGGCCCGCTACGCCGAACTCAAGCAGGGCGACCAGGCGCAGCTCGAAACCGTCACCGACGTGTCGCCGGCCGAGGTGGAAGCGACCTTCGCGCGGTACGGGCTGGATCGCATGATCCACGGCCATACCCATCGCCCTGCAATCCACACCCTGCAAGCCGGTGGCAACACCTGCACGCGCATCGTGCTGGGCGACTGGTACGAGCAAGGTTCGGTGCTGCGGGTGGATGCCGATGGCGTTGCGTTGGAGCAGTTGCCGCTTTAGATCCGGCACTCGCAGCTGCACCTGCATGCAGGGATCGCGCCGCGGTGAGCCCTGACGCCACCGGTTGTGCGCGCGTCGCCGCTGCTATCCGCATCGCAGGCCTCCGCATCGCAGGCCAATCGTGACTCATGCTTCGCAAGCACGACAGCGTGCCACCGGATACCGGCAAGGACGTTCGGTAAGGCCAGCCAATGAAGAGCGCGTTCAAAACGACGCAGCACGCGCGTTCCGCATTTCAATCCGAGTGTCGCAGCGAGTCCACCCGGCATCGGACATATCGATGAATCGCGCTGTTGAAGGGCCGCACTTGGCGACGCTCATCGACAACGGACGCCGCTAGCAATAGCGCGCTTTGGTACGGGAATCCTCAATTCTCAGCGCCCGGCGGCAACCCAACGCGGGCGCGGACTCCTGCCTGACCAAACCACTTCAACGCGTCACTGCATGCTGCGCGCACGCTCGGCGTAGTCGACGAAATCCGCATTGACCACGTCGTACCAGAACAGTGTGCCGTCGGCCTGGACGCGGAAGCGGTCACGCACCGGGCTGGTCTGCGGGTCGCCTGGGCAGCCGTCGCCGTGGCGTTCGTGCACGGCAAATTCAAACACGTCCGGCGATGGCGGATCGTCTTGTTCGGCCATGATGCTGATGCAGTTGTCCGGGTACACCTTGTCGCTCTGCAAGCGCGTTTCGAGTACCTGCAACGCACGCGCTTCGGCAGCGTTTTCGGTGGTCGGCGCTGGCGCCGCAACTGCGGGCTTGGGTGGAGTGGCGGCGGGCTCGGCCGGTTGCTGTTTGCATCCGGCAACTGCCAGCGCGGCCAGGCACAGCAGCACATAACGCGAGGACATGGACATGAGTGCTCCGCTGACGGGACGTGGCCGGCAGGTGCCGACGGTGCGTCTAGTCTGCGCGATCACCGCGCTCGGGTGTAGCGCAATGGCCCGACACCTGTCGGTGCCGGGCCATCGCAATCACACAAACAATCGGCGAACGCCGCAAAGATCAGCGGAAGCCGGCGATCGTGGCTTTGGTGTTGACCAGCACGCGCTGATTGTCGGCGGTGCTGGCATTGCCCATGGGCACGCCGTTGTAGCTGATGTTGGGATTGGACCAGTAGTTCAGCCGCGGGCAGCCGCTGGTGCAGTCGTAGGCCATGATGGTGCGCCAGCTGTTGCCGTAGCGATAGCCATGACCGTAGGCATATGGCGAGGTGCTCGGGTCGTTGGTGGAATCGTGGCGGGCGCTCTGCAGATGGCCGATTTCATGCGCAAAGCTGTAGTAGCCGGTGGCGCAATCCCAGTACACCGATGCGAAGGCGCTGGCGGCCGTGGAGCCGATGCCCGAGGCCAAGCCGCAGTAGCTGCTGTTGTCCAGCACGATCACGCCCACATCGGCCGTGTAGGTGTTGCGGCTGGTGTGGATGCTGTCCATGTAACCGTCATTGGTGACGCGGAAGCGCTGCAGGTCGGTGGTGAAGTTGCCGGTTTCGGTGTAGCTGGTGGTCTCATAGCGGGCCAGCTGCAAGGTGATGCCGACATTGCTGTTGATGTAGCCCTGGTTGGCTTCGGCCACCGCCAGTTGCACCAGCGACTGCATGTTGCCGCCGTATGCCGTCACTGCCTTGTTGGTGGCCACGACCAGCACGCGGATGGTGGCCGGGCTGCCGGATGAGGCCGCCGCCGCGGTCACGCGCCCATCGCCAGGCATGTCGAACTTGGGCAGCAGGCTGTATTCGGCCGGATGTTCCTGCGGCATGCGCTGCTCGTCGACCTGCACCAGCACGTGGCGGCCATCGGCCAGCGGACGCAGGCGATACAGCTTGCCGGCGTAGCGAATGGTGCCGGTGACGGTGTCGCCGCTACGCACCAGGATGGCCGAGTTCAGCGGATCCACGCCCGACAGGGTGCGTGCTCGGGTGCCGGCACGCGGGCCGAGGTTGCCGTACCACACGCTATCGCCGCCTTCCAACGCATCCACCTTGGCCTGCGTGGCGGTGATGGTCTGGCCATCCAGCTGCAGTTCCAGCAGTTTTTCACCGGCAACCACTGCACCGGCGTCGAGCTGCACCACCTGTGCGTTGGTGGTGGACGGGGCGCTCAACAGGCGTTGCAACGAGGGTTCTGCGGTAGCGGTTGCTGCGGCGCCGCGGCTGAGTGCCGGGCCGGTTTGATACAGCGGCTTGCCGGCAGCGGCAGCCGATCCGGCCAGGCACATGGCGATCAGACCCACTGTGGTGCACATCGACTTCGACTTCATCGTCTCTCTCTCCTAAGACATGGAAGCAACGGGTGCGAAACACCGGGCCCCTGTCCCCGGGACGTCATTAGGGCGCGCCGGAATGTACCGAATGCAAGTTGTTGCAAAAGAAAATTACATTTCTGTGATGCTTGCCGATGACTGGATGCGATTCCGGCGCGCATGCGCAACGACGTAGCGCACAGTTCCGGTCGCCCGGGGTGTCGGCGATGTGCGTGCGTTGTGCCGCATCGTGGATATCGCGGCGGCGAGGGTCAGCCGGTTCACGCAGGTGCATCGACAGACTGGGAGCCGGTAGCACACCACTACGCGTCGATCAGCCGGGTGTCGGTGTTGTTCGGCTGGGCCTGCATCAGGTGGACATGCGGGATGCCGGTTCTGGGTGCGCCTTCTGCAGCCATCGACCTCTCGCTCGCGGCGTTTTGTCAGCCGCTCTAACAGCGAGGGGGTTCTCGGTTTCTTGGAAAGCTTGGGTGCTTTGACTGGGTCGGTTGCGGAGCGCTTGATCTGCACTTTATCTGCAGGGCCCTTGCCCGCCCACCATCGCGGGACACGCCGTGAATCCGTCCCTGGAGGCTCTTACGCGGCATCCATGCCGCGTAAGGTCCCGCGACGGTGAGCGGGCAAGGACCCGTCGTGATGGTCGGTGTGTCTGGTTTTCAATCGAGCTATCAAACAAGGCTCTGATGCGGTGTTTTCAGCGCTTACGGGCTCCAGAGGCGGCAGCGATGGGATTCACGGCATGTCTTCCGATTGGTGAGGGCATTGCGAAATCGACCAGCGCAGCTCGGATGGAGCCAAGCGCACGTCAACCACTCTGCGGCCCGTGCCCGACGCAACATGCGTGTACCGCTGCATGACATGCGCATCACAACCCACTTACTCAGCCGGCCTGCTCCACCAGGTCCGCCAGCTCGTCTTCGTCGAAACCGGCAAGCAGCCGTGCCTGCAGATTGAACGGGCCATGCAGGTAGCCGCCGGCGTATTCGCGCAGCAACGCCTTGAAGCGCGCCCGTGGTTCGATACCGGCCTGCGCGCAATACCAGCGGTACCAGCGCGAGCCGGCAGCGACGTGCGCCACTTCCTCGCGCAGGATGGTCTCCAGCACCTCGGCCGTGGCGGCATCACCGAGCGAGCGCAATTTGACGATCATCGCTGGTGTCACGTCCAGGCCGCGCGCTTCCAGCACCCGCGGCACCAGCGCCATGCGCGCCAGACCGTCATGCGCGGTTTTCTCGCACATTTCCCACAAGCCGTTGTGCGCGGCAAAGTCGCCGTAGTCGTGTCCATGCGCTTGCAGGCGCGCGCGCAGCAGCATGAAGTGGCGGGATTCGTCGTCGGCCACCGCCACCCAGTCGGCATAGAACGCATCGGGCAGGCCGCGGAAGCGATACACCGCATCCCAGGCCAGGTCGATCGCATTGAGTTCGATATGCGCAATCGCATGGATGAAGGCCGCGCGTCCTTCCACCGTCCCCAGTCCACGCCGCGGCAACTCGCGCGGATGCACCAGCACCGGTGTGGCCGGTCGGCCCGGCATGCAGATCGGCGCAGGTGCTGGCGCGGCCGCATTCAACCGCAGCTCGCCATCGCGAAATGCGGCCGCGTACTGTTGCGTCAACGCGACTTTTTGCAGCGGATCGGCAGCATCCAGGCAGGCGCGTGCGGCGTCGAACAGACCGGTGATCACGGCGCCTGCCGCACCTGTTGCTGACCCAGTGCCGCGAGCGATGCGGCACGTACCCGCTCGCAGGCGTTTGCCTTGATCCGCAACTCGCAGGCCGTACGTTTGGCACACACCAGCGCGAACAACCGCGCGCGATCGGCCTGCGCAGGCGCTGGCACCGATGACGGCAGCGCGCCCGGGCCACCCGCACCAACACCGATTCCTGCCCCGAGCAAGCGCGCCTGGTCGCTGCGGCAATCCACCGCGTACGTCCATTCCGCCAAACCCGCTGGCGGCGCGCCTGCGGCTGCCGCTGCGCGCAGGCGCACGACAACAAGTGACTCGCCCACGCGCGTGGCGCCGGCTAGATCCAGCCGCTGCGCGCCGGCAGGCGTGGCGAATGCGGGGTCCAGCGCGGCCTGTTGCTGCCAATCCAATTGCATGTCCAAGGTGGTGCTCAGCGCAACAGGCACCTGCCCGTTGCGCAAACGCGGGTCGTCCAGCGTGCGGATCGCCGCAGCGTCATCGGCGGCGCAGCCTGCCAGCAGCGCTGCCACCCCGGCAGCGACCACGGCCAACAGGCCGCAGCGCCGTGACAACTCAGGCGCGGCGACGCTTCTTGGCATCGTCCGAGCGCAGTTGCTGGATGCGTTCGAAATAGCCCGGCTCGATGCCAGTGATGTACTCGCCGTTAAAGCACGAGGAATCGAACTGCTTGATGTCCGGGTTGCCTTCGCGCACCGCCACTTCCAGATCTTCCAGGTCCTGGTAGATCAGCCAGTCGCAGCCGAGAAATTCCTGGATTTCCAGCTCGCTGCGGCCATGCGCGATGAGTTCTTCGGCGGCCGGCATGTCGATGCCGTAGATATTGGGGTAACGCACCGGCGGCGCGGCCGAGGCCAGATACACCTTGCGCGCACCAGCATCGCGCGCCATCTGCACGATCTGCCGGCTGGTGGTGCCGCGCACGATGGAATCGTCCACCAGCAGCACCACGCGGTTGCGGAATTCCAGGTGGATCGGGTTGAGCTTGCGACGCACCGATTTCTGCCGTTCGCCCTGCCCCGGCATGATGAAGGTCCGGCCCACGTAGCGATTCTTGACGAAGCCTTCGCGGTACTTCACGCCGAGCACGTTGGACATTTCCAGCGCCACATCGCGCGAGGTGTCCGGGATCGGAATGATGGTGTCGATGTCGTGATCCGGGCGCAGGCGCAGGATCTTTTCGCCCAGCTTCAGGCCCATGCGCATGCGCGCCTTGTGCACCGAGATGTTGTCGATCATCGAATCGGGACGCGCGAAGTACACGTACTCGAAGATGCACGGCGCATTGATGGTCGGGGCTGCGCAGACTTCCGAGAACAGCTCGCCGCGCGCGGTGATCACCATCGCCTCGCCGGGACGCACGTCGCGCACGCGCTGGTAGCCGAGGATGTCCAACGCGGCCGATTCGGAGGACACGATGTATTCGGTACCTTCGGCGTGCTCGCGCTTGCCCAGCACCAGCGGACGGATGCCGTGCGGGTCGCGGAACGCCACCAGGCCCAGACCCAGCACCACGCTCACTACCGCGTAGCCACCCTTGCAACGACGGTGCACGCCGGCCACCGCGCGGATCGCCGCCTCGGGGGTCAGCATGCGCTGTGCGTCCAGCTCGTAGGCAAACACGTTCAGCAGCACTTCGCTGTCCGAATCGGTGTTGATGTTGCGGCGGTCGGCTTCAAACACCTGCTGGCGCAAGGCCTCGGTGTTAATCAGGTTGCCGTTGTGCGCCAGCGCGATGCCGTAGGGCGAATTGACGTAGAACGGCTGCGCCTCGTCCATGCCTTCCGAGCCTGCGGTCGGGTAGCGGCAATGCGCGATGCCGACGCGGCCTTCCAGCACCGCCATCTTCTTTTCGTCAAAGACATCGCGCACCAGGCCATTGGCTTTTTGCACGCGCAAGCGCGTGCCGTCGGCGGTGGCGATGCCTGCGGCGTCCTGCCCACGATGCTGCAGGACGGTCAGGCCGTCATAAAGTTGCCCGGCGACGTTTTGGTTGCCGACAATACCGACGATGCCACACATGGTGCGCGTTCTCCGCTGCGGCTTGCGCCGTTACTGTGAAGGTGGCCGTGCCTGGCCTTGGGATTCGACCCGAGCCGGGTCGCTTTCTCCGCCGCGAACCTGCGCCGGATCGATATTGGCCGGCATCGCCTGCGCCGGATCGCGTCCGTCGCTGGCGGCATTGCCGGGTTTGCCAGGTTTACCGAGCGCCCGCGACACGGTGTCGCTCAAGCCGGACCCGGACAGCATTTTGCCCAGGTCGGTATTATCGCCTGTCGAGGGCAACTTCCCCAACTCCGTGGGCAAGTTGCCGAGTTCCATGGATGGCATGTCCATCGATGGCATGCGCCAGGCCGGCAGTTGCGCTCGCATCCAGCCGGCGCCGGGCTGCAGGATCGGCAACAGCACCGATTGCCGCCACGCCGGCTCACGCGGCAACGGCGTAAACCCCATCAGCAGCACCAACACGCTGGCCAGAAACCCGCCACGCACCACGCCCAGACCGAATCCGAGCATGCGGTCGGTCCCGCCGAGTTTGACCGCATCCACGCCGGCGCGAATGACCATGCCGATCACCGCCACGCTGATCAGCACACCGACAAACACCATGGCGTAGCCACCAAACGACTCAGTGGCCGACGGATGCTTGCCATCGGCCAGCCAACGCGCCGCCGCGCCGCCAAACAGAAATGTGGCCCAGCCCGCCAGCAACCACGACAAGGTGCCGACCACGATGGCGACAAAGCCGCGTAGCAAGCCCAACAGCGCCGACACCAGAATGATGACGCCCAGCACCATGTCGATCATTGGCGAGGTCTCCGCGCGGCGCATGGGCCGGTCCAACGTGGCTTGCTGATCATTGCCTTCCCCTCCGTGGGCGTGAGGCTGTCGAAATTGCGGGTATGGCCGAAAGATGCCAGCGCTGATCATCCACCACTGCGGTGCCTACAACACGTGGACGGGACGCGTGGCTCCCACCGATTCGCACCGCTGCCGCGCTCGCCTGGCGGCGGCGCGACGCGTTGCGCTCATCTCAAGGATGCGGACGCACCATGCCGGAAATGCCGACCTTGGCCGCGACCTGCGCACGCAACTGCTCGGCATCGCCACGGTTGGCGACCGGGCCGACGCGCACGCGGTTGAGCGCGCCCTTGTCGGTACGGACCTGTTCGACAAAGGCACTGAAGCCGGCAGCGCGCACGCGGTCGCGCAGGGCATTGGCGTCTTCGGCGCGGCCGAACGCGCCGAGCTGCACGGCAAACCCGACGCCGCTCGCGGCAGGGGCCGCCGGCACAGTGGGTGCGGCGGCAACGGGCTTCGCAGGCTCGGGCTTGGTCGGTTCTACCTTGGCGACTTCCGGCTTGGGCGCAGGTTTGGGCGCTTCGGTCGGCTTGGGAGCGGCAGCGACCGGCTTGGCCGGTTCCGGCGGCAGGCTTTCGGTCTTGGGCGCAGCAGGCGCGCTGGCAGCGGCCACGCTGCTGCTGGGTTTTGCGGCCGACGCGGGCGTTGGCGTCGCAACCGGCGCCGGTGCGGCGGCATTGGCGTCCAACGTCACCACCTGCGCATTGACGTCGCCGCGCACCTTGACTGCCTGCAGCCTGGCCGATTCGGCCTGGGCCTGATCGGCATACGGCCCCACGCGCACGCGCCAGGCAGGGCGGCCATTGATCTGGGTCTTCTCGCTGAAGCCGGGCAATTGCGCCTGCTTGAGCCGCGCGATCACCGCATCGGCATCGGCGCTGGTGGCATACGCACCAAAATTCACCGCGTAGTTGCCGGCCGCCACATCCGGAGCAGACGGCGCGCTGCTGGGGTTCGCCAGGTCGGCTGCGTCCGGGTTGTCCTGCACCGCCGCCGGAGCGCTGGGGGCACCAGCCATGCCCAGCGCACCACCCGCCGGCGCATTGCCAGGGGTGACCAGCGGCAATTCGCGGGTTTCGAACTCGCCATTGCCGGGCGCGGCAGGCGCCTCCAGCGGCACATCGGCGACACCGCTGGACGGCGCGGGGCCCTTGACCAGCATCGGCAGGAAGATCACGGCAAGCGCCACCAGAACGATGGCGCCAATCAGTCGCTGTTTCAGAGCAGTGTCCACAGTAAAAAGAGCTACAGGCGTGGCGGGGTGCCGCGGCGATTATAAGGCCGGCGCCACCTCGCCGACCCTAGTGGGCTGAACGAAGTGCGTTCAGCGCGTCGGCAACGGTATGAAACGAGCCAAACACCAGCACGCGGTCGCCCGGGTTGGCCATGGCGAGCACCGCATGCACGGCGCCGGCGACGGTGTCATGGCATGGCGCCTGCGCAGCAACCGTGCCTTGCAGGCGCTGCTGCAGAGCCTGTGCAGACTGACCACGCGCACCTTCCAAGCCGGCCAATGCCCAATGATCGATCTGCGCGGCCACCGCCTCCACCACCGCCGAGACGTCCTTGTCTGCCAGCGCCGCGTAGATCGCATGCGTGCTGCCGGCAATCGGCTGCGCGCCGAGCGCCTGCGCCAGCGCGCGCGCAGCCTGCGGGTTATGCCCAACATCCAGCAACACTTCCACGCCGGCGACGTCGCTGCGCTGCAGGCGCCCCGCCACCTGGGCATCGGCGATGCCCTGCGCCCATGCTGTTTGCGGCAGCTCGACCGGCAAGGCCTGCAGCGCAGCGATGGCGGCGGCAGCGTTGGCCAGTTGCACCGGGGCCTGCAATGCCGGCATCGGCAGCTCCAGGTGCACCGCCACATCGCGCCAGCGCCAATGCTGGGCGTCGATCGGCTCGAAGAAATAATCGCTGCCGGCGCGGATCGCGTTGGCACCAAGTTGGTAGGCGCGGCGCAGCACGCTGGAGGGCGGGTCGATCTCGCCCAGCACCACCGGCTTCCACGCGCGGATGATGCCCGCCTTCTCGGCGCCGATCGCCTCGCGGTCCTCGCCTAGCCAGTCGGTGTGGTCGATATCCACGGTGGTGATTACTGCCACATCTGAATCGATGAGGTTGACCGCATCCAGGCGCCCACCCAGGCCGATTTCCAGCACCGCCAGGTCAAGTTCGGACCGCTGAAACAACCACAGCGCCGCCAGCGTGCCGTACTCGAAATAGGTCAGCGGCGTCGTGCCACGCGCAGCCTCCACTGCCGCAAATGCGGCGACCAGCGCGGCATCGCTCGCATCGACACCATCGATGCGCACACGCTCGTTGTAACGCAGCAGATGCGGCGACGTGTACGCCCCCACCTTCCACGCAGCGGCGCGGCCGATCGCCTCGACAAAAGCCACCGTCGAGCCCTTGCCGTTGGTGCCGCCCACAACGATGACATGCTTGGCCGGCGCCTCGATCTGCAGCCGCGCAGCCACCTCGCGCACGCGCTCCAGCCCCATCGCAATGCTGCTGGGGTGTTGCTGCTCAATGTAGGCGAGCCAGTCGGTGAGTGTGGTGGGAGTGGTCACGGGGTTACCTGATGTCGTGCGGACGGCAGACATTATCCCGGTTGATGGAGTTTTGGACCAATGAAGGCAAGCCCGCTCCAGCGTAAATCGCAAGCGTTGACACCTGCTGTGTGCCGCGGCAACCGGCGAAGGTATACAGGGATAAGAGACTTACGTCCCAGAGCGGAGACAGCTGGGCGACGATACCCCTTACTGCGCCCCGTAAATCTCATCGATACGTTAGCCGAACATCGAGCGCTGGCCTTTCAATGTCACTGCAATCTGTTGCTCGGGATAGCGGCGGTACAGGCTTTCGCTGATGCAGAGGTAACTTGGAAACGCATACTCCATTGGTCCGCCACGCAACCGATACCCGCAAAAGTGTCTGCTCGATTGATAGCAGCTCTGCATAACGTACGGTTCTTCAAACCCACCACCGATGGCGAAAGTCAGCGACCAAGGCACTGTTTTTGCGCAACAGCCTGGACAGAAAACCCAGCATCATCTGTGTCCCGAAGAGCATGAATACATACAAAGACGCATCCCTGGCCTTCCATGTCCGCTGGTCGACCAAGACGACGACTGTATTTACGTCGCAGCACTGGTAGCACGATTCCGACAATCAGGAATGGTCATCTCCAATAGCGTGCTTGCATAAACTCGCGCCGGTATGGAATCGGCAAATGCGCCGAGCAAGATCAGGCCCAACAGGAGGAATACGGAAGCTGCCTTCATCCAAGCAAACAGCTTTCACTTCACTGCACAACCCTTGAAATTTTCGTTGGACCGCACATAGGCAAGCGGGGCAGTGATATCTCATCCATCCTAGAAAAACAAAGAGGTCAATGAATGTGGCACGGGCGCATACAGCACACCACAATGGCTAAGGTACCGCTGCCTGCGGTGCGGCGGGATAGTAGTCATGCACTGTGGAACCCAGCGAGGAGCGCTTCCCTTGGATGACCGCACTCACCGCACCATTCGGGAAGCTCATCATTTCGTGCTCGCGAATGCAAAGCCGCACAGGTGTCCCATGAGGCAATGGGGAAATCCTGAGTGCGTAAGGGCACATCAGGCTTTTCGGCGCCGAATGTATGAGCACTTGCTCTGAATACGTGTTGCCGAACGCCTCAGTCCATACCCAAGGCACAATCCTGACGACCAGCGCCCATGCAACCAGCCCGACCACCATCGTCGACATCAGCCAACGAAAGACACAGCGTTCAACACCTATTCGCTGCAACTGACGTTCGAGCCTACCAGTTGCATTGGCCCAGCACAGCGTGCCGAACAGGGCCATCGCGGTGAGACTGAACACCACAAGAGTAAGATCGATCGAAGCGTTGGACGGCGGAAGGAATCTGAAGGAATTAGCAAAAAAGAGCAACGCCACTGGCGTTAAAAACAAGGATCCCGCACGCAGAAGATGTGGTCTATGCATTCATTGCAAACCCGGCAAACGTGGATACAGCCACTTTGTGCACCATACCTGCCACGTGATTGCTACAACGCCCGATGCTTGGCTTCCCCAAAGAACGGGGTGTGGTGCGCGCAGTCGTTGAGGCGCACCACTTCCAGGTGATCGACGTCGTCGCCTTCGAGCAGGTTGAGCGTGGTCGGGGCCTGGCGGAAGCTCCACAGCTTGGACAGCGGCAGGCCGAGGATCTTGCACAGGATCACGCGGTTGACCGCGTCGTGCGCGACCACCAGCAAGGTGTCGTCGGCGCCCAGGCCATCGGCCGCGCGCGTCAGTCCGCGCCAGCTGCGGTCCAGCACCTGACGCAGCGATTCGCCGCCCGGCATCAGCACGGTGTCCGGCTCTTCGCGCCAGGCGCGCAGGCGCGCGGGGTCCTTGTCGTTGATCTCGCTGGCCAGCAGGCCTTCCCACTCCCCATGGGCAATTTCCTGCAGGTCTGGATCGGTCTGCAGCAGGCTTTCGCGCGATGCACCCAATGCAGCCTTTGCAGTGGCCTGCGCGCGCGACAGCGGCGAGGCGACCGCACGGGTGATCTGCAGCGCCTGCAGCCGCTCGCCCAACGCACATGCCTGGCCTTCGCCAACCGGCGACAGCGGAATATCGATCTGGCCCTGGTAACGGCCTTCGGCGTTCCACGGCGTCTCGCCGTGACGAGCAAGCAGGATGCGCATGCGCTGAGAGTTCCTTGGGGGAGGGGCCGGCACGCCGCGGCGAAACCGGACCGCATCATAACCGCTCCCCGCCCCTTCCCTCTGCGCTTCAGCGCACGCCCTGTTCCCTGCTGACCGCCGCGCGGCCGTTACGCACCCTATCTGAGCCTCTAGACCCTCCAAGCTGAGGCTGTGCGCTTCCGATCCTCGGATCCTGGCGAAGTTGTCGAGGCCGGCAGCGGTGCCGGTGCGTTCAACCTGGAGATCGGCCGCTGTGTGCCGGTGTCACGCGCGCGATGCAGCGAACAGCACCGCCACGCTGGACCTGCAGCCCTTGCACGCAGTACGCGTCCCGATACGGCAGGGCGCTGTTCCGGGCCAATATCCGCCACCCCGTGAGGCGCACTCAGACGCGACCGAACGCCGGATCGCTGCGACTGGGCTTGCCGGTTTCCAGATGGCCGGCCAGACGCCGCCGGAACGCGCCGCCCGGTTGCTCGACGACCACGTCGTACCAGTGGTCGCTTGCGGCGAGCGGCAACTGCAGGATCTGGCGCTGACCTGCAGAAAGTTGCAGCGCGCGGGGGCTCGGATCTGCGTAGTCCAGCGCGCGCAGTTGCAGCGTACAAGGCTGTTGCCCGGCGTTACCGATCTCCAGGATCAGCGTGCCGCCGTCCTGGCGCGCTTCGAGCCACGGTGATGCCGCTGGTTGCGGCGTGGTCGCCAGATCGCCGGCAAATTCGCGCAGAAATCCATTCGGCCCGTGCACGCGCAGCGCATATGCGCCGTCGTGCGCGGCGTCCATCGGCACGTCATCGAGCCGGGTGCCAGGTAATACCGTGTAGTACCACGGCCCGCCAGTGGACGCGCTGGTGTAGACGTTGAATGCCGCCGCAGCCGTCCCGGTGTTGACGAACTGCAACTGCAGCGCGCCATCGTCCTGCACGCGTGCGTGCACCTGTACGGCATACGGCAACGCGCGCGCCGGGCGTTGGCCGGGCTCCTGTCGCGGCATGACGGCGTTGGTCGGCGGCACCGGCAATGGTTTGTTGCGTAGCGCCGCCGTGCGTGCGCGGTAGTCGCCGATGGACGGCAATGCGCTTAGCGCCGAATCGTCCGGCTTGCGGAAATCGAACACGCTGGTGAGATCGCCACTGACCGCGCGACGCCACGGGCTGATATTCGGCTCGGCCACACCGAAGCGACGCTCCAGCAACCGCAGCACCGAGGTGTGATCGAACACCTGCGAATTGACCCAGCCGCCACGCGTCCACGGCGAAATCACCAGCATCGGCACGCGGATCCCCAGACCCACTGGCACGCCGTTGTAGGCCTCGCTGCGTACATCGACATTGCTGCGGCCCATGCGCGCGACCAGCG
Organism: Xanthomonas sp. WHRI 8932A; assembly: GCF_035012785.1. Taxonomy (NCBI): domain Bacteria; kingdom Pseudomonadati; phylum Pseudomonadota; class Gammaproteobacteria; order Lysobacterales; family Lysobacteraceae; genus Xanthomonas; species Xanthomonas sp. WHRI 8932A. The sequence goes on from NZ_JAYGQQ010000004.1 coordinate 150,423, forward strand.
CTGGCAATGGCGCCGGCACATGGTCGAAAAAGCCGTCGTTCTCGTCGTAATTGATGATCAAGGCTGTTTTCGCCCAGACCTGCGGATTGGAGGTCAGCGCATCGATCAACCGCGCCACCAGCGATTCGCCGTAAGCCGGCGGCGCTTCCGGATGTTCGCAATATGCAGTCGGCGGAATGATCCACGACACCTGCGGCAAGCGATTGCCCTGCACGTCGGCGGCGATCGCGGAAATCAGGTGGTCGGCCTGCGTGCTGGCTGCATTGTCTGCGGTGGATCCAGGCACACAGGCACGCGCGCGGCGATAACGTTCGTCGGCTGTATCCAGCCCGCGGTAGTGCGCAAAATACGCCAACGAGTTGCAGCCGAAATTGTCGTATTCCTGATACACGCGCCAATCGATGCCGGCCGCCTGCAAGCGCTGCGCATAGGTCGTCCAACCCATCGCCGCGTAACCCGGTTTGTCGCGCGCCATGTCGGCGGTCCAGTTGCCGTCATCGGCGTTGTCGGCCACCTGCGCGCGGGTATCGCCCACACTCAGGCCGCTGGTGCCGGTGAACAGATACATGCGATTGGGATTGGTCGGCCCGTGCATCGAGCAGAAATAGCCATCGCAGATGGTGAACGCGTCGGCGAGCGCGTGGTAGTACGGAATGTCGTGACGTTGGAAGTAGCCCATCGTCAACTCGCCCTTGTAGGGCACCCACGCGTCGTATTCGGCCCAGCGCGCCGGGTCCTGCCCGTGGCCGGCTTTCCACGAATGATCCAGGCTTTTGATCAGCGGCGCGCTCGTGGTTTGCGCATCGAAGGCAAACGGCAGCAGTCGGCGCCCATCGGCCGCCGGCTGACTCCATACCGGCTGACCATCGCGCAACTGCAGCGTATGCGGATCGCCGAACCCGCGCACACCGCGCAGCGTGCCGAAGTAATGATCGAACGAGCGATTCTCCTGCATCAGGATCACCACATGTTCGATATCGCGCAGCGTGCCGGTCCGTGCATTGGCTGGCAGTGCCAGCGCGCGACCGATCGACGACGGCAATGCCCCGGCGGCGGTGAGCGCAGCAACACGCTTGAGGAAATCGCGGCGCGAAGAAGAGGACGTCATGACGAAAAACCCTGCAAAAGTCGGTGACGTGCAGCGCGCACTGCGGCCGCACAGCAGACGTATAGCGTGCGCACGCGACAGTTTTGCGACAGCCACCGTCATCAATGTTTCATGAGCCATTGACACCCTGCGTCGCGAAACGCCGGTCTTGCACCGTGCGTCCGCCCTCAGCCGTGCTCGAACAGGACTCCCCCATGACTCCCGCCCGTCGTTTCCATGTCACGCCACTGGCACTCGCCCTCGCCGCGCTGCTTCCCGTCATTGCGCACGCCACCGATCCGATCGCTGCCAGCGTGGCGGACGCACCGGTCACGTCCGCCGATGCGGCCGGCAACGCGACTCAGCTGGATGCAATCAACGTGGTCTCGCAAGGCAGTACGCGGCAAGTGCAGCGCATCAGCCGGCAGGATATCGAGCAGCTGACGCCAGGCAGCAGCGCCTTCAAGGCAGTGGAAAAACTGCCCGGCGTGCAGTTCCAGTCCGCCGATCCGTTCGGCACCTACGAGTGGTCCACCCAAGTCACCCTGCATGGCTTCGACCAAAGCCGCCTGGGCTACACGCTCGACGGCATTCCGCTGGGCAACATGAGCTACGGCGTCACCAACGGCCTGCACATCACCCGCGCCATCATTTCCGAAAACCTCGGCTCGGTAGAGATCGCACAAGGTGCCGGCGCACTCGGCACCGCGTCCAACACCAACCTTGGCGGCACCATGCAGTTCTACTCCGCCGATCCGCAGACCATGCCCGGCGCGCGGCTGGTGCAGACGGTGGGCAGCGATGCCACGCGACGCACCTTCGTGCGTGCCGATACCGGCGATCGCGATGGCTTGTCGGCGTATCTGTCCTACGCCAATGCCACTACCGACAAGTGGAAAGGCTTCGGCGATCAGCAATCCGAACAGGCCAACCTCAAGACCGTGTACCAGTGGGGCGACGGCAATCGTCTGAGCCTGTTCCTGGATACCTCGCGGCGCAAGGAATACGACTACATGGATCTGTCGTTGACCAGCCAGCGCGCACTGGGCTGGGACTACGACTACCTGCAACCGGATTGGGCCACCGCCGTGCAGATGGCGCGCGCCTACCAGAGCACAGGCGCCACCAGCGGCGTGGCCAACGGTTACCCGCAATCGCTGGCCGGATTGCCCAGCGATTACAGCTGGCTCGATGCCAGTTACTACGCCGGCGGCGGCCTGCGCCGCGACAATCTTGCCGGCCTGTCGGGCACGTTCGTGTTCGGCGGTGTCACGTTGGATGCCACCGGCTACTACCACGCCAATCGCGGCGAAGGACAGTGGGTCACGCCGTATGTCGTCACCTCGGCGCAGATTCCGGTGTCGATGCGCACCACCGACTATGGCCTGGACCGTTTCGGCGGTACCAGCGCGGTGAAGTGGTCGTGGGGCACTCACGATCTGGAAGCCGGCGTGTGGGCCGAGAATGCGCGCACCACGCAGGGCCGCAACTACTTCGCGCTCGGCAACGAGGGCTACACCTCGCTGTACAACGTGTACGAAGCGCAGACCCCGTTCCGCCGCGACTTTCTACAGCGCTACACCACCCAGACCCGCATGCTCTACGTGCAGGACACCGTGCGCCTGCTCGATGATCGCCTGACGTTGAACTACGGCGCAAAGGCGCTCAACACCACCACGCGCGCGCAATCGCTGGTGCCCACCACATCACTGGCACAAGGCCGCATTCGTGCCGAAGACAGCTTTCTGCCGCAAGTCGGCGTGAACTACAAACTCGACGAACGGCAGGACATCTACGCGTCCTACAGCAAGAACATCGCCGCCTTCGGGTTCACCCCGTTCGCCACCTCGCAGGCCGCGTTCGATCGCAGCCGCTCCACGCTGGAGCCGGAAGAGTCGCAAACCGTGCAGATGGGCTACCGCATGCAGGACGAGCAATTCCAGCTCTCGGCCGATGCCTACTTCACCAAGTTCTCCAACCGTCTGTTGACCACCTCACCGTGCAGCGCGGTGCAGACCTGCGCCTCGATCCTGAGCAATGTCGGCGCGGTGCATAGTGCCGGTGCGGATCTGGCGGTAATGTGGCGCCCGACCGACGGCCTGAGCTGGTTGAACTCGCTATCGTGGAATCGCTCGCGCTATCAGGACGATTACCTCAACAACGGTGTGGTCGCGACCTCGGGCAAGGACGTGGTTGGCATCCCGGCGCTGATGTTCTCTTCCAGCGCCAGCTACCAGCTGGGCAACCTGCGCCTGGATCTGGACGGCAAGTACGTCGACAAGCGCTACATCACCTTTCTCAACGATTCGCAGGTGCCCTCGTACTGGCTGTTCAACGCCGGTGCGCGCTACGACTTCGGTCGCGTCGGCGGCGTGGCGGATATCGCGCTGGCGCTCAACATCACCAACCTCACCGACAAGCGCTACTTCGCCAGCACCGGCACCAACGGCTACGTCGCTTCCGATCCGGATGGCTACAACCAGACCATGGTGGTCGGCGCACCGCGCCAGTACTTCATGAGTCTGGACGTGAAGTTCTGAGCAGCCCTGCAATCGCCGTTCTTCCGCTGGGGAAGAGGTTGGGGTGAGAAGACGGGCGCCAAGCGAGGGCGCATGGCGACGCGATTGTGTGGCTGACTGCCTCGGTGCCTGAGGCGGCCCTCATCCGGCGCTGCGCGCCACCTTCTCCCGCACGCGGGAGAAGGGATGCGGACGATCGCCTGGCGTCTTGCGCCGATCCGCCACTGCCTATCCCGACCCAATCCTTCTCGCCTTCTCGCCTTCTCGCCCTCTCGCCCTCTCGCCCTCTCGCCCTCTCGCCTTCTCGCCCTCTCGCCCTCTCGCCCTCTCGCCCTCTCGCCCTCTCGCCCTCTCGCCCTCTCGCCTTCTGGCCTCCTGGCCTCCTGGCCCTCTCGCCTGCGGGCCTTCTGGCCTTGTCGACGTATTCGGCTTCTCGACGTGCTCTGCTTCTCTGGCATCCCCACCCTTCCCCCGCCAGCGGGGGAAGGTGCCCGCAGGGCGGATGGGGGCAGCAGTCGTCAGCCAACCCCCACGCATGCGGCCCCCACCCCATCCACCACCCATCCAAACGGCAGACATCACTGCAGACCGGTTCTTGCACCGCCGCATGGCAGCCACCTCGCCCCGCATATAATCGGCAACTTACTTTTACTCAGCAGGCCCCGCCAGATGGCGCAGACGATGAAGGCGCTGGTCAAGCGCGAAGCGAACAAAGGCATCTGGATGGAGCAGGTTCCCGTGCCCACGCCAGGCCCCAACGAGGTGCTGATCAAGCTGGAAAAGACCGCCATTTGCGGCACCGATCTGCATATCTACCTGTGGGACGAATGGAGCCAGCGCACCATCACGCCTGGCCTGACCATCGGCCATGAGTTTGTCGGCCGTGTGGCCGAGCTCGGTTCAGCGGTCACCGGTTACCAGGTCGGCCAGCGCGTCTCGGCCGAGGGCCACATCGTCTGCGGTCACTGCCGCAACTGCCGTGGTGGCCGCCCGCACCTGTGCCCCAACACGGTGGGCATCGGCGTCAACGTCAACGGCGCATTCGCCGAATACATGGTGATGCCGGCGTCCAATCTGTGGCCGATCCCGGACCAGATCCCCTCCGAGCTGGCCGCGTTCTTCGACCCGTACGGTAACGCCGCGCATTGCGCGCTGGAGTTCGATGTCATCGGCGAAGACGTGCTGATCACCGGCGCCGGACCGATCGGCATAATTGCCGCCGGCATCTGCAAGCACATCGGTGCGCGCAACGTGGTGGTCACCGACGTCAACGATTTCCGCTTGAAGCTGGCCGCCGACATGGGCGCCACGCGCGTGGTCAACGTGTCCAACACCTCGTTGAAGGAGGTGATGAAGGACCTGCACATGGAAGGCTTCGACGTCGGCCTGGAAATGAGCGGCAACCCGCGCGCGTTCAACGACATGCTCGATTGCATGTACCACGGCGGCAAGATCGCCATGCTCGGCATCATGCCGCGCGGCGCCGGCTGCGACTGGGACAAAATCATCTTCAAGGGCCTCACCGTGCAAGGCATCTACGGCCGCAAGATGTACGAGACCTGGTACAAGATGACCCAGCTGGTGCTGTCGGGATTCCCGCTGCAGAAAGTGCTGACGCACCAACTGCCGATCGACGACTTCCAGAAAGGCTTCGACCTGATGGAAGAAGGCAAGGCCGGCAAGGTCGTATTGAGCTGGAACTGACCGAGCGGCAGTGAGCAACGCAAAAGGCGCCGCAAGGCGCCTTTTGCATGTCGCATGTTCGGTGTCAGACAGTTGCATCACGCGTGGCAGTCATCGCCCGCCACGCATGCACCAGCCACGCGTCTAACGCATCGCACTCACGGCCAGGTGACGGTGGCGGTCGCCACCAGATGGTTCTGCGAATTTTGCCGTCCGAAGCCGAATTCGGCCGCTTCGCTGGTGTCGTAATAGCCCACGGTCAAACCCAGCGGGCCGAAGGTCTTGCCCACGTTCACGCCGAAGTCGTTGTAGTCGTGGTCCACCTGGCTCAGCGCCGAGGTGTAAATGCTGTGCCCGGCGTGCGCGCCAACGGTGAAGTCATGCGGCAACGCCCAGTTGGCGTCCAGTGCGTAGTAATACCCATCGGTGTCGGTGCCGTACAGATCGTTGGTGTAGGCAACGGTCAGGCTGTAGGTCTTCAGGAACGTGGTTTTGGTGATCAGCTCGGCGTAATTGGAAGCGCCAGCGCCCAGGTACTGGTAGCGGTTCACCATCACGTCGAGATTGAAATTGGTGCTCAGATCGGTGTTGTAGCCGACAAAGCCGTCCACTTCCCAATCCGGATCGCCAGCGCCGAAATCGACATTGGAGGCCCAGGTGCCGACGTAGAACCCGTACGGCAATTTGTAGGTCAGCCCGGCCTGAAACGCGGGTTCTTCGTTGGTCTGCGAGATACCGCGGAACAGGTAATCGCTGGTCACCGCAAAGGTGCCGCTGAGCGGCGACGCGGGCGCCTCTTCGTCCTGTGCCTGTGCAAGCGGCACCACACCCAACAGCAGCAACGACGACAGACAACAAGCGAGCGGGGAAGGCTTCATGGGCATCTCCTGAAACGATGGGCGGTCGGTTGGCGAGCGAAGACTGCAATGACTTCTTAGTCCAACTGTCATTGCAGCGCAACATAAAAGTCGCGCTCGCTCGATCCAGCGCACATCTCTGGTCGCCGATACGCTAGTCAGATGCCTGTTTCATCGACCGATCGGGCCGAATCTTGATGGCGGGGAGTGGGAAGTCGCACCAGCCACAGCAGGACGCATGCGCTGCGAATCTTTCCTGCCGACTGCCTAACCTGAAGCAGGGCGTCGCCCGCCTGCCTGCATCAGGCTGGAAACACGCCGTAGTGCCGTGCGGACAGTCGCAGCTGCTGGCCGGGCTCGAAGCTTCCTGCCGAGGCCGGTAGTTCCACTTCCACCTCATTGCCTGCCGGCTGCAGCGTGGCACGCAGGCGCAGGCGCGCCCCACTACGCTGCGACCAGGCCACCGTGGCTGGCCAGCCGGCGTCGTCAGGCACCAAATCTTCCGGACGCACGTACACCTCGACCGGGCCGGCGGCCAGTGCGGCGTTAGCAGCCGGCAACGCGTGGCCTGCCACCTGGATCTGCCCTTGCGCCAGCACACCGGGAATGCGGTTCACCGCACCCACGAACGAATACACGAACGGCGAAGCCGGCTTGTCGTAGATCATCGCCGGGGTGTCGAGTTGCTCGATGCGGCCACGGTTGAGGATGGCGACGCGGTCGGCCAGTTCCAGTGCTTCTTCCTGATCATGAGTCACGAACACCGTGGTCAGACCGGTCTGCTCGTGCAGCGCGCGCAGCCAGCGCCGCAGATCGCGGCGCACCTGCGCATCCAGCGCGCCGAATGGCTCGTCCAGCAGCAGTACGCGCGGCTCGATCGCCAGCGCACGCGCCAGTGCCACACGCTGGCGTTGCCCACCCGAGAGCTGGGTGGGATAGCGTTGCTCCAGGCCCTGCAATTGCACCAGCGCCAGCAGTTCTTCCACCCGCGCACGGATACGCGCTTCGGCCCAGCGCTCGTTGCCGCGGCGCACCCGCAGCCCGAAGGCGATGTTCTCGAACACGTCCATATGCTTGAACAATGCGTAGTGCTGAAACACGAAACCGACCCGGCGCGACTGCACGCTCATACGCGTGGCATCTTCATCGCCGAACAGCACTTGCCCGCCATCGGCGTGCTCCAGCCCGGCCATGATCCGCAGCAGCGTGGTCTTGCCCGACCCGGAGGGGCCGAGCAAGGCCAGCAACTCGCCCTGACGCACATCCAGGGTGATGTCGTCCAAGGCGGTGAAGGTCTCGAACTGCTTGCGCAGGCGGTGGATGCGGATGCCCATGGTCACCTCAATGGCGGTGGTTGGCGGCCAGCGAATCGCCGTGCCGCCATTCCAGATACGTCTTCAGCGCCAGCGTCAGCAGCGCGGTCAAGGCCAGCAGCGACGCGCACGCAAATGCGGCGCTGTAGGCGTATTCGTTGTAAAGAATTTCCACATGCAGCGGCAGCGTATTGGTGCGCCCGCGAATATGCCCGGACACCACCGACACCGCGCCGAACTCGCCCATTGCACGCGCCGCGCACAGCAACACGCCATACAACAGGCCCCAGCGGATATTGGGCAAGGTCACGCGCCAAAACATCTGCCAGCCATTCGCACCCAGACTCAGCGCGGCCAGTTCTTCGTCGCTGCCCTGTTGCTCCATCAGCGGCATCAACTCGCGCGCAATGAACGGGAAGGTGACGAAGGTCGTCGCCAGCACGATGCCCGGCAGCGCGAATACGATCCGCGGCAGCTGGATCACCAGCTCGCCCAAGGCCGGCAACTGCACCCGCCAACCTTCATCGATCAACGGCCAGGCCCAACCGCTGCGGCCGAAGATCAGCACGAAGATCAAGCCCGCCACCACCGGCGAAACCGAGAACGGCAGGTCGATCAGGCTGACCAGCAGGCGTTTGCCCCAGAACTGATGTTTGCTGATGGCCCACGCCGCGGCAACGCCGAAGATCAGATTCAACGGCAACACGATCGCCGTCACCAGCAGCGTCAGCTTGATCGCCGACAACGCATCCGGGTCGACCACCGCGCGCAAAAACACGTCCCAACCGCCGCGCAGCGCTTCGGCGAATACCAGCACCAGCGGCAGCAGCAGGAACGCCAGCAGAAAGACCAGCGCCCCCAGAATCATCAACCACTGCACCCAGCGCGGCTCATTGGTGGCCGAGTCGGTGATGCGGCGCGCCTGCTCGGTCATCGTGCGGGTCTGCAACATGGAAGGCAGCGACGAAGCAGCATTGCTCATGCGGGCCTCTGTTGATAGCGCAGCAGGCGTGCCTGCAGCGTGTTGACCAGCAGCAGGATCACGAACGACAGCAACAGCATTGCCGCTGCAATTGCGGTAGCACCGGCATAGTCGAATTCTTCCAGCCGGATGGTGATCAGCAGCGGCGCGATCTCGGTGGAATTGGGCAGATTGCCGGCGATGAAGATCACCGAGCCGTACTCGCCCACCCCACGCGCGAAGGCCAATGCAAACCCGGTCAGCACTGCCGGCCACAGCCCCGGCAGCACCACCCGCCACACGGTCTGCCAGCGCGAGGCGCCCAGCGTGGCAGCGGCGGCTTCCAGCTCACGCTCGCTCTCGGCCAGCACCGGCTGCACCACCCGCACCACAAACGGCAATCCCACGAATACCAGCGCCAGCACGATGCCCAGCTGGGTGTAGGCCACCTTGATGCCAATCGCCTCCAGCCAACGCCCGACCCAGCCGTTTTCACCATACAAGGCGGTCAGCGCAATGCCGGCCACCGCAGTTGGCAACGCAAACGGTAGATCGATCACCGCATCGAACAAGCGCTTGCCCGGAAAGCTGTAACGCACGAACACCCACGCCACCCAGGTGCCCATCACCGCATTGAAGGCGCCCGCTACGAAGGCCGTGCCAAAGCTCACCCGCAGCGCCGACAGCACGCGCGGCTCGCTCCACACCTTCCACAAGCCTTCCCAGCCCAGACCGCTGGTCTTGATGAAGATCCCCAGCAGCGGGATCAGCACGATCAATCCGAGCCAGGTCAGGGTGATGCCCAGACTCAGGCCCAGCCCCGGCATCACGCGTCGGCGCGATGGCGACGCTGGGCGTGCAACCGACGTCTGCATGCCTACTTCTTGGCCTGGATCTGGTCGAACAGGCCACCATCGGCAAAGTGTTCCTGCTGCGCCTTATCCCAGGAGCCGAACGCCTGCTGGATGGTGACCAGCTTGATGTCCGGAAAACGGGCAAGGTCCGCCGGGTCGGCGAATTCGGGGTGGCGCGGGCGATAGAAATGCTTGGCGGCCAGCTTCTGGCCTTCCGGCGCGTACAGATAACGCAGATAGGCCTCGGCCACATCGCGCGTGCCGTGCTTGTCCACGTTCTTGTCGACCAGCGCCACCGATGGCTCGGCCAGGATCGACAACTTCGGCACCACGATCTCGAACTTGTCCTTGCCCAACTCTTCGCGCGCCAGCAACGCCTCGTTTTCCCAGGCCAGCAGCACATCGCCGATGCCGCGCTGCACGAAGGTCGTCGTGGCGCCGCGCGCGCCGGTATCCAGCACCGGCACGTTGCGGAACAGCGCCTGCATGTAGCGCAGGATGCGTTCGCGGTCGCCCTTGAAGATGTGATCGGCGTAGGCCCAGGCAGCCAGATAGTTCCAGCGCGCGCCACCGGAGGTCTTGGGGTTGGGGGTCACCACCGCCACGCCCGAGCGCAGCAGGTCCGGCCAATCATGGATGTTCTTCGGGTTGCCCTTGCGCACCAGGAACACAATCGTCGACGTGTAGGGCGCACTGTTGTCGGGCAGTCGCTTCTCCCAATCGGTATCGATCAGCTTGGCCTTCTGCGCAATGGCATCCACGTCATACGCCAGCGCCAGCGTGACCACGTCGGCCTCGATCCCGTCGATCACCGCGCGTGCCTGCTTGCCTGAGCCACCATGCGAGGTCTCCACGGTGACCGTGTCCTGCGGGTGCTGCTGCTTCCACTGCGCCGCAAACACCGTGTTGTAGTCGCGGTAAAACTCGCGCGTAGGGTCGTAGCTCACATTGAGCAGCCCGATGTCGCGCGCCCCCGCCGGGCCGGCCAGGGCCAGCAGGGTGAAAAGAAGGGAAGCAAGACGGATACGGGGGTGTGTCACAACGATCTCCTGGCCGGTGGGCGCAGCTGAACAGCAAGCATGCCATGCTGCGCAGCGGCACGCGGGCGGTGAAATGACATCAGTGCCGCCGCTTATGCCGATTTTGCATGACGTAGTGGTATGCCATTGTGATCGTTAACATTGCGCTTCTTTCTTTGCCACAGCGACCGCCATGACCCGTCCGCCTGCCGCGCTCACCGCCCACTACGCCGCCGAACTGGAGACGATCCAGTCCCAGGGCCTGTTCAAGTCCGAGCGCATCATCACCGGCCCGCAGTCGGCGCGGATCACGCTGGCCGACGGCCGCAGCGTGCTCAACTTCTGCGCCAACAACTACCTGGGCCTGGCCGACCACCCGGACATCATCCAGGCCGCCAAGGACGCACTGGACACGCACGGCTTCGGCATGGCCTCGGTGCGTTTTATCTGCGGCACCCAGGATCTGCATAAGCAGCTCGAACACACCATTGCCGATTTCTTCGGCACCGAAGACACCATCCTCTATGCGGCCTGCTTCGACGCCAACGGTGGCCTGTTCGAGCCGCTGCTCGGCGAGCACGACGCCATTATTTCCGACGCGCTCAACCATGCCTCCATCATCGACGGCGTGCGCCTGTGCAAGGCCAAGCGCTTCCGCTACGCCAACTGCGACATGGCCGATCTGGAAGCGCAGCTGCAGGCCGCCGATGCGGCCGGCTGCAAGACCAAACTCATCACCAGCGATGGCGTGTTCTCGATGGACGGCTTCATCGCGCCGCTGGACAAGATCACTGCGCTGGCGCGCAAATACAACGCGCTGGTGCATATCGACGAATGCCACGCCACCGGCTTCCTGGGCGCCACCGGGCGCGGCTCGGCCGAGGTCAAGGGCGTGCTGGACCAGATCGACATCTTCACCGGCACCCTGGGCAAGGCGATGGGCGGCGCGCTGGGTGGTTTCACCACCGCAAAGCGCGAGGTGATCGAACTGCTGCGCCAGCGCTCGCGCCCCTACCTGTTCTCCAACTCGTTGCCGCCGCACGTGGTAGCCGCCGGCATCAAGGCGTTCGACATGCTGGAAGCGGCCGGCGACCTGCGCACGCAACTGGTCGAAAACACCCGCTATTTCCGCGAGCGCATGACCGCCGCCGGCTTCGACCTCAAGCCCGGCGTGCATCCGATCAGCCCGGTGATGCTCTACGACGCACCGTTGGCACAGAAGTTTGCCGAGCGCCTGCTGGAAGAAGGCATCTACGCCATCGGCTTCTTCTTTCCGGTGGTGCCCAAGGGGCAGGCGCGTATCCGCACCCAGATCAGTGCCGCGCATACCCGCGAGCATCTGGATCAGGCCATCGACGCCTTCATCAAGATCGGCCGCGAACTCGACGTCATCAAGGCCTGAGCATGCGCACGGTGCTGCGCCAACGGCTCCTGCTCGCGGCGCACACCGATGCCCAGGCGCAGCTGGTCGCCGGCAGTTGGGAAACCCGCTGCCTGCATTTCCGTCGCCGCCTGCAGATTCGTATCGATGGCGAACCGCTGGGCCACACCACGCTCGAACACGTGGTACCCCAGGCCTGGTTCGGACGCCGCGCGGCGGCAGCGCTGTGCGCGCTGGTTGGCGACGACCCCAACGACGCGCGCAATCTGGCGCTGGCCTGTGCCGGCTGCAATCACGCCAAAGGACGGCGCCACGATGCCAATGGCGCCGGCGATGCACGCGCCATCGAGGTCGTCAGCGCGCTGCTCAGCGCGCGTCTGGCACGCTGGCGGGAACCGATGTCAGCGCCTGGACTTCCTCCGCGCTGAGCATCCGCCAGGCGCCTTTGCCCAACTCGCCCATCGGCAGCGGCCCGATCGCCACGCGCACCAGCCGCAGCACACCGATGTCCACGGCCGCCAGCAGCCGACGAATCTGCCGGTTACGGCCTTCGTCCAGCACGATTTCCAGCCACGCATTGCGCTCGCCCTCGCGCAGCAAACGCACCTGCTTGGCACGCAGCAGCGCGCCATCACCGTCGGGGTCGGGATCGATCACCCCGACCTGCAACTGCGCCAGCTGCTCGGCGCCAGGGCGGCAGTCGATCTGCACGTGATAGGTCTTGTCGGGCCCGGTCGCCGGGTCGGTCACCGCCGCGGCCCATTGCGGGTCGTTGCTGAAAAGCAGCAGACCTTCGCTGGCCTTGTCCAGCCGCCCCACCGGCGCAATCCAAGGCAGGCCGGCGCCGTCGAAACAGCGATACACCGTGTCCCTGCCCTGCTCGTCGCGCACGGTGGTGACCACGCCGCGCGGCTTGTTGAGCATCAGATAGACCCGCGCAGGCCCGGCCAACGGCTGGCCATCGACCGTGATCGCCTCATGCTGGTCGGCACGGATCGGATATTCAGGGTCGCGGATCACCCGCGCGTCCACGCTGACCCGCCCATCGGCGATCCAGCGTGCCGCTTCGGTGCGCGAACACACCCCCAGCTTGGACAACACCCGCGCCAGCCCATGGCGTGGCGCGGCGGTCACCGGTCCTGCCGCCGATGGACGCGGGACGCGCGTCGGCGCTGCCGAACCACGGTTGCGATGCCGGGACGTTGCCGGCGGAGGCCGCCGGGTCATGCCGTCCCGACCGTGCGGCTTACTTGTTTTCGATCGGCTTGGCGTCGGCTGCGGGCGCAGCCGGAGCCGGTGCCGCAACCGGACGCGCCTTGACCACACGCACGCCGCGCGCCTTCATCCAGGCATCGAACTCTTCGGCAGTCATGCGCTTGCCGTTCTGGCTCATGTCGAAGCGCCACGGCGTGTTGTCGAACGCGGTGGTGGCCTTGTAGGCCGCCGGATCGTTCGGATTGACGGTGCCGCCCGGCGGAATGACCTTGGCCAGATCCTGGCAACCTTCCACGCGCAGGCGCAGCAGCACGCGGTCCACCGACTGATCGCTGCTGTACGGCTGTGCCAGCACGCCCGTGGGCATGCCCAGCTGCACGCTGCGGGTGTAGAACTCGGCGGCGGCCGGTGCGATGACGGTGGCGGGCAACGGCAGCGGCTGGGACACCGTGCTGCCGGCGCAGTTCGGAGCGGCGTAGGCGGCGGGAATCAAGGCGAGACAGAGCAATCCTGCCGAAGCGGTACGCAGCATCGTTGGTTCTTCCAATAAAAGTGTGGTGTCGACGCGGCGAGTGTAGGCAGCGATGAACGCCGTTTCAACCGGAACCGTGCCTGGATGGCAACACAGACAGCATTGCAGCCTGTGCGCGAAGGAATTTGGGGATGTTCGGAGCGCACATAGACAAAACCCGGCACAAGGCCGGGTTTTGTATGGAACAAGCTAGCGGTCCGATTAGTTCTGGACGTTCAGCTCGGTACGACGGTTCTTCGCACGGCCTTCCGGATTGTCGGAACCATCCGGGTTGGCGTTCGGAGCAATCGGACGGCTCTCGCCGTAGCCGATCGGGCCGACCAGACGCGACGCATCAACGCCGTTCTTGGTCAGGTAGTCGTACACGGTGGTCGCACGACGCTCGGACAGCTTCTGGTTGTACGCGTCGGTACCCTTCGAGTCGGTGTGACCGGCAACCTCGACCTTCAGGTCGGGGTAACGCTTCAGGATCTCGGTCGCTTCGCTCAGGATCGACATTGCGTCAGGACGCAGGGTCGACTTGTTGAAGTCGAAGTTCACGCCCTTCAGGTCGATCGACACAGGCACCGGGCAACCGTCCGGACCGATGGTCTGGCCAGGCTGCGAAGCCGGGCACTTGTCGTCGCAGTTGTTGACGCCGTCACCGTCGTCATCCAGGTCTGCGCAGCTCGGAGCAACCGGAGCCGGAGCCGGCGGCGGAGCGGTCGACGGAGCCGGTCCCAACGGGATCACGACGCCGACCGAAGCCAGCACGTCGCCGAACCAGTCTTCCTGCGGAGCAGCAACGCTCTGGTCGTTGAAGTCGGCGCGGTAGGCCAGTTCAGCACGCACGGCGACGCGCTTGTCGAAGGTGGTCTGCAGACCGACACCAGCCTTGGCGGCAAAGTTGCCGTCTTTCTGCTGGCCCGGCGAAACCGGGTTCGGGGTTGCGTCGAACTCTTCTTCCGAACGCTGATAGCCCAGACCGAACAGCAGGTAGGGGTTCCAGCCGCGGCCTTCCTGGATGAAGTGGCGACGCAGGTCGAACGAGATGCCGTACTGGCTCCAGTTCTGATCCTGGTTGGCATCGAAGTTCGGGTTCTGATAGTTCAGTTCACCGTCGATCGACCAGTTCGGGCTGACAAACTTGCCCAGGCCCAGGGTGACGAACGGAGCATCATTGGTCAGACGATCGCTGTCCTGGAAGTTGAAGCCAGCGCTACCGGTCAGGTACCAACGGTCATCGAACTCCTGCGCGGACGCAGCCTGGGCAACTGCCAGACCGCCGAGCAACGCGGCAGTGAGAATTTTCTTGTTCATTTATACAGCTCCTTCTTTGGGAGATAAACCGATAGAGGCGTTGTTCTTGGTAAAGATGCTCGTCACATCCAGAGCCATCGGGGCGCAGATTAAGCCGGCCTCAGTGAAGATCGCGTTAACGGTCATATAACATGTGAAAGCAATCACCAGGGTTGCAAACCCCAGGCAATACTACGTATACAGTTTCATGAAGGAAAGGACCGGGCACTCACTTTCACCGGCCACCCCATCTGAACGGCAGCCGACTCTAGCCTGTTGGATACGGTTACAAGGCTGCTGGTTTTCAATGGCCACGACCCTGTCAAAAACCACATTGGTGAACGCAAGGCCCCGTGCGAGCTGAATTGTGGGGCCGGTAGTTGCAGCTGACTCGCTTCACAACGCACCCTGAACTTCCCATCAGGAGAGCCCCGATGAAAGCCGTCGCCCTCACCCGCTATTTGCCGATCGACGATCCGGCATCGCTGCTTGACATCGACATCCCCGTCCCTGCGGCGCCGTCGGGGTATGACTTATTGGTACGTGTCGAAGCGATCTCCGTGAATCCGGTCGATACCAAGCTGCGGGCGCCGAAGCCGCAGCCCCTGACCGAGCCGAAAATCCTGGGATACGACGCGGCTGGCGTGATTGAAGCAGTGGGCCCGGAGGTCACCGCGTTTGCCGTGGGCGATGAGGTGTACTACGCCGGCGATATCGGCCGGCCGGGAAGCAACGCGCAGTATCAGCTGGTGGATGCGCGCATTGCCGGGTGCAAGCCCACCTCACTGAGTTTTGCGCAGGCGGCCGCACTGCCGTTGACCACACTGACTGCGTGGGAGCTTCTGTTCCAACGCATGCCGTTCGCGTTCGATGGCGCACGCAATCGCGGCCGGCATCTGCTGATCATCGGCGGTGCCGGCGGCGTGGGGTCGATCGCGATCCAGCTGGCGCGGCATGCCGGCTTCACGGTGATTGCCACTGCCTCGCGCCCGGAGAGCATCGAATGGGTGCGGCAGATGGGCGCGCAGCAGGTGATCGACCATCACCAGCCGCTGCAGCCGCAGTTGCAGGCGTTAGGTCTGCCGCACGTGGATGCAGCGCTGAATCTGGCCGACACCGACCGCTACTGGCAGCAGCTGGGCGAGATCCTGGCGCCGCAGGGGCATGTCGGTCTGATCGTCGAGCCACGCGGCCCGCTGATGATTGGCGACCCCTACAAATCCAAGTGCATCGGCATCCATTGGGAGCTGATGTTTGCGCGGTCGCGCTACGCCACCGACGACATGGTGGAGCAGCATCGCATCCTCAACCGTACTGCGAGCCTGATCGATGCTGGTGAGCTGCGCACGACGCACACCGAGACGCTGTCGCCGATCAATGCCGACAACCTGCGCGAAGCGCATCGGCGGCTGGAGGGCGGCAGCACGATCGGCAAACTGGTGCTGGCCGGGTGGTAGCCGCGGTGGCTCGCGCCGCCTGCTTGCACGGCACTGAAATGCAGCCCGAGGGCGCCCGCGCCCGCCTTCGGGTTGCACGAGCGCTGTGATCGAGCGCCACCGCCGCATGGGCAGACGCTCCGCAAGGCAGGTCTTGGCCTAGCGGACGGTGTGACGTCGGCCAACCTGCAGCTGCGTCGCGGCCGGCAGAGCGGAATTCGGCACCCAGGGCTTGCCGCCACGCCCGTTTGCCTGCATCGTGCGCACTCCGTACGCCAGCGTATCCATATCATGTCGCCCGCCACCGGCCCTTCCGCCTCCTCCTTCCCGCACCTGTTCACGCCACTCGATCTGGGTTTCACCCAATTGCGCAATCGCGTCCTGATGGGCTCGATGCACACCGGGCTGGAAGATCGTGCGCGCGATTTCCCCAGGCTGGCCGCCTATTTCGCCGAACGCGCCGCAGGCGGAGTGGGCCTGATTGTCACCGGCGGCTTCTCGCCAAACGTGGTGGGTTGGCTCAAGCCGTTCGGCGGCAAGCTGTCGTGGCCCTGGGAAGTGCGCCCGCATCGCCAGGTCACCCGCGCGGTGCACGAACACGGCGCCAAGATCTGCATGCAGTTGCTGCACGCCGGGCGCTATGCGTATCACCCGTTGTCGGTGGCGCCATCCAAGCTGCAGGCGCCGATCAACCCGTTCACTCCGCGCGCGTTGTCGGCAGCGGCGGTGGACCGGCAGATTGCCGCGTATGCGCGCGCCGCGCGGCTGGCGCGCGAGGCCGGCTACGACGGTGTCGAGGTGATGGGCTCGGAAGGCTATCTGATCAACGAGTTCACCGCCGCGCGAACCAACAAGCGCACCGATGCCTGGGGTGGCGACGCAGCCAAGCGCATGCGGTTTGCGGTGGAGATCGTGCGTCGCATCCGTGAAGCCTGCGGGCCGGACTTCATCATCATCTACCGGTTGTCGCTGGTGGACCTGGTCGAAGACGGCAACCAGTGGCAGGAGATCGTGGCGCAGGCGCAGGCAATCGAAGCCGCCGGCGCGACCATCATCAACTCCGGCATCGGTTGGCATGAAGCACGCGTACCGACCATCGCCACCTCGGTGCCACGCGCCGCATTCGCCGGCGTTACCGCCAAGCTCAAACCGCACCTGCGCATTCCGGTGGTGGCGAGCAACCGCATCAACATGCCGGAAGTGGCAGAACGCATTCTGTCCGACGGCGCAGCGGACATGGTGTCGCTGGCGCGCCCGCTGCTGGCCGACCCGGAGTGGACCAACAAGGCCCGCGCCGGGCAGTCGCACACCATCAATACGTGTATCGCCTGCAACCAGGCCTGCCTGGATCACGTGTTCGAAAACAAACTGGCTACCTGCCTGGTCAACCCGCGCGCGGTGCACGAAACCGAGCTGATCTATACGCCCACCACGACACCCAAGCGCATTGCCGTGGTCGGCGCCGGACCGGCGGGGCTGGCGTGCGCGACGGTGGCGGCCGAGCGCGGGCATCGCGTCACCTTGTTCGATGCGAGCAGCGAGATTGGCGGGCAGTTCAATGTCGCCAGGCGTATCCCCGGCAAGGAAGAATTCAACGAAACGCTGCGCTATTTCCGTCACCGGATCGAAGCGACTGGCGTCCAGCTGCGTCTGGACACGCACGTGCAGGCAGCAGACCTCAAGGACTTCGACGAGGTTGTGCTGGCGACCGGCATCGAGCCGCGCAAGGTCGACTTCCCCGGCGCCGATCACCCGATGGTGGTGAACTACCTGGATGTGGTGCTGGGTCGGCATGTGGCCGCCCCCAAGGTGGCGATCATCGGCGCGGGTGGCATCGGCTTCGATGTCGGCGAATTTCTGGTGCACGCCGGGGAGTCGCCAGCGCTGGATCCGCAGCGCTGGATGGCCGAATGGGGCGTGGACCCGACCTTCGAAGCGCGCGGTGCGCTGGCCAAGCCGCAACCCGAGCCCCCTACCCGTCAGGTCTGGCTGCTGCAGCGCAGCTCCGGCCGCCCCGGTGCCCGCCTGGGCAAGACCACCGGCTGGATCCACCGAGCAACGCTCAAGGCCAAGGGCGTCAAGATGCTGGGTGGCGTGGAGTATCTGGGCGTGGACGATGCCGGCCTGCGCATTCGCGTGGACGGCGCCGAGCAATTGCTCGATGTCGGCACCGTGGTGATCTGTGCCGGTCAGGAACCGCGACGCGAGCTGCTGGCCGCCCTGCAGGCCAATGGCCAGCAACCGCACCTGATCGGCGGCGCGGACGTGGCCGCCGAACTGGACGCCAAGCGTGCGATCAACCAGGCCAGCCGACTCGCTGCGACGTTGTAATACGTCAGCCGATGACGCACCAGACAAGGCCGGGATAAGGTTGTGGTGCACCGTCCCGGAGCATAGCAATCGAGCGGCAGGCCGCTTTCTCCAGTGGAAAGCGGCGTTGACGTTGCAGCGGAACGGCTGCCACCCTCGCCTGCAATAACGCCCTCATCGCCTTCTCGCTGCCGTGGCATGCAGCGTTCTTCTTATTGTCTTGGATCGGGGCTATAAGCGGCGGATGCGGACGTCACCGACAACGCGCTTGCTCCCTCCCCTGTCAACGGACACGTTGCTGGCGTACACGGCTGCACACTTCGGCAAAAGCCTGCTCTGGTACACCGGCGAGTTGTTGCTGATCTTCGCCTTGACCGAATACGTGGAACTGAGCGCAACCGCTGCCGGCTTGTCGGTCGCAGCCGGGCTGCTCGTCAGTGCAGGCATGGGGGTGTTCGCTGCGCACCGCTGGCGTGCGGGTGTCAGCCTCGCATGGGCGGGGCGCGTGCAATGGCGAGGCATGTCGCTGGCGGCAGTGACGATGTCGTTGTTGTTTCTGGTTCCGGTATTGCCACCACCTGCACGCCTGCCTTGCGTGCTGTTACTCAGCCTGCCGTTTCGTGCGGCCTACGCCATGGGTGACGTCGCGCAGAACACGTTGCTTGGACTGTGCCGTTGGCCATGGCGCGGAGCGCAAGGCGTGAGTGCGCTGCGATTGATCGGCAGCGGCTTGGCCGCATTATTGATGAGTGCAGCGATCGGGCTGCTGTTGCACACAGGGCACCATGCTGGGGCCGCGACTGCAATGACGGTTGTGGGCACGGTGAGCACCATCGCAATGACCTCGTCCTGGTGGCTGCGCCAGACGCTGCACACGCACACGCAGCACGTTAGTAGCCCACCTGCCGATCGATCGATCGCATCCTCGCGTAGCCATCCACGGTTGCCGATAGTGGTGATTGCGTTGCTGTCGCTGGCCTTGCCGACGTTTACCAAACTGGCGCCGTATCTGGCGCAGACGCTGGTCATCTCGCAGCGTTGGGGTAGCGCGCTCCTGATCAGCTACGCCATTGGCTCGGTGGTCGTACAACCGCTGGCCGCGCGCCTGCCTACCAGCGCGCGCCAGCGACTGGGATATAGCGGTATCGCGTTGGTCGGCTGCGGGCTGCTGTTTGCATTGCAAACAACGCGCAGCGTCTGGCCGGATGCAGCACTGGCCCTTGGCGTGGGCATGGCGGCGGGCAGCGTGGGGCACTGGGTGTGGGCGCGTCATGCCGAACTCTCCATGCACTACGACCCGGCGCACCAAGCTCGCCGCTTTGCCATGCTGACCGCCGTCGCACAGATTGCGCTTGCGCTAGGCAGTGCTGTGGTCGGGCTGCTGCTCCATCTCTACAACGACCACGATGCACCTCAAGAGTCCCTGGCATGGTCGATGGCGCTCGGTCCCATCGCCTGCGGCTTGGCCTGCCTGCTGCTGGCCTGGAGCACCCGCGCCTTCTCGCTTGCACGGCGATTGCCTGCAGAAACAACACCGACACCGCTATAAACTTGACCGCGCACACCTAGTTGCACGTTACGCATTTCCTCGACGATTACCACGCGAAAACGTGTCGTTTGTACCAAACACACACGCGTCACTGTCGTGTTGGCCGATATGGCCGAAGCACGATGCAGATCCAGTCGCTGCATTGGCCAACACCACGTTCGCAATCAAGGCACGCAATCGTCCGAATCATTGCGCCACCTCGAATATGCGCCTCTGAGCGATGCGCGTGATCGTAGATAGGACCGTGGACATCGATCACTGATGACGCATGACCGCGACGACCACGCCATACGATGTGGCGATCTCGGATATCCGCCGATCCAGCAAGACCCTGCGCAGATCCGACTACAGTTGAGTAAATGATGATTGCGACGAGAGGGTCGTGGAGATCGTTGCGACACCGATGCAGCAGCGCAGTATTGCAATCGCCTACGACACTTCATGCGTACATGGGCAGACAACTGCTCGCTCACCAATGCCGCAGGATGTGCGACGCCGACGCGTACAAAACGTGCGACTGCTTGTGTGCGTCCACTTCAACGACACCCGAATTTAATGACTGTTTTTTCGTTTCCAGATAACGCGTGCAGCCAGCGTAAAAGCAGAACTCACCAACGATCCAGGTGTGCCATCTGCGTAATGTCAAAACACGACCAATGCACATGATCCCCTGTCGCTGCGCGAATGCGACGCGCATTGCATGGTGCGATGCGTGAGGCATTACCGACGCAACCTAGACACAGCCGAGGCAAGCCCGCGTCAACCCCGCCCATTCAGCCAAGATTGTGTGATTGGCGCCTACCTTGCGCCAACTTTTTGACCCACCTCATTTGGTGGGCACCTTCGGTAGATCTCTCTTTCACCGAAGACCGGGCGGCCCGTGACAGGTCGCCTCCCCATGACGCCAAGCCTTTCGTACTGGTGCATCCACTTTGGATGCTCTACGAACCGGCCCATACGGAGCAAGGAGTTGTATGAAGATGATTTGGATATTCTGGCTGGCGCAGTTGATGCCGCAGCCAGCTGCAGATTCGCTGTGTTTGAGCACGACCGTTTATCTGGAAGCGCGCGACCAGACCTTGCGCGGCCAGCAGGCTGTTGCGGAAGTTGCGTTGCGTCGACTGGACAGCGGTTTGTGGGGCGACTCGATGTGCGAGGTAGTCACTGCACGCAAGCAGTTCGCACCGACAATCGTCGCGCCGGGCACGCAGTTGAAGAACGACGATGCCTGGAACAAGGCATTGGGCGTTGCACTCGCCGCAGAACGTAACTGGGCGTTGCCTGTGGGTCAGCGCAAGGAGATCGTGCCTGGCGCCAGCCACTTTGCCGCGAGCGCGATTGCTAGCCCGAGTTGGCGGAATGCGTATCAGGTTGCCACCATCGGCGATCACACTTTCTACCGCGTGCAGAAGTTGCGGCCGCGCACTGCGTCGTAACGACCTCGTGGGCTGATCGCGTTGCAACGTGTCCACACCGTTGCGATACCGCATTCGGCTGATAACGCCGCGTTTTCGCACGAGCCGATCAGTGCGTAGCTCTATGCACGGTGTCTCGCGATGCACGCAAGCGCCCTTTGTGCGCTGCCGGCAAATCGCTACGCGTGATGACGCCGATGACGTGCAGCATTTGTGGCGCGACCGCGACAACCAAGCACCCGACATCGGCGCCGGCCATGTGATCGACTGCGTCGCGTAGCGGATGCTGTTCGCCAATGACAACCGCCGCGCCGCACGTGCGCGATTGCAGCACTGATGCGATCGCCATTGATGCGGCAACAGCGTCAGTACACGCGGCCGTGTCGTCTCGCACGAAAACGCTTTTCCACATTGCGCAGTGCGCTACACGTCGCGCTACAGGTCGCAATACGCCCAGCCTTACATCGCGTTGCCGTTGATCCCATGGCAGCACAGCTGGCCGCCCAACCCGGCTAAGCTTGCACCCCCTAGTCCTCACTGGATGCACATGAAGCTCTACACCAAGCCCGGCGCCTGTTCACTTGCAGACCACATTGTGCTGCGTTGGTCCGGGCTGCCGTTCGACCTGGTCGTGGTCGATGCAGCCACCATGAAGTCGCCCGAGTATCTGCAGCTCAATCCCGCAGGCGCCGTGCCGTTGCTGGTGGTCGATGATTGGGCGTTGACCCAGAACGCGGCCATCCTGAATTACATCGCCGATGTTGCGCCGCTCACCAGCCTGGGCGGTGACGGCAGTGCGCGTAGCCGCGCCGAAATCAATCGCTGGATCGCTTTTTCGAATGCCGATGTGCATCCGACCTTCAAGCCGATCTTCGGCAGCACCGCGTATCTGCAGGACGAGGCATTGATCGCGCGCAGTCACGACGATGCACGCAACAAGTTGCGCGCGCTCTACACGCGCGTCGATGCGCATCTGCAGGGCCGCGAGTGGCTGGCCGGCGACAGCCATACCGGCGCCGATGCCTATCTATTCGTGACCTTGCGCTGGGCCAATAAGGCAGGCGTGGACCTCAGCGGCCTGACCGCACTGGATGCGTTCTTCAAGCGCATGCAGGCCGATGCGGATGTGCAGGCCGCCCTGAACGCCGAAGGCCTGTCGTAATCGGCACTGCGGTGTAACGGGTGACGTGATGCCACGTCACACGATAAGGCAGCCCATCGCAGCGCGTGCAGATCATCGCGCTGTGTCGCCCGCAGACCATCGCAGCAGATCGAACTCCGCATGCACGTTCATCGCCTGCATGCAGACAAAAAAACGCCGGGCAATGCCCGGCGTTCTTGTAGCAAATACAGCTTGTAGCAACTACAGCTGCAAACCTCAGCCCAGCAGGTGCGACACGCCGCTGCGCTCTTCTTCCAGCTCGGCCAGGGTCTTGTCGATGTACTTCTGGCTGAAGTCGTCGACCGGCAGATCCTTGACCAGGGTGTACTGGCCGTTTTCGGTGATCACCGGGAAGCCAAAGATCACGCCTTCCGGAATCCCATAGGAGCCGTCGGACGGCACGCCCATGGTGACCCACTTGCCGTTGCTGCCCAGCACCCAATCACGCACGTGATCGATGGCGGCATTGGCAGCCGATGCGGCCGAGGATAGGCCGCGCGCTTCGATGATCGCCGCACCGCGCTTGCCCACGGTCGGGATGAAGGTAGACGCATTCCATTCCTGGTCGTTGATCGCATCATTGATGGACGCGCCATCGGAGGTGGCGAAACGGTAGTCCGGGTACATGGTCGGGCTGTGGTTGCCCCACACCACCAGCTTTTCGATGCCGCCGACCGGCTTGCCAAGCTTGAGCGAGAGCTGGCTCAGGGCGCGGTTGTGGTCCAGACGCAGCATGGCGGTGAAGTTCTTCGGGTTCAGATCCGGCGCCGACTTCATCGCGATGTAGGCATTGGTGTTGGCCGGGTTACCGACCACCAGCACCTTGACGTCACGCTTGGCCACCTTGTTCAACGCCGCGCCCTGCGCGGTGAAGATCTTGGCGTTCTCCAGCAGCAGGTCCTTGCGCTCCATGCCCGGGCCGCGCGGACGCGCGCCGACCAGCAGGGCCACGTCGATGTCCTTGAACGCCACTTCGGCGTCGTCGGTGCCGACCATGCCGGCCAGCAGCGGGAACGCGCAGTCTTCCAGCTCCATCATCACGCCCTTGAGCGCGGCCTGGGCCTTCTCGTTGGACAGTTCCAGCAATTGCAGGATCACCGGCTGATCCTTGCCCAGCATTTCGCCCGAAGCGATACGGAACAGCAGGGCGTAGCCGATCTGGCCGGCAGCGCCGGTCACAGCAACACGAACAGGTGCTTTCATGGGGTGTTTCCTCTGCTAAAAAGCGTTGGTGGGGGTCGCGCGCTGGCGTGGCGCAAGGCCTGGCGGCGCGCTTTGACAAGCAAACGGCCGCACATGGCGGCCGTTCGATGGGGTGCGATCAGGCGGCGAGGATCTTGTTCCACTCCGCAACGCGGTCGGCCTTGGCGGCCAGCACGGCGTCGGTGTCGCCTTCGATGGTGAGCGTGTTGATGGTGTCGCCCTGGGCAACGCTATCCACCACGTCCAGGCCCTGTGTGACCTTGCCGAACACGGTGTGCTTGCCGTCCAGCCACGGGGTGGCGGTGTGGGTGATGAAAAACTGGCTGCCATTGGTGTTCGGGCCAGCATTGGCCATGGACAGCACGCCGCGCTCGTGGCCGACGCCATTGTTGGTTTCGTCTTCGAAGCGATAGCCCGGGCCGCCGCGGCCGGAACCTTCCGGGCAACCGCCCTGGACCATGAAGTCGGCGATGACGCGGTGGAAGCTCAGGCCGTTGTAGAAGCCGCGCTTGGCCAGGTTGACGAAGTTGGCGACGGTGAGCGGTGCCTTCTCCGGGTACAGCTCAACAACGATCGGGCCGCGGGACGTGTCGAAAGTGGCGATCAGGGACATGGAAATCCTTGCAGGTTCTGGGGTGATCAACAGCCCATTAGGATACACCCGGGCGCGTGGACGACCGCGCAGTTACGACCATGGTCCAAGGCTGTCGCCGGGCCTGGATCCGCCCGCCGTCACGCTGCCTGAATGGGGGATCTGAATTGCCTTCAGCTAATCCGCAACGGCAGCGCAACGAAACCGCTATAATATTCGGCTTACCTCATCTCAAGACTGGCGCCAGACAGGGGCCCTTTCCGCATGTCCATTGAAAAACTCCGCAATATCGCCATCGTCGCGCACGTCGACCATGGCAAGACCACCCTCGTCGACTGCCTGCTGAAGCAGTCCGGCACCCTGTCCGAACGCACCGTCTTGGCTGAGCGTGTGATGGACAGCAACGATCAGGAAAAGGAACGTGGCATCACGATCCTGGCCAAGAACACGGCCATCACCTGGCAGGGCAACCGCATCAACATCGTCGACACCCCGGGACACGCCGACTTCGGTGGCGAAGTCGAGCGCGTGCTGTCGATGGTGGACTCGGTGCTGATCCTGGTTGACGCGATGGACGGCCCGATGCCGCAGACGCGCTTCGTGACCCAGAAGGCCTTTGCGATGGGCTTCAAGCCGATCGTGGTGGTCAACAAGATCGACCGTCCCGGCGCACGTCCGGACTGGGTGATCGACCAGGTGTTCGACCTGTTCGACAAGCTCGGCGCAACCGACGAGCAACTGGACTTCCCGATCGTCTACACCTCCGCATTGAACGGCTACGCCAGCCTGGATTCGGACGTGCGCGACGGCGACATGACCCCGCTGTACGAAGCGATCATGCAGCACGTGTCGGCACCGGACGTTGATCCGGACGGCCCGTTCCAGATGCGCATCAGCCAGCTGGATTACAACAATTTCGTCGGTGTGATCGGCATCGGCCGCATCCAGCGCGGCGTGTTGAAGAAGAACATGCCGGTCAGCGTGATCGACCGCGAAGGCAAGAAGCGTCAGGGCAAGGTGCTGCAGGTATTGGGCTTCCTCGGCCTGGAGCGCATCGAGCAGGACACCGCCGAGGCCGGCGACATCGTCGCCATCTCCGGCGTGGCCGAGCTGACGATCTCCGACACCGTGTGTGCGCTCGACGCCCCGGAAGGCCTGCCGCCGCTGACCGTGGACGAGCCGACCATCTCGATGACCTTCCAGGTCAACAACTCGCCGTTCGCCGGCAACAAGGACCTGTCCGGTGGCAAGTTCCTGACCAGCCGCCAGTTGCGCGATCGTCTGGACCGCGAGCAGGTGCACAACGTGGCACTGAAGGTCGAGGAAGGTTCCGACGCCGACAAGTTCCTGGTCTCCGGCCGTGGCGAACTGCATCTGTCGGTGCTGATCGAAAACATGCGTCGTGAAGGCTACGAACTGGCCGTGTCGCGTCCGGAAGTGATCATCAAGGAGATCGACGGCAAGCAGATGGAGCCGATCGAACAGCTCGTGGTGGACATCGAAGAACAGCACCAGGGCGGCGTGATGGAAAAGCTGGGCAGCCGCAAGGGCCAGCTGAAGAACATGGAATCGGACGGCAAGGGCCGCGTGCGTCTGGATTACATGATCCCGGCGCGTGGCTTGATCGGCTTCCAGAACGAGTTCCGCACCCTGACCCAGGGCTCGGGCTTGCTGTTCCACGTGTTCGACCATTACGGCCCGAAGGAACAGGGCGCCATCGCCAAGCGCCAGAACGGCGTGATGATTGCCAACGCACCGGGCGCCACTCCGGCCTATGCGCTGGGGCCGTTGGAAGAGCGTGGCCGTCTGTTCGCCGCTGAAGGCGACAACGTGTACGAAGGTCAGCTGATCGGTATCCACTCCAAGGACAACGATCTGACCGTCAACGCGATCAAGACCAAGCCGCTGACCAACATGCGTGCTTCGGGCAAGGACGATGCGATCAAGCTGACCCCGGCGATCAAGTACACGCTGGAGCAGGCACTGGACTTCATCGAGGACGACGAGCTGGTCGAAGTCACCCCGAAGGAAATCCGTCTGCGTAAGAAGGGTTTGACCGAAAGCGACCGTAAGCGCTCTGGCCGTTCGGGCTGAGTTACTGACTAAGCCACAGTCGTGAGTAACAAGCCTTATAGCCCGGATCCGCGCGCGCATCCGGGCCTCCACGCGATCGCCTTGCTAGAGGCGGTCAAGGGTGGGCTTGCGCTATTGGCGGCGACGGGCCTGGAAATTCTGGGCCCGCTCCCGCTGCAACATGCGGTCAGTACGCTGATTCGCCGCTTCAATCTGGATCCGGACCACGGCGCATTGCCGTCGTTACTCAAGACCATCAGCCCCGATGCGGTGCATCTGGCGGCCGCCGCAATGCTGGCCTACGGCCTGCTGCATGTGGTGGAAGCCTGGGGTCTGTGGCGTGCCAAGGCCTGGGCCTCGGTACTGGGCTGCTTGTCGGCGGCCATCTATCTGCCCTTCGATATCTACGCCATCGTCCGCCATCCTGGCTGGACCGCTTGGGCCGTGCTGGCGATCAACCTGATCGTGGTCGGCGTACTGGCACGCGATCTGGTCAAGCGCCGACGTCGCTGACCCTGCCTGCCCGTCCACGGGCGCGCGATCACGTTGTCACCCCGACGCAGCGACGTTAGCCTGCGGAAGGTCCCCCGCGGAAAACCGCCCATGCGCTCCACCACCCTGTCTTTTGCGCTGCTGCTGGCGTTGTGCGGCTGTGCGCATGCCGATGACACGATGCGTCCGGCAACCGACGCCGCTTCGGCTGCCAAACCGCTCGACCTGATCGATGCCGACGTCGCCGGCCTGCAAGCGCGCATGGCCCGTGGCGACACCACCAGCCTGGCACTGACGCGCGCCTATCTGCAGCGCATCGACACCATCGACCGCGCCGGCCCCACGCTCAACGCCGTGATCGAGCGCAATGCGCAGGCCGAAACGGATGCCCGCACCCTGGACGCAGAACGCGCCGCCGGCCGCGTGCGCGGACCGCTGCATGGCATCCCGGTGCTGCTCAAGGACAACATCGACGCGCTGCCGATGGTCAACAGTGCCGGCTCGCTGGCACTGGCCGAGTTTCGCCCCAACCGCGATGCGTTTCTGGTGCAGCGCTTGCGCGCGGCCGGTGCGGTGATCCTGGGCAAGACCAACCTGAGCGAATGGGCCAACTTCCGTTCCACCCAATCCAGCTCCGGCTGGAGCGCCCGCGGCGGGCTGACCCGCAATCCCTATGCGCTGGATCGCAATCCGTGCGGTTCCAGCGCCGGCACCGGCGCGGCGATCGCCGCCAGTCTGGCCACGGTAGGCATCGGCACCGAAACCGACGGCAGCATCACCTGCCCGGCTGCGGTCAATGGCCTGGTCGGGCTCAAACCCACCGTCGGCCTGGTCAGCCGCGACGGCATCATTCCGATCTCGGCCAGCCAGGACACCGCCGGCCCGATGACCCGCAGCGTCGCCGACGCCGCCGCGCTGCTGCAGGCGATCGCCGCGCCCGATCCGCAGGACCCGGCCACGCGCCATGCGCCGTCGTCCACACCAAACTATCTCGCCCACCTCAAACCCGATGGCCTGCGCGGCGCGCGTTTGGGTCTGCTGCGCAACCCACTGCGCGAGGATCCCGCGATCGCCGCCGCATTGGATCGCGCCGTACAGACCTTGCGCGCGGCCGGCGCCACGGTAGTTGAGACCGCCCTGGTCACGGATGGCAAGTGGGATGCTGCTGAGCAGACGGTCTTACTGGTCGAATTCAAGGCCGGTTTGAATGCCTATCTGCGCAGCCACGCTGCGCCGATCAAAGATCTGGACGCACTGATCGCCTTCAATCGCGCCAATGCGCAGCGCGAAATGCCCTACTTCGGACAGGAATTGTTCGAGCAGGCGCAGGCTGCGCCCGGCCTGGAGGACCCGGGCTATCTGAGTGCGCGCGCCAGCGCCAGGCGGCTCGCTGGCGAGCAAGGCATCGACGCAGCCCTGAAAGCCGACCGCCTGGACGCACTGATCGTGCCGACCACCGGCGCTGCCTGGGTCACCACGCTCGGCAAGGGCGACACCTTTCCCGGCGCCGGCTACGGCGCCGCGGCAGTGGCCGGGTATCCCAGCCTGAGCGTGCCGATGGGGCAGACCCAGGGTCTGCCGCTCGGATTGCTGTTCATGGGCACCGCCTGGAGCGAGCCGCGCCTGATCGAACTGGCCTACGCCTATGAGCAACGCAGCCACGCGCGATTTGCGCCCAGCTACGCGCCCAGCGCACCGCCGGCGACACCGGCCGCACCGCAGCCGAAGGCGCCCGACTGACTGAGAATCTGCAAAGCAGCACTGGTCATCGATTGATGCGCATGCCGCACGCCGCACAACCGAACCTGGCACAGCCTGTCGGCAGGCACAGCTAGATCGAAGCCGCAGGCTCGCCGTCTTCTGCACCTGGCGAACGCACGCTGTCCGGTGCGATCGGCTCCTTCGCGCCTGATGACGGCTTTTCCTGCGTTGCAATTTCGGCGCGGATTCTGGGCAACGCGTAGGCGTGCTCGCGGGTCAGAAAATCGATCATGCGTTCGCGCACCAGACAACGCAGATCGAACGCATCGCCGGAGTTGCGCGCGCTCACCAGCAAACGCACCTGGATGGTGTTGTCGCTGGTGTCGGTGATCTGGGTGACGCAGACGCGCCCATCCCATAGCGGCTCGCTGTGGCAGATGCGCTCCAGTTCCGCGCGCACTGCCGCAATCGGCGTGCGGTAATCCAGCCACAGGAACGCGGTACCGAGCAGGTCCGCACTGGCGCGCGTCCAGTTCTGAAACGGGTTTTCGATGAACCAGGTCAACGGCACCACCATGCGCCGTTCGTCCCAGATCCGCACCACCACGTACGAACTACCGATCTCTTCGATACGGCCCCATTCGCCTTCCACGATCACCACGTCGTCCAGGCGGATCGGCTGGGTCAGCGCAATCTGCAAGCCGGCGATCAGGTTGCCGAACACCGGCTTGGCCGCAATACCGGCCACCAGCCCGATGATCCCCGCCGACGCCAGCAACGTCTTGCCGATCTGGCGCACCTGCTCAAAACCGAGCAGCACCACCGAGATACCGAGCAGGATCACCGTGCCCATCACCACGCGACTCAAGACCCGTGTCTGGGTCTGGATACGCCGCGCGGTGAGATTGTCCGACACCTCGATCGGATTGCTGCGCAGGATCGCCATTTCGCCGGCGGCGACCGCACGCACCAACAACCAGGTGACGCAGCCGACAATGCCGACATGCAACAGGTGCTGCACCGCTGCCAGCGCTTTGCCGGATAACGGCGTGGCCTCGGTGGCGATACCCAGAAACAGCAGCGGCAGAATAAAGGCCGCCGGCAGCGTGACCACGCGAATGATGCGTGCGCGGCGGTAATCGCGGCCCTGCATGCGGCGAAACAGCCACAGCATCAGCGACCAGGTAACGACGCCCGCCAGCAGCGCGGCGCCCAGCGGGATTGCGTATTCGCGGATGACGTTCCAATCGGCAGTCAAACCGTTCCTCCTGTGGGGGGAAAGAGGGATGGCTGCAAGAGCATGCCGCATGCGGCATGAGCATCACGTCATACGCACAGTGACTTCATGCGCCCAGCGGCTGCGATGCCACCTGTTGCTGCTTGCGCACGATCGCCATCGCGATTTCCAGCGACTGCTCATAGTTCAAGCGCGGGTCCACGCTGGAGCGATACGCACGCTCCAGATCGCGCTCGGTCAACTCGCGCGCACCGCCAGTGCATTCGGTGACATCTTCGCCGGTGAGTTCCAGATGCACGCCACCCAGCCGGGTGCCGGCCGCCGCATGCAGATCGAAAGAGGTTTCCACTTCGCTGCGAATATTGTCGAAACGCCTTGTTTTATAGCCATTTCCGGTGCTTTCGGTGTTGCCATGCATCGCATCGCAGACCCATAGCACGCGTCGGCCATCGCGCTTGACCGCATCCAGCAACGGCGGCAGTTTCTCGGCAATCTGCGTGGCACCCATGCGATGGATGAAGCTCAGGCGGCCAGGTTCGTCTTCCGGATTGAGCACATCGATCAGGCGCAGCAACTGGTCCGGCTGCACCGACGGTCCCACCTTGATCGCGATCGGATTGCGCACGCCACGCAGATACTCCACATGCGCGCCATCCAGCGCCGCGGTACGCATGCCGATCCACGGGTAATGCGTGCTGAGGTTGAACCAGCCCCACTGACGCGGCACCTGCCGGGTCAGGCCTTCTTCGTACGGCAGCAACAATGCTTCGTGAGACGTATAGAAATCGATGCGATTGAGGTTGTACACCTCCGATCCGGACAGGGTTTCCATGAAGCGCACTGCATCGCCGATCGACGCAACCATCTTCTGGTAGTCCGCCGCCAGCGGCGAATAGCCCACCCAATCCAGATTCCAGTATTCGGGGTGATGCAGGTCGGCAAAGCCGCCATCGATCAACGCGCGCACGAAGTTCATCGTCATCGCCGAACGCGAGTGCGCGGTGATCATGCGGCGCGGGTCAGGCACACGCGCCGCCTCGGTGAAGGCCGGCGCATTGATCACATCGCCGCGGTAGCTGGGCAAGGTCACGCCATCGCGCGTTTCGGTATCGGCCGATCGCGGCTTGGCGTACTGCCCGGCAAAGCGCCCTACCCGCACCACCGGCAGGTGCAGGCCATGCACCAGCACCAGGCTCATTTGCAGCAGCACTTTCAGCCGATTGGAGATCGTGCCCGACTCGCAATCGCTGAAGTTCTCCGCGCAATCGCCGCCCTGCAGCAGGAAGCGCTTGCCCTCCTGCGCTTCTGCCAGCTGGCGTTTGAGCGCGAAGATCTCCCAGGAGGTCACCAACGGTGGCAACTGCCCCAACTCGTCCATGGCGCTCTGCAGTGCGGCTTGATCCGGATACACCGGCAGCTGCAGCGCGGGTTTGCCACGCCAGCTACCGGGCGCCCACACGGAGGCAGCGGAATCGGAAACGGGAGAAGGGGCGGAAAGATTCATGGCAACAGCACTCCTGGACAGCCTGCGATGGTGGCAGAGCCGGCGCGTCCCGCAAAGCGCTCTGCACCGATGCCGCCCAGGGACGAAAGCACTGTTGGCGCGGCAACGCCTGCCAAGCGGTCGCGAGCGACTGAACCGCAAGCAAAGCCATCGGCCCAGGCATGACTTTCGGCCTACGCTAGCGCCCGCCCGTAAGCAGAATGTTACGAGGTAACACCCTCCTCCCTAGCCGTCCTGCGACCGCCATGACCCCTCGCCGCCTCCCAGCCGCCATCGTTTCCATCCTGCTGTCTTCCTGTGCCGGTACCGCAATCGCCGCAGATGCCGTTGCCGACCAAACCACCGATTTGGACACCGTCAACGTCATCGCCAAGCTCGAGGCGGCGCGCAACGCCTTGTCCCCGGATATCGGCAGCAGCCAGTACACCGTCACTGCCGAAGACATCGACCGCCTTCCACTCGGCGCCTCCACACCGCTCAACCAGGTGCTGCTGCAAGCGCCGGGCGTGGTACAGGATTCGTACGGCGGCATTCACGTGCGCGGCGATCACGCCAATCTGCAGTACCGCATCAATGGCGTGATGCTGCCCGAATCCATCTCCGGCTTCGGCCAGAGCCTGGAGCCGCGCATCATCAAGAACCTCAAACTGCTCGATGGCGCCTTGCCCGCGCAGTTCGGCGACCGCACCGCCGCAGTTGTGGACATCACCACCAAGAACGGCGCCGAGCTGGGCAATGGCGGCAGCGTCGGCATCACCGGCGGCTCCTACGACACCGTCAATCCGAACGCCTCGCTGTGGGGCAGCAGTGGGCGCTGGAGCTGGTTCGTGACCGGCGACTACGAACAGAACAGCCACGGGCTGGAAAACCCGGTCGACAGCCGCTCGCCCGAACACGACAAGACCCATCAGGGCAAAGGCTTTGCCGATCTGAGCTATCTGATCGACGAAAACACCCGTCTCAGCCTGTTGGTGGGCTATGCCAACAATCGCTTTCAGATTCCCAATAATCCCGGCCAGACTCCGGCCTTCGATTACCTTGGCACCACCGATTTCGATTCCTCGCGTCTGGACGAAAACCAGCGCGAAACCACCCGTTTTGGCACCTTGGCACTGCAGGGCACGCTCGGCGACACCAGCTATCAGCTGTCGGCTGGCCAGCGTTACAGCAGCGTCGCCTTCTCGCCCGATGTGGCTGGCGATCTGATCTTCAACGGCATCGCCTCGCAAGTGGACCGCAGCAATCGCGCCAACACCGTGCAGGCGGATTTCTCCACGCCCTGGGGCACTGCACACACGCTGCGCTATGGCCTGTACGGCAACTTTGAACATGCCATCGCCAGCAATAACTCCTTTGTTTTCCCGGCCGATGCCGACGGCAACCAGAGCAGCAACGCGCCGGTGTTCATTGCCGATGGCAGCCGCTTCCACGCCAGCACGTACGCGCTGTATCTGCAGGACGAATGGAAGATCGGCGAAGACTGGACCGTCAACTACGGCGTGCGTGGCGACCGTTACAAGGCCTTCGGGGCAAGCGAGGGCCAGCTCAGCCCGCGCCTGGGCGTGGTCTGGACAGCAAGCGACAGCACCACCGTGCATGCCGGCTACGCGCGCTACTTCACGCCGCCTGCCAGCGAGCTGATCTCTACCAGCGATATCGCGCTGTACGACGGCACCACCAACCAGCAGTCCACCGGCGGCGGACCGACCACGCCGCTCAGCGAACGCAGTGATTACTACGACCTCGGCATCTCGCAAGTGGTGAGCGATCACCTGACCTTGGGCCTGGATACTTACTACCGCAAAGCCGACCGGTTGCAGGATGAAGGCCAGTTCGGCGCCGCTTATGTCTATTCCACCTTCAACTACCGCAACGGCCGCATCCGTGGCGCGGAGTTCAGCGCTGACTACAGCAATGGCCCGGTCACCGCGTATTTCAATCTGGCCTACAGCAAAGCGATGGGCAAACAGGTCCTGACCAGCCTGTACAACTTCGACCCGGACGCATTGGCGTACGCGCAAAACAACTGGATCCATCTGGACCACGACCAGAAGCTGACCTCCTCCGGCGGCATCAACTACGCCATCAGCGACAGCAGCCGGATCGGTGCGAATTACCTCTATGGCAGCGGCCTGCGTACCGATACCGACACCGTGCCCAATGGCGGCGAACTGCCCTCGTACTTCCAGTTGAATCTCAGTGCAGGGCACGATTTCGCGCTTACCGCGCATCCGCTGCACGCGCAGCTGGCCGTCCTCAACGTGCTCGATCGCAGCTACCAGCTACGCGATGGCGGCGGCATCGGCGTGTTCGCGCCGCAATGGGCGCCGCGCCGTGGTGTTTATCTAAGTCTGCAGCAGACATTCTGAGCGCAACACGCGGCGCACCGGTAACTGCGCAACGCAGCAGAAGGACCCGG
The DNA here is from genome assembly GCF_035012785.1 of Xanthomonas sp. WHRI 8932A. Lineage (NCBI taxonomy): Bacteria > Pseudomonadati > Pseudomonadota > Gammaproteobacteria > Lysobacterales > Lysobacteraceae > Xanthomonas > Xanthomonas sp. WHRI 8932A. Next base: position 184,215 of record NZ_JAYGQQ010000004.1, read on the forward strand.
TCGATTCCGGGTCCTTCTGCTTTTTCAGGCGCAACGAAAATCAGGGCGTTGGATCTGAGTGGTCAAACGCCTGTACCTGCCATGTTGCTGGCTCAAGCTCAGCGCTTCGGCGCGTCGTAACGTCCATCAACGTAACGCCTTGCCCAGGCGCCAACCAGCGCGTGCCGGTGCCATCGCTGACGCAATCGGCCGACCTCACGGAAGCGACATGCTCAACCAAACCAGCCGCATCACCTATGCGCAACCCACGGCACAGGCTCACGCGACGAGTAACGGCCAGCAAGCGGAGAGTGAGCGCGCAGCGCACTGAAGCGGACTGCTTACAGAACGCGATTTCGCGCAGCGGTCCTACTGCCCCGGTCATCGGAGCAGTTGATCGCCGGCGATCAACGTCCGTCAGTGATGCACAGACGTCCGGCGTGCTTTGAAGCCGGCGTACAGCGCCCACAAGGCCAGCGACACGAACCAGACCATGCTCCACATCGGCATGCTCAGGCCCAGAAACCGCCAGTCGATGTTGCCGCAATCCCCGGTGCCGGTCAGCACGGTGCGGAACACTTCAAACGGCCCCATCGTCTCGCTCAGAAAGCTCAGCGGCGGGCCGCACGACGACATCATGTCCTTGGGCCGGATCTGCACCCAGACGTGCCGTGCCGCGATACCCATACCCACACCGGCGGCGATGAAACTCAGCACGCCATACACCTTGCGCCCACCGCCAGCACGCGGCCCATGCAGCGCACCCAGCAGGAAAAATACTGCCAGCGCCGCAAACGCGATCCGCTGAAAAATACACAGCGGGCACGGCTCGAGCCCCAGGTGCAATTGCACATAGATCGCGTAGGCCAGCAGTCCTGCGCAAGCAACAAACCCCAACAGAAACTGTGCCCGGAAACCCCAACGGAATGGATTCATCGTGACCGCTTGCCTAGGACCAAGGCGTCGATTATCAGCCATGACCGCCGCCGTGACCACGGATGCATGCGTCTGACGGAGCGCCTGCTGCGAAGCGCTGCAACACCTCTGTGGTGATGTCGGCCTTATCGCTTAGGTGCAGAGTACTCAGGCGAACCCAAAGATGGTGGAGCCATCCAGATCGCTCGGCGTGGATGGTGATTGGGGTCGGGCATGAACAGGTGACGCACATTGACCACATCACCGCTAACTGCCTGACACGGACACAGATGAAGGCGCTACACGTGGAATCCGCCACATCCCCATCTCTGCGCTCTCCACTAGGTCCTTTGGAGTGCAACGGATGTCGACAACAAGCCGTCGACCCACGCCCCGCCCAAGACGTCGGTGGCTCTCACTTGATCTGCGGCGCGTCGCTCCAGCGCCCCACTACGGCCTCGCCTATCCCCCACACACCCCGACCTCCCCGGGCTCCAAACTCGCATTTCTGCCTCCAAACCCAGACAGAACGAACTGGCAAATTCTTCAATCCACGCAGGCAGTACCGCAGCGCCACGTACGCGCACCAAACCAGCCGCGCACCCCATGCCGCGTCCATCGATAATCCAAACGCCCCAATAAAAAAGCCCGGCGTGAGCCGGGCTTTTTCGAGAATCTGTGTGAAGCGATCCGATTACTCGGCCACTTCTTCTGCCACGACCGGACGGTCGACCAGCTCGACATACGCCATCGGCGCATTGTCACCGGCACGGAAGCCGGCTTTCAGGATGCGCAGGTAGCCGCCGGGACGGGTCGCGTAACGCGGGCCCAGTTCGACGAACAGCTTGCCAACGGCTTCCTTGTCGCGCAGGCGAGCAAACGCCAGACGGCGATTGGCCACGCCATCGACCTTGCCGATGGTGATCAGCGGCTCGGCGACGCGACGCAGTTCCTTGGCCTTCGGCAAGGTGGTCTTGATCAGCTCGTGCTTGAACAGCGAAGCCGCCATGTTGCGGAACATGGCTTCGCGGTGCGCGCTGGTGCGGTTGAACTTACGACCGGATTTCTGGTGACGCATGAGTGTGATTTCCTAAGGAATGTTGAGACTACTGAGAGACGTTGTCGCCATCCTGGCGCTGTTGAATGGACTGCGGTTGGTCCGAACCGGCCGTCCTTCGACCGGGTGTCATCGCGGGCTTTGGCCCGTCGATGTGGAAAAACAAACATGGGCGCCCGAAGACGCCCATGCCTTGAAACATTAACCAAGCATGCCGTGCTGGGCGACACCGGCCGGCGGCCAGTTTTCCAGCTTCATGCCCAATGCAAGGCCGCGCTGTGCCAGCACTTCCTTGATTTCGGTCAGCGACTTCTTGCCCAGATTCGGGGTCTTGAGCAGCTCCACTTCGGTCTTCTGGATCAGATCGCCGATGTAGTAGATGCTCTCGGCCTTGAGGCAGTTGGCCGAACGCACGGTCAGCTCGAGGTCGTCGATCGGGCGCAGCAGCACCGGATCCACGCCGCTGGCAGCCGGCTTGGCCGCACCGCGATCGCGGTGGGTGAAGTCACCGAACACCGACAGCTGATCGCTGAGGATGTCGGCGGCGGTGCGCACGGCTTCCTCGGCATCGATCGTGCCGTTGGTTTCGATATCGATGACCAGCTTGTCGAGGTCGGTGCGCTGTTCGACGCGTGCAGCTTCCACGGCGTAGGCAACGCGACGCACCGGCGAGAACGACGCATCCAGCATCAGACGACCGATGGTACGGGTCTCTTCGTCCGGACGACGACGTGCAGCAGCCGGCTGATAGCCGAACCCACGCTCGATCTTCAAACGCATGTTCAGTGCGGTGTCTTTGGTCAGGTGGCAGATCACGTGGTCACCGTTGATGATCTCAACGTTGTGATCGGTCCTGATGTCGGCCGCAGTGACCGTACCCGGACCCTGCTTGGACAGCGAAAGCGTGGCGCTGTCGCCACTGTGCATACGAATCGCCACGTCTTTCAGGTTCAGCAGGACGTCAAGCACGTCTTCCTGCAAACCCTCGACCGTGGTGTACTCGTGCAGCACGCCGTCGATTTCGACCTCGGTAATCGCAAAACCGGGGATCGACGACAACAGCACACGACGCAGGGCATTGCCCAGCGTGTGCCCGTAACCGCGCTCCAAGGGCTCGATCACGACCTTGGCACGGTTGTCGGTAAGACGTTCGATCTGCGGACCACGAGGGCGCAGAACCTGGTTGGCGGTAACCGTCATGTTGCGGGGTCTCCTGCGAACCTCCGGCAGTGCCGGAGGCTCTCCAATGTGAATTACTTCGAATACAACTCGACGATCAGCGCTTCGTTGATATCCGAAGGCAGGTCAGCGCGATCCGGCACGGCCTTGAACACGCCGCTGAACTTCTTCGAATCGACCTCGACCCACGACGGCGTCATGTCGTGCTGCTCAGCCACGGTCAGGGCTTCCTGCACGCGGAGCTGCTTCTGTGCCTTTTCCGACAGCGTGATCGCATCGCCAGCCTTGATCTGGTACGAAGCCAGATTCACCGACTTGCCATTGACCAGCACGCCACGGTGCGACACCAGCTGGCGCGCAGCCGGACGGGTGACGGCAAAGCCCATGCGGTAGCAGACGTTGTCCAGACGGGTTTCCAACAACTGCAGCAAGTTCTCGCCGGTGTTGCCCTTCTTGGTCGAGGCCTTCTTGTAGTAGTTGCGGAACTGACGTTCCAGCAGACCGTAAATACGCTTGACCTTCTGCTTCTCACGCAGCTGGGTAGCATAGTCGGAGAGCTTGCCCTTGCGAGCCGCGCCGTGTTGGCCGGGCTTCTGCTCAAGCTTGCACTTGGAGTCCAGCGCACGCGCCGGGCTCTTGAGGGAAAGGTCGGCGCCTTCACGGCGCGCGAGCTTACAGGTAGGACCGATATAACGAGCCATTTCTTATCGCTCCCTTTAGACGCGACGCTTCTTCGGCGGACGGCACCCGTTGTGCGGGATTGGCGTCACGTCGATGATGTTGGTGATCTTGTAGCCCACGTTGTTCAACGAACGCACGGCCGACTCACGGCCCGGACCCGGACCCTTGATACGTACTTCCAGCGACTTCACGCCGTAGTCGAGCGCAGCGCGGCCAGCCTTTTCGGCGGCAACCTGAGCAGCGAACGGGGTCGACTTACGCGAACCACGGAACCCGGCGCCGCCGGACGTAGCCCACGACAAGGCGTTGCCCTGGCGATCGGTGATGGTGACGATGGTGTTGTTGAACGAAGCATGGACGTGAGCGACGCCGTCAGTGATGACGCGCTTGATCTTCTTCTTCGTTTTCTTTTCTGCTGGCTTTGCCATGATCTATCCCTTACTTCCTGATCGCCTTGCGCGGACCCTTACGGGTGCGGGCGTTGGTACGGGTGCGCTGACCACGCAGCGGGAGACCACGGCGATGGCGCAGACCGCGATAGCAGCCCAGGTCCATCAGTCGCTTGATCGCGATACCGATTTCGCGGCGCAGGTCGCCTTCGACGACATACTTGCCGACTTCGGCGCGCAGGCGCTCGATTTCGGGTTCGGACAGATCACGAATCTTCGTGGTCGAGGTAACGCCTGCGGATTCGCAGAGCTTCTTCGAACGGGTACGGCCGATGCCGTAGATGCTTTGCAACCCGACCCAGACGTGCTTCTGGGCTGGCAGGTTGACGCCTGCAATACGCGCCATGACGCGATTCTCCAACTGAGTGATGGCCCGACAGCGCCCAGGCGCCATCCGGCAGGATGGATCAAAAAGTGAACTCGGAATTATAGCAAGGCCTCGGATTGCTTTGAAGCCCGTGGAACCAGAAGTTCCATGGACCCGGCGTGGGGAGTGTGCCCTCGCTCCGGCGCCGGACGGTGTTGATCCAGAAAACTTCTCCGAATCGCCTGTGCTACTCCCGCACAGGACCACCCCGTCACACCCGCGCGCGAGACGTCGCGCGAGCCGCCCTTCTGATCGGAAGATCGTGGCCCGGGAACCAGGCCGTCTTCACGTAATGAAGATCTAGTGTACCACTTAACCGCGAGCGAGACCGCCGCGCGAGCCGCCCTTCAGGTTGGCCTTCTTCAGCAAGCTCTCATACTGATGCGACATCAGGTGCGCCTGGATCTGCGCAATGAAATCCATCACCACGACCACCGCAATCAACAGCGAGGTGCCGCCGAAGTGAAACGACGTGCCGAGCTGCGTGCGCATGATTTCCGGCAGCAAGCAGACGATCACCAGGTACAACGAACCCGCCGCTGTCAGCCGCGTCAGCACGCCATCGACATAATCGGCCGTGGCCTTGCCCGGACGGATACCCGGAATCAACGCGCCAGACTTCTTGAGGTTGTCGGCGGTTTCCTGCGAGTTGAACACCAGCGCCGTGTAGAAGAACGCGAAGCCGATGATCAGTGCAGCGAACACCAACATGTGAACCGGTTCACCCGGCCCAAGCGCATTGGCGATCTTCTGCAGCCACGAACCTACACCACTACCCGATGCAGCCTGACCGGACCACATCGACAACGTGGCCGGAAATGCCAGGATGCTCGATGCGAAAATCGGCGGAATCACGCCTGCCATATTGAGCTTCAAGGGCAGGAACGAGGTCTGATTCATATACGCATTGCGACCGCCCTGACGGCGCGCGTAGTTGACCGTAATACGCCGTTGCCCGCGTTCGACGAACACCACAAACAGCGTAAACGCCAGGATGGTGATGACGATCAGCAACAGCGAGATGAAGCTCAGGTTGCCTTCGCGGAATGCTTCGACGGTTTGAATCGCGCCCGACGGCAGACCAGCAACGATGCCGGCAAAGATGATCAGCGACACGCCGTTACCGATACCACGCTCGGTAACTTGCTCGCCAACCCACATCAAAAAGATAGTGCCGGCGGTCAACGCAATGACTGCGGTCAGCACGAAGCCCATGCCTGGCGCGTAGACAACCGGAGCGCCACCTGGCGCCGTCTGGTTCTGCAACGCGAGCGCGATACTGCCGCCCTGCACTACTGCCAGAAGCACCGCGCCGATACGCGAATATTGGGTGATCTTGCGTCGACCCGACTCGCCTTCCTTCTGCATCGCCTTGAGGGCGGGAAAGATATGCGTGGCCAACTGAATCACGATCGATGCCGAAATGTACGGCATGACGTTCAATGCAAAGATGCTGAAACGGTGCAGGGCGCCGCCCGAGAACATGTTGAACATGTCCACGATGCCGCCACCCTGCGCCTGCATCAACGAAAGCATGGCATCGGGATTCACGCCCGGCACCGGCACATAGCAGCCGATGCGATAGACGATCAATGCCCCGAGGACGAACAGTAGCCGCTGGCGAAGTTCCGTGAACTTGCCGAGCCCGCCACCGAGGTTACCAATGCCAGCCTGCGCCATCTGCCGATTACTCCTCTACGCTGCCGCCGGCAGCTTCGATTGCTGCCTTGGCGCCTGCGGTAGCCGCAACGCCCTTCAGCACGAACTTCTTGCTCAGCTCGCCCTTCAGCACGATCTTCGCCTTCTTGGCGCGGCTCGGGACCAGATTGGCCGCACGCAGCGCTGCAAAGTCGATTTCACCTGCTTCCAGCTTATCCAGCTGGTAGGACAGCACTTCTGCGCTGTCGCGCGCCATCTTGGAGCGGAAACCGATCTTCGGCAGACGACGCTGCATCGGAGTCTGGCCGCCTTCGAAGCCAGCCTTGATCTTGCCGCCGCCCTTACGCGCGAACGAGCCCTTGTGGCCACGACCACAGGTCTTGCCAAGGCCAGAACCGATACCGCGACCGACGCGCGTACGCTCGGTACGGGCGCCATCGGCGGGCTTGAGGTCATTGAGATGCATAGTCATTGGATTAGTCCTCAACCTTGACGAGGTAGTGAACCGTATTGATCAGGCCGCGAACCTGCGGGCTGTCCTTGAGTTCACGCACATCGTTGATCTTATTCAGGCCCAACGCGTGCACCGACAGGCGGTGACGCGACTGGGTACCACGCAGGCCGCGCACCAGGCGCACCTTTACAGTCTTGCCAGTGTCCTTAGCCATGATTGAGCTCCTCCACCTTCTTGCCGCGCTTAGCCGCAACACGCGTCGGCGACTGCACTTCCGACAGACCCTTCAGGGTTGCACGGACCAGGTTGATCGGATTACGCGAACCAACTGCCTTGGCCAGCACGTTCTTCACGCCAACCGCTTCCAGCACAGCGCGCATGGCGCCACCAGCAATGACGCCAGTACCTTCCGAGGCGGGCTGCATGTAAACACGCGCTGCGCCATGGCCGGACTTGACGGCGTGCCACAAGGTGCCGTTATTCAGATCGACGCTGGCCAGGTTCTTGCGCGCCTGTTCCATCGACTTCTGGATGGCGACCGGCACTTCGCGCGCCTTGCCATAACCGAAACCAACCTTGCCCAGACCATCGCCGACCACGGTCAGCGCGGTAAAGGTGAACTGACGACCGCCCTTAACCGTCTTGCTGACGCGATTAACCGCGACCAGCTTTTCGATCATGCCATCGTCGACTTTCTCTTCGCGGTTACGGTCGCGATCACGACCCCGCGGTGCACGTTCTTCTGCCATCTTGATTCCTTGATTGATTGAGTATGTACGGCTCTAGGCCGCTTATGGTTGTGGAGTGAAGCAGTGTTCCCGTGGCCGCTACAAAAGAACGGGACGGTCCGGCATCTCCCTGCCGGCGGAAACGCGGATGCAGCCGACGGCCACATCCGCAGCAGTACTTAGAACTGCAGGCCGCCTTCGCGAGCTGCATCGGCCAACGCCTTGATGCGGCCGTGGTAGCGGTAGCCCGAGCGATCGAATGCGACCTTCTCGATACCGGCAGCCTTGGCGCGCTCGGCGATCAACCTGCCAACCTTGACGGCTGCATCGCTGTTCTTGCCGTTCTTCAGACCATCCTTGACGTCGGCCTGCAGGGTATTCGCCGCAGCGATCACCTTGGAACCATCGGCAGTGAAGACCTGTGCATACAGGTGCTGACCGGTGCGCAGCACCGACAGACGGGCGACACCCAGTTCGCGGATGTGCGAGCGGGTGGATTTGGCGCGACGCAGACGGGCGATGTTCTTGTTGATGCTCATGATATTTATCCTACGGAAGCTGAAGGAAAAGCGCGCTCCTGTTAAAAGTCCGCACATGTATGTGCGGGCTCTTGCGAGGGACTCGCCATTAAGCCTTCTTGGCTTCCTTGCGAATGATGACTTCACCGGCGTACTTCACACCCTTGCCCTTGTAGGGCTCCGGCGGACGGAAACCGCGAATCTTGGCGGCGACTTCGCCGACGCGCTGCTTGTCGGCGCCCTGGACCAGAATTTCGGTCTGGGTCGGGGTCGACAGCGTGATGCCTTCCGGCGCCACGAACACCAGCGGGTGCGAGAAACCGAGCGCCAGGCTCAGATCCTTGCCCTGCATGGCAGCACGGTAACCGACGCCGACCAGCTCGAGCTTGCGCTCGAAGCCTTCGGACACACCCTTGACCATATTGGCAAGGATGGCGCGCACAGTGCCGGTGATGGCGAGCTGCGACGGATCGTTGGCCGACAGGGTTGCAACATCGCCGTCGATGGCGATTTCCACGCCCACCGGCTTCGGCAGGGTCAACGTGCCCTTCGGGCCCTTGACGCTAACCAGCTCAGGCTGGACGTTGAGTTCAACACCCTTCGGAAGGGACACAGGCTTCTTGGCTACACGGGACATGTTCGATTCCTTCCCTTAGGCCACGAAGCACAGGACTTCACCACCAACGCCGGCTTCGCGAGCCTGCGCATCGGTCATGATGCCCTTCGACGTGGAGATGATGGCGATACCCAGGCCACCGAGGACCTTGGGCAGCTCGGTCTTGCCGCGGTACTGACGCAGACCCGAGCGCGAGAAACGCTTCAGGGACTCGATGACCGGACGGCCTTCGAAATACTTCAGCACGATTTCCAGCTCCGATTTATTGTTCTCGGTGGCCGTTACGCGCAGGTCGGTGATGTAACCCTCGTCCTTCAGGACTTGGGCGATCGCAACCTTGATCTTGGATGACGGCAATTTCACCGTCTGCTTACCAACCGCGGCCGCATTCTTGATGCGAACCAGCAGGTCGGCGATGGGATCAGTCATGCTCATATGAGTACCTTTGAGTGCACCGATATCCGCTTTCGCGAAAATCTTGTGTTTTCCTGGGGATGGGCCAGGACCCTTGACGCTACGCCGAGCCCGTACGGGCAAGACAGAAGCGGAAGTATACGACAAAAGAGCCCGACTTGCGTCGGACTCCCTTGTTGAACAGAACAATCCTGCTCAAACCGGCCGCGAACGGCCGGAATGCTGTTACCAGCTTGCCTTACGCAGACCCGGAACGTCACCGTTCATCGTGGCCTTGCGGAGCATGTTGCGACCCAGACCGAACTTGCGGTACACACCGCGCGGACGACCGGACAGCTCGCAACGGTTGCGGTGGCGGCTCGGCGACGAATCGCGCGGCAGCTTCTGCAACTTGGTCGAAGCATCGATCTTCTCTTCGTAGGACGCATCCTGACTGGAGAGGATCTTCTTCAGCGCATCACGCTTGCCGGCGAATTTCTTCGCCAACTTTGCACGCTTGATGTCGCGGTGGATCATGGAGGTCTTTGCCATTTCGGATGTCCTCGACGGTCAGTTACGGAACGGGAACTTGAACGCTGCCAGCAGCGCCTTCGCTTCCGCATCCGTCTTGGCGGTGGTGGTGATGGCGATGTCCATACCGCGAATCGCGTCGACGGCGTCGAAGTCGATTTCCGGGAAGATGATCTGTTCCTTCACACCCATGTTGAAGTTGCCACGACCGTCGAAGGAACGACCGGACACACCACGGAAGTCGCGCACGCGCGGCAACGAGATGTTGATCAGGCGATCCAGGAACTCGTACATCTTGGCGCGACGCAAGGTGGTCTTGCAGCCGATCGGCCAACCGTCACGAATCTTGAACGATGCGACCGAAACGCGCGACTTGGTGACCACCGGCTTTTGACCGGAGATCTTGGACATGTCGGCGACCGCATTTTCAAGAATCTTCTTGTTGGTAGCCGCCTCGCCCACGCCCATGTTGAGCGTGACCTTGACCAGCTTCGGCACTTCCATCGGATTGGAGTAGCCGAATTCCTTCATCAGGGCCGGCACCACGTTTTCCTTGTAAAACTTTTCGAGACGAGTGTTCATGATCTCATTCCTCAGGCGTCGAGCGCCTCACCGCTGGAGCGGAACACACGCAATTTGCGTCCATCCTCCAGCACCTTGAAGCCAACGCGCTCGCCCTTGCCCGTTGCCGGGTTGACGATATTGACGTTGGAGATATGGATCGACGCTTCACGCTCGACCACGCCGCCGGCGACACCCGCCTGCGGGTTCGGCTTGGTGTGGCGCTTGATGATGTTGGCATTGGAGACGATCACGCGATCGCCGTCCACACGCACAACTTCACCCTGCTTACCCTTGTCCTTGCCGGTGTTGATGACGACCTGGTCGCCCTTCTTGATACGGTTAGCCATGTGTATGTCCTCCGCTCACAGCACTTCGGGAGCGAGCGAGACGATCTTCATGAACTTCTCGGAACGCAGCTCGCGCGTCACCGGCCCGAAGATGCGGGTCCCGATCGGCTCCTGCTTATTGTTCAACAGCACAGCGGCATTGCCATCGAAGCGGATCAACGAACCGTCGGGACGGCGCACACCCTTGCGGGTACGCACCACGACGGCGTCGTAGACTTCGCCTTTCTTGACCTTGCCACGCGGAATGGCGTCCTTGACGGTCACCTTGATGATGTCGCCAATGTGTGCGTAGCGGCGCTTCGAGCCGCCCAGCACCTTGATGCACATCACTTCCTTGGCACCCGAATTGTCGGCCACATCGAGGTAGCTCTGCATCTGGATCATGATTCAGATCTCCCTTAGCCGGCCGAACGGGTGACGATTTCGACCACCCGCCAGTTCTTGGTCTTGGACATTGGAGCAATCTCGGTCACACGCACGACGTCGCCTTCATTACAGGCATTGTCGGCATCGTGTGCGTGCAGCTTGGTCGAGCGCTTGATGTACTTACCGTACAGAGCATGCTTGACCTGGCGCTCCACCAACACGGTGACCGTCTTGTCCATCTTGTTGCTGACGACACGGCCTTCGACCGTGCGCAGCGCTTGCTTTTCGTTGTTGTCGCTCATCGCGGCCGTCCTTACTTGGTGCTGCCGAGCAGGTGCTTGACGCGAGCAATCTCGCGGCGCACCCGGCGGGTATCGTGGGTCTTCGGCAGCTGGCCGGTGACCTGCTGCATGCGGAGCGAGAACTGCTCCTTACGCAGATCGGTCAGGTGGGCCTTCAGTTCGTCAGCCGACTTCTCGCGGAGTTGTTTGATATCCATCAGCGCACCGTCCGGGTCACGAAAGTGGTCGTCACCGAGAGCTTGGCAGCGGCAAGGCGGAACGCCTCACGTGCAGTCTCTTCGGGAATACCCTCGATTTCATAGATCATGCGGCCCGGCTGAATCTGCGCGACCCAGTACTCCACGTTGCCCTTACCGGAGCCCATGCGGACTTCGATCGGCTTCTTGGTGATCGGCTTGTCGGGGAACACACGGATCCACATCTTTCCGCCCTTTTTGACGTGGCGGCTGATCGTGCGGCGTGCTGCTTCAATCTGGCGTGCGGTCAGCTGACCGTGCGCCGTGGCCTTGAGACCGTATTCGCCGAAGCTGACGGCGTTTCCGCTCCATGCCAGGCCGTCATTGCGGCCCTTGTGCATCTTGCGATATTTGGTTCGCTTGGGTTGCAACATTGCCGTTACCTCGCTTCACGAGCCGGGCGCGACGGGCGGTCACCACGGTCGCCGCGATCGTTACGATCGTTGCGCGGGCTGTCGTCCTGCTTTTCCTGGCCAACCTGAGAGAAGTCGAAGACTTCGCCCTTATAGATCCAGACCTTGATGCCGATGATGCCGTACGTCGTGGACGCCTCGGCAAAACCGTAATCAATGTCGGCACGTAGCGTGTGCAGCGGCACGCGGCCTTCGCGGTACCACTCCGAACGGGCGATTTCTGCACCGTTGAGGCGGCCAGCCACATTGACCTTGATGCCCAGGGCACCCAAGCGCATCGCGTTACCGACCGAGCGCTTCATTGCGCGGCGGAACATGATGCGACGCTCAAGCTGCTGCGCGATCGATTCAGCGACCAGCTGCGCATCCAGCTCCGGCTTGCGCACTTCGGTGACGTTGATGTGCGCCGGAACGCCCATCAGCTCGCTCACTTCCTTACGCAGCTTTTCGATGTCCTCGCCACGCTTGCCGATCACCACGCCCGGACGGGCAGTGTGAATCGTCACGCGGGCGGTTTTGGCAGGGCGCTCGATCAAGATCTTGCTGACACCTGCCTGCGCGAGCTTCTTGCGCAGCATTTCACGCACTTTCAGGTCGGCTGCCAAATAGGCAGCGAAATCGCCCTTGTTTGCGTACCACTTGGAATTCCAGTCTTTGGAGATACCAAGACGGATTCCAGTCGGATGAACTTTATGACCCATGGTCTTTTCCTTTCCGCTTACTTGGCGGCGCCAACAATCACAGTGATGTGACTGGTGCGCTTGAGGATGCGGGTACCGCGGCCTTTCGCCCGCGCCATGAAACGCTTCAGGGACGGACCTTCATCAACCATGATGGTCTTGACCTTCAGCTCGTCGACATCCGCGCCCTGATTGTTCTCGGCATTGGCAATAGCCGACTCCACAACCTTTTTGATCAGGTGTGCAGCCTTTTTGTCCGAGAACTTCAGCAGATTGACCGCACGCTCGGCGGACAAACCACGCACCTGGTCAGCGACCAGGCGGGCCTTCTGCGGGGAGATGCGCGCGGTGCGCAGGATTGCTTTCGCTTCCATCGTCATCTCTCCTTACCTGCTCGACTTCTTGTCGCCACCGTGACCCTTGAAGGTCCGGGTGACGGCAAATTCGCCGAGCTTGTGGCCGACCATATTCTCGTTGACGAGCACCGGAATGTGGTTCTTGCCGTTATGCACGGCGATGGTGATGCCTACCATTTCCGGCAGGATCATCGAACGGCGCGACCAGGTCTTGATCGGCTTCTTGCTACCCGCAGCGGACTCCACCTTCTTTGCAAGGTGGTGATCGACGAACGGGCCCTTCTTAAGTGAACGTGCCATGGTCGATTAGCCCCTACGATCGCGGACGATGAATTGCTGGGTGCGCTTGTTCTTGCGCGTCTTGTAACCCTTGGTCGGAACACCCCACGGGGTGACCGGATGCGGATTACCCTGACCAGCCTTCGCTTCACCACCACCGTGCGGGTGATCGACCGGGTTCATGGCCGCACCGCGAACGGTCGGGCGAACACCGCGCCAACGCTTGGCGCCGGCCTTGCCCAACTTCTCGAGGTTGTGCTCGTCGTTGCCGACTTCACCGATGGTGGCACGGCATTCGACAGGCACCTTGCGCATTTCGCCCGAGCGCAGACGCAGCGTGGCATAGATGCCTTCGCGAGCGACCAGCTGGACGGCTGCACCGGCAGCACGTGCGATCTGAGCGCCCTTACCCGGCTTCAGCTCGATACCGTGCACCGTCGTACCGACCGGGATGTTACGCAGCGGCAGCGTGTTACCGGTCTTGATCGGTGCATTGGCACCGGCAATAACCTGGTCGCCAGCCTTCAGGCCCTTGGGGGCGATGATGTAGCGACGCTCGCCGTCGACGTAGCACAGCAGGGCGATATGAGCGGTACGGTTCGGATCGTATTCGATCCGCTCCACACGCGCCGGAATACCTTCCTTGTTGCGCTTGAAGTCGATGATGCGGTAGTGCTGCTTGTGGCCACCACCGACGTGACGCACGGTGATGCGGCCATGGTGGTTACGACCACCGGACTTGCTCTGCGAATCGAGCAGCGCCGCGTGCGGTGCGCCCTTGTGCAGATCGGGAGTAACCACGCGCACGGCGGAACGACGGCCGGGAGAGGTGGGTTTGAACTTCATCAATGGCATGGGATGGACCTCAGGCCTTGGCCGTTACGTCGATGGACTGACCATCAACCAGGCGGACGTACGCCTTGCGCCAATTGCCACGGCTGCCAGCACGGTTACGGAAGGACTTGCTCTTGCCCTTGACGTTGACCACGTTGACTGCCTTGACCTTGACGTCGAACAGCTGCTCAACCGCGGCCTTTACATCGGCCTTGGTGGCTTCGTTCGAAACTTCGAAGACATACTGGTTGGAGATTTCCTGCAGGCGCGCGGTCTTTTCAGAGACTCGCGGAGCACGCAGCACGCTGAAGATTTTTTCGTTGCTGCTCATGCCAGCCACTCCTCGATCTTCTTGACCGCATCGGCGGTGATCACGACCGTATCGGCCCCAACCAAAGCGACCGGATCCAGACCCTGCACATCACGCACCTGCACATACGGCAGATTGCGAGCGGACAGATACAGGTGCTCGGAAGCTTCTTCGGTGACGATCAGCGGGCGCTTGCCCACATCCAGTCCCTTCAACTTCTCGATCAGACCCTGGGTCTTGGTGGTTTCGACGTCGAACGCATCGACGATCATCAGGCGACCCTGGCGATTAAGCTCAGAGAAGATCGCGCAGATGGCCGCACGGTACATCTTGCGGTTGACTTTCTGCTCGAAGCTGCGCGGCTTGGCCGCGAAGGTCACGCCGCCGCCGACGAAGATCGGAGCCGTCAACGCGCCATGACGCGCACCACCGCCCTTCTGCTTCTTCGACTTCTTGGTCGTGCCCGCAACTTCCGAACGCGTCTTCTGTGCCTTGGTACCAGCGCGACCGGCGTTGCGATAAGCGACGACGACCTGGTGAACCAGATCTTCGCTGAATTCGCGACCGAACACGGCATCGGAGACCGAGACCTTGTTATTGCTACCCGTGATAACGAGTTCCATCGTCATCTCTCCTTATGCCTTGCTCGCCGGACGGACGATCACATCGCCACCAGCTGCGCCAGGCACGGCGCCGCGGATAGCAATCAGACCACGCTCGACGTCGACCTTGACCACTTCCAGGTTCAGCGTGCTTTGCTGCACGGCGCCCATGTGGCCCGACATCTTCTTACCCGGGAAAACGCGACCCGGGGTCTGGCGCTGACCCAACGAACCCGGCGCGCGATGCGACAGCGAGTTACCGTGAGTTGCATCGCCCATACGGAAGTTGTAGCGCTTGATGGTGCCCTGGAAACCCTTACCCTTGGTGACGCCCTGGACGTCGACCTTTTGGCCGACCTCGAAGATGTCCGCCTTGATTTCGCCGCCGACGGCGAAATCGCCGAGCTGCGCATCTTCAACGCGGAATTCCCACAAGCCGCGACCCGCTTCGACCTTCGCCTTGGCGAAGTGACCGGAGGCCGGCTTGTTGACCAGTGCGGCGCGACGCGCGCCAACGGTAATCTGCACTGCGCTGTAGCCGTCGGTTTCAACGGTCTTGATCTGCGCGATGCGGTTCGGAGTTGCTTCGATCAGCGTAACCGGCACGGAGCGGCCATCTTCAGTGAAGACGCGGCTCATGCCAGCCTTGCGGCCTACGAAGCCCAACGAATATTTCTTCGTCATGGTCGTAGTCCTCAGGTCAACTTGATCTGTACGTCGACGCCAGCCGCGAGTTCGAGCTTCATCAGCGCGTCCACGGTCTTGTCGTTCGGGTCGACGATATCGAGCACACGCTTGTGCGTGCGGGTTTCGTATTGGTCACGCGCATCCTTGTCGGCATGCGGGGATACGAGGATGGTGTAACGTTCGATCTTGGTCGGCAACGGGATCGGGCCACGCACTTGCGCGCCGGTCCGCTTAGCCGTTTCGACGATCTCGCTGGCCGAACGGTCGATCAAACGATGATCGAACGCCTTCAACCGAATCCGGATCTTTTGTTCCGACATGACGGAAGCTTCCTTCGTTAAAAGAGCGACGGGCAAGGCCTCTGGGATACCTGCCCCGGTATTCCTGCATTGGTGAAATCGCCAGACATCCTGCCGACGAGGGCTTTCCTCCGCCCAAAAACTGAGGCAGCCCGGTAAACCGGCCTGCCCAGACGGAAAAGTATAATGCGCAGCTAGAGCACGGTCAACAACCACTGAGTTGTTGAGTGCTCCATGCAACGCGACCTTCCCGGTCTGGCGAACACGAGCGGCTTCCTGCCGTTCTTTTCGCTGTGAACTCAGCGCCCTACCCAGGGACACCGAGCCGCGCATTATAGCGAGCGATGTTTAGCTGCGCAAGCGTCCATTCAATTAATCCTACTTCTCGCCCGCCTGACCTACCTGCGGCCAAAAAAAGGGCCGGCTTGCGCCGACCCTTTTGATTGCGTCGGCGACCAGAGTCGCCGAACTGCAGGCATTACTTACTTGACGATCTTGGCAACCACGCCGGCGCCGACGGTCCGGCCGCCTTCGCGAATTGCGAAGCGCAGACCTTCATCCATCGCGACCGGGTTGATCAGCGTCACGACCATCTTCACGTTGTCGCCCGGCATCACCATTTCCACGCCTTCCGGCAGCTGGCAGGCGCCAGTGATGTCGGTGGTACGGAAGTAGAACTGCGGACGGTAGCCCTTGAAGAACGGGGTATGACGACCACCCTCATCCTTGGACAGCACGTAAACTTCGGCTTCAAACTCGGTATGCGGCTTGATCGAACCCGGCTTGCACAGCACCTGGCCGCGCTCGACGTCGTCACGCTTGGTGCCGCGCAGCAGCAGACCGGCGTTGTCGCCTGCCTGACCCTGATCCAGCAGCTTGCGGAACATTTCCACGCCGGTGACGGTGGTCTTCTGCGTATCGCGGATACCGACGATTTCAATTTCGTCGCCAACCTTGATGATGCCGCGCTCGATACGACCGGTCACCACGGTGCCGCGGCCGGAGATCGAGAACACGTCTTCGACCGGCATCAGGAACGGACGGTCCACGTCGCGGGTCGGATCCGGAATGAAGCTGTCCAGTGCATCGACCAGCTTCAGGATCGCCGGCACGCCGATTTCGCTCTGATCACCGTCCAGCGCAAGACGCGCCGAACCATGAATGATCGGGGTGTCGTCGCCCGGGAAATCGTACTTGCTCAGCAGCTCACGCACTTCCATTTCGACCAGCTCGAGCAGCTCGGCGTCGTCGACCATGTCAGCCTTGTTCAGGAACACCACGATGTGCGGCACGCCAACCTGACGCGACAGCAGGATGTGCTCACGGGTCTGCGGCATCGGGCCGTCAGCGGCCGAACACACCAGAATCGCGCCATCCATCTGCGCAGCACCGGTGATCATGTTCTTGACGTAGTCGGCGTGGCCGGGGCAGTCAACGTGTGCGTAGTGACGGTTCGGGGATTCGTATTCGACGTGCGCGGTCGAGATCGTGATACCACGCGCCTTCTCTTCCGGCGCTGCGTCGATCGCGTCGTACGCCTTGAACTCACCACCGAAACGCTCAGCACCGATCTTGGTCAGCGCAGCGGTCAACGTGGTCTTGCCATGGTCAACGTGACCAATGGTGCCGACATTGACGTGCAGCTTGTTGCGCTCGAATTTAGCTTTTGCCATGACTTGCTACCTCTAATTAGAAAATTTTTGAAGCGGCTGAGCGAACTCAGCCCTTCTTGGTGACGGCGTCGGCGATGTTGGTCGGCGCCTCTTCGTAATGGTCGAATTCCATCGAGAACGTTGCACGCCCCTGGCTCATCGAGCGCAGCGAGGTCGCGTAACCGAACATCTCACCCAGCGGAATCATCGCATTGATGATCTTGCCCGACGGGCTGTCGTCCTGACCCTGCAACACGCCGCGACGGCGGCTCACGTCGCCCATCACGTCGCCCAGGTAATCCTCCGGGCTGACGATCTCGACCTTCATGATCGGCTCGAGCAATACCGGGCTAGCTTTCGCAAAGCCCTGCTTGAACGCCATCGACGCGGCCAGCTTGAACGCCATTTCCGAGGAGTCGACATCATGGTACGAGCCGAACACCAGCTTGACCTTGACACCCACCACCGGGAAGCCAGCGATCGGACCACTAGTGATCGTTTCGCGCAGGCCCTTCTCGACCGAGGGGATGAATTCCTTCGGAATGATGCCGCCGGTGATGTCGTTGATGAAGAGGAAATCGTCCTTGACGCTATCGTTCTTACGATCTTCTTCGGTCATCGGCGACAGCTCGATCACGACGTGACCGTACTGACCCTTACCACCGGACTGCTTGGCGTGCTTGTAGTCGGACTTGACGTCGGTCTTGCGGATCGTTTCGCGATACGCAACCTGCGGCTTGCCAACGTTGGCCTCGACATTGAACTCGCGACGCATGCGGTCGACGATGATGTCCAGGTGCAACTCGCCCATGCCGGAGATGATGGTCTGGCCGGATTCTTCGTCGGTCTTGACGCGGAACGAGGGATCTTCCTGCGCCAGGCGACCCAGCGCCGTACCCATCTTTTCCTGGTCCGACTTGGTCTTGGGCTCCACCGCCATCGAGATCACCGGCTCCGGGAAAATCATGCGCTCCAGGGTGATGATCTTGTCCTGCGCACACAGCGTGTCGCCGGTGGTGACGTCCTTCAGACCCACGGCCGCGGCGATGTCACCAGCGCGCACTTCCTTGATCTCTTCGCGATTGTTGGAATGCATCTGCAGGATGCGGCCCACGCGCTCTTTCTTCGACTTGACCGGGTTATAGACCTGGTCGCCGGAGTTCAGCGTGCCTGAGTAGACACGGAAGAACGTCAGCGAGCCCACGAACGGATCGGTCATGATCTTGAACGCCAACGCCGAGAACGGCGCGGTGTCGGTCGCAGGACGGCTGTCTTCCTTCTCGTCTTCGTCGATGCCGGCAACCGGCGGACGGTCGGCCGGCGACGGCAGCAGATGCACGACGCCGTCGAGCATGGCCTGCACGCCCTTGTTCTTGAACGCCGAGCCGCAGAACACCGGCACGATCTCGACCTTCAGGGTGCGCTCGCGCAGACCCACCAGGATCTCCTCTTCGCTCAGGTCGCCTTCGTTGAGGTACTTATCCATAAGTTCTTCGCTGGCTTCTGCAGCCGCTTCGACCATGAACGAACGCGCCTCGGTCGCAATCTCGACCAGGTCAGCCGGGATGTCGCCGTATTCGAAGGTGGTGCCCTGCGACGCGATATCCCAATGAATCGCCTTCATCTTCAACAGGTCGACCACGCCCTCGAAACCGTCTTCGGCGCCGATCGGCACCTGCATCGGCACGGCGTAGGCACCCAGACGGGCTCTCAACTGCTCGACGACCTTGTCGAAGTTGGCACCAGTACGGTCCATCTTGTTGACGAAGGCCATGCGAGGCACGGAATACTTGTTGGCCTGGCGCCACACAGTCTCGGACTGCGGCTGCACGCCACCCACGGCGCACAGCACGAACACCGCACCGTCGAGCACGCGCAAGGAGCGCTCCACTTCGATGGTGAAGTCGACGTGCCCGGGGGTGTCGATGATGTTCAGGCGATGCTGCGGCATGGACTTGTCCATACCCGACCAGAACGCGGTGGTCGCAGCGGAGGTGATGGTGATACCACGCTCCTGCTCCTGCTCCATCCAGTCCATCACTGCAGCGCCGTCATGGACTTCGCCGATCTTGTGACTGACACCGGTGTAGAACAGGATGCGCTCGGAGGTGGTGGTCTTGCCGGCATCGATGTGGGCCATGATGCCGAAGTTGCGGTAACGCTCGATAGGGGTGGTGCGGGCCACGGGGAGCCTCTCAATTTCTTGGATTTCGGATGGCCGAACGCCGCCTTTCGGCGGCCTTCGGATTGAATGCGACGCGAGACGCGTCGCAAACAGCACTCATATGGTGCTGAAGGGCCCCGTTACCAAGGCCCCCGAGGTCACCAGCGGTAGTGTGCGAACGCCTTGTTCGCTTCCGCCATACGGTGAGTCTCTTCGCGCTTCTTGATCGCGCCGCCACGGCTTTCCGAGGCGTCCAACAGTTCTGCAGCCAGCTTGCGCGGCATGGTGTTCTCGCCACGCTTGCGCGCGGAATCGATCAACCAGCGCATTGCCAGCGCCGTGCGACGGGAGGAGCGCACTTCGACGGGCACCTGATAGGTAGCACCACCAACGCGACGCGATTTAACTTCGACAGCCGGGGCCACGTTGTCCAGTGCTTTCTGCACTAGCTCGACGGCATTCGGATTCTTTTCGCCAATGACGTCCATCGCGCCATAGACAATTTTCTCAGCAACCGACTTCTTGCCACTTTGCATCACCATATTGATGAAGCGGGCAATGGTTTCGCTGCCATGCTTTGGATCAGGCAGGACGGTGCGCTGCGGAGTAGAACCTTTACGGGACATTAGAGTATTTCCTTAGCTCTTCGGGCGCTTGGCGCCGTACTTGGAACGACCTTGACGGCGCTTTGCGACGCCGGCGGCGTCCAGCGAACCACGGACGGTGTGATAACGCACACCGGGAAGATCCTTGACGCGGCCACCACGAATCAGGACCACGGAGTGCTCCTGCAGGTTGTGACCTTCACCACCGATGTAGCTGATGACCTCTTCCTGATTGGTCAGGCGCACTTTGGCAACCTTACGCAGGGCCGAGTTCGGCTTCTTCGGGGTAGTGGTATAGACGCGTGTGCAGACGCCGCGGCGCTGCGGACACTTGTCCAGTGCCGGGGAGGCACTCTTGTAGGTGGTCGCTTGCCGAGGCTTGCGGACCAGCTGATTGATCGTCGTCATCAGTTGATTCTTCTGATTAGAGAGGCCGAGACGGCCTTGCACGAAAACGAAGGCAGGCCGAAAAACGGCCCGCCGAGACAGGGAAGTATAGCTGGCAGGACGAAACTCCGTCAACTTCACGGAAACCCAACCCTGCTGGCCCGTCCAAAGGCCGGAAAACGGAGGGCCTCCTGCCCTCCTCTCGCTTGGCTGACGGCGCTCTTGCGAGCGCCGTCGCAAGCGCTTACTCCTCGTCCGCGCCGGCGTCCGCCACAGCGACGACCGGCTCGGCAACCGTCGGCTTGCCCGACAACGTTTCCATTTCCGAGTCGGTCAGACCGGACGATTTACGACGCCCGGCGTGGTAGGCAAGACCGGTACCGGCCGGGATCAGGCGACCCACGATCACGTTTTCCTTCAGGCCGCGCAGGTTGTCGCGGGTACCGCGCACGGCAGCCTCGGTCAACACACGCGTGGTCTCCTGGAACGAAGCCGCCGAGATGAACGACTCGGTGGCCAGCGAGGCCTTGGTGATACCCAGGAGGACCGGATCGTACTTGGCCGGCAGTTCGTTGCGCTTGACCAGGCGGACATTTTCCTCGATGACGCGCTGGCGCTCGACCTGCTCGCCATTGAGGAACTTGCTGGTGCCCTGGTCGGTGATCTCGACCTTGCGCAGCATCTGGCGAGTGATCACCTCGATGTGCTTGTCGTTGATCTTCACGCCCTGCAGGCGATAGACGTCCTGGATTTCCTTGACCAGATAAGCGGCCAGCGGCTCGACACCCAGCAGACGCAGGATGTCCTGCGGGCTCGGCTCGCCGTCCACCACGGTCTCGCCCTTGGTCACATGCTCGCCTTCGAACACGATGATCTGGCGGTACTTCGGGATCAGCTCTTCGTGTTCGCTGCCATCGGTGTCCTTGATGATCAGACGCTGCTTGCCCTTGGTGTCCTTACCGAAGCTGATGATGCCCGAGCGCTCGGCCAGGATCGCCGGATCCTTCGGCTTGCGTGCTTCGAACAAGTCGGCAACGCGCGGCAGACCACCGGTGATGTCGCGAGTCTTGGACGCTTCCTGCGGGATCTTGGCGACCACGTCGCCCACGCCGACAGCGGCGCCGTCCTGCAGGTTGACGATGGAGCGCGGCGGCAACAGGTACTGCGCCGGCAGATCCGTATTCGGGATCGTCAGGTCGTTGCCCTTACCATCGACGATGCGCACGATCGGGCGCAGTTCCTTGGCATGCGCACCGCGACGCTTCGGGTCAGTGATTTCGCGCGAGGCCAGGCCAGTCAGTTCGTCGGTCTTCTCGATGACGGTGACGCCGTCGACGAAGTCGATGAAGCGAATGAAACCGGCCACTTCCGACACGATCGGGTGGTTATGCGGATCCCAGTTGGCAACGCCCTGCCCGGCCTTGACCGCATCGCCGTCTTTGGCGGTGATGGTGGCGCCGTACGGCAGCTTGTAACGCTCGCGCTCGCGGCCATGGCCATCGAGCACGGACAGTTCGCCAGAACGCGAGACCGCAACCAGTGCGCCGCTGGCATGCGCCACCGACTTGAGGTTGTTGAACTTCACCGAACCGGTGGTCTTGACGGTGATGTTGTCCACCGCAGCCGCACGCGATGCCGCACCACCGATGTGGAACGTACGCATGGTCAGCTGGGTACCCGGCTCACCGATGGACTGGGCGGCGATGACGCCGACCGCTTCACCGATGTTGACCTGGTGACCACGTGCAAGATCGCGACCGTAGCAACGTGCGCACACGCCGAACGACGATTCGCAGCTGATGGTCGAACGCACCTTCACCGACTGCACGCTGGCGTCTTCCAGCTTGGCAACCCAGGCTTCGTCGAGCAGCGTATTGCGGGTGACGATCGGCTCTTCGTCGTTGCCCGGCAGGTACACGTCCTCGGCCACGACACGGCCCAGCACGCGCTCCTTCAACGGCTCCACCACGTCGCCGCCTTCCACGATCGGGGTCATGATCAACCCTTCGGTGGTGCCGCAATCGACTTCGGTGATCACCACGTCCTGCGCGACGTCGACCAGACGACGGGTCAGGTAACCCGAGTTCGCGGTCTTCAACGCGGTATCGGCCAGACCCTTACGCGCACCGTGGGTGGAGTTGAAGTACTCCTGCACGTTCAAGCCTTCGCGGAAGTTCGCCTTGATGGGCGTCTCGATGATCGAGCCGTCCGGACGCGCCATCAGGCCGCGCATACCGGCCAGCTGACGGATCTGCGCCTGGCTACCACGCGCACCGGAGTCGGCCATGATGTAGAGCGAGTTCATCGACTTCTGGTCGATGGTTTCGCCCTTGGCATTTTCGACCTTCTCGGTACCGATGGTGTCCATCATCGCCTTGGCGATGCGCTCGCTGGTACGCGACCAGATGTCCACGACCTTGTTGTAACGCTCGCCGGCGGTGACCAGGCCCGACTGATACTGCTCCTGGATTTCCAGCACTTCGGCTTCTGCCTCGGTGAGGATGCCCTTCTTCTCGTCCGGGATCAGCATGTCGTCGATGCCGATCGACACGCCTGCGCGGGTGGCGTAGGCATAGCCGGTGTACATCAGCTTGTCGGCGAACACGACGGTGTCCTTCAAGCCCAGCAAACGGTAGCTGGAGTTGATCAGACGCGAGATGTTCTTCTTGGTCATCTCGGTGTTGGCCAGCTGGAACGGCAGACCTTCCGGCAGGATTTCGCTCAGCAACGCACGGCCGACCGTGGTGTCCACGATCGAGGTGCCGCTGGTGCGCTTGCCGTCGACGGCGTCGACGTCCACCTGGGTGATGCGAACCTTGACCTTGGCGTGCAGTTCCACCACGCGATTGTCGTAGGCGCGCTTCACTTCGCTGGTGTTCGCAAACACCATGCCCTCGCCCTTCTTGTTCTCCAGGGCGCGGCTCATGTAGTACAGGCCCAACACCACGTCCTGCGACGGCACGATGATCGGCTCGCCGTTGGCCGGCGACAGGATGTTGTTGGTGGACATCATCAGCGCACGCGCTTCCAGCTGGGCTTCCAGCGAGAGCGGCACGTGGACAGCCATCTGGTCACCGTCGAAGTCGGCGTTGAAGGCGGTACATACCAGCGGATGCAGCTGGATGGCCTTGCCTTCGATCAACACCGGCTCGAACGCCTGGATGCCCAGACGGTGCAGGGTCGGCGCACGATTCAACAGCACCGGATGCTCGCGAATGACTTCTTCGAGGATGTCCCACACCTCGGCCTCTTCGCGCTCGACGAGCTTCTTGGCGGCCTTGATGGTGGTGGCCAGGCCACGACGCTGCAGCTTGGCGAACACGAACGGCTTGAACAGCTCGAGCGCCATCTTCTTCGGCAGGCCGCACTGGTGCAGCTTGAGGTACGGACCGACGGTGATGACCGAACGACCGGAGTAGTCCACGCGCTTGCCGAGCAGGTTCTGACGGAACCGGCCCTGCTTGCCCTTGATCATGTCGGCCAGCGACTTCAGCGGACGCTTGTTGGTGCCGGTGATGGCACGGCCGCGACGGCCGTTGTCCAACAGCGCATCGACCGATTCCTGCAGCATGCGCTTTTCATTGCGCACGATGATGTCCGGAGCGTTGAGCTCCAACAGGCGACGCAGACGGTTGTTGCGGTTGATCACGCGGCGGTACAGATCGTTCAGATCCGAGGTCGCGAAGCGGCCGCCATCCAGCGGCACCAGCGGACGCAGGTCCGGCGGCAGCACGGGAAGCACGGTCATGACCATCCACTCCGGACGGTTGCCCGATTCCAGGAAGGCTTCGATCAGCTTGATGCGCTTGGTCAGACGCTTGAGCTTGGTTTCCGAACCGGTGCTGGCGATTTCTTCGCGCAGGCGGGTCATTTCCGACTGCAGGTCGATCGTGCGCAGCAGCTCGTACACGGCCTCGGCGCCCATGGCGGCGTCGAAGTCGTCGTTGTACTCCTGGCGTGCGGTCAGGTACTGCTCTTCGGTCAGCAGCTGGCGGCGCTCGAGCGGGGTGAGGCCCGGCTCGGTGACCACGTAGGCTTCGAAGTACAGCACGCGCTCGATGTCACGCAGGGTCATGTCCAGCATCAAACCGATACGCGAGGGCAGCGACTTGAGGAACCAGATGTGCGCGACCGGCGAGGCCAGGTCGATGTGACCCATGCGCTCGCGACGCACCTTGGCCAGGGTGACTTCGGTGCCGCACTTTTCGCAGACCACACCGCGGTGCTTCATGCGCTTGTACTTGCCGCACAGGCACTCGTAATCCTTGATCGGGCCAAAGATCGCGGCGCAGAACAGGCCGTCACGCTCCGGCTTGAAGGTGCGGTAATTGATGGTTTCGGGCTTCTTCACTTCGCCGTAGGACCACGAACGGATCAGGTCAGGCGATGCGAGCGCGATCTTGATCGCGTCGAAATCCAGCGTCTGGCGCTGTTGATTGAAGAGGTTGAGCAGGTCTTTCATTGGATATCTCCGGGTCGGAGGAATTTCGTATCTGAGATGAAACCGAGGGCATTACGTTCCGGATCCAGGCACCGCATTACGGCGCCTGGATCCAGCTCGATCACTCTTCCAGTTCCATGTTGATCGCCAGCGAGCGGATTTCCTTCACCAACACGTTGAAGGACTCCGGCATGCCCGCGACCATCTCGTGCTCACCATCGACGATGTTCTTGTACATCTGGTTGCGGCCCTGCACGTCGTCGGACTTCACCGTCAGCATTTCCTGCAGGGTGTAGGCCGCGCCGTAGGCTTCCAGCGCCCAGACTTCCATTTCGCCGAAGCGCTGACCACCGAACTGCGCCTTGCCGCCCAGCGGCTGCTGGGTCACGAGCGAGTAGGGGCCGGTCGAACGGGCATGCATCTTGTCGTCGACCAAGTGGTTCAACTTCAGGTAATGCATGTAGCCGACCGTGGTCTTGCGATCGAACGCTTCGCCAGTGCGACCGTCGTACAGCTGGGTCTGACCGCTCTGCGGCAGTTCGGCCAGTTCCAGCATGCGCTTGATTTCCGCTTCGCTGGCGCCGTCGAACACCGGGGTGGCCATCGGCACGCCGTCGATCAGGTTCTTGCCCAGGTTGAGCAGTTCCTCATCGCTGAACTGCGACAGATCCACACGCTGCGCATTGATCGCGCTGTCGTGGTTGTAGATGTCGTCCAGGAACTTGCGCAGCTCGCTGACCGCGGTCTGCGCTTCCAGCATGCGCTGGATCTTGCGACCCAGGCCCTTGGCGGCCCAGCCCAGATGCACTTCCAGAATCTGGCCGATGTTCATACGCGACGGCACGCCGAGCGGGTTCAGCACGATGTCCACCGGCTCGCCGGTCGCCATGTACGGCATGTCTTCGACCGGCACGACGTTGGAGACCACACCCTTGTTGCCGTGGCGGCCTGCCATCTTGTCGCCCGGCTGGATGCGACGCTTCACCGCCAGGAACACCTTGACCATCTTCAGCACGCCCGGTGCGAGGTCGTCGCCCTGGGTGATCTTGCCGCGCTTGTCGGCAAAGCGTGCTTCGAATTCCTTCTCGTGCGCCTGGATCTGCTTCTGCGCGCGTTCGATGGCGTCAGCAGCGTCTTCGTCCTTCATGCGCAGCTGGAACCAATCGGACTTCTTCAGCCCGTCCAGATACGCGTCGGTGACGTTGTCGCCCTTCTTCAGGTTCGGACCGCCATTGGCGACCTTGCCCACAATCTGCGAGCGCAGACGTGCGTAGATGGCCGCTTCCAGAATGCGGAACTGGTCGTCGAAGTCCTTCTTGACGCGCTTGATCTCGGATTCTTCGATCTGGCGCGCACGCTTGTCCTTCTCGATGCCGTCGCGGGTGAAGACCTGCACGTCGATGACGGTGCCGTCCATGCCCGGGGGCACGCGCAGCGAGCTGTCCTTCACGTCGGACGCCTTCTCACCGAAGATCGCACGCAGCAGCTTTTCTTCCGGGGTCAGCTGGCTTTCGCCCTTCGGTGTGACCTTGCCGACCATGATGTCGCCAGCGCGCACTTCCGCACCGATGTACACCACACCGCTTTCGTCCAGACGGTTCAAAGCCTGCTCGGACACGTTCGGGATGTCGGCGGAAATTTCCTCCGGCCCCAGCTTGGTGTCGCGTGCAACGCAGGTCAGCTCTTCGATGTGGATCGTGGTGTAACGATCCTCTTCCACCACGCGCTCGGAGAGCAGGATGGAGTCTTCGAAGTTGTAGCCGTTCCACGGCATGAAGGCGATCAGCATGTTCTGACCCAGCGCCAGCTCACCGATGTCGGTGGACGGGCCGTCGGCCAGCACGTCGCCGCGCGCGATCACGTCGCCCACATTCACCAGCGGACGCTGGTTGATGCAGGTGTTCTGGTTGGAGCGGGTGTACTTGATCAGGTTGTAGATATCCACGCCGGCATCGGTGCCGCCGCCAATTTCTGCCTCGTTGACCTTGACCACGATGCGGGCCGCATCGATCTGCTCGATCACGCCACCACGCAGCGCGTTGACGGTCACGCCCGAGTCGCGCGCAACCGCACGCTCGATGCCGGTACCGACCAGCGGCTTCTGCGAACGCAACGTCGGCACGGCCTGGCGCTGCATGTTGGCGCCCATCAGTGCGCGGTTCGCGTCATCGTGTTCCAGGAACGGCACCAGCGCCGCTGCGACCGACACGGTCTGCATCGGCGAGACGTCCATGAAGTGGACTTCTGCCGGCGGCTTGAGCAGCGACTCACCCTGGAACCGGCACGGCACGAACTGCTCGGTGAGCATGTTCTTGACGTCGGTCAGCGCGTTCGCCTGGGCGATCACGTACTCGTTTTCTTCGATCGCCGACAGGTATTCGACGTCGTCGGACACCTTGCCGTCCAGCACCTTCCGGTACGGCGTTTCGAGGAAGCCGTACTGGTTGGTGCGGGCGAACACGGCCAGCGAGTTGATCAGGCCGATGTTCGGGCCTTCCGGCGTTTCGATGGTGCAGACGCGGCCGTAATGGGTCGGATGCACGTCGCGCACTTCGAAGCCTGCACGCTCGCGGGTCAGACCGCCCGGGCCCAGTGCGGACACGCGACGCTTGTGCGTCACTTCCGACAGCGGGTTGTTCTGGTCCATAAACTGCGACAGCTGCGAGGAACCGAAGAATTCCTTGATCGCGGCGGCCACCGGCTTGGCGTTGATCAATTCCTGCGGGGTCAGACCTTCCGACTCCGCCATCGACAGACGCTCCTTGACCGCGCGCTCGACGCGGACCAGGCCCACGCGGAACACGTTCTCAGCCATTTCGCCGACCGAACGCACGCGACGGTTGCCCAGGTGATCGATGTCATCGACCACGCCGCGACCGTTACGGATTTCGGTGAGCACCTTGATCACTTCCAGGATGTCGGAGGTGTCGGTGTGCTCGGCGACCAGACGCTTGGATTCTTCGTCGTTACGCTCGGCAAAATACTTCTTGTCGTACAGCACCGACTCGCCCAGCACTTCCTTGCGGCCGACGCGACGGTTGAACTTCATGCGGCCGACCGTGGACAGGTCGTAGCGCTCGAAGGTGAAGAACAGGTTGTGGAACAGGTTCTGCGCGGCTTCCTTGGTCGGCGGCTCGCCCGGACGCATCATGCGGTAGATTTCGACCAGCGCTTCGAGCTGCGTCTTGGTCGGATCGATGCGCAAGGTGTTGGACAGGTACGGACCGCGATCCAGATCGTTCACCCACAGGGTGCCGACCGCATCGACGCCGGCCTTACGGAAGGCAGCCAACTGGTCTTCGCTGATTTCGTCGTTGGCATTGGCCAGCAGTTCGCCGGTTGAACCATCGACCACGTCGTGCGACAGGATGCGGCCGACCAAATAGTCGTCCGGCACGGCCAGCGCGGCAACGCCGGCGGCTTCCAGCTGCTTGACGTGACGGGCGGTGATGCGCTTGCCCGCTTCCACGATGACCTTGTCGCCATCGGCCAGGTCGAAGTTCAGCGTTTCACCACGCAGACGCTCCGGCACCAGCTCCAGCTGCACGCCTTCGTCCGGATTGATATGGAACGTGTTGATCTCGAAGAACTCGGCCAACATCTCTTCGTTGTTGTAGCCAAGCGCGCGCAACAGGATCGACACCGGCAGCTTGCGGCGACGGTCGATACGGGTGAACAGCGCGTCCTTCGGGTCGAACTCGAAGTCCAACCAGGAACCGCGGTACGGAATGATGCGGGCGCTGTACAGCAGCTTGCCCGAGCTGTGGGTCTTGCCACGGTCGTGGTCGAAGAACACGCCCGGCGAGCGGTGCAGCTGCGACACGATCACACGCTCGGTGCCGTTGACGATGAAGGTACCGTTGCCGGTCATCAGCGGGATTTCGCCGAGATAGACCTCCTGCTCCTTCACGTACTTGATGGCCTTGGTCGACGATTCGCGGTCGTAGATCACCAGACGCACGGTCACGCGCAGCGGCGCGCCATAGCTCATGCCGCGCTGACGGCATTCGCGCTCGTCAAACACCGGCTGACCCAGCTTGTAGCCCACGTACTCGAGCGCAGCGTTGCCGCTGTAGCTGGAGATCGGGAACACCGACTTCAGAGCAGCATGCAGACCGAGGTCCTTGCGCTTGGTCGGCTCCACATCTTCCTGCAGGAATTCGCGATAGGAATCCACCTGGATGGCAAGCAAAAACGGCACTTCGAGAATCGAGCGCTGCTTACCGAAATCCTTGCGGATACGCTTTTTTTCGGTGAACGAATAAGACGTCATGAGGTCTTCACCCTAGGCTGCGGGGGCCGCGTCGCGGCGGCCCTGAAATAACAAAATTGTCAGTTGGAAGTCGCTGGTATTGCCGGCACCAGCACGCCTTCTCTTGCTACTTCCAACTACCAACTCGGTGAGGCCGCGAATCGGGAGTGGAGATGTGGGATTCGGAAAAGCGCAACCTCGCAGTTGCAGATCTCCAACTCCCATTCCCGACTCACGTCCGAAACGGCCAAAGGCCGGGGGCTTTGGGCCCCCAGCCTTCAGTGCATCACCGTAAAACGCTGGCGATGCAAGATGCTGCTTACTTGACTTCGACGGTCGCGCCGGCTTCGGTCAATTCCTTCTTGATCTTCTCGGCTTCGTCCTTGGACGCGCCTTCCTTCAGGATGCCACCGGCTTCGGTCAGATCCTTGGCTTCCTTCAGACCCAGGCCGGTCACGGCACGGACGGCCTTAATGACGCCGACCTTATTGGTGCCGCAGTTGACCAGCACCACGTTGAACTCGGTCTGCTCTTCGACCACAGCAGCCGGACCAGCTGCAGCGGCAGCGACCGGAGCGGCGGCGGAGACGCCGAACTTGTCTTCGATGGCCTTGACCAGCTCCATCACTTCCATCAGGGACTTCTCGGCGATGGCGTCGACGATCTGTTCGTTGGTAAGGGACATTGTGATTACCTTTTAGAAATTAATTCTGGAATGGTTTCTAGCAGACGCTAGGACATCAAGCTTCGGCAGTCTCGGCGACCGGCTCGGCGGCTTCGTCGCCACCGCCCTGCTTGTCGCCAACGGCCTTGACGGCACGGGCGAACATGGCAGCCGGTTCGGACAGCACGCGGGCCAGCATGGCCAGAGCCTGGTCACGGGTCGGCAGCGAAGCCAACACGTCGACGTGGCTCGCCGGGAACAGTTCCCCGCCGATTGCCACAACCTTGGCCTGCAGCTTGTCGTTGCTCTTGGCAAATTCCTTGATCAGGCGACCGGCAGCGCCGGGCTCCTCCATCGAAAACGCATACACCAAAGGACCGACCAGCTTGTCAGACGCGACAGCAAATTCGGTACCTTCGACGGCACGCACAGCCAGGGTGTTCTTGACAACTTTCAAGAACACACCGGTTTCGCGGGCCTGCTTGCGCATCGCGGTCATCTGGGAGACCGTGGTGCCAGCGTATTCGGCGGCGATCAGGGAGTGGGCCTTGGCGGCGATTTCTGCCAGCTCGGCGACTACTTCTTGCTTCTGGGACAGATTGAGAGCCATTGCACTCCTCCGTTAAAGCTGGGACGCGAGATTTGCGATTCGGGATTCGCCCAAGGCCATGCAGCAGCCTGAAAATCCCAAATACCAACCCTTTCATCCCCGCTTCAAACTACTCCGCTCGCGGCTCCTGCCGGTTGCGGTCCAGGGCAGCTTCCATCCTGGAAGCCGGGAACATCGACCGATGTTCCTTTGGTGGCCGTTCTAGACCTGGAGTGGACTCGATCCGGGATGTCCCAGACGCGCGTAAACCAGAAAACTCCAGAAGGGCGACACCATCTACGCCGGCCAGTTCGAAACGAACCAATTAAGCGATCCCGCTGCATCGACGGCGACTCCATGCCAGTGCGAGCATCCCTGCCCGTCGTCGATCTGCGCTGACCGCGCCTGCGGTCTTTGACGGCTACCGCCGGACATGCCGGCGATCGCCTTCAAAATGTCCGTTACCCCAAAGGAGGGAACGGACTCCCAGCACACGGTTACCCGGGCCGGAAAAACAATGCAGTACTGCACAAACACGTCAGGCGCATGACGCCCGACGGATTCGATTACTTCAGCGACAGGCTCGACTGATCAACCGTCACGCCCGGACCCATGGTCGAGCTGACCGATACCTTCTGCAGGTAGGTCCCCTTCGAGGTGGCCGGCTTGGCCTTGATCAGGTCCAGCAGCAGCGCCTGCAGGTTCGACTTCAGCGCTTCGTCGTCGAAGCTGGCCTTGCCGATGGTGCAGTGAATGATGCCGGCCTTATCGGTGCGGTAACGCACCTGGCCCGACTTGGCGTTCTTGACCGCTTCGCCCGGGTTCGCCGACACGGTGCCGACCTTCGGATTCGGCATCAGACCGCGCGGACCCAGCAGGGTGCCGAGCTTACCGACAACGCGCATGGCATCCGGGGTCGCGATGACCACGTCGTAGTTCAGATCGCCGGCCTGCATCTTCTCGGCCAGGTCGTCCATGCCCACTGCCTCGGCGCCTGCAGCCAGGGCTTCGTCAGCCTTGCCGCCCGCCGGTGCGAACACCGCAACGCGCACGCTCTTGCCGGTACCGGCCGGCAGCACGGTCGAACCGCGCACCTGCTGGTCGGACTTCTTGGCGTCCACGCCCAGGCGCACAGCAACGTCGATGGATTCGACGAACTTGGCCTTGGTGGCGGTCTTCAGGATCTTGATTGCGTCTTCGAAGGCATAGTTCTTGCCCGGGACGACAGCGGCCGCAATGGCCTTAACGCGCTTATTCTGTGTCATGTCTTAGCCCTCCACCGTCAAACCCATGCTGCGGGCAGTACCCGCAATCGTGCGAACTGCCGCTTCGAGCTCGGCTGCCGTCAGATCGGCTTCCTTGGTCTTGGCGATCTCTTCCAGCTGCTTGCGTGTCACCTTGCCGACCTTGTCGGTATTGGGACGCTTCGAACCGGAAGTAACACCTGCCACCTTCTTGAGCAACACGCTGGCAGGCGTGCTCTTGGTGACGAAGGTGAAGGTACGGTCGGAATACGCGGTGATGATCACTGGCGTCGGCAGACCCGGCTCCAGCTTGGAAGTCGCAGCGTTGAACGCTTTGCAGAATTCCATGATGTTCAAACCACGCTGACCCAGTGCAGGGCCGACCGGCGGTGCAGGATTGGCCTGGCCGGCCTTAACCTGCAACTTGATGTAGGAAGTAATCTTCTTAGCCATTTCGATGCTCTCCGGGTGCTAACGCCTGACAACAGGCTCCCCATCGGACCGGGAGAATCACGCGTCCCGGCGTCGCGCTGTGTACCACACGCAGATGGCTGCCATGCGGCAGCCATTATTTCCCGGCGGTCGCCAGGTCAGCGAGCCGCGCACTATAGCAGTATTTAGAGCAGGCGCCTAGCAGGCGCCCGCCCAGGTCAGCCCTTCTCGACCTGGCCGAACTCGAGCTCGACTGGCGTGGAGCGACCAAAGATGAGCACGGCGACACGCAACCGGCTCTTCTCGTAGTTGACTTCTTCGACAACGCCATTGAAGTCGTTGAACGGACCATCGGTGACGCGCACCATCTGACCCGGCTCGAACAGCACCTTCGGACGCGGCTTTTCGACGCCATCCTGCACACGCTGCAGGATCGCATCAGCCTCTTCATCGCGAATCGGCAATGGACGATCAGCCGTACCGCCGATGAAACCCATGACCTTGGAAGTTTCCTTCACCAAGTGCCAGCTTTCATTGTCGATGCGCGGAATACCGGCTTCTTCGTGGGTTTCGATCTGCACCAGCACGTAGCCGGGGAAGAACTTGCGCTCAGACCGACGCTTCTGGCCAGCGCGCATTTCAATCACTTCTTCGGTCGGCACCAGCACGTCACCAAAACGGTCTTCCATTTCGGTGCGAACGATGCGATCGCGCAATGCCTGCGCAACCGATTTTTCAAAGCCTGAATAGGCGTGAACGACATACCAACGCTTCACTGCTTGATTCTCCTTAACGAGCCAGGAACCACTGCGTGAGCTTCTGGATGACGAAGTCGAAGCCGCCCAACAGCAAACTCAGAATGATCACAACAACAATCACCACCCAGGTAGTGCGAATGGCTTCCTGACGCGTCGGCCAGACCACCTTGCGCAACTCAAACCTGGATTCGGACATGAATTCGCGGGTTTCCCGGCCTTTGCCAGTCCCCAAAAACACAAATGCACCCGCTGCCAGTCCAACAATGACAGCCAGCGCGCGCAACTGCGGCGTCCAGGCTCCCAACTGCGTGGCGCGCTCGGGCGCAGAAAACCAGAACCACACAAACAACCCCGCAACCACCAGGATCGCGGAGAGAACGTATTTCACAATATCAGCGCTGGCAGAAGACGCGCTTTTGGAAGGCTCGATTTTGCTATTCATCCGGCTCTAGTTACCGATCTGACCCGAATCGCTGGGCCGGAAAGAGGAGTGGCACGCCAGGAGGGACTCGAACCCCCAACCTGCGGTTTTGGAGACCGCTGCTCTGCCAATTGAGCTACTGGCGTATGTACTCGTTTACCGCAAACCCTAAGACAACGAAGGCGGACCGATGTTCAGCCGGCCCGCCATTCGCGCAGTGTCGGCGGCCAGAGCCGCCGAACTGCAGGCATTGCTTACTTGACGATCTTGGCAACCACGCCGGCGCCGACGGTCCGGCCGCCTTCGCGAATTGCGAAGCGCAGACCTTCATCCATCGCGACCGGGTTGATCAGCGTCACGACCATCTTCACGTTGTCGCCCGGCATCACCATCTCCACGCCTTCCGGCAGCTGGCACGCGCCAGTGATGTCGGTGGTACGGAAGTAGAACTGCGGACGGTAGCCCTTGAAGAACGGGGTATGACGACCACCCTCATCCTTGGACAGCACATAAACTTCGGCTTCAAACTCGGTATGCGGCTTGATCGAACCCGGCTTGCACAGCACCTGGCCACGCTCGACGTCGTCACGCTTGGTGCCGCGCAGCAGCAGACCGGCGTTGTCGCCTGCCTGACCCTGGTCCAGCAGCTTGCGGAACATTTCCACGCCGGTGACGGTGGTCTTCTGCGTATCGCGGATACCGACGATTTCGATTTCGTCGCCAACCTTGATGATGCCGCGCTCGATACGACCGGTCACCACGGTGCCGCGGCCGGAGATCGAGAACACGTCTTCGACCGGCATCAGGAACGGGCGGTCCACATCGCGGGTCGGATCCGGAATGAAGCTGTCCAGTGCATCGACCAGCTTCAGGATCGCCGGCACGCCGATTTCGCTCTGATCACCGTCCAGCGCCAGACGCGCCGAACCATGAATGATCGGGGTGTCGTCGCCCGGGAAGTCGTACTTGCTCAGCAGCTCGCGCACTTCCATTTCGACCAGCTCGAGCAGCTCGGCGTCGTCGACCATGTCAGCCTTGTTCAGGAACACCACGATGTGCGGCACGCCGACCTGACGCGACAGCAGGATGTGCTCACGGGTCTGCGGCATCGGGCCGTCAGCGGCCGAACACACCAGGATCGCGCCGTCCATCTGCGCAGCACCGGTGATCATGTTCTTGACGTAGTCGGCGTGGCCGGGGCAGTCAACGTGTGCGTAGTGACGGTTCGGGGATTCGTATTCGACGTGGGCGGTCGAGATCGTGATACCACGCGCCTTCTCTTCCGGCGCTGCGTCGATCGCGTCGTACGCCTTGAACTCACCACCGAAACGCTCAGCACCGATCTTGGTCAGCGCAGCGGTCAACGTGGTCTTGCCATGGTCAACGTGACCAATGGTGCCGACATTGACGTGCAGCTTGTTGCGCTCGAATTTAGCTTTTGCCATGGGTGCAGGTCTCGGTAATCGTTTGGAGTTTAAGACGATTGAGTAATGGTGCTCACGAAAGGAATCGAACCTTCGACCTCCTCCTTACCAAGGAGGTGCTCTACCGACTGAGCTACGTGAGCGAGTTTTGCATTATGCCATGCATTTGCGTTCAATGGAGCGGGAGACGGGAATCGAACCCGCACCATCAGCTTGGAAGGCTGAGGTTCTACCGTTGAACTACTCCCGCGCCGGGAACTGCATGCCACAACGTGAAACTGGTGGAGGGAGGTGGATTCGAACCACCGAAGGCGTAAGCCAGCAGATTTACAGTCTGCCCCCGTTGGCCGCTTGGGTATCCCTCCAGCTTTTACTACCGGACCGTTGCGCCGTGAGGCGAATCGGTTCGGGGTGAAGCAGCCCGTTATTTTGTTGTGGGACGCACCCGGTGTCAACAAAAATTTTGAACTCTTCGTCACTACTGAATACGCGCGACGCTCAGCGCCGCGCGCACCGGATCAGACGTTAAAACGGAAGTGCAGCACGTCGCCTTCCTGGACCCGGTATTCCTTGCCTTCCAGGCGCAGACGACCCGCGTCGCGCGCGCCAGCTTCGCCGCGATACTTGATGAAATCATCGAAGCCGATCGTCTCGGCGCGAATGAAGCCCTTCTCGAAATCGGTATGGATGACCGCCGCCGCCTGCGGTGCAGTGGAGCCGGCCCTGACCGTCCACGCGCGGACTTCCTTAACGCCCGCAGTGAAGTAGGTCTGCAGGCCGAGCAGCTTGTAGGCCGCGCGAATGACGCGATTCAGGCCGGGCTCGCTCAGGCCGAGATCGGCGAGGAAGGTGTCGCGGTCCTCGTCGTCGAGCTGGGACAGCTCTTCTTCGATGGCGGCCGAGACCGGCACCACTTCTGCACCTTCGGCGGCGGCATGCGCGCGCACTGCGTCCAGGTGCGGATTGTTATCGAAGCCGTCTTCGAGCACGTTGGCGATGTACAGCACCGGCTTGAGCGTCAGCAGAAACAGATCGCGCACCAGCGCCTTCTCTTCCTCGTCCAGACCCGCTGCACGGCCGGATTTACCCTCGGCCAGCGCGGCCTGCAACTTGGCCAGCACCGGCTTGCGTGCCGCTGCGTCCTTGTCGCCGCCCTTGGCACTGCGCTCGGCGCGATTGAGCGCTTTTTCCACGCTGTCCAGGTCGGCCAGCGCCAGCTCGGTATCGATGGTTTCGATATCGGCGATCGGGTCGACCTTGTTGTTGACGTGGATGACGTCGTCGTTCTCGAAGCAACGCACCACATGGGTGATCGCATCGACTTCGCGAATGTGCGCCAGGAACTTGTTACCCAGCCCTTCGCCGCTCGCCGCACCGGCAACCAGGCCGGCGATATCGACGAACTCGACCGCGGTGGGAATCAACTTTTGCGGCTTGACGATCTCGGCCAGCTGGTTGAGGCGCGGATCCGGCACCGGCACGATGCCGACGTTCGGCTCGATGGTGCAGAACGGAAAGTTGGCCGCAGCGATGCCCGCCTTGGTCAGCGCATTGAACAGGGTCGACTTGCCGACGTTAGGCAGGCCGACGATGCCGCATTTGATACCCATGGGTCACATCCGGGATTCGGGATTCGGGAGTGGAGATTCGTCGCCTACGGCTGCGAATCCCCACTCCCCAATCACGCGTCCCTGGCGGTATGCAGCCGCTTCATCGCTTCGTTGAAATTGCCGTCCATCGCCAGCGGCAGGACATCGATGGCCGCATCCACCGCACTACCGATCGCAGCATCGTCGTCGCGCCCTGCCCGCCCCAGCACCCACGGCACCACACGGTCCTTGTGACCAGGGTGACCGATGCCGACGCGCAAGCGGTGAAATTTGCCGTGCCCGAGCAGGCGGATCGTGTCACGCAGGCCGTTCTGACCACCGTGTCCGCCGTCGAACTTGAGCCGTGCCGTGCCCGGCGCCAGATCCAGTTCGTCGTGTGCGACGAGCATCTGCTCCGGTTCGATCTTCCAGAACCGCAGGGCGGCGGTGATCGATTTGCCACTGAGATTCATGAAAGTGGCCGGCTTGAGCAGCCAGACCGGCTGTCCTGCGATATCGACCTTGGCCGTTTCGCCGAACAACTTGCTGTCCAGACCCCAGCGGGCGCCACTGCGCTCGATGAGGGCATCGACGAAACGAAACCCGGCGTTATGCCGGGTTTGCGCGTGTTCCGGACCCGGATTCCCGAGTCCGACGATCAGCCGAAGTGCAGACATGCCAGTCACCGCAGCCGATTCCCCGCGCATGCGAGGAATCGGCCGACGGATTACTTGGTTTCTGCGCCTTCGCTGCCTTCTTCACCGGCAGCGTCTTCTTCTTCGATACGCACGTGCTTGGCAGCAACCACGGCGACATCGTGTTCCTTGCCCAGCTTCAGCTCGGGGATTTCCACACCAGCCGGCAGCTTGATTTCGGACAAGTGAATCACGTTGCCCACTTCCAGCGCACCGAGGTCGACTTCGATGAACTCCGGCAGATCCTTCGGCAGGCAGACCACCTGGACTTCGTTGAGCTCGTGGGTCACGACCACTTCGCTCGACTTACCAGCCGGCGAAGTTGCTTCGTTGACGAAGTGCAACGGCACCGCGGCGCTGAGCTTCTCGTTGGCGCTGACGCGCTGGAAGTCGATGTGGATGATCAACTGCTTGAACGGATGGCGCTGCATGTCACGCAGCAGCACCTGCTGCACGTCGCCATTGAGGTTCAGGTCCAGGATCGACGAGTAGAACCACTCGTTCTGCTGGGCGAGCCAGATCTGCTCGTGGTTGAGCTGGATGCTGACCGGCTCGAGTTCGCCACCGTAGACGATGGCCGGAATGACGCCAGCGTGACGTAGGCGGCGGCTCGCACCCTTCCCCTCGTTCGCGCGGCGCTCGACCTTGATTTCGTGAGTCTTTGCCATGTTGTTTCACTACCTAGATTGGAATACCGCCTCGCGGCGATGAAGCGTCTCACCCGCGACCAGGAGAGACGTAGTACGGCACCCGGAGATCCGGGCGCCGAATGGGTATCAGTCGACGTAGAGCGAGCTGACCGATTCGCCGAAGGCGATGCGGCGGATGGTCTCTGCCAGCAGTTCGGCCACGCTCAGCTGACGAATCTTCGGGCAGGTGCGCGCCGCTTCGTTCAACGGGATCGTGTCGGTGACCACCAGCTCGTCGAGCTGCGAATTATTGATGTTGTCCACCGCCGGGCCGGACAGCACCGGGTGGGTGATATAGGCCACCACCTTGAGCGCGCCGCGCTGCTTGAGCGCTGCGGCGGCTGCGCACAAGGTGCCGGCGGTATCGACCAGGTCGTCGACCAGCACGCAGGTCTTGCCCTGCACGTCGCCGATGATGTTCATCACGGTGGCGACATTGGCGCGCGGACGGCGCTTGTCGATGATGGCCAGATCGGCGTCGTCCAGACGCTTGGCGACGGCGCGCGCGCGCACCACACCACCCACGTCGGGCGAGACCACGATCAGGTTGTCGGTGCCGTAGGCGCGCCAGATGTCGGCCAGCAGCAGCGGCGAGGCGTAGACGTTGTCGACCGGGACATCGAAGAAGCCCTGGATCTGGTCGGCATGCAGGTCGACCGTCAACACGCGGTCGGCCTCCATCGCGCAGATCATCTTGGCGGCGACCTTGGCGGTGATCGGCACGCGCGAGGAGCGCATGCGACGGTCCTGACGCGAATAGCCGAAATACGGAATCACCGCAGTCACCGAGGCGGCGCTGGCGCGCTTGAGCGCGTCAATCAGCACCAGCAGCTCCATCAAGTTTTCCGCGCTCGGCGCGCAGGTCGGCTGGATGACGAACACTTCCTGCCGGCGCACGCTTTCTTCGATCTCGACCTGCACTTCGCCATCGGAAAAGCGCGTGACCAGCGCCTTGCCCATACGAACGCCCAGCTCCTTGCAGATGCTCTGGGCAAGCGGCTTGTTGGCATTGCCGGAGAACACCAGCAGATTACGTTGGTCTTGCATGGGATCTCTCAGGCGGCGGCGATAGAGCGTGCGGGTGGGTGAAAGAGCAGACGAGCCAAGCCGTTGCCCGGCCGTTCCTCGATCTCCGCACGTGGATGTGCGGGCGTTTGCAGAAGAATCTGCGTCTACAACTCTTGCAGGGCGACCTGCATCGGTACATTGGCAGGGGCGGTAGGATTCGAACCTACGAATGCCAGGATCAAAACCTGGTGCCTTGGGCCTCTTGGCGACGCCCCTGCATCAAACCTTTGTTGCGTCCAGTGCGTCGAGCAATGGCGAGTGCGCTGCACCCTCCACCACCCACGCCCGCAGGCTGCCCGGCAATTGCGCCAGGGCCTGCTCTGCAGCAGCGCGCGTGGCGAATTCGACGAAACACCCACTCCCCGACCCGGTCAAACGTGGCGTGCCGATCTGGGACAACGCCTGGAACACTGCCTCGACGGCAGGTTCGCGGCGCCGCAGGACCGGCTCGAACGCATTGTCGAGCAGAGAACCGGAAGCGAAGTCCGCTATTTTCACGGGCGCAGCATCCCGCGTCAATTCCTGTGATTGAAATAACGCCGGCGTCGGCACGTGAACGCCCGGATCGACCAGCACATAGGCGGCGTCGGGAAGCGCAATCGGGGTGAGTTGCTCGCCCACGCCTTCGGCCCAGGCGTTGTGTCCGCGGACGAACACCGGCACGTCCGCGCCCAGCCGCAGGCCCAGCGCAGCCACTGCATCGACGGGCAAGCCCAGGCGCCATAAGGCATTGAGCGCGACCAGCACGGTTGCCGCGTCCGACGAGCCGCCGCCAAATCCGCCACCGGCGGGAATGCGCTTGTCGACGCGGATCTCCGCGCCCGCCCGTGTGCTGGTAGACGATTGCAGCAGGCGCGCGGCGCGGATCACCAGGTCATCGTCTTCGGCAACGCCGGGCAAACTGTCGCCGATGCGCCGGATCAGGCCGTCGCTGCGCAAACGAAGATGAATGGTGTCCCCCCAGTCCAGCAGCCGGAACACGGTCTGCAGCAGGTGGTAGCCGTCGGCACGGCGCCCGACGATCTGCAGAAACAGGTTCAGCTTGGCCGGCGCAGGCCACGCCGACCAGCTATCCAGCGCTGCCATCAGGGCGATACCGTCCACTGATCGACCAACAGGCGGACCTTGGCGCTGCCGTTATGGGCTTCGATGCGCTGCGGCAGCGCGGGCTGGCCGTCGCTGGCCGGCGCCCAAGCGAGAAATTCGATGGTCCAGCCATCCTGTTGCACGGTGCGTGGGCGCCCGGCAGCGTCGAGATCGACGCGCTGCGCGCCGGCATCGGCAATGCGCAGCGCGCGCACCCAGTCCGGCATCTGATTGACCGGGATGGTCCAGCCGGTCGCTTCCAGCAAAACCTGTTCGGCATCTGGGCCGCTGCGCGGACCGCCGTCCAGCCCTTCGAGCCGACCAGCGCCGGTAGTGGTATCGCCGGTGAGCACCCAGCTCTGCCGGGTCACCGGAGCACTGAGCTGCACGCGGTACTGCGGGCCGTTCTGCTGCCAGTCGATACGCCCGCTGCCGCCGTTGCGGTCCTTGCTGATCGCCACCCGCCCCTGGAACGACCACTGTGGGTGGGCCTGCAACCAGGCCTGGCGCGCAGCTTCGGCGTGACGCGCTTCATCGGAGACGCGCTCGACCACCGCCGCGCCGCCGCCCTGCCCGCGCGGCACGCTGACGCAGCCGGACAGGCCGACCAGCACCAGCCCGCTCAGGGCCAGCGCGCGTCCTGCAGCGCTCATAGCCCGAACTTTTCCACGGCGCGTTGCAGCGCGCGGTTGTCAGGATCCAACCGGCGGGCTTCGTCGAAGTAGCGCCGCGCCTCGTCCTGCTTGCCGCTGACCCACAGCACCTCGCCCACGTGCGCGGCGATTTCCGGGTCCTTGACCAGCGCCCAGGCGCGGCGCAGCTGCACCAGCGCTTCCTTGGTGCGGCCCATGCGATACAGCACCCAGCCATAGCTGTCGACGATGGCCGGGTTGTCCGGGTCGGCGGTGCGCGCGCGATCGATCAGCGCCAGCGCTTCCTTGTAGCGGGTGGTGCGGTCGGCCAGGGTGTAGCCCAACGCGTTCAAGGCCGCGACGCTTTCCGGCTCGGCGACCAGGATCTTGCGCAGGTCGGCCTCGGCGCGCGCCACGTCGTCGCGACGCTCCCAGGCCAGGCCGCGGGCGTACAGCAGCGCGCTGTCGTCCGGATAGGCGGCCAAGCCGCGTTCGAAGGCATCCAGCTCGCCCGGGGCGTCGTCGGCGCGCTGATGCAGCTCGGCTTCCAGCACATAGGCATCGCGACGGGCATCGTCGTCGGCGCTGGCATCGCCCTGCAATGCTCGTACTTCGGCCAAGGCTTCGGGTTTGCGGCCCAGTTCGTATAGCGCGCTGGCGGCGCGCAAGCGCGCTTCGCTCATCTGCGGCCCGCCGGGTACGCCGCGGTACCACTCCACCGCTTCGTCGTAGCGCTTGAGGAATTCAGCGATCTTGCCCAGCAGCAGGCGGCGATCCGGGTCGGGCTTGGTGGCGTTGCTCTTGAGCTCGCCATACAGCGCTTCCAACGCGGTGCGGTCCTTCTCTTTGGCGAGCATCGACGCGCGCAGGCCGTAGGTCTGGGTGTCCTGCGGGCCGGTGGACAGCACGCGCGCGGCCGCCTCGGTCTGGCCCATGGCGTCGTAGGCGAAGGCAAGCGCGCCGCGCAGTTCGGAATCCTTCACTGCCTGCGGTTCGACGTTCTTCAGCAGCGCCAGCGCTTCGTCGTTCTTGCCTTCCTGCTGCAGCTGGGTGGCATGCAGCAAGGCCACGCGCGGCTCCTCGGGGAAGCGGCGCACCACTTCGTCGACGATGCGCTTGGCCAGCGCTGGGCGCTCCATGCGCAGCGCGAGCCGGCCGAACTCCTGCCACACCTCGATCTGACTGGGGATGGCGCCGGCCTTGACCAGGTCTTCGAGCACGTCGGCCGAGGCTTCCGGCTCGCGGCCGCCATTGG
This sequence comes from Xanthomonas sp. WHRI 8932A, assembly GCF_035012785.1. Taxonomy (NCBI): domain Bacteria; kingdom Pseudomonadati; phylum Pseudomonadota; class Gammaproteobacteria; order Lysobacterales; family Lysobacteraceae; genus Xanthomonas; species Xanthomonas sp. WHRI 8932A. The sequence goes on from NZ_JAYGQQ010000004.1 coordinate 226,063, forward strand.
CCAGCGCGATCAATGCAAAGCGCCAGCCGCGCGGGTCGGGTTCTTTGAGCAGGCCGAGCAAGTCGCGGCGCGCGGTGCGCAGATCGTTGCGGCGCAGGGCCAACGAGGCTTCGGTGCTGCGCATCGACATCGAGGCCGGCGCGCGGGCGCGCCACAGCGCCAGGGCTTCGATGGCACGCGGGTCGTCATTGGCCAGCATGGCAATGCGGGCGGCGCGTTCGGCCAGACCGGCGTCGCCGGCTTCGGCCTTGGCGGCGTCCAGATAGGCGCGTGCAGCTTCGTCCAGCTGCCCGGCCTGCAAGGCGAATTCGCCGGCGAGCACAGGTTCCAGCGAGGTGGCGCCGGCACTGCTGGCGGGTGGAGCGGGCGGTGCTTTTTTGGGTGCTGCCGTGGCGTTGGCGGACACTGCTACCAGCAAAAGAACACTCAGGATGCGAATCGGTACAGGCATCGGGGGCAACCGGGCCGTAAAATGGGGCCCTGAATGGCCGCCAGCTTATCGCAAGCAACTGAACAATGACGTTGTGGGTGCTCGGACTGAATCACCAGACCGCACCTGTGGACCTGCGCGAACGCGCGGCGTTCGCAGGTGACGCGCTGCCGCGTGCGCTCGAATCGCTGCGAGCCTTGCCGCAGGTGCGTGAGGCCGCGCTGCTGTCCACCTGCAACCGCACCGAGCTGTATGCGATGGCCGACGACGTGCAGGCGCTGGCCGGCTGGCTGGACGCGCATGCGCCGGGACTGAGTAGCTATCTGTACCAGCATCAGGACGCCGACGCGGTGCGCCACCTGTTCCGGGTCGCCACCGGGCTGGATTCGATGGTGCTGGGCGAGCCGCAGATCCTGGGCCAGGTGAAAGATGCCTGGGCGGTGGCGCGCGCGCATGGCGCACTGGGCAGCGGGTTGGATCGGTTGTTCCAGCAGACCTTTTCGGTAGCCAAGCGCGCGCGGACCGATACCCGTGTCGGCGCCAATCCGGTGTCTGTGGCCTCCACCGCCGTGCGCCTGGCGCAGGAGTCCTTTGCCCGGCTCAACGAATCGACCGTGTTGCTGGTCGGCGCCGGCGAAACCATCGAGCTGGCCGCCAAGCACCTGAGCGAAGGCCGCGTGCGGCGCCTGTTGATCGCCAATCGCACCCTTGCGCATGCGCAGACACTGGCCAGCCAGCACGGCGGCTATGCCTTGCCGCTGACGGATCTGGAACGCCATCTGGCCGAAGCCGATGTGGTGTTTTCGGCCACCGCCGCGCGCGAGCCGGTCATCACGCGGGTGCAGGTGGAACAGGCGCTGCGCGCGCGCAAACGCAAGCCGATGCTGTTGTTCGACCTGGCGGTGCCGCGCGATATCGAAGCCTCGGTTGCGACGCTGAGCGATGCCTACCTGTACACCGTGGACGATCTGGAACGCGCGGTCGAAGACAACCGCCGCAGCCGCCGCGAAGCCGCAGACCAGGCCGAGGCGATCATCGACCTGCAGGTGGCGCGCTATGTCGAGACCGTGCAGGCCAACGCGCGCCAGGCACCGCTCAAGCGGCTGCGCGCGTTCGGCGACAGCACCCGCGACGAATTGCTGGCCAAGGCGCGTCAACAGTTGAGCAACGGCAAGCCGGCCGACGAAGTGCTGGAGCAACTGGCGCATGCGCTGACCAATCGCCTGTTGCACCCGCCGACCGCCGCGCTGCGCGATGCCGCGCTCAACAACGACCTGGAATTGACCAGCGCGGCCGACCGGCTGTTCCCGGAAAAGCCCGGTTACCCACATCCCCCTGTAGCTACCCCGATCGTGAGGACTGATGACGCCGACCCTGCGCCGTAAGCTCGAAGCGCTGGCCGAGCGCCGCGAAGAACTGCAGCACCTGTTGTCCGACCCGGACGTGGTCAACAACAACGACAAGTTCCGCAGCCTGTCGCGCGAACTGTCGCAACTGGAGCCGGTGGCCGTGGCGCTGGAAGACGAGGCGCGCGCCAAGGCCGACCTGAGCGCGGCCGAAGCCATGCGCAACGACCCGGAAATGCGCGAGTTGGCCGAAGAGGAAATCGCTGCGGCACAAGCGCGCCTGGACGAACTGGATGCGCAGCTGGCATTGCTGCTGGTCCCAAGCGACCCGCGCGACGACGGCAACCTGTTTCTGGAAGTGCGCGCCGGTACCGGCGGCGATGAGGCGGCGATCTTTGCCGGCGACCTGTTCCGCATGTACGCACGCTATGCCGAGCGCCAGGGCTGGAAGGTCGAGATCGAATCCGACAGCCCCGGCGAGCACGGCGGCTACAAAGAAGTGGTGGCACGCGTGGTCGGGCGCGGCGCGTATTCGCGGCTGAAGTTCGAATCCGGCACCCATCGCGTGCAACGCGTGCCGGCGACCGAGTCGCAGGGCCGTATCCACACATCCGCGGCGACGGTGGCGATCATTCCCGAAGCCGACGACGTGGAAGAGATCGTGATCAATCCGGCGGATTTGAAGGTGGATACCTTCCGTTCTTCCGGCGCCGGCGGCCAGCACGTCAACAAGACCGAATCGGCCATCCGCATCACCCACGTGCCTAGCGGCGTGGTGGTGGAGTGCCAGACCGAGCGCAGCCAGCACGCCAATCGCGACAAGGCGATGAAGCGGCTGAAGGCGCAATTGGTGGAAGCCGAACGCAGCAAGGCCGCGGCCGCCGAAGCGCACACGCGCAAGTTGCAGGTGGGCAGCGGCGACCGCAGCCAGCGCATCCGCACCTACAGCTTTCCGCAGGGCCGCATCACTGACCATCGCGTGGAAGGGCTGACCCTGTACGACCTGCCCAACATCATCGAAGGCGATCTGGATGCGTTGGTGGCACGGTTGCTGCACGAGCATCAGGCCGACGAACTGGCGCGGTTGAGCGACAGCCCGTGAGTGCCAACGTCCCGCGCGAGCTGCTGCAGCTGCGCGAGGCGGTGCAGCGGCAGCCCGGCGATTTCGTTGCGTGGTTGATGCTCGCCGATGCCGAACTCGGCATGGGCGGCATCGCTGCTGGAGAGTTGGCCGTGCAACGCGCGTTGGCCCTGCATCCCGGCCACCCGGAAGCGATCGCGCGGCTTGGGCGCGTGCGTTGGGCGCAACAGCGGCACGCCGAGGCGTCGCGTCTGCTGCAGCAGGCATCGGACCTGGTGCCGCAGCATCCGGGCATTGCGCTTTGGCTGGGCCATGCCTTGGAAGACGCCGATCAGCCGGAGCAAGCGGCAGCGGCCTATACACGCGCGTATCACCTGCTGCCCGACGAGCCATACATCGCCGCGCAGCTGCTCAACTGGCGACGTCGTTTATGCGATTGGCACGGTCTGGATGCCTTGGCCGCGCAGGTCCGCAACGCCGTGGCACAGGACGCGGCGGCGGTGGAGCCGTTCGCGTTCCTGAGCGAAGACGCCACTGCGGCCGAGCAACTGGCCTGTGCGCGCACGCGTGCGCAGGCGATCGCTTCAAGCCTGCAGCCACTGCCACCAGTTGCGCTACGCAGCCGCGGCGGGTTGCGCGTGGGCTTCGTATCCAATGGCTTCGGCGCACATCCCACCGGTGTGTTGACGGTGGCATTGTTCGAGGCATTGCAGCGACGCCAACCGGAGCTGCAGCTGCACCTGTTTGCGACCAGCCAGGACGACGGCAGCGCGATTCGCGCGCGCTTGACGCAGGCCACGACCCTGCACGATGTCACCGCGCTGGGGCATCTGGCCACCGCGCAGCACATCCGTGCGCAGGGCATCGACGTGTTGTTCGATCTGCGCGGCTGGGGCGGTGGCGGACGCCCGGAAGTGTTCGCGCTGCGGCCGGCGCCGGTGCAGATCAATTGGCTGGCATACCCGGGCACCTCCGGTGCGCCCTGGATGGATTACGTACTGGGCGACGCGTTTGCATTGCCATCATCGTTGGCGCCGTTTTACAGCGAGCAGGTGCTGCGCTTGAACCGCGCGTTTCAGCCGTCGGACACCACGCGCACGCTTGGCGAACCGCCGTCACGCACCGCCTGTGGGTTACCCGCGCAGGGCACGGTGTTTTGCTGTTTCAACAATAGCTACAAACTCAATCCGCGCAGCATGGCGCGCATGCTGGCGGTACTGCATGCGGTGCCCGGCAGCGTGCTGTGGCTGTTGTCGGGGCCGGGCCAGGCCGATGCGCGGTTGCGTGCGGCAGCACAGGCGCAGGGCGTGGATGCGCAGCGCCTGGTCTTCATGCCGAAGTTGCCCCACCCGCAGTATCTGGCGCGTTACCGGCACGCGGATCTGTTTCTGGATACGCATCCTTATAACGCGCACACCACCGCCTCCGATGCGTTGTGGGCGGGTTGTCCGGTGCTGACCACGCCCGGCGAGACGTTTGCCGCGCGGGTGGCGGGCAGCCTCAATCAGCATCTGGGGTTGGAAGAGATGAACGTGGCCGACGACGCGGCGTTTGTGGCCAAGGCGGTGGCGTTAGCGAGCGATGCGGATGCACTGGCTGATCTGCGTGCGCGGCTGGCTGAGCAACGGCAGCGCAGTGGCGTTTTCGACATGGATGGGTTTGCGGACGATCTTGCGGCCCTGCTGCAGACGATGGCGCGGGAGCGTGGTTGGTTGGGGGTTTAGATGTCGGCCAAACACTGCCGGTGGACCTGCTCCCTTCTCCCGTCGGGAGAAGGTGGCGCGCAGCGCCGGATGCGGATGCGGATGCGGATGCGAGCAAGCCTGCAATGCGCAGACTGCAACTGGTTGCCGATGCTTGGGGCTCTACTGATCGCTGCTGCCTTGTGCTCACCCATGTAGCAAGTGTTCCCATTGAGGCTTCGCCCGTACCCTCACCCCAACCCCTCTCCCGCAGGAGAGGGGTTTTTTTCACTGCGCGCTGAGAGTCGCAGCGCGCGTAGTGGCTGACGCTTGATAGTCCAACACTGATCGACGTCCAACATTGAACGAATTCCAGCAGTGATCGATCTCCACCGCTCGGCTTCCTTCAAATTCACACTACGGCGCTGTACCCGGCCGCTGCAGCTGGTTACGCTGCGGCATGCCTTCTACTCCAGACTTCATTCCCCTGCGCCTGTGCGTGCTGACGGTGTCCGACAGCCGCACGCTGGCCGACGACCGTTCCGGCGATTACCTGGCCGACGCCCTCACCCAGGAAGGCCATGTGCTGCACGACCGTGCGCTATGTCCGGACGACCGTTACCGCATGCGTGCGGTCGTGTCGTCGTGGATTGCCGATGCGCAGGTGGACGGCATCCTGGTCACCGGCGGCACCGGCTTTACGGGCCGCGACAGCACGCCGGAGGCGATCACACCGCTGCTGGACAAGATCATGCCGGGCTTCGGCGAGATGTTCCGCGCCATCAGCGTGGAAGAAATCGGCACGTCTTCGCTGCAATCGCGCGCGTTTGCGGGGCTGGCCAATCACAGCTTCGTGTTCTGCCTGCCCGGCTCCACCTCGGCGTGCCGCACGGCGTGGGAAAAGATCGTGCGTGCGCAGCTGGATGCGCGCACCAAGCCATGCAATCTGGCGACATTGCGTCCACGGCTGGGCGAATAGCCTGCGCGTTCGATCGTTGAACGGAACCCGCATGTCGCACCTGAAACGCAAGGCCTACAAAAAGTTGCTGGCACCGCTGCAGTTGGAGCTGGTCGGCATGGCGCGCTGGCTGCGCCACACCAATCAACGCGCCCTGGTGCTGGTGGAAGGCCGCGACACCGCCGGCAAGGGCGGCGTGATCCAGACCATCGCCAGCCATCTCAACCCGCGCCAGTGCCGGGTGGTGGCGCTGCCCAAGCCCAACGACCGCGAAAGCACGCAGTGGTATTTCCAGCGCTATGTGACGCATCTGCCGGCCGGTGGCGAATTGGTCCTGATGGACCGCAGTTGGTACAACCGCGCCGGCGTGGAACGGGTGATGGGCTATTGCACCGACGCGCAATACGAGGCGTTTCTGGAGCAGGCACCGCGCTTTGAACAGATGCTGGTCGATGACGGCATTCTGCTGTTCAAGTACTGGTTGTGCGTGGACCAGGCCGAGCAGGAAGAACGCTTTGCCGAGCGTCACGAAGACCCGCTCAAGGGCTGGAAGCTGTCGCCGGTGGATCTGCAATCGCGCACCAAATACGACGATTACACCGCCGCCCGCGAGCGCATGCTCGAAGTGACCCATATCCCGGATGCGCCGTGGACGCTGGTGGACTTCAACGACCAGAAACGTGGCCGGCTGAGCCTGATCCGCGATCTGCTGGATCGGCTGCCGGACACCGCGGTGCCCGACGAGCCGCTAGCGCTGCCGCCCTTGCACGGCAAGCCGCACAAGGAGCGCTACGGCGTGCTGGAACCGATCGACGATTACGCCGGCCAGTCCTGAGAAACTTCGTCGCTGGCCGTGGTGGCGCGCGGCAGCGGATGCAGGCCGGCCTGACGTTCGGCCTGCTCGGCCTGCAGCACCAGCTGGCTCAGGCGCTGACTGAACAACTGCATGAAACCGCGGTGCAGCGGGCGCATCGCTTCCATGTAGTCCACATCGTCAGCCTGCGCGCCGAGCGGGCTGCAGGACGACAACAGCACTTCGTCCAGCCGTAAGGCGCTGTCGGGCAAACGGACCAGCGCAGCGCGACGCAACCAGTCGCGCATGCCTTCGCGGTATTCGGCGGCCAGGATGTAGGCCACTTCGACCTGGTCCAGGTCCACGTCCGGGTTCCATGCCAGCACCTGGATCACCTGCGAGCGCTCGTCCAGCATGCGGCCTTCAGCCACCAATGCATGCAGTTGCTGCAGCAGCCGCCACTGCACGCCGGCCGCGTCGCGTTGTGCGGTCGGCATCGCTTCGATCGCCAGTGCCAGGCGGCGCGAGAACAGGGCCGGTACATCGGCCAGGACCACCGGGCCCGCATCGGCACCCAGCAGGAAACGCTCGGTGCGCAGCGCGGCGGTGTCCGGCAGATAACCGTCCTGCAGCGGGCGCATCACACCGTGATCGAGCAGCGACAGCACCACGTCGAGCCAGTAGCGGCGATCCTGATGCAGCGCGCGGTTGGCCGAGGCGTTCTGCCAGGCGGTGCGTCCCTCGTCCAGACGTGCGATGCAGGCCTGGGCATCCATTCCATCCCACGGCGCGCGGGTGGCATCGTTGGGGTCGAAAGTTTCGGCACTGAGCATGCCGGCGCCAAAGCGGTGCCAGGCGGCGCCACGCTGGGTGTCGGTCGGGTCGAGGCGGGGGGTGGCAGGCGCGACCGGAGCCGCCGGGCGCAACAGCGCCGCGTAGGCATCGGTCCACGATTCGGGCAGGCGTGCCGACATCGGGTAGGTCGCCGCCGGCTGCGCCAGACCGCGACGCGCCAGACGCAGGCTCCACGCCACCGCACCGATCACGATGCCGCCAAACGTCCACGCCAGCAGCCAGCTGGTAGTTGCCTGTTCGGGCTGCAGTACGCGGGTGGACGGCTGCACAAACAGCAACCAGCCACTGCCCAGCAGCGCGCCGAGATACAGCCACGGCCCGAACTGCGTCAGCTGGTGATTGCGGCGATGTGCCGCCGGAGCGTGCCCGTCGTTGTGATCTTGAGATGGAGCGGCCATTACATTCCCCTGAACGCCTGATCGCGTTGAGAAGGTTATCGGCGAAGCAACGCAACTCTGTTGCCCCGCCGTGGCGGCACGCACTCAGCCAGTTACAAATTCTTCAGTCGGCGGAACCGCACACGCCGTGCGTGTCACCGATGTCACCTGCGCCGCTGGCGGGCCTTGCCACAGCCAGGTTTCCAACGCATCCAGTGCGGCCTGGCTGCCGACGGCGACCACCTCCACGCTGCCGTCCGGCTGGTTGCAGGCGTGCCAGCACACACCCAGCGCCAGCGCGCGCTCGCGGGTGGAGGCGCGGTACCACACGCCCTGCACTGTCCCGCTGACCACAAAACGCGCCGCCTGCATCACCCCGCCTTGCCGGTGATGCCGACCGCCGCTTCGATGTCGCGGGCGGTGACCGGGCCGAGGAACTGCTTGGCGACCTTGCCGTCCGGGCCGATCAAATAGGTCATCGGCAAGCCGCGTGGCGTGGCGAAGTCCTGCGGCGGCTGATACGGGTCCAGGATCGCCACCGGGTAGGACACCGGGTGATCCTTCAAAAACGCCTGCATGTCGGCGGCGGTGATGTCTTCGTAGGCTAGGCCCACCACTTCGACGCTGTCGCGCATGGTGTGCAGTGCCGACAGCTCCGGCATTTCCTTCAGGCAAGGCGCGCACCAGGTGGCCCAGAAGTTGACCACCACCCACTTGCCGCGATGCGCGGCCAGGTCGTAGGTCTCTCCCGACACTGTGGGCAGCGACAGCTTCGGCATCTCGGCGGTCTGCTGCACCACCGAGGTGTTGGCCGCGCTGGCCGGGTCAGCGGCGGGTTTTTCGGGTGTCTGGGTGGCCGTGGCAGGCGCTGCCGCCGAATCGGCCGCAGCGGGCGTGCCCTCGCCGGTGGGCTTGCAGGCGGTCAGCAGCAACAGCGGCAACAGCAGCGCGCACGCGCCGCGCACAAGACGCATCGTCATGGAGGATCTCCGGGGAGGTGGGTGTAGAGGTCGCCGACCGGTTGCGCCAGCACGCCGCGCAACGGTTGACGCAATTGTTCCAGCGCCGCGGCGGCGGCCTGGCCGTAGGCATCGTCGCGGCACGGTAGCGGGCGGTCTTCGATCGGCACGCGCAGCTGGCAGTTTTCGTAGAGTTCGGCCAATGGCACCACGTCCAGATCGCGCGCCAGCAGCCATTGGCCGCGCTCGTCGCGCCGCAGCAGGCGGATGCGTTTGAGCTCGCATAGCAGCTCCTGCATCAGCGTGTCGGTGAGCATCGGCTCCAGCGCAAGAATGCGGTCTTCGTCCAGGCCGTTGCCGTGGATGCGTGCCTGCCGGAAACGGCCGAGCAGACGCAGCAGGCCATAAATTTCGAAGCCCGGCGGCAGGCGCATGGCTTCTGGCTGATAGCGGAACGCGGACATCGACGATGCCAGCGACGCGCCCAGCAACACCGACACCCAGCTGAGATAAATCCACAGCAGCAGGATCGGCAGCGCCGACAGCGCGCCGTAGATGCGCTGATAGGTCTGGAAATTGCCCAGATAGAAGCCGAAGCCCCATTTGACGATCTCCATCAGGATCACCGCCAGCAGCGCGCCAGGCAGCGCGTGACGCAGGCGCACCACATGCTGCGGCACCACGCGGTAGATCAGCACGATGCAGACGAACTCCACCGCCATCGGCGCCAGCCGCCAGGCGAATTCGGCCAGCCACTGGCCTTCGGTGGTGCGGAACAGCGGTAGCGCGAACACATAGGCCGCCATCGCCATCGAGGCGGCGGCGAGCATCGTGCCCAGGGTCAGCACGGTCCAGTAAATCAAAAACCGCGTCACCTTGGGCCGCGCGGCAGCCACCCGCCAGATGCTGTTGAAGGTCTGTTCGATGCTGTGCAGGGTGATCAACAACGAGGCCACCAGCGCCACCATACCGGCGACGGTGAACTTGCCCAGATCTTCCAGCGAACGGTTGAGATAGTTCTGCACCGAGCGCGCAGCGCCGGGCACGAAGTTGTTGAAGATGAAGTCGGTGAGCGCGTCCTTCCATTCGTTGAATGCAGGAAACGCCGACAACACGCCGAACACCACGATTGCCAGCGGCACCAGCGCAAACACCGTGGTGTAGGCCAGCGAGGCCGCGGCCTGGAACAGGCGGTCGTCCAGAAAGCGGCGCCACAGAAAGCGCCCGAAGCTCACCGTCCGCGCGCGATCGCGCAGACGCTCTTTCCATTGGTGGAGTTTGTTCACACGCGACATCGCGCAAGGGTACCCGATGCGCCGTCATCGCGGCCTTGTCGCACCTGCGGCGTGCAGGCAGGCGGCGGCATGGCCGATACTGCGGCAACTCAACAGGCGGCAGAGGCACGATGGCGGAGATTCTGGTGCTGTATTACAGCCGTGGCGGCTCGGTGGCGCGGCTGGCGCGGCAGATCGCGCGCGGCATCGGCGAGGTGCCGGGCATGAGCGCGCGGCTGCGCACGGTGCCACCGGTGGCTGCGGTCACCCAGACCAGCGCCCCACCGGTACCGGACGAAGGCGCGCCGTATGTGGACCGCGCCGATCTGGCCGAATGCAGCGGCCTGCTGCTGGGCAGCCCGACCCGCTTCGGCAACATGGCCGCACCGATGAAACACTTCCTCGACAGCCTGGGCGCCGAATGGGCCACCGGCACCCTGGCCGGCAAGCCGGCAGGCGTGTTCACCTCCACCGCCTCGATGCATGGCGGCCAGGAATCCACCCTGCTATCGATGCACCTGCCGCTGCTGCACCACGGCTGCTTGATCGTCGGCATCCCGTTTACCGAGGCCGCGCTCAGCCACACCACCAGTGGTGGCACCCCGTACGGCGCCAGCCATGTGTCCGGCGCCGGTGGCGACCCGCAACCCAGCGAGGACGAAGCCCTGCTGGCGCGCGCGCTCGGCCGCCGCGTGGCCGACATCGCGCGCCGGCTGGCCGCGCCGTGAGCCTGCGCGCCGTGCATTGGCTGCTGACGTTTGCGCTGCTGGCGCTGACTGTGGTGTACGTGATCTGGTTTCACGACGACCCGCGTCGCACCGCCGCCTTGCTGGTCTTCGCGCTGCCGCCGGCACTGACCGGCGTGCTGGCTGTGCGCAGTGCCCGTGCCCGCTTCTGGGCCGGCACCTTTGCGCTGGGCTGGTTCAGTCACGGCGTGATGGCGGCCTGGAGTCAGCCCCACGTCCGTGGGCTGGCATGGCTGGAACTGCTGCTGGCGCTATTGGTCATCGGGTTGGTCAGCGGGCCCGGCGTTGCCGCGCGCTTCGGCAAAAAACGCATCCCGCGCTAACGGCTGCGCCCTGCAGGGCGCGCCGCCGCGCCGTATCATGACGGCCCTCGCGCGGCCTGCACCGCGCACGCTTGAAGGATCCGCAGCAATGGAAGACCTCCTGATCGTCACCACCGGTGGCACGATCGACAAGATCTACTTCGACGACAAATCCGACTACCAGATCGGCGACCCGCAGATTGGCCAGATCCTCAAGGAGCTGGGGGTGACCTTCCGCTTCTCGGTCATTCCGATCATCCGCAAGGATTCGTTGCACATCACCGAGGCTGATCGCGAGCTGATCCGCGCCACCATTGCCGCCCAACCGACTCGCCACGTGTTGATTACCCATGGCACCGATTCGATGGTGGCAACCGGCAAGGTGCTGCAGTCGATCGCCGACAAGACCATCGTGATGACCGGTGCGCTCAACCCGGCGCGTTTCCGCGGCTCGGATGCGGAGTTCAATATCGGTTGCGCGGTCGGTGCGGTGCAGTCGCTGCCGGCCGGCGTGTATATCGCCATGAACGGGCGGATCTGGAATCCGGAACAGGTGCGCAAGAACGTCGCTGCCAACCGTTTCGAATCGCTCTGAGGTCATGAGCAAGGCCACTCGCGCGACCAAGGCGTTGGACGCTGCCGGCGTGGCCTACGTGCTGCACCCTTACGACTATCAACCCGACGCAGACGCCAAAGGCCTGCAGGCGGCAACCGCGCTTGGGCTGGCACCGCAGACGGTACTGAAAACATTGATGGCCTGGGTCGACGACCTGGCCGTGTGCGCGGTCATTCCCTGCAACCGGCGCCTGTCGCTGAAACAACTGGCCAGCGCGTGCGGCGGAAAGTCCGCACGCATGATGGACGTGGCCGATGCCGAACGCCGCACCGGCTACAAAGTGGGCGGTATCAGCCCGCTCGGTCAGCAGCGGCAGGCGCCGGTGCTGATCGAAGCCACCGCGCTGGACGCACCAGCACTGTGGATCAATGCCGGCCAGCGTGGCTTGTTGCTGGAATTGCCCGGCGCGCAGCTGTTGCAGGCCCTCACTGCACGGGCTTGCGTGCTGTGCGAGTAACAGCGGCCAACAAACCGTAGCGCAGCCGTCAGGTCCGCATGGACGGCATGCTCAGCACCGGAACGTACGCGTGGTACAGACCGCACCCAGCATCGGCCGCGCCCACCTGGTGGCGAGCGCAGCCGGTGTCTCGGCGGTCTTAAGCCGCATCGGGAGCCGTACTCCCGCGATGCTCAGTACGTCGCCGTGACGCTGACCCCTGAAAACGCCAGCGTCGCCTTCAACCGCACGTAATACGTGCCGGCCGCCGGTGCGTTCAATGTGCAGCTGTCGGCATTGCCCGGCAGCAGGCTGCGGCAGGTGTAGGCGGTGTCGGTGGGCAGTGCAGCTGCGCGTAGCGACAGATCCGCATTGCCGCTGCCCCCGTTGAGCGCCACCTTGAGCGAGCGCGTACCGGCCGGCACGTTGATCTGGTAATACAGCACATCCGACTGCGCTGCACTCAAACCGGTACGTGCCACATTCCTGGCCAAGGTGGTCGACGCGATCACCGCCGCCACCGCGCCATCGGCATTGACCAGCCCCGCACCGCACCCCTGCGTGCAGGCAACCGGCAACGGCCGGGCGCTACTTTTGAGCAGGGCTTTCACCATGGCCGGCGTGAGCGGATTCAGCGCCACCGACTGCATCAGCGCCACCACACCAGCCACATGCGGTGCAGCCATCGAGGTGCCGCTGTACGACGCGTACGCCGCATTCCCCGGCACCGTGGTGCCGCTATTGAGCGTGGAGACGATGGCCTGCCCCGGCGCTGCAATATCCACGCCTTTGCCGAAGTTGGAGAAGCTGGCCTTGGCGCCCGCCGAGGTGGTGGCCGCCACTGCGATCACGTTCGGGCAATTGGCCGGCACGCTGGTGGCCACATCCATATTGCTGTTGCCTGCCGCCACCACCACCGAGCTACCGCGCGTCACCGCACCGGCGATGGCCGTACTCAGCGTTGTCGAACAATTCCCCGCACCACCCAGCGACAGATTGATCACCGTGGCCGGATTCGGATTGGCCGGCACACCGGTGACTTTGCCGCCCGATGCCCAGACGATCGCATCGGCGATATCGGACATGTACCCGCCGCAGCGGCCCAATACGCGCAGCGGCAGCACCTTGGCATTGAACGCCGTGCCGACCACGCCGCCGGCATTGTTGCCGACCGCCGCCACGATGCCGGCCACATGCGTGCCATGCCAGCTGGAGCTGGAGGCGGACGCACCTGGCCCGCATTCGTTTGCCGCCGTCCAGTCGCCCTGGTCGGCGGCAGTGGCGTCGCGCGCATTGCCGTCGCGCGCCGTCGCCGGGTCGACGATGAAGTCGTAGCCGGGCAGCACATTGGCGTCCAGATCCGGATGTTTGGTGATGCCGGTATCGATCACCGCCACCACGATGCCCTTGCCGGTGGTGCGGTCCCATGCCGGCCGGATGTTGAGACCGGCGGTGCTGGTGCCCATCGCCCACTGCTGGGGCACGCCGGGATCGTTGGGCACCAGCAAGGGGCGCATCAATACGTCCACTTCCACACGTTTGACGGCCGGGTCGGCGGCAAGGCGCCGCATCAGGCTTTCCGCATCCACGCGATCCAGTTTGCGATCGGCCACCAACAGCATCGGGCCGGTGCTGAGCCGGCGCGTGGCGGACAACCCCAGCGCGCGCCCGCGCTGTGCAGGCACGGCGCTGGCGATCTCGCGCCACGGCGCAGACAGGCCGGTCGCACGGCTGCTGCCGACACGGTCCTTGTAGCTGACGATGAAACGTTGATGGGTGGAACTGGACGCCAGCCCTTGCAGGCTGACCTCGCCGGCAGTGGCATAAAACGTGCAGGACAACGCACAGACAAACGCAGCGTGGCGCAGCACACCAACCGAGACATGCGACATGGATCAACCCTCCCCAAGGAGCTGAAAATTCAGAAGACAACGCGCTGACGCCCTCTGCGACGCGCGCTGCCTGATCGTGGGGCGGTTGCACACGGCCATGCCTCACGTGCGGTGGCTATCGGCGCGCCGTTTGCGGGGCTGAAGCGGCAGCAAGGCAGCGCCATGCGCTTTGTTCAGCCATTGCCGCCGCCGGTTGGCCGACGCCCAGTCGTGGCCTATGCCCAAACGCACACTGCCCCGCCGAAGCGGGGCAGTGCAGGATTCAAAACACCGACAGCGGCGTCGGGGCCGGCCCGACGTCGATGCCGGCGGTCAGGCCGGCATCGCGCCTCGCCTTCGCCTTACGGGGTCTGGCTGACCGCACCCGCCGCGTTGACGATACCGGCGCCGCAGCCGCCCGAGCAGGCGCCCGGCAACGGACGTGCGGTGTTCTTCAACAGGGTTTCCACTGCCGCCGGCGTCAGCGGACGGCTGGCCGCCGATTGGACCAGCGCAACCACGCCGGCCACGTGCGGGGCCGCCATCGAAGTGCCGTTGTAGGACGCGTAGCTGGCGCTGCCCGGCGTGGTGGTGCCGCTGTTCAAGGTCGACAGGATCGCCGAGCCCGGGCCGGAGATGTCGATGGTGGTGCCGAAGTTGGAGAAGCTCGAACGCGCACCGGCCGAGGTGATCGACGCCACCGAGATCACGTTGGCGCAGCTGGCCGGGGTGAAGTTGGCCACGTTGGCATTGCTGTTGCCGGCCGCCACCACCACCGTGGTACCGCGCGACACCGCACCGTTGATGGCGTTCTGGTAGGTGCTGGAACAGGTGCCGTTGCCGCCCAGCGACATGTTGATCACCTCGGCCGGATTGGCGTTGGCCGGTACGCCGGACACCGTGCCGCCGGAGGCCCACACGATGGCGTCGGCGATATCGGAGGTGGAGCCGCCACACCGGCCCAACGCGCGAACCGGCACGATGCGCGCATTGAATGCGGTGCCGGCTACGCCGGTGTTGTTGTTGGTGACTGCGGCGATCGTGCCGGCCACGTGGGTGCCGTGCCAGCTCGAGTTGGAGGCCGGTGAACCCGAGAAGCACTGGTTGGCCGTGCTCCAGTCGCCCTGGTCAGCCGGATTATTGTCGCGGCCGTTGTTGTCGCGCGCCCGCGTGGCATCGCTGATGAAGTCGTAGCCCGGCAGCACGTTGGCATTGAGATCCGGGTGACTGGTAATGCCGGTGTCGATCACCGCCACCACCACGCCGGTGCCGGTGGCGGTGTCCCAGGCCGGACGCACGTTGATGCTGGACGAGGTGGTGCCGAAGCCCCACTGCTCGGACAGCCGCGCGTCGTTCGGGGTCAGCGTCGGATACATGATTTGATCGATTTCCACGTAGTCCACGCTCGGATCGGCGGCGATGCGGCGCATCAGCGTCTCGGCTTCAGCACGGTCCAGGCCACGGCTGGCCTTGAGCACTTCCGACCCCAGCGCGGTGCGGCGCACGTGGCTCAGACCCAACGCGCGACCGGCGCGGGCCGGCACGGCGGAGGCGACCGAATTGAGCGATGCGCGCATCGACGTCGGGCTCACTGTCGGGCTGCTGCCGTCCTTGTACTTGACGATGAAGCGGTCCAGCGTGGGCTGCGATTCCAGACCGGACAGATTGACCTGACCGGCAAACGCCGGCACGGCCAGCAGGGAGGTCAGCGCGGAAACACCCAGCACCACCAGTGCGCGTGCAGGTGCACGACGTTGCGACACATTGGACATCGATCGTTCCTCAAGAAGTAGAAGTGCCGCAGTTGCGGCGAGATGACCGAGCCCTTGCCGCAACACCGCGGATCGGGCCGGACGAAACGGGCGCTGGCGCCCGTCGAAACGACTGACCGGCGTCCATTCCGGCCGAGCGGCAATGCCCTGCCTGCGCCTGCCGAAACGGCAGACGTGGGCGGACATCGCAGATGGGGTGTCGCGCTGGGACAGCGCTGCCTGGCCACGCGGCCAGACAGCGCAACAGCGTCGAACGGCAACGTTTAGTAGCTGGCGCTCAAGGTCACGCCAGAGAACGTGCTGTATGCCTTGACCCGCACGTAATACGTGCCGGAGGGCACGCTGATGTTGCAGGTTTCGGTATTGCCGCTGAGGTACGGACGGCAGGCGTAGGTGGTGTCGGTCGGTGCACTGCCGGCGCGCACGTACAGGTCTGCATCGCCGGTGCCGCCGCTGATCGCCACGGTGAGCGTGCCGCTGCCGGCGGGAACGGCGATGGTGTAGTTCAGCTCCGCACCGCTGGACGCACCCAGGCCGGTGACCGGCGTGCCGTTGGTCAGCGTGTTGCCGGTTCCGCCACCGCCACCACCGTTGCTGCCGCTGATGGCCGCCGTCACCGCGGCGTCGGCATTGACGATGCCGGCACCACAACCGCCGGAACAGGCACCCGGCAACGCGCGTGCGGTGTTCTTCAGCAAGGTTTCCACCGCTGCCGGAGTGAGCGCGGTCGGCGCGACCGACTGCACCAGCGCGACCACGCCGGCCACGTGCGGCGCCGCCATCGAGGTGCCGTTGTAGGACGCGTAGCTGGCATTGCCCGGGGTGGTGGTGCCGCTATTGAGCGTGGACAGGATCGCCGAGCCCGGCGCGGATACATCGATGCCGGCGCCGAAGTTGGAATAGCTGGCCTTGGCACCCGCCGAGGTGGTGGCCGCCACCGCGATCACGTTGGCGCAGTTGGCCGGCAGCGAGCCGGACACGTTGGCCGAGCTGTTGCCGGCCGCCACCACCACAGTGGTGCCGCGCGACACCGCACCGCTGATGGCGTTCTGCATGGTGGTCGAGCAGGCACCGCCACCACCGAGCGACATGTTGATGACCTCGGCCGGATTGGCGTTGGCCGGAATGCCGCTGACGCTGCCGCCCGACGCCCACACGATGGCGTCGGAGATGTCCGACAACGAGCCGCCGCACTTGCCGAGCACGCGCACCGGCACGACCTTGGCGTTGTAGGCGGTACCGGCCACGCCGGTGCTGTTGTTGGTCACCGCAGCGACCGTGCCGGCCACATGGGTGCCGTGCCAGCTGGAGTTGGAGGCCGGAATCCCGGTGCCGCACTCGTTGGCGGCATACCAGTCGCCCTCGTCTGCAGGGTTGCTGTCGCGGCCATTGCCATCGCGCGCAGCCGTCGCGTCGCTGATGAAGTCGTAGCCGGGCAGGATGTTGGCGCTGAGGTCGGCATGCGTGGTGATGCCGGTATCGATCACCGCCACCACGACGCCTGTCCCGGTGGCCTTGTCCCAGGCCGGACGGATGTTGAGGCCGGCATTGGTGGTGCCAAAGCCCCACTGCTCGGACAGCCGGGTGTCGTTCGGGGTCAACGTGGCGCGCAGGATCTGGTCCACTTCCACGCTCTGCACGTTCGGGTCGGCGGCCAGTTGACGCATCAGGGTCTCGGCCTCGGCACGGTCCAGCGCGCGGTCGGCCTTGATCAGCTCTGGCCCCAGCGCCAGACGGCGCACCGCGTTCAGACCCAGCGCCTTGCCGGCCTTGGCCGGAACCGCGCGTGCGGCGGTGCGCAGCGAGGTGCTCAGCACGGTGGGACTGGCCAGCGCAGTGCTGCCGTCCTTGTAGGTCACGATGAATTTCTGGTGGGTCTGGGCAGTGGCAAGACCGTCCAGGTAGACCTCACCGGCAAACGCAGGTGTTGCCAGCAACAGGGAGGTCAGCGCGGTGGCGCCCAGGACGGTAAGCGTGCGAGGACGCTTGCGGAATGACTCGTTCGACATCGAATTCCCTTCCAAATCAAAGAGAACCGCCTTGGCGGTGTAATCCGGCACCGCCTGCATAGGTCGGCGCCGAGTCCCCGAATCAATCCCCTGTTATTGATCCGTTCAGCGAACCTATCCCACTCCAACCAAACTGGACAATACGAAATCGACACTTTTGAAACTTAAATATCAGTTTTGTGACAAGCGTCATGTCTGTTCAGTCCGCTTCCCACAGTTTTTTGACGGGATGCATGTCGCCCTGCTGCACGGCAGGCAAAAAAAAGCCCCTGCGCTGACGCGCAGAGGCCTGTTTTTGACGCTGTAGCGCTGACTCAGGACAAGCGCACCAACCAGCCATGCCGGTCCGGCACGCGGCCGTACTGGATATCGGTCAATTCCTGGCGCAGCGACATGGTCACCTCGCCCGCCGGCGCGGACAGATCGCCCACCGCAAAGCCGTCGCCCTTGAGCTCACCGATCGGGGTGACCACCGCGGCGGTGCCGCAGGCAAACACTTCGACAATCTCGCCCGATGCCACGCCCTGCTTCCATTCGTCGATGGACACCTTGCGCTCGACCACGCGCATACCGCGGTCGCGGGCCAGCTGCAGGATGCTGTCGCGGGTGATCCCTTCCAGGATGCTGCCGGACAGTTCCGGCGTCACCAAGGTGCCGTCCTGGTAGACCAGGAACACGTTCATGCCGCCCAGTTCTTCGATGTACTTGCCTTCGACCGGATCCAGAAACAGCACCTGCGAGCAGCCCTGCGCATAGGCTTTCTGCTGCGGCAGCAGCGAAGCGGCGTAGTTGCCGCCGCACTTGGCCGCGCCGGTACCGCCCTTGGCCGCACGTGCGTATTCGGTGGACAACCAGATCGACACCGGCGCCACGCCCTTGGCGAAGTACGGGCCGGCCGGACTGGCGATCACGTAGTACGAGGCCTTGTGCGCGGCGCGCACGCCCAGAAAGGCCTCGTCGGCGATCATGAACGGGCGGAAATACAGGCTGGTTTCCGGCGCCGACGGCACCCAGCCGGCATCCACGGCCACCAGCTGGCGCAGCGATTCGACAAACAGGTCTACCGGCAATTCCGGCAGCGCCAGACGACGCGCCGAGCGCTGCAGGCGTTCGCCGTTGGACTGCGGGCGGAAGGTCCAGATCGAGCCATCGGCATGCCGGTAGGCCTTGATGCCTTCGAAGATCTCCTGGCCGTAATGCAGCACCGACGCGGCCGGGTCCAACTGCAGCGGGCCGTAAGCACGCACTTGCGCGTCGTGCCAGCCCTGCTCGTTGTTCCAGGAAATGGCGACCATGTGGTCGGTGAAATGCAGCCCGAAACCGGGCGCGGCCAGGATCACGGACAGTTCGTCGGCGCTGCGCGGCGACGGAGAACGGGTGGAAGCGAAGGACACGGACACCGGAAGATTCCTGTATGGCGGGCGAAAGGACGCGGCGCCACATCTGCGGACATGGCGCCTGACGATCAGAGCATGCCGGTCTCGAGACGGGCCGCTTCGGACATCATATGCCGGCCCCAAGGCGGGTCGAACACCAGCTCGACATCGGCCTCGGCAATGGTCGGGATCATTTCCACCTTGCTGCGCACGTCGTCGACCAGGATCTCGCCCATGCCGCAGCCGGGCGCGGTGAGCGTCATCTTGACGTCCACCCGACGCTGGTTGTCCTCTTCGCGATGGCTGACCACCGCTTCGTAGACCAGGCCCAGATCGACGATATTGAACGGAATTTCCGGGTCGAAGCAGGTGCGCAACTGCTGCCATACCAGCGCTTCCACTTCTTCGTCGCTGGCGTTGGCGGGCAATTCCAGCCCCGGCGGGGCCTCCTTGCCGATCGCATCGCCATCCTTGCCGGCAATGCGGAACAGATTGCCTTCGACAAAGACCGTGTAGCTGCCACCCAGGGCCTGGGTGATATAGCCATAACTGCCTGCGGGCAGGGTCACCGAATCGCCCTGCGGCACCATGACGGCATCGCAATCGCGTTCGAACTGGACGGGTTCGCTGCTACGGGAGTACATGGGCTGGATATGGGGCCGCGCCGGACGCGCGCAAGTCGGCCATTCTAGCCGACCGCGATGGCGCCGCCGCCGCTGGCCGCCAATCCCTTCAACGACGCTGCATTCCATCTGCCGATGCAGTGCGTCGCAAAGTGCGGCATGCGCTCTATCATGTGCGCACTGTCAGGAGCTCCAATGCCGCCCACCTCCGCGTCCGCCAGAAGCGCCCACTGGCTCTGGCCCCCGCTCCTGTTGCTGGGAAGCGTCACCGCCCTCATCGCCTGGCTGCTCATCGCCCTTGCGCTCGGCAACCAGGCCGGCTGGATGGCGGTACTGGTCGCACTGGAAGTGGTCTGGATGCTGCGCCTGGGCACACTGCGTGCCGGCAGGTTGCGTATCGGCGTGGCGGTGGCGACCACTGCACTGATCATCGTCGGCGCCAACTGGGGCATCGCCTCGGCGCAACTGGGCGGATCGCTGGGCCTGGACCCGTGGACCTCGGCCCAGAAAATGGGCCCGCGCCTGGCCTGGACCCTGCTGCAACTGGCCAATAATGCGTTCGACCTGCTGTGTTACTTCGCAGCGGTGGTCGTAGCGTGGTGGGCTGCGCGCTGAATTTGATTGCAGCGTAGCCGCCACTGCCAGGCGGGCGTGAGCACCGGCTTGCAAGCGCTGATGCTCGCCGCTAGCGACGCGCTTGGTCGACAGCAACAAGCCGGGCGTCGAAGCGGTTTCGGCGTGGCTCAAGGCTCCGAAGATCTCAGCGGTAGCTGGCGCCGGGTCCCCAATATTCTTCGAGCGCGCATTGCGCAGATTCGATCCATTCGGACCCGTCGGTAAACGCAAGCGTGTCCAAGGCCGCTATTACCATGCGTTCTTCGGCAGCGGACAGGCTGCCGAAGCGCGGAGGCTCCCGATCCGGAGGGCGCAGCGACTGCAGCAAGGTATCTGTGGCGTTGGATGCAGCGTTCCCACTGTTGCGCAGCGCGTGCTGCAGCAGATGTGGCAGATAGAAGCGCCACGAAACACTGTCCAGGTGGTGGATTCCACAGCAATACCGCTCGAGATACTCTGCCGTTACCTGGTCGCGCACCGCGTCGAACGGCGGCACCTCGGCATGGTCGTCAATCGCGTTTCCGGCACGCAGCGACATGGGTGGGCGGTCGCTCATCGTGGAAAGACTTTTGCCGTGCCTCGGCACGTGAGTGGAATGCCAGACGTCAATGCCCGCCCCCATCCAGCGCCTTCAACTCGCTGACCAGCGCGCTGGCCGCTTCGGCACCGTCGCCGTAGAGCATGCGGGTGTTGTCGGCGTAGAACAGCGCATTTTCGATGCCGGCAAAGCCGGTGCCCTTGCCGCGCTTGATCACCACCGTATTGCGTGAATTGACCACGTCCAGGATCGGCA
Organism: Xanthomonas sp. WHRI 8932A; assembly: GCF_035012785.1. Taxonomy (NCBI): domain Bacteria; kingdom Pseudomonadati; phylum Pseudomonadota; class Gammaproteobacteria; order Lysobacterales; family Lysobacteraceae; genus Xanthomonas; species Xanthomonas sp. WHRI 8932A. The sequence continues at coordinate 246,977 of NZ_JAYGQQ010000004.1, forward strand.
TGCCGTAGATCGGGCTGGCCGGATCGGTCTTGGCGACCGGGTTGACCACGTCGTTGGCGCCAATCACCAGCGACACATCGGTGCTGGCGAACTCCGGATTGATGTCGTCCATGTCGGCGATCAGGTCGTACGGCACACCGGCTTCGGCCAGCAGCACGTTCATATGCCCGGGCATGCGCCCGGCGACCGGGTGGATCGCAAACTTCACCTTGACCCCGCGCGCGATCAGCCGCTGCGCCAGCTCCCAGATCTTGTGCTGCGCCTGCGCCACCGCCATGCCGTAGCCGGGCACGATCACCACCCGCTCGGCGAAGGCCATCATCGCGGCCACATCGCTGGCCTCGATGGGTTTTTGCGCGCCGCTGATCTCCTGCGCCTGCCCGCCGCCACCGAAGTTGGAAAACAGCACGCCGCTGATCGGCCGGTTCATCGCCTTGGCCATCAGCCGGGTCAGCAAGATGCCGGCCGCGCCCACCATCATGCCGGCAATGATCAATGCCTCATTGCCCAGCACATAGCCTTCAAACGCCACCGCCAGGCCGGTAAAAGCGTTGTAGAGCGAAATCACCACCGGCATGTCGGCACCGCCGATCGGCAGCGTCATCAACACGCCCAGCGCGAGCGCCACGGCGAAGAAGGCGATGATCGCCAGCGGCTGCAGGCTGGTGGCGGCCCAGATGCCGAGTGCCAGGACTGCCAGCGCCACCAGCAGATTGACCGCCTGCTGGCCGGGAAAGGTCACCCTTCGGTCGAGCCGGCCATCCAGTTTGGCCCAGGCGATGATCGAGCCGGACAAGGACACCGCCCCGATCGCCGAGCCGATCACCGCCAGCATCACCGTGGTGGTGTCCGGCCGCCGCGCCGCCAGTTCGGCGATCGCCTGCGCGCTCCAGTGCGCAGTGTCGCGATTGGCGAAGAAGGAAAACCGCAGCAGTTCCACCGCGCCAATCGCCGCCGCCGAGCCGCCGCCCATGCCGTTGTACAGCGCCACCATCTGCGGCATGTCGGTGATGGCCACCTTCTTGGCCGACCACCACGCCACCCCGATGCCGATCGCCAGCGCTGCCAGGATCAGCGGCACGTTATGCAGTTCCGGCAGGAAGAACGTGGCCACCGTGGCGATCAGCATGCCGGCGCCGGCCCAGCGGATGCCGCTACGCGCGGTCCTGGGAGAGGCCATGCGTTGCAGGCCGAGCAGGAACAGGGTCGCGGCGATCAGGTAGCTACTCTTGATGAGGATCGGCAAAAGGTGCATCAGCAGCCACGCTCCAGAGAAGGACATCTGCCCGAACGGCAGCACATAAACCAGGAAGCCCAGCGCGAAGCCGAGCAGCGGGACAAGCACGACCGCGGCCAGCACCGCTGCGATGCGTAGGCGCCGTACGTTCAATCTTTCGCGTCGCGCTTGGCCGGATCCGGCTTGCTGGATTTGAACATGTCCAGCATCCGCTCGGTCACCACATAGCCGCCGGCTGCATTGCCCGCGCCCAGCACCACCGCGACGAACCCCAGCGCTTTTTCCAGCGTGGTATCGGCATGCCCAAGCACCACCATCGCGCCGATCAGCACGATGCCGTGGATGAAGTTGGAGCCGGACATCAGCGGGGTATGCAGGATCACCGGCACCCGCGAGATGATCACGTGGCCGGCGATGGCCGCCAGCATGAAGATGTACAGCGCTACGAACCCGTCGCTCATCGTCTTTCGCTCCACTGGCCGGTGCGGCCCGCCGATCATACCCACGCATCGGGCATGTCAACCGAATCGGCGCTGGGCCGTTGACGCCGTATCGTCTTCGCGGAAGCTACGCTGTGCTGGTGGGAACCCCTTTCGATCCGCAGCCTTCTACAACGGCCGCCGCCGTCCCGGTGTCGCTGGACGCATTTTTGGCGGGCATCGGTCCGCGTGCGTTCCGTTTTGCCGAGGCCGGTCTGCGTCACCGCGAAGACGCGCTGGATGCCGTGCAGGACGCCATGGTCAAGCTGCTCGGCTACCGTGAACGGCCGGCCGAGGAATGGACGCCGTTGTTCTGGAGCATCCTGCGCAGCCGCATCATCGACCTGCAGCGCCGCCGCACGTTCCGGCTGAAATTCTGGGCACCGGCCGAGCGCGCCGATGACGAAGGCCCGATCGAGTGGGCCGACCCCGGCATCGGCCCGGTCGGCGCCCAGCAACATCAGCAAGCCTACCAACGGCTGGTTGAGGCGTTGCGTAGCTTGCCGGCGCGCCAGCGCGAAGCGTTCACGCTGCGCGTGCTGGAAGATCTGGATGTGGCCACCACCGCCAAGGCGATGGGCTGCTCCGAAGGCTCGGTCAAAACTCACCTGTCGCGCGCACGCGACGCGTTACAAAAACAGTTCGAGGATTTCCTGTGAACCGCTCCCACGATCCGGCCCAGTTCGATGCGCAACTGCGCCAACTGCATGCCGCCGCGCTCACCAGCCTGCCGCCGCAGACCCTGGCACGCCTGCGCCAGGCACGCCACGCGTCGGCGCCGCGTCCACGCCGCGGTTACTGGTTGCTGGCCACCGCCTGTTCGGGTCTGCTGGCCGTCGCTATCGGCCTGCAACTGCGACCGGGCGACACTGCACCCACAAGCGTCGCGCCGACCCAGGCAGTGGCCGGCAACAGTGCCGGCACCGACACCGACGACCTGCTGACCCAGAACCCCGACCTGTATGTCTGGCTCGGGTCCGATACCGCTTTGGCCATGGAATGAGCACGATGACCCGCACCACCCGCCTGCTGTTGACCCTGCTGCTCTGCGCCGGGCCGTGCGCGTCGCTGTTGGCACAGGACCGCCCGCCGCCGGGCCCGCCAGGGCCACCGCCGATGGACGGACACGGCCCGCATGGCCCAGGCCCACGCAACGAGACGCCGATGCCGGAGTGGGACAAGCTGACCCAGCAACAGCGCCAGGTGCTGATCGATGCGCTGCGCGAGCGCTGGAACGATGTGCCCGAAGAACGTCCGCGCATGTACCGGCATGCCAGTCGCTGGCTGGACATGACCCCCGAACAGCGCAAGCAGGCCAAGGCCGGCATGGACCGCTTCCGCAACATGAGCCCGGACCAGCGCCGCGAAGCCAAGGCCTTGTTCGACCGCATGCGCACGCTCAACCCGCAACAGCGCAATGAGCTGCAACAACGCTGGCAGAAGATGAGCCCGGCCGAACGCAGCGCCTGGTTACGCGACCACCCGCCGACGGACGATTGAACGCCGCCGCACTCGCCGCACTCGCCGCGCAGCAGCGCGACAGCACGACAGCACGACAGCGTGCAATCAAGCCTTGACGGTCACCTCCACTGCGCACCAGCGACACTTCGAGCAGCTACTGCGCATGCAGCGCGCTAGGCCGCCGGGGTGGCCGACCAACGCGTCTTCGCCAGCAACTCATCGTCCCAGTCGAATGACAGCGCACCGTCGCTGATCAACAACGCGGCGAACGCGTAGACGTTGCGCGCAAACATCTCGCTGGCATGCACCGCGCCCTGGCTTGCCAGATTGAGCGGCCCGGCGACCACCACGCCATCGAGATCGACGGTTTCGCCGGGACGCGTAGCCGCGCAATTGCCGCCGGTTTCCGCAGCCAGATCCACGATCACGCTGCCGGCGCGCATGCCCTGCACCATCTCCGTGGTCACGATCTTTGGCGCCGGTCGCCCCGGCACGGCCGCAGTGCAGACCACCACATCCACGCCTTTGAGATGCTCGGCCAGGCCGCGCTGCTGCTCGGCGCGTTCGTCGTCGGTGAGTTGGCGTGCGTAGCCGCCTTCGCCGGCAGCGCTGACGCCCAGATCCAGAAAGCGCGCGCCCAGGGACGCGATCTGTTCGCGGGTTTCCGGGCGCACATCGAAACCTTCCACCTGCGCGCCCAGCCGTTTGGCCGTGGCGATCGCCTGCAAGCCGGCCACGCCCGCACCGATTACCACCACCTTGCAGGGGCGCATCGTGCCGGCGGCGGTGGTTAGCATCGGGAAGAACCGCGGCGCCAGTTGCGCGGCCAGTAACACCGCCTTGTAACCGGCCATGCCGGCTTGCGAACTCAGCACGTCCATCGATTGCGCACGCGTGGTGCGCGGCAGGCGCTCCAGCGGAAACGCGACCAGTTCGCGCGTGGAAAATGCCTGCGCACGCGCCGGGTCGGCATCGGGTGCGAGCATGCCGATCACCACCGTCTGCGGTTTGCACAACAGCAAGACATCGGTCGGCGGTGCCTGCACACAGAGCAGCATGTCGGCCTGATCAAGCGTGTGTGCGCTGGCAAGTTGCGCACCGGCCTGCAGATACGCCGCATCGTCCATGCTGCTGGCGCGGCCGGCGTCCGGCTCGATCCACACATGGGCGCCGAGCGCGACCAGCTTCTTGACCGTTTCCGGCGTTGCCGCCACCCGGCGTTCGCCCGCTGCCTGTTCTTTCAGCACCAGCACCTGCACAGCCATGGGTTGCTCCGGTCTCGCGCTCAGTGCGGCGATGCTAGCAGAGCGTGGCCGCGGCGCCTGGCACGTGTGCTGCGCTGGCTGTCGGCCAGGTTGCACGTCAACCCGTACCGCGTTTTCCTCGCAGATCGCGCCTCAGGGTTCAAGCACCGCATGCAGCAACGGGGCGAACACCAGTTCCGGCGCAAACGCGCGCAAGGCGTCGTGCTTGCGGTCGATCGCCAGCGACGCATAGCCGTGCACTGCGCTCCACGCCAGCAGGGTGCGCTGTTCCAGCAGCTCGGCGTCTGGCGCGCTGCCGTGACGGGCACTCCACTGTGCGCGCACCGTGTCGCGCAGGCAGGCCATGGCTGCCTCGCTGGCCTGCAGCAGCCGTGGCAGGCTGCGCGAACGCAGGTCCAGGCCCAACATCAGCCGGAACTGCTGCGGATAGTCGATGGCAAATCGCAGGTAGCCCAGTCCACAGCCCAGCAGCGGGTTGGCGAGTTCCTGCTGGGTTGCGTGGATGCGCGCGAGCATGCGTTCGTAGCCATCGGCCGCCACTTCCGCCAACAACCCGTCCAGCGAGCCGAAGTGGTGCGCGGGTGCGGCATGCGAGACCCCGGCGCGGCGCGCACATTCGCGCAAGGTCAGCCCACGCACGCCCGATTCGCCGACCAGCTCCCAGCCAGCGCGACGCAATGCGGCCGGCAGATCGCCGTGGTGATAGCCAGCAGGAACGTCTGATCGCGACATGGCGGCTTCGTTTATCGGGAGCTCAGTGGAGCAGATCATCTTGACGCTGACAAGATTCAATCGGCAGACTTGTGTCGCATCTTGTCGGCGACAAGATGTGCGACGCGCCCTCCCCTACAAGGACTCCCCCATGAGCTCGTCCATCGCCAAATTGCGTGCGCGGCTGCTCCGCGGCCTGATGCGCACAGTCAGTCGCCTGGCCCCCGGCCCGACGGGCCGCTCTCTGGCGCGCCGTTTCGTCACCCCAGGTGAGGCCGGGCGTCGACAGGCAGCGACCATCGCCGCGACCTTGACCGATGTGCAGCAGCAGACCCTGCGCGTCGATGGCATCGACATCGCCGTCTACCAATGGGGCGACCCCGCGCAGCAGCCGTATGTGCTGCTGTCGCATGGCTGGGCCAGCTACGGCCTGCGCTTTGCGGCCTGGGTGCCGCAGCTGCGCGCGCTTGGCTATGCGGTGCTGGCGTTCGACCAGGCGGCACATGGCCTGAGCAGCGGCAAGATCAGCAACATGCCGCATTTCGTCAAGATACTGCGCCAGATCGGCGAGCGCTTTGGCCGCCCTGCGGTGTTCATCGGCCACTCGCTGGGGGCGGCCTCAGTGGTGTTTGCCGACGACCCGGCATGGCGTCCGGCCCGTTATGTGTTGATCGCCCCGCTGGTGGCGCCGGCCGCCAGCGCGCAACGGCAGTTCCACGCGTTCGGTATTGCACCCGGCGCATTCGCACCGTTCGAAAATTGGCTGATCCAGCTCACCGGCAAGTGTTTTGCCGACTTCGATGCGACCGCGCACCTGTCGCACTTCGATCGCCCGGCGCTGATCATCCACGACCGCCGCGACCGCGAGACGCCGTGGGAAGAAGGCGCACGCTTTGCCGCACTCTGGCCAGGCGCGCAGCTGTTCAGTACCGAAGGACTGGGCCATAACCGCATGGTCGATCACGCCTCGGTGATCGCGCGGACGCTGGAGTTCATCGGCCCGGCATCGCGCTGAGTAGCGCGCTCCGGGATGCAGTCATCGCGGGCGTGGTTGCCGGAGTGCAAGCGTCAGGGGAATGCGCCGGTTAAGAGCGGCTGACAAAAGGACTGTGCTCACCGCCAAGCGGCCGCGGCCGGTGCTCGATGCCGCATGTACCACGCGTACACTCCTGTTCCTCCGGGCCGTCCACACCCACCTGGCGAATGCTCGCTACGTTTTGTTAGCCGTTCTAAGCGTGTTGCGCAATCCGATCGCAAATGCAGCGCTCACGTATTACGCGATAAGGCACATCGCGCTTGCTGCCGCAATGATTCCGCGCCTGCCGATGAGTCACTTCGAAAGAGTCGCCTGGCCATCAGAACCGCCACGACGCCTCAAACATCCGGCGTCTGCTGCAGCAGCCCGACGACTCCAGGAGCCCAAACGCCGGCACAGCAAGACCCTCGCGACGGTCGCGCCAGCGACGCACATCCATTCTTCAAAGCACGCTCGCCGAAGGCAGCGATACAGCCTCCGACGCGCAGCGACAGCGCTGCGCAATCGATGCAATCGCTCAGTGCACCGTGCCGTTGTTGTGCAGCGGATCCAACCGGTCGATCACGCCCTGCATCGCGCTGTCGAACGCGCCGTCGTTGATGTGTTCGCGCAGGCGCCCCAGCCGCACCATCACCGCCAGTTCTTCCGGCGAAGCGACGCAGAAACGCACGCCGCGGCGGTTGACGAACAATAGCCGCTGCGAAATCGGGCTGACCCACGACAGCTTGCCGGCCTGCACCTTGCCGTCCTTGTCGACAAAATCCAGCCAGGTGCCGATGTCCATCGCACGGAACCGTTCGGCGTCGGCACTGTCGATGCTCTGCGCCACCGCTTCGGCACCCAGCACTACGCTGACGCTTTCGGCCGCTGGCGGCGGCAGGTTGACCTGCGGCAGTTCCGGCAAGGCTTTTTCCAGCTCCGGGCGTGCCTCGGCGATGGCTTGCAAGGTGTCGTGCAATGCCGTGATCGCCACCACCACCGCGTCGCCATGCAGGCCAACGCTGGCGAACACGCGATGCAGCGCCGGTTGCCAGACCTGCAGCCACGGCTTGCCGATGATGTGGCGGCGCGCCTCGCTCAGTTCTTCCAGCACGCCATCGGCCAGCGCCAATGCTTCCACCGTGCCGGGACCTTCATCGCCGTCGCGCAGGATTGCCATGGTCAGGTGATGCAGCCACGGCTGGCGCAGGAAGTCTTCCACCGCCTTGGGCAACGGCGCACCGGCCAGCACACGCTGCTCCAGCTCCGCCAGCGCGCGGTTGCGCGCCAACTCCAGTTTTTCCTGGCCGCGCTGGGTTTCGGTGGCGCGGCGCTCGGCGATTTCCACACGGCGGCGGTGCTGCGACAGGAAGTCACGGAACTCTTCTTCCAGGGTCAGGAAGATCGCCAGGTTCTCGTTGAATTCGGCCACCAGACGGTCGACGATTTCTTCGACCTTGCCCATCAGCACGCGCTCGGCGGCGCTGTCGCCGTTGTTGCCCTCGCAGGCCTCGGCCAGCGAATTGAGCAGGCGCCGCGCCGGGTGAGTCTTCTGCACGAACATCTTGCGGTCCAGCAGCGCCACCTTGACGAAGGGCACCACCAGCCGGCCGATCATTTCGCGCGAGCGGTTTTCCAGATCGCGCTCGTCCAGCATCACGTCGAACAGCATGCCGACCAGGTCGATCGCATCCTCGTCCATCGGGTCCAGCTTTGCGGTGGCCGGGTCCACGCCCAGACGCGTAGCGCTGTTGAGCACTTCGTTCTTCAGTCGCTGCGCAAGCGATTCGTTGTCGTCGCCGATGGCCGCCTGCAGCGTTGCGCTGGGCGTGGCCTGCAGCAACGACAGCACCGACATCATTTCGCGCTGGCTCAGCGGGCGTTGCTGGCCCACCGCCACCGACGCAGCCGAGGCCGTGCTGTCGCGCACGCTACGGGTCTGCTGCAGCAGTTCGTGCAGTGCATCCAGCAGCATGCCCTGGCTGCCGCCAGGATGATCGGCCTCGCCTTCCATACCGCCAGCGCCGCCACCATCGGCATGGCCGCGTTGCGCGGCGGCCTGCATGCGCCCACGACTATGCGCCCAGCGGTCCAGAAAGCGATTGGCCCAGGCTGGCGCGTATTGGTCGTTCTGATCGTCGCCGCCCATTTCGGCATCGCCGCCATAAGCGTCGGCCTGCGCGCGCGCTTCGGGCGTCTCGCCGCGCGGCTGCATGCGCGGCGGCGGGCGCTTGGGCTGCGAAATTTCCGGCATCACGCCGGCCTTGGCCAGGGTTTCGTCCAGACGCGCATACAACTTGCCGATCGGTTCGGCCAGGTCGCGCTCGCATAGCTTGATCACCACCAGGCGCACTTCCGGCGCCAGATCGCAGGTGGCGAACGCTTCGTGGATCGCCACGCCAAGATGTTCCGGACCGAACGGATTGGTGTCGGCCACCAGTTCCAGGCCACCGGCAATCCAGCCCAGGCGGCGGTCGACACGCGCCAGCACCTGCTTGAAATCGCGCAGCAGCACGGTGGCAAGGTTGCGCACTGCCAGCCGCGATTCGAGTACGTGCTCGGGCACCAGACTGAGCGGGCCGGTGCCCATGTCGCCGGCCAGTACCACTTCGGCCGACAAGGGCGTTCCGAGCAACAGCGCCTGCCAGCCGTCTTCCAGCTGTTGGCGGAATTGGGTGGTCACGTCTTCGCGCTTGCGGCGCAGCTCGCGCATGCCATCGAGAAACAGCAACTGTGACGCGCCGGCGGATTCGGCGCGATCGAACAGGACATCATCGAAATGTGCGACTGCAGCTGCAAACACCTGCACCAGCGCGGGCACGAACGCGTCGTGCGCCTGCTCGAGCAAGCGTTGGTCACGGCCCGGATGTCCCGACGGACTGGGCTGAAAAGTCATGCGCAAAGGCTCCCCGCCTCTGCAGGCGTGAAAATATTCAAACGAGTAAAAACAGACGCGGCCCCAAATTCCGCCCTCGCATGGTAGGCGTTTCGCTCGTTCGTTAAGTGTGATGCAGCTCTCACTTTACTCGTGACCGCCCAGGGTTTGCGTGTCAAGGAGACATCGTAGCCCGCAACCTTGCGGTGGAGCCTGCCGGCACCCGTTATACGCCTACGGGGGTTAAGCCTTGAGGGGGTCAGACGCGTCCAGCCCGTCGACCACGTCCTGCATCGCGCTGTAGAAAGCGTCTTCTTCGCGGTGCAGGCGCAGGCGATCCAGCCAGACCATCATGGCCAGCTCTTCCGGCGAGGACACGCACAGCCGCCCGCCGCGCCGATTGACGAACATCAGCCGCCCGGAAATCGGGCTGATCCACGACAGCTTGCCCGGTTGGACACGGCCTTCGCGGTCGACGAAGTCCAGGCTGGTGCCGATTGCCATGGCGCGAAAGAAGTCAGCGGTGATGCGGTCGAACTCCACCTGCCCGCCCGCATCGAGCATCGGAGTCAACGGCTCTGCCACCGGGTCGGCGGGGCTGGGCACCAAGCTCAATGCGGTCAGGGTGGGGGCAAGCGCTTCCGCATGGGCAGCAGCTGGCGTGGGCGCCAGCGCGCGCAGCAATTCCTGCAAGGCCTGCTCAGCCTCGCGCGGCCCCAACCCGGCCAGCGCAAACGCCTGGAGCAACGGCGCACGCTGTGCATCCAGCCCGGTGTCGCTGCGCGCGGGCGTCAGCTGCGCCAACACGGCGTCGCCCACTGCAATAGCAGCGTCCAGGGCCGGGCCGGCGCCATCGGCGCGCAACGCAGCCTGTTGCACGCTCGGATGCCAGACGCGGCTGAGAAAGTGTTCCACCACCGGCGGCAGCGATCCGCGTGCCAGCCGCTCGGCCAGCGCCTGGGCGGCAATGCTGCGTGCGCGTTCGCGGCGTTCTTCGGCACGTTGCAATTCGTTGGCGCGGCGCTCGGCAATCTCCACGCGTCGCCGGTACTGCTCGTAACTGGCGCCGAACTCGGCTTCCAACGCCAAGAACACCGCTGGATGCTCGTCGAAGTCGCGCACGACGGTGACGACTGCCGCCTCCACCTGCGCCAGCAAGGCCTGTTCGGCCGCGCTTTCGCCGCCATTGCCGTCGCAGGCATCCACCAGCAGATTGAGCAGACGACGCGCCGGGTGGCCATCGCGCACGAACAGATGGCCGTCGAGCATCGCCATCTTGGCCATCGGCACCAGCAACTGCCCCAGCAGGCGGCGTTGCGCATCGGAAAGCTGACTCTGCACCAGGATCGCGTCGAACAGCAGCGCGATCAGGTCCAGCGCATCGGCATCGTTGGGGTCCAGGCAGGTGGTGACCGGGTCGACGCCAAGCGAGGCAGCCGCGCGCATGAGGTGCTGCCGCAGTGCGTGCGGCAAGCCGCGCTGCCCGTCGTCGATGCTGTCGAACCCGGCGCCGGGCATGGTCTGCAGCAGCGACAACGCCGAAACCACCTCGCGCGGCGACAGCCGCCGCTGCGCAGACGACTCCAACCGCCCGGCATCGGGCTCGCGCAGGTGGCGCGCCTGTTGCAGACGCTGGTGCAACGCGGCCGGCAGCACTTCGCGGCCGCTGCGCAGATGCACGTCGATCACCTTGACGCCGACCAATGCCCCCTGCCCGCCGGACCAGTCGGCAAAGAACCGTGCGATCCAGTCCGGCGTCTCGGGGGTGTCCTCGTTGCCGGTCTTGCCCTGGCGCGGGATGCCGCCGCGGCGATGGCGCGCCTGCGGCAACTCGCGCAGGCTGGCAACCTGCGCCAACGCCTGTTCCAGCTCTGCGTAGCGCTGGCCTACGCGCGGCATCAGCTGCTGCTCGCAGACCTTGATGACCGCCAGATGCACCTTCGCCGCCAGCGTCACGCCCTGGAAGGCCTCGTACAGCGCCACGCCCAGGTGCTCAGGCCCGAACGGATTGCTGTCGCCATCGATGCGCAGCCCGCCGGCGATGAAGCCCAGATAGCGATTGAGCCGCATCAATTCCGGCCGCCATTGATGCTGCAACGCGCCGGCCAGATTACGCACCGCCAGACGGACTTCAAGATCCTGTTCGGGTAGCAGGGTCAGCCCGGCAGCGCCGCGTGCCAGGCTACGCTCGGCCGACAACGGCCGCGCGGACTCCAGGCCCTGCCAGGCCTTGGCCAGATGCCCGCGAAAGCGCGCAGTGATCGGTTCGCGCTGCTGCCGCAAGGCCTGGATGGCTTCCATGAAATCGTTCTGGGCCGCGCCGGCATCGGCCGCCAGGCGGAACAACGCCTCGGCCAGCGCGTCCTGCACGTCGATAAACGCATCGGCCAACGGCACCAGCACGATATCGCGCACCTGATCGAGCAGTTGCGGGTTGCGGCTGGGCAGAGGATCGGTGGACACGAACTGGGTCATCGGACAACGCTGAAGGAGCGGGCAGGAAGGGGCGATGCCGTTGCAGCAGGCGTCACCCGGCCGGCCATCATGCGGCGGGCGTTGGGAAGGGCCCGTCTATAATTGACGCATTCGTCGCCCAGAACCGCAAATTATGCATGCACCGTATTCGCTACAGGCGCTGGACGCGCGTCGTTCGGTCCCCTCCAAACAATTGGGCGAGCCCGGCCCGGATGAAGACACCTTGCTGCGCATGCTGACATCGGCCGTGCGGGTGCCCGACCACGGCAAGCTGGTGCCGTTCCGTTTCTTGCGCATCAGCGGCGACGCGCGGCACGCCCTGGGCGACTTTCTGGCCGAACGCACCCAGGCCGCCGATCCGCTGGCACCGCCGGCGGCGGTCGAAAAAGACCGCAACCGCTTCAGCGACGCACCGTTGGCGATCGTGGTCATCGCCTCGCTGCGCCCCGAGCACAAGGTGCCCGAGCAGGAACAGCTGCTCACCGCCGGCTGCGTGTGTTTTGCATTGCTGCAGGCCGCGCAGGCGCATGGCTTCGGCGCGCAGTGGCTGACCGCCTGGATGGCCTACGACCCGGCCGTCAGCGGCTATCTGGGCCTGGGCGAAAACGAGCGCATCGCCGGCTTCATCCATATCGGCACGCCGCGCATGCAGGTGCCGGAGCGCGAGCGTCCGGACCCGCGCGCCTTGTTGCGCGACTGGACTCCATGAGCACGCTGCCGGGTGCCATTGCCGCTGCGCTGCCGGGCGGTCCGCGCCCGGAGCCGCTGTATCTGATCGATGCTAGTTTGTACGTGTTTCGCGCCTGGCATTCGATCCCGGACGAATTTCAGGACGCGCAAGGCTGGCCGACCAATGCGGTGCACGGCTTTGCGCGTTTTCTGCTGGACCTGCTGGAACGCGAGCGCCCGCAGTACATCACCATCGCCTTCGACGAAGCGTTGGACAGCTGCTTTCGGCATGCCATCTACCCAGCCTACAAAGGCAACCGCGAGCCGGCGCCGGATGCATTGCGGCGCCAGTTTGCGCATTGCAAGGCACTGTGCGCGGCACTGGGCCTGAGCGTGCTGGCGCATCGCGAGTACGAGGCCGACGATCTGATCGGCAGCGCCTTGCACAGCGTGCGCGCGCAAGGCTTGCGCGGGGTGATCGTGTCGGCCGACAAGGATCTGTCGCAATTGCTGTTCGAGCACGACGAACAGTGGGATTACGCGCGCAACTTGCGCTGGGGCATGGACGGGGTAAAGGCGCGCCATGGCGTGCATGCGCATCAGATTGCCGACTATCTGGCGCTGTGCGGCGATGCGATCGACAACATACCCGGCATCACCGGCATCGGCGCCAAATCGGCAGCCGTGCTGCTGGCGCATTTCGGCAGCCTGGATGCCTTGCTGGAACGCATCGACGAGATCCCGTTCCTGCGCTTGCGCGGCGCCGCGCAAATGGCCGTGCGGCTACGCGAACAGCGCGACCATGCGTTGTTATGGCGCCAGCTCACCACCATCGCATTGGACGCACCGCTCGGCTTGACCGACGCCGGCTTCACGCGCACGCAGGCCGATGCGGACATGCTGATCGGGTTATGCGACAGCCTGCGTTTCGGGCCGCTCACGCGCCGCCGCCTGCTGGCCGTGTGCGACGGCGCCGCACTGCCGCCCCCTCCCGCTTCCCTGTCTCAAGGCACCTACCCATGAACCGACACGACACCCCGCCCACCGTGGTTTACGAAGGCAAGTACCAGCGCATGGTCGTGCGCGGCACCTGGGAATATTCCGAGCGTGTGCACGCCGGCGGCCTGGCCGCGATCATCGTGGCGGTGACGCCGGACGATGCGATGTTGTTCGTCGAACAGTTCCGCGTGCCGCTGCAAGCGCGCACCATCGAAATGCCGGCCGGACTGGTAGGCGATGTGCATGCCGATGAATCGATCGAGCTGTCGGCGATCCGCGAACTGGAAGAAGAAACCGGCTGGACCGCTGAACACGCCGAGGTACTGATGATCGGCCCCACCTCGGCCGGCGCGAGCAGCGAGAAGATCGCGTTTGTGCGCGCCACCGGGCTGCGCAAGGTCGGCGCTGGCGGCGGCGATGCCAGCGAAGACATTACCGTGCACGAAATCCCGCGCGCGCAGGTCGGCGCGTGGCTGGTGCAGAAGATGGCCGAGGGCTATCAGATGGATCCCAAGTTGTGGGCCGGGCTGTATCTGGTCGATCACGCACTGGATGGCACGCCGCGTGGTTGATGCCGCTGCCGGTCAATTGCTTGGCCCCGAGGATCCGCCAGCGTTCACCGTGCACAACGCGCAGGCGGCATCGCCGTGGCTGTTGATCGCCGATCACGCCGGCCAGCGCGTGCCCGCACGGCTGGCCAATCTGGGCCTGCCGCAGCAGGAGCTGGACCGCCATATCGGCTGGGATATCGGCATCGCACAGGTCACCCGTCTGCTGGCCGAGGCGCTGGATGCGATCGCCATCACCCAGACCTATTCGCGCCTGGTGATCGACTGCAACCGGCCCGATGGCGCGGCCAGTCGGATGCCGGAGATCAGCGACGGCACATCGATTCCCGGTAACCTGGCGTTGACCGACGCCGATCGCCAGCAACGTATCGATGCGATCTTCGCGCCCTACCACGCACGCATCGCGGCCGAACTGGATGCACGCGAACAGCGCGCCCAGCCGACGCTGCTGGTGTCGATGCACAGCTTCACCCCGGTGATGGCCGGCAACGCGCGTCCCTGGCATGCCGGCGTGCTGTACCACCGCGACACGCGACTGGCGCATCGCTTGCTGGATGCCTTGCGTGCAGAAGCGGATCTGGTGGTTGGCGACAATCAACCGTATGCGGTGAGCGATGCCACCGACTACGCCATTCCGGTCCATGGCGAAGGCCGCGGCCTACTGCATGTGGAACTGGAAATCCGCCAGGACCTGATTGGCGACGCCACCGGGCAACAGGCATGGGCAGATCGATTGGCGCGCATCCTGCCGCCGCTGGCCCAGGCGCTGTTGCCACGCTGAAACAACAATCCCCGTAGGAGCGTGCCTGCGCGCGAGGAAGCGTTATCGATAACGCCTCATCGCGCGCGGGCACGCTCCTACGAGTCATGCACCAGCGTGAGCTGGCACATCACTCGCCTGCGCCCGACGGCGTCGCTCATGCAAACCCGTCGGTCGCGCGCACCAGTGCATCGACATTTTCCGGCTCGAAAGCCGAATGCCCCGACGCCGGGCTGATCTGCAGCTGCGCCTTCGGCCACGCCTTGTGCAGATCCCAGGCGCTTTGCAGTGGGCACACCACATCGTAGCGGCCATGCACGATCACCCCGGGGATGTCGGCAATGCGGTGCGCATCGCGCAACAACTGGCCTTCCACCTCGAAGAAGCCCTTGTTGACGAAGTAGTGGTTTTCGATACGTGCGAAGGCCAACGCAAAGTGCGCGTCCTCATGCCCGGTGACGAAGTCCTCGTCCACATGCAAAAAGCTGGTGGCGCCTTCCCACACGCTCCAGGCCTTGGCGGCGGCCAGGCGCGTAGCCTCATCATCGCTGGTCAGGCGGCGATGAAAGGCGGCGACCAGATCGCCGCGTTCGTCGGCCGGGATGGCGTTGATGTAGTGCTCCCATGCATCCGGGAACAGCCGGCTGGCGCCTTCTTGATAGAACCAGTCCAACTCGAAACGACGCAGCAAAAAGATGCCGCGCAGCACCAGTTCGGTGACCTGCTGCGGGTGGGTTTGCGCATACGCCAAGGCCAGCGTCGAGCCCCAGCTGCCGCCGAACACCTGCCAGCGGTCGATGCCCAACTGCGTGCGCAAGCGCTCGATGTCGGCAACCAGATCCCAGGTGGTGTTGTCGGTGAGATCGGCATGCGGGGTAGACCGCCCGGAGCCGCGCTGATCGAACAGCACGATGCGGTACTTGGCCGGGTCGTGGAAGCGCCGCATCTTGTCGTTGCAGCCGCCGCCCGGGCCGCCGTGCAGCATCACCACCGGCTTGCCCTGCGGGTTGCCGCACTGTTCGAAATACAGCGTGTGGCGGTCGTCGACCTTCAGGCTGCCCTGCTCGTAGGGCGTGATCTCGGGATAGAGCGTGCGCATGCGTCGGTCCTGGGCGAAAACGCGCATTGTAGCGATCGACGATGGAGCCAACGGCGGTGTCTTCCCGTGGCGAGGTGTGACTGCGCATGCCGGGGGGCAATGACTGCACCGTCGGCGACGTTGCACCAGCCAGCACTACCGCGTAGCGCCCTCCTCCCAGCAGCCCAACGTCACCCGATCGCGCTGTTCCAGATCCTGATGCGTGGCCACCTGCGTAAACCCGCGCGTGCGCAGCAACTCGGCCACGGCCGCGCCCTGATCCCAACCATGCTCGAGCAGCAGCCAGCCGCCTGCGCGCAGGTGTGCGGGCGCATCGGCCACGATCGAACGGATGTCATCCAGCCCGTCGCTGCCGGAGGCCAGTGCGCTGGCCGGCTCGTAGCGCAGATCGCCCTGCGCAAGATGTGGGTCGCCGGCCGCGATATACGGCGGATTGCTGGCAATCAGATCGAAACGCTCGCCGGCCAGTGGTACGAACCAGCTGCCCTGCCGGCACTCCACGTTCGATAGGCGGTGGCTGTCGGCGTTGCGCTGGGCGATGGCGAGCGCGGCCGCGCTGGCGTCGGTGGCGATCACCTGCGCCTGCGGCCGCTCGCTGGCGATCGCCAGTGCGATCGCGCCGCTGCCGGTACCCAGATCGGCCACGCGCCGGCCGGGCGCCTGGTCCAGACGCTCCAGCGCCAGCTCGACCAACGCTTCGGTGTCGGCACGCGGAATCAGCGTGGCCGTGGAGACGGCCAGGTCCAGGGTCCAGAACCCGCGCGAACCGGTCAGGTAGGCCACCGGCTCGCCAGCCTGCCGCCGCTGCACCAAGGCGTCGAAGGCCTGCGCGATGGTCGGCGGCACCGGGTCGCGGCCGTGCGCGAACAGCCAGGCGCGGTCACGGCCCAGTGCATGCAGCAGCAGCGGCTCGGCATCGGTACGCTCGATCCGCAGCGCAGCCTGCCGCAACAGCTGTTCGGCGGGGATGCCTGCAGGATCGTCGCTCATACGGGTCATTCACTCATGCGAAACATCGGCCCACCATTATCGGAGATGGAACGGCCCACCCACAGCGCCAGATGCCGTCTGCAATATCGATAGCCAAAACCTATCTATGCAATTCCATTAATCGATTTGAGAAATCTATCGATCCTGCCTACCATGACGGCTGTTCCATCCCCTGCCCCCCTTTCATCGCACGAGGAAACTCAATGTCTCTCATCAACACCCAGGTCCAGCCGTTCAAGGCGAATGCGTACCACAACGGCAACTTCATCGAAGTCACCGAGGCCAGCCTGAAGGGCAAGTGGTCGGTGCTGATCTTCATGCCCGCCGCATTCACCTTCAATTGCCCGACCGAAGTGGAAGACGCCGCCGACAACTATGCCGCGTTTCAGAAGGCTGGCGCCGAGGTGTACATCGTCACCACCGACACGCACTTCTCGCACAAGGTGTGGCACGAGACCTCGCCGGCCGTTGGCAAGGCGCAGTTCCCGCTGATCGGCGACCCGGCCCACAAGCTGACCCGCGCCTTCGGCGTGCACATTGAAGAAGAAGGCCTGGCCCTGCGCGGCACCTTCATCATCAATCCGGAAGGCGTGATCAAGACCCTGGAAATCCACGACAACTCTATCGCCCGCGACGTCACCGAGACGCTGCGCAAGCTGACCGCAGCACAGTTCGTGGCCAACAATCCTGGCCAGGTCTGCCCGGCCAAGTGGAAGGAAGGCGCCAAGACCCTGGCTCCGTCGCTGGACCTGGTCGGCAAGATCTAAGCCGCCGCGCATCCCTGGCCCGGTTCATCGGGCCGGGGGTGAACCGGAGCCGGCGCCGGGCTGCCCGCCAGCCATCGCCAGCACGCATCCCGACCTCGCGCCGGCTGCGGTTCACCTCCTTCCTTCCCCGGCGACCTGCCCTTCGGCAGCGACGCCACGCCCTCCCCTTGCCCATTCCCAGGAGTTTTCCATGTTGGATGCCAATCTCAAGACCCAGCTGACTGCCTACCTGGAACGGGTCACGCGCCCGATCCAGATCCACGCCTCGATCGACGACAGCGACGGCTCGCGCGAAATGCTCGACCTGCTCGAAGACCTGGTGCTGCTGTCGGACAGGATCAGCCTGGACGTCCACCGCGATGACAACCAGCGCAAGCCCTCGTTCGCGCTGACCTCGCCTGGCCAGGACATCTCGCTGCGCTTTGCTGGCCTGCCGATGGGCCACGAGTTCACCTCGCTGGTGCTGGCGCTGCTGCAGGTAGGCGGTCACCCGTCCAAGGCTGCCGCCGAGCTGATCGAGCAGGTGCAGCATCTGGATGGCGACTACCAGTTCGAAACCTATTTCTCGCTGTCGTGCCAGAACTGCCCGGACGTGGTGCAGGCGCTGAATCTGGCGGCCGTGCTCAACCCGCGCATCAAGCATGTCGCCATCGATGGCGCATGGTTCCAGGACGAGGTCGAAACCCGCCAGATCATGTCGGTGCCCACCGTCTACTTGAACGGCGAGCTGTTCGACCAGGGCCGCATGACGCTGGAGCAGATCGTCGCCAAGCTCGACACCAATGCCGCAAAGCGCGATGCCGCCAAGATCGCCGCCAAGGACGCCTTCGACGTGTTGGTGATCGGCGGTGGCCCGGCCGGCGCGGCAGCAGCGGTGTATGCCGCGCGCAAGGGCATCCGCACCGGTGTGGCCGCCGAGCGTTTCGGTGGGCAGGTGCTGGACACCATGTCGATCGAGAACTTCATCTCCGTGCAGGAAACCGAAGGCCCGAAGATGGCGGCCGCGCTCGAACAGCACGTGCGTCAGTACGATGTGGACATCATGAATCTGCAGCGCGCCGAGCAGCTGATCCCGGCCGGTGCCGATGGCCTGGTCGAGATCAAGCTGGCCAATGGCGCTTCGCTCAAGAGCAAGACCGTGATCCTGTCCACCGGTGCGCGCTGGAGGCAGATGAACGTGCCGGGCGAAGACCAGTACAAGAACAAGGGCGTGGCCTACTGCCCGCACTGTGATGGCCCGCTATTCAAGGGCAAGCGCGTGGCGGTGATCGGTGGCGGCAACTCGGGTGTGGAAGCGGCGATCGACCTGGCCGGCATCGTGGCGCATGTCACGCTGGTGGAGTTCGACGACAAGCTGCGTGCCGATGAGGTACTGCAACGCAAGCTACGCAGCCTGCACAACGTGCGCATCATCACCAGCGCACAGACCACCGAAGTGCTGGGCGATGGGCAAAAGGTCACCGGCCTGGTCTACAAGGACCGCACCGGCGGCGACAGCCAGCACATCGAACTGGAAGGCGTGTTCGTGCAGATCGGCCTGCTGCCCAATACCGAGTTCCTGCGTGGCACGGTGGAGCTGTCGCCGCGCGGCGAGATCATCGTCGACGACCGTGGCCAGACCAGCGTACCGGGTGTGTTTGCGGCAGGCGATGCCACCACGGTGCCGTACAAGCAGATCGTGATCGCGATGGGCGAAGGCTCCAAGGCCGCACTGAGCGCATTCGATCACCTGATCCGCTCCAGCGCACCGGTCAGCGCCGAAAACGTTGCGCAGGCCGCATAAGCGCAACGACAGCCATCGCCCGGCCACGCCGGGCGCTAAGCTGCATCACGCGTCAGTCGTTAACCGTCACCGCCTTGAGGGCTGCTGCACATGAATCTGCGTGACTTGAAGTATCTGGTAGCCCTGGCCGACCACAAGCATTTCGGCCGCGCCGCGACGGCGTGTTTCGTCAGTCAACCGACGCTGTCCACCCAGATCAAGAAACTCGAGGACGAGCTGGGTGTGCCGCTGGTAGAGCGCGCACCGCGCAAGGTGATGCTGACGCCGGCCGGCCGCGAAGCGGCGATGCGCGCACGCGGCATCGTTGCCGAAGTGGAACAGATGAAGGAAGCCGCGCGGCGCAGCCAGGATCCGGAAGCGGGCACAGTGCGGCTGGGCATCTTCCCCACGCTGGCGCCTTATTTGTTGCCGCATGTGGTGCCGCGCATCCGCGAGCGGTTTCCGCGGCTGGAGCTGCTGTTGATCGAAGAAAAAAGCGACCGACTGATGCACCAGTTGCGCGAAGGCCGCCTGGATGCGGCGCTGCTGGCGCTGCCGTTGCAGGACGATCAGCTGCATGCAGAATTCTTGTTCGAAGAACCCTTTGTGCTGGCAGTGCCGGAAGGCCATCCGCTGTCGCGCCACGACAGCATGACGCTGGACGATCTGTCCGAACAACGCCTGTTGTTGCTGGAAGACGGCCACTGCCTGCGCGAACAGGCGCTGGATGTCTGCCATCTGGCCGGCGCGCTGGAGAAATCCGAGTTCCAGGCTACCAGCCTGGAAACCTTGCGTCAGATGGTCGCTGCCAATGTCGGCGTCACCCTGCTACCGCTCCTGGCAGTCAAACCGCCGGTCGCCCGCTCGGAAAACATCCGCCTGATTCGCTTCCGCGAAGACAAGCAACCCAGCCGTCGCATTGCCATGGCGTGGCGTCGCAGCTCGGCCATGACCGCGTTCCTGGAGCAGCTGTCGCAGTTGTTCAAGGAATTGCCGGAGAGCCTGTTTACGCTGGATCAGCCTGCGACAGGCCCCAAGGCGGTGGCGGCTTAGGGAATCGGGAATCGCAAAAGCGTTGCATGGCTGTGGTCGCTTTGCGCGACAGTCGTAGACAACAAACATCGGCGGCGCGCAAGCGACGCCTTTTTTTTTCCAGCGGGTGTTTTTCTTCGGCTGCAGATTCGTCGGTGTAGCCAGTCTGTCTGGCTTACCTGGGCAGGCATTTGATCCTGCTATCTGCGCCCTTAGAACTCTCTCGCAGCGCTCGCTTGATCGCCTCGTTAACGACAGTGACCTGAAAAAAGAACCACGTCGGCCTGCCCCAAGTCACCGCACGTTTCCGCCGGGCAGCATGTATTGGGATCGGCCAACGGCGCCCTCATCTTGTCGGTGCCGCTTGCCATGTTGGCGAGCCGTATTCGTCAGGAGAGTGCCATGACTTCCCAACATCACAGCGGCTTGCCGCCATCCATCCTTGTTTCCAGCCACGACCTCGCGCGGCTTGAGGCCTTGCTCGATTCCCCCGCCTTCAACAAGCATCCCGCCGCCACTGCGCTGAGCGACGAACTGGGCCGCGCACGTGTGCTGCCGCCCGACCAGATTCCCGGCGATGTCGTCACTATGCACTCGCGCATCGAATGCGAAGACCAGCTGCACGGCGAACGGCATACGCTCACCCTTGTGTACCCGCATGAAGCCGATGTCCAGCACAGCCGCATCTCGGTGCTCGCGCCGGTGGGCAGTGCGCTGCTTGGCCTGTCGGTCGGCCAGAGCATCGACTGGCGCACGCCTGACGGGCGCGACCTGCGCTTGCGCGTGACCGCCGTACACGATCAACCCGCAGCCGCGGGCGACTTCCAGCGCGCGGCGCGCTAACGTAGCGCGCTGCGTCATCCCCGACCCGTTCCACGATTCGAGAGAACCCGCATGACTGCATCCCCCTCCAAGCTTGCCCAACTGCGCGACCTGTCTGTCGTTGTTGCCGACACCGGCGATTACGACGCCATCAAGCGACTGAAGCCGGTCGACTGCACCACCAATCCCACCCTGGTCAAGAAGGCGCTGGACCTGCCGGTCTATGCCGATCTGATCGAGCGCGAACTGGCCTGGGGCCGCGAGCACGGCGGCGACGATCGCACCGCCACCATCCACGAGGTCGCCGACCGTCTCACCATCGGCGTGGGCGTCAAGCTGGCCGAACTGGTGCCGGGGCGCGTGTCTACCGAAGTGGACGCCGACCTGGCTCACGACACCGAGGCCACCATCGCCAAGGCGCGCAAGTTCATTGCGATGTACGCCGAGCGTGGCGTGTCCAAGGACAAGATCCTGATCAAGATCGCAGCGACCTGGGAAGGCATCGAAGCCGCCCGTCAGCTGCAACGCGAAGGCATCGACTGCAACCTCACGCTGATCTTCAACCACTCGCAGGCGCTGGCCTGCGCGGAAGCCGGCGTGTTCCTGATTTCCCCGTTCGTGGGCCGCATCCTGGATTACTACGTCGCCCAGGGGCAGACCCCGGCCAACATCGATGAAGATCCGGGCGTGGTGTTCGTGCGCACCGTCTACAACGAGTTCAAGCGACGCGGCTCGTCGACCGTGGTGATGGGCGCCTCTTTCCGCTCCACCGCGCAGATTGAAGCGCTGGCCGGCTGCGACCGCCTGACCATCTCGCCGGATCTGCTGGAAAAACTCGACGCCGAACACGGCGAGTTGCCGCGCAAGCTCTCCCCGGCCAAAGCCGAAACCGTGCAGATCACGCCGATCAATAGCGACAGTTTCGCCACCGACCTGGCGGCCGACCCCATGGCCACCGAAAAGCTGGCCGGCGGCATCGACACCTTCGCCAAGGATCTGCAGGCCCTGCGCAAGACCATCGCCGACAAGCTGGCCGGCTGATCGTCTTAACGTACAAGTGCGATCACCAACGCCCGCGGCCGATGCTGCGGGCGTTGTCATTTCCGGGGTTGCAGCGGCAGTCGCACCGGGGCGTGGAATCCCGGTCGAATACGACTGCCCGCGTATCCGATACAACACCCGCAAGTCGATGCCGCTGCGTCGCGCACCTCTCTGCCGCTGGCCCACGCGGTCTAGTGAGGTAAAGCAGGTAACGCGACGGATCTGATCGACACTGCGTGCCTCGCACAGCGTTGCCATCCGCTGCCGCCCCGCGCATCTCGCAGGCAAGCTCCGTTCGAGCAGCCGATGGACCAGGCCGCGATACCGCCCGCCCCCTGCCGTCTGCACACCTTGCTTACAATCGCCGCGCGTGCACTGCCTAGAATCCAGAGACCTCAACTGGTGTAGCGGACAATGGCAAACATTGCAGTGGTGATGGTCGATGGTGTGGCCGATTGGGAAATCGGTGTGGTGCTGCCAGCGGCGCGCGAGTGGTTTGGCGATCAGGTGGCCATTGCCAGCATCGATGGCCAGCCGGTGCAGTCCATCGGCGGGCTGCGGATCGCTCCGGAATTCGCGCTCTCGGATCTGGCGCCGCTGGACGCAGACCTGTGGATCCTGCCCGGCAGCGAGCGCTGGCAGGCAGGCGAAATCCCCGGCTTGAGCGGTCTCTTGGTCGAACGCGTGCAACACCAGCGACCGGTCGCCGCTATCTGCGGCGCCACCATCGCGCTAGCGTATGCAGGCCTGCTCGACGACCGCGCACATACCAGCAACGCGCTGGCGTTTTTGCAGGAACATGTGGTTCCCTATGCCGGGGCCGCGCAGTATCGCCATGAGAAAGTCGTCACCGCTGACGGCGTCATCACCGCACCCGGCACCAGCCCGGTCGGCTTTGCGCTAGCCTGCATGCGTCTGCTGCATCCCGAACGCACCGACACGCTTGCGCAGCTGCGCGGCATGTTTGCCGGCGAATTCGTCTGAACCAACGGATACAAGCACGCCCAGCGCATTGCACTCACTGAATGCCGTGGTTCACCGCACCGATGCATTGCACCGATTGGCTGCAATGATCCACTGGGCCAGTTCGCCTATCAGCCACACACGGCGACGGCAGCGCGTCTTGCGCACGCCGCACAAAAAAAGATGGCTACGTCGTCTCCGACGTAGCCATTCAAGTTGCCTGGCATGCACTCCCATGCGCTGCCTGATCGTGATAACGCTGCCGGTCACTATTGGCCATCGGCGCGCTGCCACGATCACGTGGTTGACAGCGCTTCAATCCGGCCTGCCTTTCCGTCAGGCATCCAGCCCGATCGGGCAGCTCACTCCCGTGCCGCCAAGCCCGCAATAGCCATTGGGGTGCTTGGCGAGATACTGCTGGTGATCGTCTTCGGCGTAATAAAACGTGGGCGCCGGGAAACGGATCTCCGTGGTGATTGCGCCATACCCTGCGGCATCCAGCTGCTGCTGATAGGCGTCGCGGCTGGCAAGTGCCGCGTCGTATTGCGCTTGCGTCGTGCAATAGATGGCCGAACGGTATTGCGTGCCGACATCGTTGCCTTGCTGCATGCCCTGGGTGGGGTCATGGCTTTCCCAGAACGTGCGCAGCAACTGCGCAAACGACGCCGATGCTTCGTCGTACACCACCAACACCGCTTCGGTATGGCCGGTCTGTCCGGAACACACTTCCGCATAGGTCGCATTGGGTGTCTCGCCACCCGCATAGCCCACTGCGGTGGTGTACACCCCCGGCGCGCTCCAGAACTTGCGTTCCGCGCCCCAGAAGCAACCAAGCCCGAATTGCACCTGGGCCAAGCCGGTAAATTCCCCGCGCAACGGGTGACCGTTGATCAGGTGCGTGTTGTGTAGCGGCAGCGCTTGCTCGCGTCCTGGCAGTGCCTCGCCCTGACGTGGCATACGTTGTTTAAAGGCGCCGATTCCCAGCATGGTGCAACTCCGCAATCGTGAGGATTGCCTGCTGGATGGCGCCGGCCGCAGCAGCTTTCAAGCCTGCCCGGCCGGCGCGCGCCGCCGATGCAGCGCTTACTTGGCCTTGGCGACCGCCGCACGCGTATCGACTTCCGGCATCGCCGAGCTGTGGTGGTTGATGATCAACCACTTGCCATCGCGCTTCTCGTAGACGAAGGTGTAGCGCGCCTGCACATCGCTCTTCTTGCCGCTCTTGTCGGTCAGCGTGAAGGTGTAGACGCCGGCATCCACCGCGCTGTCGTCGTCGAGCACGCGCACGGTGCGGTAATTGATCACACCCTTGGGCTTTTTGGTCAGGAACATTTCGAAGTAGTTTTCGATCTGCTCGCGCGAGGCGCGCACTTCGTTGGAGACCGTCGGCAGCAGCACGCCGTCCGGTGCATACAGATCGGCCACCTTGTGCGGGTTACCTGTCGCCAGCGCGGCATTCCAGGTGTCGAACAGCGCAGCGACTTCGCGCTCTTCGCCGCCAGCCGGCAGTGCGGCCTTGTCTGCGTAGTGCATCACACCGCCGGCCAGCGCCGGGGTGGCAGCCAGAGCCAGAACCAAAGAGAACAGGGTGCGGCGCATGGAAAATCTCCGTTAGGTTGTTGTGGGTGCCTCATCGGGCAAGCTCAGTATCGAAACCAAGCACCCCCAACAATTCTGCCGATTGGCATATACTCAAATATGCTGATCGGCCTAGAGCGAACCTATGGAAGCCCCTACCAATGCTGGCGATTGGCGCCTGACCTTGCGGCGCGAGGCCTCAGACAGCGCACGTTGGCAGGCGCTCTGGGAGGCGGCCGTGACCCTGCGTCAGGTCCACACGCCTGAGCAAGCCTGCGATGCAGTACTGAGCCGCGTGCTGCTGTTGCTGGGCCTGGAGCACGGCGCCGTGCTGGCGCAGCGCGGGCCGCGCGCGCAGGTGCTTGCCAGCCGCGGGCGGGCACTGCCGCCCGGTGCCAGTGCGGCCGGCGACGGTCACGAAGCCGCCTGGCTGATGCCACCGCGCCCAAGCGACATGCGCGAAGCCAAAGTACCGATCCATGCCCTGGGCACCACCCACGGCATGCTGTGCGTGGCCTGGACCGACAGCCGCACTGCGCCCGGCAACGATGACGTGCAGGCGCTGCAGGCCTTCGCACTGTTGCTGCCGGCAATGGTGGCCGAACCGGCCAAGCCGATCGCCACGCGTCGGCGCAAACCCCAGCAGGACGACCGCCTCAGTGCGCTGAGCAAACGCGAGAAACAGGTCTTGTCGCTGCTGCCACGCGGACTCACCAATGCCACGCTGGCAGCTGAACTGGGGATTTCTCCCGGCACGGTAAAAGTGCATGTGGAGCGAATCCTGCAGAAACTTGAGGTAAAAGATCGCACCCAGGCCGCGGTGTACGCGGTCCACGCCGGACTCGCGCTATGAATGCATTGGCAGTGCGTTGGAACGATTGGCCAATCACCCGTAAAAGTCTGGCGGTGGTGACACTGCCGTTGCTGTTGCTGGCCGTGGCGCTGATGGCGATCTACAGCGTGGAGCGGCAGAACATCGCCGCCGAAAACGATGTGCGCCAGACACTGGAAGTATTGAGCGACCTGTACGAAGCACATGCGCTATTGGCCGAAACCGCAGCCGGTGTGCGCGGTTATCGCCTGGTGCGCCGCGATGAATTCCTCACCCCGTACCGCGATGCCGAACCGCGGTTGCAACGCGTGGCCGAACGGCTCTCCCAACGCATCACCGACCCGGTGCAGGCGCAGCGATTTGCGCGCATCAAGCCGCTATTTGCGGAAAAAATGCAAGGTTGGCGTCGTTTGCTGGCCCCGGACCTGAGCCGCGAAGAAGAGATCCGTCAGCTCTGGGACGGCAAGTACAAGCTCGACATTCTGCGCGCGGAACTGCGCGAGTTGCGCAATTACGAAACCGCGCAGTTGCAAGTGCGCACCGCCAAGGCGCAAGGACTGCGCCAGCGTAATCTGATCATCACCCTGAGCGCGGCCATGCTCGGCGGCCTGGGCGCGGTGTTTGCCGTGGCGTGGTTCGCCTCGGCCTTGTCCGGGCGGCTGCGCACGCTGGCGGCCAACGCCGACCGCCTGGGCGAAGGCCTGCCGCTGGCACCGCAACCGCGCGCCGGCGATGAGTTGGGCCAGGTCGGCCAGCGGCTGGCGCAGGCCAGCGAACTGTTGGCAGCACGCGCGGCCGAAGCGCAACTGGCACGGCGCGATGCAGAAACCGCCAACCGCGCGAAAACCGAATTTCTCTCGCGCAGCAGCCATGAACTGCGCACGCCGCTCAACGCAATTCTGGGCTATGCGCAGGTGTTGGAAATGGACCTGCCCGAGCCTGGCCACCGCCGCCATCTGCAGCACATTCTGGGCGCCGGCCGGCACTTGCTGGGGCTGATCACCGAGTTGCTGGACATCGCGCGGATCGAAGCCGATCAACTGGATCTCAGCCCGGAACCCATTTCGGTGCGCGCGGCCGTGCACGAAGCGCTGGGCCTGATCGCGCCGGATGCCGACAAGTACGGCATTGCATTGCAACCGGCCGCCATCGAGGGGCCGTGGACGGTCCGCGCCGACGCGCAGCGGCTGCGGCAGGTGCTGCTCAATCTGCTGTCGAACGCGGTCAAGTTCAATCGCCCCGGCGGTCAGGTGCAGGTCACCGCACAGGCAGATGGCGAACAACTGCGTATCACCGTGGCCGATCAGGGCACGGGGCTGACGCCTGCGCAAATCGAGCGCTTGTTTACGCCGTTCGAGCGACTGGGTGCCGAGCGATCGGCCGTGGAAGGGACCGGTCTGGGCCTGGCACTGAGCAAGCGCCTGATCGAGGCGATGGGTGGGCAGATCGGCGTGGACAGCAGCCGCGATGGCGCACGCTTCTGGATCTCGCTACCGCAAGGCGAGCCGCAACCCAACGAGCCAGCACGCATCCTGCTGCCGCCCAGCACCAGCGGCAGCGCGGTGTGCCGGCTGCTGAGCATCGAGGACAACCCGTCCAACCAGGCGCTGATCCGCACCCTCACCGAGCGTCGCCCGCAATGGCACTTGCTCGAAGCCGCCAGCCTGGCGCAGGCGCGCGAGTTGTTGCAGCAGGGCGTGCCGGATTTGATCCTGCTGGATCTGCACCTGAGCGACGGCAACGGCGAGGAGCTGTTGCGCGAGTTGCAAGCGCAGCCGGCCACGGCGCAGGTGCCGGTGGTGGTAATCAGCGCCGATGCCACCACCGCCACCCTGGCGCGCGTCGGCAATCAGGGCGTGCGTGCGTATCTGACCAAACCGCTCGACGTGGCGGAATTCTTCACCGTGATCGACAGGCTGCTGGCATGACACGCGACGAAATCCTGGGCTCCCGCATCCTCATCGTCGACGACGAGCCAGCCAATGTGCGGCTGCTCGAAGACCTGCTGCAGCGCGAAGGCTTCCAGCAGGTCATTGCCACCACCGATCCGCTGCGGGTCATGGGGCTGGTGTCGGCGTTCGCGCCGGACCTGATCCTGCTGGATCTGAAGATGCCCGAGCTGGACGGCTACGCGCTGCTGGAACAGCTGGCGCGGCTGTCCGATCCGGGGCATTTCTTGCCGGTGATCGTGCTCACCGCCGACCCCAGCCGCAGCGCGCGCCACCGCGCTCTGGGCCTGGGCGCCAAGGACTTCTTGACCAAGCCGCTGGATACCTTCGAAGTCGCGCTGCGGGTCTGGAACGTGGCCGAAACCACGGTGCTGTTCAAACGCCTGCGCGCGCTGGCCGCGCCAGAGGCCGCGCCGCCAGGGTGGCGTCAGTCGGAATGATGCGTACGCGTCGTAGGAGCGCACCTGGGCGCGACCGGGCTTTGCCGATAACGCCAGCGCAGGAGCGCACCTGGGCGCTGTGAAGCTTTGCCGATAAACGCCAGATCGCGCCCAGGTGCGCTCCTACGGTGGCGCTGCGCTGCTTCAAGGCTATAGCGCGCGGGTGACTTCGCCGCACAGGCCGATGTCGGCCAGCACCGCCTGCGCCTGACTCAGCTGCAGGTCGGCCACGCACACCTGCAGCACGCCGAAGGCCGGCAATTCGCCGGCGCCGCCCAGCAGCGATTCGCCGAACACGAAGGCGGTGATGCCGGCATCTTCCAGCGCGTGCTTGGCCAGATGCGCATCGATGATGTGACTGGCGCGATAGGCGATCTGCATCAGCCGCGCTCCGCGCGTTCGCGTTCTGCGCCGTTGCGCCATTCGCGTAGCGCCGGCAGCGCATCCAGGGCGGCCAGGTAATCGCCAGCAGCCTCGAACAGCGGCACGCCATAGCTGGCAAAGCGCAGCGCCACCGGGGCGTACATCGCATCGACGATGCCGAATTCGCCGCACAGGAAGTTGCCTGCATGGCCGTGCTCGGCACGCAGGCTGGCCCACAGGGCCTGGATGCGGGTGATGTCGCGCTCGGCCGCTGCATCCCACTGCGCCGGGCCGGGGGGACGGGCCAGATCCATCGGCAGCTGCGTGCGCAGGGCGGCAAAGCCCGAATGCATTTCGGCCGCAGCCGCGCGTGCCTGGGCCCGCACCGCCAGATCCGCCGGCCAGCCGCGGCCGTCGAGCCAGCGCTCGTTGATGTATTCGCAAATCGCCAGCGAATCCCAGACATGCAGGGTGTCGTCCCACAGCACCGGCACATTGCGGGTCGGCGAATAACCGGCGATGCGCGCCTGGAACTGCGGCGTGTCCAGCGGCAGGCAGACTTCCTCGAACGGCACCTGGAAATGCCGCAATAGCAGCCACGGCCGCAACGACCAGGAAGACAGGGTTTTGTCGCCGATCACCAGACGGGGCAAGGGCATGCGCAGCTCGCTGCAGAGGGTCGGCGCAGCGTACGCGTCGGGGCCGGCCACCGCCAGCCGTGGCCGATCAGGCGCTGCCAGCGCCCGTCACGCACGGCCGCGACGGCACCACCGCCTGCCACCGCTTCCTTCGATAAGGTCTTGAGACTGGCCCTTGACCATTGGATGTCGCTGCTGGCCGGGCGCGCGGAGCCCACTGACGGTGCCGACGGCGGTAAAAACATCGCAAAACGCGCCGCACTGCCCCACCGCCTACCCCTAACCGGTGCCACCGCCTAAACTTGCGGTTTACTTATTGCCGATGCCCCGCATGTCCGAGATTCCAGCCACCGACGCCACCGCCCCGGCGGAGAAGAAAGACTTCATCCGCCAGATCGTTCGCGAGGACCTGGCCAGCGGCAAGCACACGGTCATCCGCACCCGCTTCCCGCCCGAGCCCAATGGCTACCTGCACATCGGCCACGCCAAGGCGATCTGCCTTGACTTCGGCCTGGCAGCCGAGTTCGGCGGGCTGTGCAATCTGCGCCTGGACGACACCAACCCGGCCAAGGAAGACCCCGAGTTTGCGGCCGCCATCCAGGACGACGTGCGCTGGCTGGGCTACGAATGGGCGCAGCTGCGCCACGCGTCGGACTACTTCGATGTGTATTACCTGGCTGCGCAGAAGCTGATCCGCGACGGCCATGCGTTCGTTTGCGATCTGAGTGCAGAGCAGGTGCGCGAATACCGCGGCACCTTGACCGAGCCGGGCCGCAATTCGCCGTACCGCGAGCGCAGCGTCGAAGAAAACCTGGACCTGTTCGGCCGCATGCGCGCCGGCGAATTCCCCGATGGTGCACGCACGCTGCGCGCCAAGATCGACATGGCCAGCGGCAATATCAATCTGCGCGACCCGGCGCTGTACCGCATCAAGCATGTGGAACATCAGAACACCGGCAACGCCTGGCCGATCTATCCGATGTACGACTTTGCGCATTCGCTGGGCGATGCGGTGGAAGGCATCACCCACTCGCTGTGCACGCTGGAATTCGAAGACCACCGCCCGCTGTACGACTGGTGCGTGGACAAGGTGGACCTGGCCGGGCATCCGGCGCTGCTGCAGCCGCTGCTGGACAAGGGCCTGCCGCGCGAAGCCGCCAAGCCGCGTCAGATCGAGTTTTCGCGCCTCAACATCAACTACACGGTGATGAGCAAGCGCAAGCTCACCGCGCTGGTGGAAGAACAGTTGGTGGATGGCTGGGACGACCCACGCATGTACACGCTGCAGGGCCTGCGTCGTCGCGGCTATACGCCGGCGGCGATGCGCCTGTTTGTGGACCGCGTGGGCATCAGCAAGCAGAACTCGCTGATCGACTTCTCGGTACTGGAAGGCTGCCTGCGCGAAGATCTGGATACCACCGCAGCGCGCCGCATGGCGGTGATCGACCCGCTCAAGCTGGTGCTGACCAACCTGCCCGACGGCCATACCGAGACACTGCAGTTTTCCAATCATCCCAAGGACGAGAGCTTCGGCACACGTGAGGTGCCGTTCGCACGCGAGCTGTGGATCGATCGCGAAGATTTTGCCGAAGTCCCGCCCAAAGGCTGGAAGCGGTTGGTGCCGGGCGGCGAAATCCGTCTGCGTGGCGCCGGCATCGCGCGCGTGGATGAGGTGATCAAGAACGACGCCGGGCAGATCGTCGAGCTGCGCGGCTGGCTGGATCCGGAATCGCGCCCCGGCATGGAAGGCGCGAACCGCAAGGTCAAGGGCACCATCCATTGGGTCAGTGCGGTGCATGCGGTGGAAGCGGAAATCCGCTTGTACGACCGTCTGTTTTCGGTGGAAAAACCCGACGACGAATCCGAAGGCAAGACCTACCGCGACTATCTCAACCCCGAGTCCAAGCGCAGCGTGCGCGGCTATGTGGAACCGTCGGCGACGCAGGCGGCACCGGAGCAGGCGTTCCAGTTCGAACGCACCGGTTACTTTGTTGCCGACCGCCGCGATCACAGCGCGGCCACGCCGGTGTTCAACCGCAGTGTGACCTTGCGCGATACCTGGGCCAAGTAAGTGCGGCAACCACTACGGCGATGCTTGCGGCAACGCAGGCGTCGCTGAGTGGTTAGAGCGGCCAACAAAACGTAGCGAGCAATCGTGAAGTGGGTGCGGACGACGCACTCAGAAGCGGTGTGTACGAGTGGTTCATGCCGCTCCGGGCACCGGCCTCGCCCGCCTGGCGGCTGCACAGGAGTGTTGCTAGCTGCTCTGAATGTGCGCATGCAAGCGTTCACCCACGTTGTTCGAACAACCAGCGTGCGGCCATCCGGCTGCTGATCGCTGCGGTGTCGTAGTCGCGATGCCCACCCGTGCACGCGGCGGCCAATCATCCGGCGCGACGTCAGCAATCGAACGATCGCTGAGGGAATGCCAGATCGCATAGGGCACGCTGCTTACGGGCGTACCGCTTTGACGGCTTCATCGCGACACACAGCCATCTCAAGGCGGCGAGCATGCGTGATCGGCGAGCTTGATCAACGCCGCGCTGCACTGCACGCTGCAGTGGATGGCATGAAGGAGACGCACGATGCGTGAGCGCATGATGATGGGCGTCGCCTGCGGCATCGGTGCGGGCGCGTTGTGGGGACTGGTGTTTCTGGCGCCGCAGTTGTTGTCGGCGTTTACTCCGCTGCAACTGGCGGTGGCGCGGTACCTGTCGTATGGCGCGGTCGCCGCGCTGGTACTCGCACCGCGTGCACGACAAACCGCCGTCCGGTTGGGCCGCGCCGAGTGGTGGGCGCTGGTCCGTCTGAGCCTGATGGGCAATCTAATTTATTACGTCTTGCTGGGCAGCGCCGTGCAGTGGGCCGGTAGCGCGGCGACGGCGCTGATCATCGGGTTGCTGCCGGTGGTGGTCACCATCATCGGTACGCGCGCTGCCGGCGCGGTGCAACTGCGGCGACTTGCCGCGCCTTGCGTGCTGTGCGTCATCGGCGTGGCACTGGTGGCGCTGGACACCGTGCAGGACGACTCCGGGCAACAGGCGAGCGACCGCCTCACCCGCATTGCCGGCTTGCTGTGCGCAGTTGGTGCACTGGTCTCGTGGTCGGCGTATTCGATCGCCAATGCGCGCTGGTTGCGTCGCCGTCCCGACCTCTCCGGTGGCGACTGGTCGCTGCTGACCGGTGTGGTCACCGGCGCACTGGCCGCGTTGCTGGCGCCGGCGGCGATGATTGGCAGCGCAGCGCATGCAACGATCGATTGGGCCAGTTTCTGGGGTGTTTCGCTGCTGCTGGGCATCCTGGCATCGGTGATCGGCAATGCCTTGTGGAACCGCGCCAGCCGCGTGCTGCCACTGACCCTGGTTGGGCAGATGATCGTGTTCGAAACCGTGTTTGCGCTGCTCTACGGGTTTGCCTGGGAAATGCGCCTGCCCACGCCACTGGAGCTGGCCGCGATCGCCTGCCTGCTGGTCGGCGTGCTGTGGTGCGCAGCGCTGCATGCGGAAGCGAATTGACGCAACCGGCCTGCGCGCGCATCGGCCTAGATTGCACGCTGTCTTCAATGGAACACCACCATGTGCCTCCCACGACAAGGCAAGCGAGCGCTCTACGGAGCGGTCTTTTCGCTTTCGATCGGCTTGGCGGGCTGCTCGCAGCCGCAGCAAACCGTACAAGCGGTCACCCCGGCCGACGTGCTGTGCATGTTCGTCCCCAACCCGCCCGACGCCGAGCTGCCCAACGCCGACCGCGATGAAAGCATGCAGCAGTTAGCGCTTGCCAACCGTTGCAGCTCTGCGCTGCGTCGGCGCCGATGATGACGTCGCAAGAACCGGCAGTCCCCACCAGCGAATGGCGATTGCCTGTGACGGCGCCCGCCACTGCGATGACCAACGCGCGTTCCACCACTGCACATCGGCGCGCGCTTCTACGGCCGGCTCGCTCTTGCGCGCGTTGTGACCGGCAAATGGCGCAGTGCGTCACCTGGCCGGGCACTCTGCGATGCGTCAGGTGTCATACGGACCACATTCGCGGCGGCCAGGGCTTACCATGAAACTCACTTACCGTGATCGGAGCAGCCACATGTCCCGTGCCTTGTCCTGGTGTCTAAGCAGTCTGTTCCTGATCGCATCCCTGGTTCTGATGGGCTGTGTGACTGCCCCGCCCACCGAAGCGGCAACCCGTCCGGCGGTGTCGCCGATCAAGCTCGCCCAGGTGAATACCACCTGCCGCACCGATGCCGACTGCATGGTCAAGAACGTGGGCAGCTGTTGCGGCAAGTTGCCGGCCTGCGTCAACGTCAACAGCCCTACCAACCCCAAAGCCGTTGCGGCGCAATGCCAGGCCAGCGGGATGGTGGGTGTCTGCGGCTTCCGCCCGATCGACGCCTGCCAGTGCGTTTCCGGCCAATGTGCCGCAACGCGGGCAACGACCGATACACTGAGACCTTGATTCGTCTCAGCAACCGGTCCACTGATGCTCTACGCGCAAGTCCACCTCACCCTGCCCGCCTGGATTCATGAGTTTGTAGACGCCAGCCGCGCCTATCCCGGCGACGACGACAAGGTGGCGCTGGCCATCGCGCTGTCGCGGATGAACGTGGAAGCGCGCAGCGGCGGCCCGTTTGGCGCTGTCGTGTTCGGCCCGGATCATCACATCATCGCGGCTGCGGTCAACCGCGTGGTGCCGCAAAACACCTCGCTGGCGCATGCAGAGAACATGGCCTACATGCTCGCGCAGCAGCGCCTGCAGACGCCACGCTTGAACGACGTGCTGTCGCCGGTAACGCTGGCCACTTCTGCGCAGCCATGTTGCCAGTGCTATGGCGCCACGGTGTGGGCCGGTATCGACCGCCTGTTGATCGGCGCACGCGCCGAAGACGTGATGGCACTGACCGAATTCGACGAAGGCCCGCTGCCTGCAGACTGGGTGGGCGAGCTCACCCGCCGCGGCATCGAGGTGGTCCGCGATGTGCAACGCGAACAGGCCTGTGCGGTGCTGCGTAGTTACGGCGAGGGCGGCGGTGATCATTATTGACCTGTCCTTGCGAGCGCTGCGATGAGCGGGCTGCTGTGTTATTGCCGCCAAGGCTTCGAGCCGGAACTGGCGGCCGAACTGAGTGCGCGCGCCGCGTTCGTCGGCATCGCCGGCTATGCGCGTACGCAGCGCAACGATGGCTATGTGCTGTTCGTCTGCGATGAGGCCGCGCAACTGGCTGCAAAGCTGCACTGGCGCGAGCTGATCTTTGCGCGACAGAAACTGGTGGTACTGGCCGAACTCAAGGGCATCGACCCCAAAGACCGCATCACCCCGATCCTGGCCGCACTGGAAGGGCAGGCGCGCTTTGGCGATCTGTGGGTGGAGCACCCGGATTCGGATGCCGGCAAACCGCTGGCGGGCCTGGCGCGCAGCTTCGGCAATGCGTTGCGCCCGGCACTGCGCAAGGCTGGCCTGCTCACCGACAAGCCGCAACCGCGACTGCCGCGCTTGCATGTGTGTTTTCTCGATGGCGACCACGCACTGCTGGCGGTAGCCGATGCCGACGACAGTGCGCCGTGGCCACTGGGCATTCCGCGCCTGAAGTTGCTGCCGGAAGCGCCATCGCGCTCGGCACTGAAGCTCGACGAAGCGCTGCTCACCCTGCTCACGCCCGAGGAACGCGAGCGCCTGGTCAAACCCGGCATGCGCGCGGCCGATCTGGGCGCCGCTCCCGGCGGCTGGACCTGGGTGCTCACCCGCCAGCATGTGCATGTGACCAGCGTCGACAACGGCCCGCTACGCGAGCATGTGCTGGAAACCGGTCTGGTCGAACATCTGCGCGCCGACGGCTTTCACTGGAAGCCGGCGCAACCGCTCGACTGGATGGTCTGCGACATGGTCGAGCAACCGCGCCGCGTGGCCGAACGCATGGCCACCTGGGTACGCGAAGGCTGGTGCCGCCACACCATCTTCAACCTCAAGCTACCGATGAAAAAGCGCTGGGACGAGACGCGCCTGTGCCTGGATCTGTTTGAACAGCAGGCCGAAAAATCGCTGACCGTGCGTGCCAAGCAGCTGTATCACGATCGCGAAGAGATCACCGTGCTGGCGATGCGTGACTGAGCTGAGCTGGGATTGGGAAGTCGGGATTGGGGAGTGGTAGAAGCGGTTGATCGGCGCGTTGTTTTCGCATGTTGGCCGTAGATTCCGGCAGTCATTGCACAGTGAGCACTGTGTGTGTGTGAAGCGCGTGCAGACGCTGGAGCGGATGCTGGGATGCGGGAGTTCGAGACTCGGGATTCGTAGAAGCGGTTGATCGGCGCGTTGCCGCCACGTGTTCGCCATGAATTCCGCCAGTCGTTGCGCGATGAGCTCTGTGCCTGTCGTGCACAGGTGCTGGAATGGAAGTGGAGCAGCGGTGGCTGGTGGTGGATCTTGAGGGGTGCTGGAAGCTTCCACCCCCATGCTCCGGCCGCTAGTTGCCACGACTTGCTGCTTCATTGTTTCGGCGGCCCAGCGACCGCCGAAACCTGCCGACTTACAGCACGATGCGCTTGCTGCCTTCACGCGCGGAGCGGTAGATCGCATCGACGATACGGATATCCCGCAAGCCTTCTTCGCCTGGCGCACGCAACGGCGTGCCATTGATGATCGCCAATGCGTCTTCGTCCATCTGCAATGCCTGCTGATGCGGCACTTTGACATCGAAGGCGCGGCCGTCGCTGGCCTTGCCGGTAACGCCTTGATAGCTCTGAAACGGCGACAGCTCGTACCAGCCGCGCTCGCAGTCGGCGCGCAGCACGTTCATGTTGGCACCGAAGCTGGTCTTGCATGCCGCACGCACGGCATTGGGAAATTCCAGCGTGAAATCCATATGTTCGTCGACCTCGTCGAACAACTCGGGACGGTCGGTCCAGCGCTTGGCGGTGACTGCTAGCGGCTCGGCGCCCACGGTGTAACGCGCGGCATTGAGCGGATACACGCCCATGTCGTACATCGCACCGCCGCCGAATTCCGAGCGTAGCCGCCACGAGCGATCGGCCTTGGTCGTATCGCGATAGCCGTTGTAACCGGCCTCGGCACGCACGCGTTGCATCGCGCCGAACGGCTTCTCGCCGGCCATCGCAATCAGACGCCGCGTATTGGGTTCGTGCTGCATGCGGTAGCCGATCGTCAACGCCACCTTGTTGCGTTTGCAGGCCGCAATCATCGCCTCGCACTCGCCCGCATGCATTGCCATCGGCTTTTCGCACCACACGTGCTTACCGGCCGCCGCCGCACGCAATGCAAGCGGTGCATGCATGTGAGTCGGCGTGACGATGTAGACCACATCGATGTCGTCGTTGTCGGCGATACGGTCGAAGTTGTCGTAGTTGTAGACGTTGCGATCGGCAATGCCGTACTTGGACTGCCACTGCCCAATCTTCGACGGCGTGCCGGTCACGATGCCCGCCAGCTTGCAGTGTTTGGTCAAAGCCAGGCCCGGCGCGAGTTGCTCGCTGGCATAACTCCCCAACCCTGCCAGTGCAACATTGAGCGGTTTTCCCGGCTTCTTTTTCGGCAACGCCCATGCAGGTGCGCCAAGCAGGATGCCGGCACTGCCGAAGGCGGCAAGCAAGCGGCGACGTGTCAAGGATTCCACGGACATGCAAACCTCCTTCTTAGAGAGAATAGCGACCAGCGTTTGCCAAGCGGCATCGTGCAGACGGCATTGGCGCAGCGGACATTGCGATGCACGCGCGACATGGCACGCATCAGCCACATCGGCTCGACGACACGCCGTCATGTATCGGCTGCTCCGATCCACTACTGCCCGCGCACCTTACTTGATCGCACGTGATCATCGCCATGGTCGCGCTGCACGGTCTGGCACACTGCCGACGATCATCTCTGGAGGATTTCGCATGACCGCTGCTGCCCGCCATCGTTTCCTGCCACTGGCGCTGTTGTTGTCCAGCTCGCTCGCCAGCGCTGCCGATCCGCCGTTCGTTGCGCGCGACCTGATTGGAGATGGCGCATTCACGCATAACGCCGAGGGCCCAGCAGCAGGCCCGGACGGCGCACTGTATGCGGTGAATCTGGGCAAGGACGGCACCATTGCACGCATCGCGTTGCAAACAGACGGCAGCGCAACTGCCGAGGTGTTTGTCACCTTGCCTGCCGGCAGCACCGGCAACGGCATTCGCTTTCGCGACGGCGCGATGTACGTGGCCGATTACACCAGCCACAAGATCCTGCAAGTGAATTTGCCCACGCGCGCGGTGAGCACCTTCGCCTCGCTGCCCGATTCCGATGGTCCCAACGATCTGGCACTGGCACCTGATGGCAGTTTCTATGCCAGCGACCCGAACTGGAAAGACAACAGCGGCCGTTTGTGGCACATCAGTCGCGATGGCGCAGTGCGGCTGCTGGAATCGGGCATGACCACGCCGAATGGACTGGACGTCAGCCCGGACGGCACGCACCTCTACGTCAACGAAAGCATGTCGCGCAAGGTGTGGGTGTACGACCGCCTGGACGATGGCAGCGTGCGCAACAAACGTCTGCTGATCGCGTTCCCCGATTTCGGTATGGACGGTATGCGCTGCGATGCCGACGGCAATCTTTATATCGCCCGTTACGATGCCGGACAGATCGCGGTGGTGTCGCCGGCAGGCAAGTTGCTGCGCACGGTCGCGCTGAAAGGCCGCAAGGCCAGCAACGTCGCCTTCGGTGGCAGCGATGGCAAACAGGTGTTTGTTACCTTGCAGGATCGCGGCGCAGTTGAAACGTTCAGATCCGATCGCCCCGGGCGCGAAACCGGACGCTGAAACTGCTGCGCGCGTCGCATTGGTTCTCAGGCCGCGCAACAGCATCCTGGCATCCTGCAGGTCACCCGCGGAGGACTCCCCCATGCAACCCATCGAACTCAAGGACGCGGCCGCCTTTGGCAGCGAATTCCTGCGATTGACCCTGTTGCAGGGGTTTCAGTCGCTGACCAAACGCGACCTGGAACTGTTGATCTTCGTGCTGCTGGAGCGCGATGGCGCCATCTCGCGCAATAGCTCCAACGCCCTTGTCGCACTGCAGTTACGTGTCACCTCGGCCAAGGTCAAGGCCTTG
This sequence comes from Xanthomonas sp. WHRI 8932A, assembly GCF_035012785.1. NCBI lineage: Bacteria > Pseudomonadati > Pseudomonadota > Gammaproteobacteria > Lysobacterales > Lysobacteraceae > Xanthomonas > Xanthomonas sp. WHRI 8932A. Next base: position 284,846 of record NZ_JAYGQQ010000004.1, read on the forward strand.
CGTCGCGATGGCTATGCCCGCTGGCGCGCGTTGGTGCCCGAAGAAGGCGACGCGGCGATGCAGCGCATCGTGGCCAACGTGCTCACCGAAGACAACCTGCGCTCCGGTGCCAAGCACGTCAGCGAACGCAGCCGCAAGGAAGGTTTTCTGGCGGTGCGGATCGAACATCCCGACGACGCACAGCAATTCGAGCAAGCCATTCTCGATGTCGGCGCGTTGCCGGTATACGAACGCAATCGCGAAGTGGTGGCGGTGCGCTTCGACACGCTGCTGAAAATCGCCGAACGCTGGGGCTATCTGCAGCAGGACCCGCAGGCAGCAATACGCGAGTTGCAGAAGCTCACGCCCACCGCCGAAGAAGTGGCGGATTTGCTGAAAAAGGACATTGCGCAGCTGCGCTGGGACGATGTGCGCCGCGCACTCAACAGTCTGGGCGCCAAAGCGGTGGCCAGCACAGCGGAAGGCGGCTTGAAGGGCTTGCTCAAGATCGTGTTTCCCTTCATCCCCGGCTGAGTGACCTGCAAGGCGACGGCAGCGCGCCGTCGCCCCGCCAGATCCAGCGTTGATGCCGACGCTGCCCCGCCCGCTGCGCCCAGCTTGCGCAAGGGATCTGGCGATGCGCCACATCCCACCCGCATGCCACCCACCGCAAGCTGCCCGCACCCTCTATCCTTACCGGCTGTTCCACATCAGGGGGATCTGATGACCATCCGCCGTATCGCCACACTCACCGCACTGCTGCTCGTTTGCGGCACCGCCTCCGCCCAGCAGGCACCTACGCCGGCCAGCAGCATGCCGCTGATCGATGTGCCCAACGTCATCCGCACCCAACCGCTGTCCAGCGGCGAAATCACGCACCAGACCCAACTGGAACGCCCGCGCGGCGAATCGAGCGTGATCGTGCGCTCGATCCAGCCCAGCAGCGTGGTCGGCAGCTACCGCATCGATTTCCAGGCGATGGACGTGGATGGCGATGGCCGCATCAGCCGTGCCGAAGCCCAGGCCAACCCCGCGCTGGCCGATGAATTCGATGCACTCGACACCCGCCACAGCGGCTATCTGACCCGCGAGCAGCTGGCCGGCTGGCTGACCCAGTAATCACGTCGCACAGCTCGGCGGCACGCAGGCGCGCCGGTATTACGCGGGCGCGCACCGCACTTCAGTTTTCGACGCCCGTCCCCCTTGCAGCGCCCGCTTCGGTCGGCTAAATTGTATTTAACGGATACAATTTGGATGGATCGATGACCGCTCGCCTGGCACTTGCCAAAGACCTCGGCTACCAACTGCAACTGGCCACCTTGGCGTCCAGCCATGCCGCCCGCCAGGAACTGGCTGAGCTGCATCTCACCCCGGCACGCGTCACTGCGTTGATCCACATCCGCGACCAGCCCGGTTGCGACCAGACCGAACTCGGCAACCGCCTGCTGGTCAACCGCGCCGCCGGCATGAAGATCGCCAACGCGCTGGCCGAGCAAGGCCTGATCGAACGCTTGGCCGGCCGCGACCGTCGCAGTAAAGGCCTGTATCTGACCGACCAAGGCCACCGCACGCTCGAGGTGGCACAGGCCTGCCTGGCGCGCGCCGTCGCGCGTACCTGCACCGGCCTGCAGGCCGCCGAGCAACAAACCCTGCTCCGCCTGCTCTGCAAATTGAACGCCAGCGCCACGCTGGAGCGGACAACCGTGGTAGAGACCGCGTTGGCCGAAGACCTCTGAACCCGCAGCCCCCGACTTGAAGGAGACGCCGCTTGAACGAGCATGACGTGGTATCGGTTCGCATCGAAAACCGCATTGCCTGGGTGAAGTTTGCACGCCCGGACAAGCGCAACGCGATGAGCCCGGCGCTCAACCGCCGCATGATGGATGTACTGGACGAGCTGGAATTCGACGACAGCGTCGGCGTGCTGGTGCTCGGCGGCGAAGGCACTGCCTGGTCGGCCGGTATGGATCTGAAAGAGTACTTCCGCGAAACCGAAGCACAGGGCCTGCGCGGCGTACGCCGTTCACAACGCGAGTCCTACGGCTGGTTCCGGCGCCTGCGCTGGTATCAAAAGCCCACCATCGCGATGGTCAACGGCTGGTGCTTCGGCGGCGGCTTCGGCCCCTTGTTCGCCTGCGATCTGGCCATTGCCGCCGATGAAGCGCAGTTCGGCCTGTCGGAGATTAACTGGGGCATCCTGCCGGGCGGCGGCGTGACCAAGGTGGCGGTCGAACTGCTGTCCATGCGCGATGCGATGTGGATGACGCTGACCGGCGAAATGGTCGACGGCAAGAAAGCGGCCGAATGGCGCCTGGTCAACGAAAGCGTGCCGCTGGAGCGACTGGAGGCACGCACGCGCGAAGTGGCCGAGTTGTTGCTGCGCAAGAACCCGATCGCGCTGAAATACGCCAAAGACGCGGTACGCCGCGTGGGCACCATGACCTACGACGAAGCCGAAGATTATCTGGTGCGCATGCAGGAAGCGGCCAACTCGTTCGACAACAACGCCCGCAAGGAAGGCATCCGTCAGTTCATCGACGAGAAAAGCTACAAGCCTGGCCTGGGCGAATACGACCTCAAGAAAAACAGCGCCTAAGCACGTCCTACGGCGCCTGAAGCGATGCGTGCAACCCACGCATCGCTGGCGCTGCCAGTGGTTTTCTGCACCGAGGAGGGAGTATGGAAGCCTTATCCGCAACACTGCGCGGGATTGCCGCGCGTGGGCCGTTGGGCCTGTTCATCGACGGCCAGTGGCGCGCAAGCAGCGGCGATCGCCATGTCGATGTGATCGCCCCGCATACCGAAGAACGCCTGCTGCGCTACACCGAACCATCGCATGCAGATACCGAAGCCGCGGTGGCTGCGGCACGTGCCGCCTTCGACACCGGCCCCTGGCCGCAGCTGTCGCCACCCGAGCGCGGGGTGATACTCAAGCGCGTCGCCGACCAGCTGCGCGCACGCATGCCGGAGCTGGCTGAAGCCTGGACCGGCCAGGTTGGCGCCACCATCGGTTTCAGCCGGCGCGCCTCGCAACAGGCGCCCGGCCTGTTCGACTACTACGGCGATCTGATCGCCATGCATCCGTTCGTCGAGCCGCGCGCACGCTCCAGTGGCGGCCGCGTGCATGTGGTGCAGGAACCGGTCGGTGTGGTCGTGGCGATCACGCCCTGGAACGCGCCACTAGTCTTGCTCTGTTACAAGGTCGCCGCTGCGCTGGCTGCCGGATGCACGGTGGTGGCCAAGCCCTCGCCAGAGACCCCGATCGATGCGTACATCCTGGCCGAATGCATCAGCGCCGCAGGCGTGCCCGATGGCGTGTTCAATCTGTTGCCGGCCGGTCGCGAGGTCGGCGAACAGCTGATCCGGCACCCGCTGGTCGACAAGGTCAGCTTCACCGGCTCCACCCAGGCCGGGCGACTGATCGGCGTGGCCTGCGCCGAACGCCTGGCGCGGGTCGGCCTGGAGCTGGGCGGCAAGTCGGCCGCCATCGTGCTCGAAGACGCCGACCTCGCCAAAGTGCTGCCCAGCCTGGTGCCCTACTCCATGCCGATCACCGGGCAGGTATGTTTCGCGCTGACCCGCGTACTGGTGCCGGCGCAGCGGCGCGAAGAAGTCCTGCAGGCATATTGCGCAGCACTGAGCGCAGTTAAGCTCGGCGACCCGTTCGCCGCCGACACCGGCATGGGTCCGCTGGCGCTGGGCCGGCAACTGGAACGCGTGCAGTCCTATATCGCACAGGGCAGCGCCGAAGGTGCGCAGCTGGTGATGGGTGGCAACCGCCCGGCGCATTTGCCGCGTGGGTTCTTCATCGAGCCGACGGTGTTCGCCAACGTCACGCCGGACATGACCATCGCACGCGAAGAAATCTTCGGCCCGGTGGTGAGCTTCATCGACTATCACGATGAGGCCGACATGATCGCCAAGGCCAATGCAAGCGACTACGGCTTGCACGGCACCGTCTATAGCGAGGATGTTGATCGCGCGTATCGCATTGCACGACGCGTGCGCAGCGGCAGCCATTCGATCAATGGCATGTGGGTGGATATCGAGATGCCGTTCGGCGGGGTCAAGCATTCCGGAATCGGTCGCGAAGGCGGCATCGAAGGACTGCATGCGTTTCTCGAAACCAAGACCGTCTATCTCGGTTGAGTTTTACGTCACCGGCTACGCGGCGAGCATGCCTGCGTAGCCGCAATGCAACGTGCCGTACACCACGGCACCTCATTTTTCAGTGGTGTGTTGGCAACGTGTCTGTGAATGCGTAGTGCGTGGTTGCGCGCACGCGTCAACCTTCCAGCCATCTCCGTCGCACTCACGCCCGTCACTCCCCCATTTTGCATTCGGAAAGACAGCGCCATGACCATGCCGACCGACTCGATTTCCTTCCATGCCCGCCTCACACCGCACCGGCTTGCCGCGCGCGACCTGTTGCTGGAGCAGGAATGGACATATGCCGAACTGGACACCCTGATCGGCCAGCTCGCCGCCCTGCTGCAGACGCGCGGCTGTGTCGACGGCGAACGGCTGGCTGTGCTCGCCCGCAATTCGGTCTGGCAGGTCGCGCTGCACTTCGCCTGTGCGCGGGTCGGCGCGATCTATGTGCCGCTCAACTGGCGGCTGAGCGGCACCGAGCTGGATACCTTGCTGCAGCGTGCGCAGCCGCATCTATTGCTGGGCGACGATGTCGCTGCCGGACGTGCGCATGCCGAAGCGCTATCGAACTTCATCGACATTGCCAAGGCGCTGGCGCCCGCCGAAACGTCCTACATCCCGCCCGAGCGCGTGAGCCTGATCCTGTTCACCTCGGGCACGTCCGGCCAACCCAAGGGCGTGATGTTGAATGAGCAGAATCTGCAGCAGGTGGCGCACAACTTCGGCGTGACCACACGTGTGGATGGCAACAGCAGTTTCCTGTGCGAAGCGCCGATGTTCCACATCATCGGCTTGGCGACCAATGTACGGCCGGCGCTGGCGTTGGGCGGGTCGATCCAGGTGTCGAGCGGCTTCGAACCGAAGCGTACATTGAGCTGGCTCGGCAACCCGGCGCTGGGCATTACCCACTACGTCGGCGTGCCGCAGATGATGCAGGCGTTCCGCAGCCAGCCCGGTTTCGATCCGTCAACGCTGCGTCACCTCACCGCGCTGGTCAGCGGCGGCGCGCCGCATGCCAGCGACGATCTGCTCGGTTGGCTGGACGATGGCATCCCCATGGTCTGCGGCTTCGGTATGAGCGAAGCCGGCACGGTGTTCGGCATGTCGGTGGATTGCGACGTGATTCGTCGCAAGCTCGGTGCGGCGGGGATTTCGTCGCCGGGCGTGCAGACGCGGGTGGTGGATGGCGATGGCAACGACTGCCCGGCGGGTATGCCCGGCGAACTGTTGTTGCGCGGCCCCAACCTCAGCCCCGGCTATTGGCGCGACCCGCAGGCCACTGCGGAGATGCGCGACGCACAGGGCTGGTTCCGCACCGGCGATATCGTCAAGCGCGATGCCGACGGCTTTTTCTGGGTGGTGGACCGCAAGAAGGACATGTTCATTTCAGGCGGCGAAAACGTGTATCCCGCCGAGATCGAAGCGGTACTGGCGGATCACCCGGACATCCGCGAATGCGCCGTGGTCGGCATCGCCGACCCACAATGGGGCGAGGTGGGCTACCTGGCGATCGTGCCAGCCGCTGAGGCGACGGATCTGGAGCAGATCCGCAACTATCTGTTCGAGCGCCTGGCCAAGTACAAGGTCCCCAAACACCTACGCCTGGTCGAGGCCTTGCCACGTACGGCAACCGGCAAGCTGCAGAAGGCGCGGTTGAAGGATGCCTTGGCCAACGACGCCTGAGAGCGGTAGCAACCGTGCGGCGTGGGCGTGCGTATTGCCGCCCACACTTGGACTTTGCTTACTCCGATCACCGCGATGAATACCGCTCGAGTACTCCGGCGCGGGACCAGCAGGGCACCATGCGGCGTTCAATCCAGCGCGCCTCGCATCTGCGCATTCCGCGAATACGGCCGAACAGTGCAACTTCCCAGGCCAGTGCTGCATCGCATCCGTCCCGGTCGACGATGCAGCTCCCGCTTGGGGGATTCCATCGTCGGTTATGCAGACGCATCCAGCAGGATATCGTGCTCGCCAATCTGGTCGTCCACCCACACCGCGCCTTGCTGGGCCATGAGCGCCAGCTGGTGTTCCAGCTCGCGCATCAACAAACGCACACCGGGTTTGAGGATGGCGCTGCTGTCGCGATAGATCACGCCACCTGCGCGCGCCTGCGACGGCTGCTGCAGCTGGAAGGCCCGCAACTCGCCGCGTGCGATGTCGCCGGCCACCATCATGCTTGGCATCACCGCAATGCTGTCGGTGCCGAGCAGAATCTCGCGTGTGAAGCTTGCAGAACTGGAACGCAGTTGATCGCGTGTGGCCAGCCCATGTTCACGCATGACCTGCGCCACGTCGCGCTCCACATGCTGACTCAAGGTCGGCAATACCTGTCGGTACGCGGCCGCTTCGGCGATGCGCACAGGACCATTGGCAAACAAGGGATGGTCGCTCCGCGCCACCAGCGCAATCGGATCCTGGTACAGCACCTTGCGGACCAAGGCATCGTAGCGGGCCAGCGGATACAACCGGCCAACGACCAGATCCACCTCGTTTCCGGCGAGCTTGGGCAGCAATTCATCGGTACGGCCATGCAGCAGGCGCACACGCAGAGTGGGCTCGGCACGGTACAAGGCGGCCAGCACCGACGGTAGCAGGCCGCTCGCCGCCACCGGCAACGCGCCGACGGTGATAGTGAGCGCATCGTCCTGCAGCAGCCCTTCGAAGGTATCCTGTGCGCGGCGCAGCTGGCCGAGCACGACGTGCGCGGTCTGCACCAGTACCTCGCCCATCGCATTGGGACGCACGCCACGCGAATGGCGTTCGAATAGGGGCGCACCGACGATCTCTTCGATCTCCTGCAAGGCACGCGTGAGTGCAGGCTGGGTGACATTCAATACGCGTGAGGCGCGGAGCAGGCTTTTTTGCCGATCCAGCGCCTCGATGACACGTAGATGCCGCACCTTGATGCGGTGTTCGAAGAACACGGAGGACATGGTCATAGGGGGTGGGCCTTACGTTGGAAAGTCGGATGGCAACGCCCGGCCAGCGACCGGGGCGCGCAGCTCAGCGTGCCTCGGGCACACGCCGGGTCTGCATGAAGTCTTCGAACGACTCGCCGCGCATGATGGCGTAGACCTGCAGATTGGTCGTGCGCACCACGCGGGCGAACTTTTCGATCACAAAAAAATTGGCGCCGTACTGCACCAGTCCGAGCCAGTCGCGCGCACGGATCAGCGCTTTCTCGTGTTCGGTGAGCTCGGCTTCCTGCATCAACACTTCCGCGTCCTGCAAAAAGCGATCGCGCCACGGGGCGCGGATCATATGCCAGAAGAAACGATTGAGGCGCAGCGCGCGGTTGCTGGTGCGCAGATCGAACAGGTAGGTGCCGTCGATCTTGTCCATGCCGTGTACTTGCGGATTCATATGCAGGCCCTCATGCCGCGTTGGCGGTGCGCGCCAGCAGCTCTGCCGAGCGCGGCGCATCGGCGCGTTCTTCGCCCGGCTCGTACAGCACCACGGTCATCGCGGTCGTCGTCATCAGGTAGTAGTTCTGATGCAGTTTGCGGATCGGCCCATCCAACGCACCGCGCATGGCCAGCCACATGATCTGCTCCACGCTCTCGGCACCGCCCAGACGCACATAGTCGGTATGGGTGAGATCGGTCAGCGTTTCCGGCGCGTGCTGAAAGCGGTCCAGAAACTCCATGTCCCAGTCGGTGTTGTTGAAACCGGTGCGCTCGCCATGGATCTGGTGCGACAACCCGCCGGTGCCGACCACCACCACTCTGAGATCTTCCGGGTATGACTCGATCGCACGGCGCACCGCCTGGCCCAGGCGAAAACAGCGGCGCGCGGTCGGCAGCGGGTATTGCAGGACGTTGATCGCAATCGGTACCACTGTGCCCGGCCAGTCCGGCACATGCGGCCACAGTAGCGGCAACGGCGCCGCACAGCCGTGATCGATCGGCTTGTCCTGAAACACGGTCAGGTCGAATTCGTCGTTGACCAGGCACTCGGCGATATGCGCCTGCAGCTGTACATCGCCACGGATCGGAGGCAGGTTGCGCAGCCCTGCGCCCTCGTCGGCGACCGGAAAGCGCTCGCCCACGCCCAGGGCGAAGGTCGGATAGAGATCGAAGAAGAAGGTCGTGCAGTGGTCGTTGTAAAAAAACACCAGCACGTCGGCCCGTTGTTCGGCCAGCCACTCGGCCACCGGCGTGTAGCCGTCGAACAACGGCTTCCACACTGGATCCTGTTGTTTGCCCTTGTCGTAGGCCACCCCGATGGTGGGAACGTGCGAGGTTCCGATGCCGCCGATGATGCTAGCCATGCTTTGCTCCTGCTGCGCACCACTGCCAGGAGAGGCAGAGCGCACGTCATTGATTGAGTCAGGATCGACGATGCAATGGATCCCAACACGGACGACCAACCACTGCGGATCTCCAAAACGGTATCCTTGGGATCCAAAGTGCCATCAAGCGATCTCATCCGCAAGGTTTTTATACAAGTAATTGCTAGTTTCCCCTTCGAAGGAACGTGCGCTGCGGTACGGCGCGAGAGAATGGAGCCAATGGCGAACAACCACCGATTGCAAGCGGTCCAGCAGCTACGCGAATTGATCCTGTGCGGCGCCTTTGCCCCGGGCGAACGCATCACCGAGGCGGCCCTGGCCGAGCGCCTGGCCATCTCGCGCACGCCTATTCGCCAAGCATTGCCGGCGTTGTGCCAGGAGGGCCTGCTGGTGCAGGTCGGCAACCGTGGCTATGCGGTACGGCGTTTCAGCCAACAGGAAAGCCTGGATGCACTGGAGGTGCGCGCACTGATGGAGGGCATGGCGGCACGCACGGTGGCCGAACAGGGCGCGTCGGCCGCATTGCTGTCCACCCTGCACGCCTGTCTGTGCGAAGGCGACCGGCTATTTGCCAAGCGCAGCCTCGATGCCGGCGATGAGCAGACCTATGGCGCGATCAATGCCCGTTTCCATCGCGCCATCGTGGTGGCGGCGAACAAACCGATCCTCACCGAGACGGTGGACCGCTGCACGCTGGTGCCGTTCGTCAGCCCAGTCAACGTGGTGTTCGGTCAGCGCTCGGCCACCCTGGCTTACGACGATCTTTATTACGGCCACCGGCAGCATGGCGCGATCGTCTCTGCCATCGAACAACGCGATGGCGCGCGGGCGGAGTTGCTGTTCCGCGAACATGCCAATACGCAACGGCACAGCATGGGCATGTGATGCCTCGGGGTGCGCGGGACCGCGCGCCGAGCAGTGGCAATGGCAATGGCATCGATGCGCGTGGAGCGGACGTCGGCCCTACCTGCGACGCAGGACCACGCATAGAGCAAAACATGGCTACATTCGACCATGCACGCCGACCAAGACGGTCGGCGTGCAGGGCAGCTTGCTTGCGCTATAGCGAGTGCACGAACATCAGGTTGAAGGTGTTTCCGGCCACCGAGTTTTTGACCTCGACCGGCAGGTAGACATTGAAATTGAGCACGTTCTTCGGGTCCAACCGCCACGAGAGCCCTGGCCCCATGTAGAACTGCGTGCGTTTGCTGTCGGGCACGCGCTGGCCATTGGTGCGGTTGTCTTGCAGCTGCCGTAGGTAGAAGCCGTTGACACCGACCCGCAGCTGCTCGGTCACCTTGACCGAGCTGGCAAAATTCAGCCACGCCAGATCGCCTGCCTGGCCGTTGCGGAACTGGAACCCGGGAATTGGCGGCACTCCACCGGCACGGTCGGTGCGGAAGTTGTACATGTAATGCAGCCGCATGCTGACCTCCCAGTTATCGGTGGGCTGTACCGTGAATGCCCAATGCGGCGAGAACGACCAGTAGCCGGTGCTCTGGTTGATCGCGATGTCGCGATCGAACTTGCCCACCGGTGCAAATGCCACCAGGGCGAAGCGCTGGAACAGCAAGATCCGGTCGTTCCGCATCACCGGCGGCATCTGCAACGCCGCCCCGACCGCGATATCGCCAACGCCGAATCCGTTGTCGCTCAACCGCACCGGGCTGTCGGCGGCAAACGAGGCATTCTGGTTGACCAGCGGCACGATGGCATCGACGGAAATCGTGCCGCCCAACCATTTGTAGGGCGTCACGTAGATGAGCTGGGTCAGCGCTGCCGAGCTGCTGATCTTCGGATCACGAAACGCCGGCGAATCATTGCCTTGCGCATCCAGCACGGCATTCAGGTGCGCATGGCGCAGATATTCGATCACCGTCCACCCAGGTTGGGTGGAGCCAAAACCATCGAAAAAACTGGTGCCACCCAGGTTGATGCCTTGCGGCACCGGAACTGTGTCAGGCACGGCCTGTGCGAAGGCCGCCGCCGGCGCCAGCGCACCCAGTAGCAGAGTCAAGCTGCCGGCGCGCAGGCGATGCGACCGGAGCGATGAGCGACGACGACCAACAGACGAACATGCGCGTTCCACTAGGCGATTCTCCAACGAAGATGGGCGATTGAGGCAACGCGACTGGGGGAGAGCAGTGTCGAGATGTCGCCTGTAAGGGCCGGCGGCATCGTTGAACAGACAGACAGCGATCAATCTCGGTCAGTGCGCCTCGACGCGCAGCAGCAATGCGCCGAGGCGTTGCTTGAACAACCATTGGTTGTCCTGGTGCACCAGCACATCGTCGAAGGTGCCGATCAGTGCAGGCGCCTGCGCCGTCCAGGGGACAGACGCGTCGGCCTGCGGTGCGCTATAGAGCAGCACATGGCTATGCGCATGGGCCAGCGTGCTCGATTGGACGCTGACCAGCGTATTGAGCATCAAATGACAGGTGTTGCGTGGCGCGCGAGCGCGGAAGGCCTCCAAGATCGCTTCGCGTCCATGCACGGGCGCATCCGGCGCGCTCGGTCGTGCAAAGACGCCGTCGGCAGTGAACAGCGCAGCCAACGCCTGATGCTCATGGCGGTCGTTATGCAGGGCGAACCGGCGAATCAGCTGTTCGCACACAACGATGATCGAAATATCTGCAGACACGCAGCAGCCTCCCTTGGCGGTGGAATGACACAGATAAAGCGCTAGCGATACTTCAGCGCAGGACAATTCCCGAGACGACCGAACTGACGCCGCCTGCGGTACGGGCGATCACGTGCTCAGCCACTCGCGCAGCGCGGTGCTCACCGCAGCGGGCGCTTCCACCGGCGCCATATGCCCACAATCTTCGAATACGACCAAGCGCGCCTGCGAAATCTGCCGCGCCATGTCCTGATGCCGTGCCAGCGGGCTCCAGGCATCCTGGCGCCCGACCCCTAGCAAGGTGGGGCAGCGAATCTGCGCAAGCACCGGCGCGGCATCCGGGCGCTCCAGCAACGCGTTGACCTGTCCAGCGAAACTCTGCGCGCTCTGCCGCTGCACCATTGCGCTGAGGTCTTGCATCAAACCGGTATCGGCGCTGCGTGCGGGGTGCAGCATCGGTGGCAACCAGGCCAGCGCCAGCGCATGCATGCCTTGCGTCTGTGCCAGATCCACCAGCGCTTGGCGCTCCTCGCGTTCGCCATCGCGACGCGGTGCAATGCCGGTATCGAGCAGTGCCAGCTGCGTCACCCGCTCGGGCGCCTGACGCATGATGTCCAGCGCAACCCGCCCGCCCATCGAATGCCCGGCCAACGCAAACTGTGGCGGTGCGCCAGCCAGCACGTGGGACGCCATCTGCCCAATGCTGTCGAATCCGGGGAAATCCAGCACCTGCACATCGGCCAGATCCGCCAGCGCGTCGCGCTGCGGTTGCCAGATGGCGGCGTCGCAGAGCAGGCCGCAGAGCAGCAGCAATGTGGGTCTGGCGGTGTGCGAAACGGAAGTCATGGCGCGACTGTAGCCACGCCGGCCGCGTGCGTCGTATGGAAGATGTGGCCTACGCTATAAGCTCATAGACATAGAACGTCAGCTATGCCGGCCAGCCACAGCGCAGGCCGGCAGACGCGAGGTGGCTTACGCGCCGCCGGAGGCGCGCTTCCACAGCACATCGACCAGCGGCGGCAACCTGCCGGCGAGGCCAAGCGCGGCACCGCGCAACAGGGTCAGGTGCATCTCGTCGTTGGAGAACACCGTATTGATCGCATCGAAGCCATAGGCGGCCACGGTATTGTCGCTGCGGCGGGTGCGCGCCCAGCGTTGCAGACGATGCGGCGCGGCCCAGTCCGCACGTTTGGCGAGCGCGCCGCGCACTTCCTCGCGCAGCGCAGCGACATCGCGCAGGCCCAGGTTGACGCCCTGCCCCGCCAATGGATGCACCACATGCGCAGCGTCGCCCAGGGTCAGCACGCGGCCACTGACGTACTGCTCCACCAACTGCCGTTGCAGCGGGAATGCAGCGCGTGCAGAAACCACACGCACCTCGCCCAGACGCGCGGCAAAGGCTTGGGTAAGCTCGCGCGCGAACGCCGCATCGTCGAGCGCCAGCACGCGCTCGGCCTCGCGATCGGGCAAGGTCCAGACAATCGAACTGCGGCCTGCGGCAAACGGCAGGAATGCCAGTGGCCCGGTGGTCAGAAAGCGCTGCCAGGCCGTGGCCTGGTGCGGTTGTTCGGTCTCCACGAAGGCAACCACGCCGCGTTGTGCGTAGGCATGCCGCGACACCGGCAAGCCGGTCAGGTCGCGCAAGGTGGACGACGCGCCATCGGCGGCGATGGCAATCGCCGCTTCCAGCCGGCTGCCATCGTCCAGACGCAGGCGCACGCTGTTGGCGTCCTGCTCCAGTTCGGCCACACGCGCCGGGCAATGCACTTCGATCCCCGCGCTGTGCACGGCCGCCCACAGGCGATCGACCAGCAGCGCATGTTCGACGATCCAGCCGAGTTGTTCGCGGCCCAAGGTGTCGGCGTCGAAGCGCAGCTCGCCGCCACCGCCGGCATCCCAGACCCGCATGCGCCGATACGGCTGTACGCGCCCGGCGCGCACGCTGGCCCACACGCCAAGACTGTCGAGCAGCGCGGCGTTGTCGGCGGCGAAGGCATAGACACGCAGGTCGGGCTGATCGGCATGCCAGCGCGCGGGCTCGCGCCCTTCCACCAGCGCAACGCTCAAACCAGCGTCGGCCAGCGCCAGCGCGCAGGCGGCACCAACCACGCCACCGCCGACGATCACCGCATCGCGCGTACCGCGGCGGCTCATGCGATCCCCCGGCACAGCTGCGGCACATCGCCACGGAAACCCATCGCCCCGCCGACCAGCATCGATTGCAGCGGCGCGGCCTGCGAGGTCGCGAGCAATCCCAGGCTGCGCAGCGGCCGCAGCAACGGTGCCGGATTGCCGGTCAGCCGCGCCAGCCCACTGGAGAAGCCGATCGTCTGCTCGCGGTCCACGCGCCGACGCGCCACATAGTCGGCCAGCAGCGCGCTGACCCCGGCATCGCTGCGATCGTGTTCGATCAGCTCTGCCAAGGTGAGCGCGTCGCGCAATCCCAGATTGAAGCCCTGCGCACCGATGGGGTGCAGCGTCTGCGCGGCGTTGCCGAGCAACACCACGCGCTCGGCGATCAGGTTGTTGGCCAGCACCTGCACCAGCGGATATGCACTGCGTTCGCCGCTGGCGACAAAGCGCCCGGCGCGCCAGCCGGCCGCGCGCTGCAGCCGGGCAAGCCAGCCGGGCTTGTCGAGCGCAGCGACCGCATCGGCCTCGGCGCGCGCCACACAGTGGATTGCGCCGTAATGGCGGTCGCCCCGCGGCAACAGCGCGGTCGGCCCGTGCTCGCCGAAGCGCTCCCACGCGGTGCCATCCGGCGGCCGGGAGGCGCGCACGCGCGCCACGAACAAGGTCTGCAGGAAATCGTGCGTGTCGGTCTCGATATGCAGCAGTTCGCGCACTGCGCTGTGGCTGCCATCGGCACCGACCACCAGCTTGGCGCAGACGCGCTGCTCGCCGTCGTCGGTCGCCAGCCGTAGCGTGCGCACGCCATCCTGCACCGGCTCCACGCCGATGCAGCGCGCCGGGCGATACCGGCGCAGCTGCGTCAATTCGTCCAGGCGTGCCTGGAGGGCGTCGCCGAAGTCGCGGGCCACCACCACTTGCCCAAAGCTGTCGCGTCCGTAATCGGCGGCGTCCAGTTGCACGCGCCCGAAGTCGCCGGCGCGGCTGACGTGGATGCGCCGGATCGGCCCGGGCGGGCTACGCAACTTGGCCATGACGCCCAGCACGCCCAAGGCGTTGACGGTGGCGGCGGCGAAACTCAGATTGCGTTGATCGAACACGGCCGGCGGCGTGCCGGCTGGCGTGGCTTCCACCAGCCCGACATCCAGGCCGAGGCGGTCCAGCGCAATCGCCAGGCTGGAGCCGACCAGGCCGCCGCCAACGATCAAAACGTCATGTGGATGTGTCATTCGCCCATGATAAGCCCTCGCCCGCAGCGCATCGCGCGCGCCGGATGAGACACGTTGACGCGTCCAGCCGGTCTGCCGTTGTCATGCCTGCCGATGCCGGGCGCAGCGCAGGCCAGGCAGTGGCGCGGGCACGCCAGGTTCCACGCTACACTCCCGCACCTGTAATCCGGCCACCTCCGCGCATGACTTCTCGCTCGCACGACACCCTGATTTTGAGCCTGCTCGCCGTCCTGATGGCGGCCACACGGATCAATCACTTCGCGCCGGTCCCGGACGCGTCCTGGGCGGTGTTTTTCATCGGCGGGTTTCATCTGGCTGCGCGCAGCAAACTGGCGTTCCCGCTGCTGATGGGCCTGGCGGTCGCGGTGGACTGGCTGGTCATCACCCAGCAGGGCATGAGCTTCTGGCAGCACTACTGTGTGTCGCCGGCGTACTGGTGCCTGATCCCGGCGTACTTCGCGCTGTGGGCCGGTGGTGTGTGGCTGCGCCGGCACTATCACGGGGCCCAATGGACTGCGCTGGTTGCGCTGGTTCCTGCCCTGCTCATCGCGGTGGCGCTGTGTCAGCTGATCGCCCAGGGCAGCTTTTACTGGATCAGCGCCAGCGTGAGCGAACCCACCCTCGCCGGCTGGTTCAAGAACTACAGCGACTGGCTCTGGCCTTACCTGCGCAGCGCCGCGCTGTACGTCGCGGCCGCAGCCGTCATCCAGGTGGTTGCCGAGCGCCTGGCTGCGCCCCATCGCCAGCGCCAGGCCGGCTGAGCCATGGGCAACCGGCTCTCACGTATCTATACGCGTACCGGCGACGACGGCAGCACCGGGTTGGGCGATGGCAGCCGGACCGGCAAGGATGCCTTGCGCGTCAACGCCTACGGCACCGTGGACGAGGCCAATTCGGCGCTCGGCGTGCTGCTGGCCGCGCCCGGCGTGCCCACTGCGATTGCCGAGCTGCTGACCACCGTGCAGCACCAGCTGTTCGACCTGGGCGGCGAGCTCTGCATCCCCGGCCATGCCGCCATCGAGGCGACCGACATCCAGGCCCTGGAACGCCACCTGGACCACTTCAACGACAGCTTGCCGCCGCTGCAGGAGTTCATCTTGCCGGCCGGTGGCGAAGCGGCCGCGCGCTGCCACCTAGCGCGGACCATCGTGCGCCGTGCCGAGCGCGAGACCGTAGCGCTGTCGCGCCAGGAGTCGGTGCGCAGCGAGGCGATCGGCTATCTCAACCGGCTCTCGGACCTGCTGTTCGTGCTGGCCCGCGTGCTGGCACGCGTCGATGGTCAGCAGGAAGTGCTGTGGCGGCACGACCGCCGGCGCGGTTGAGCATGTGCCTGGCGCGGCGGACAGGCTAAAGTCATCTCATGCTGGTCTTTACCCATCCCGCCTGTCTCGGTCACGACGCCGGCCCTGAGCACCCCGAAAGCCCTGCCCGCCTGGAGGCGGTCGTCGACGCCCTGCGTGCCGCCTTTCCGGACCTGGACTGGCGTGAGGCGCCGCTGGCCAAGCTGGGCGACCTGTGCCGCGTGCACGAGCGCGAGCAGGTGGACGCGGTGCTGGAGACCGCGTTCGAAGGCTATCGCCAACTGGATGTGGACACCCGCATGGTGCCGGCCTCGCGCGCGGCTGCCCTGCGCGCCGCTGGCGCCGGCATCGCCGCCGTGGACGCGGTGATGCAGGACCTCACCCGCACCGCCTTTTGCGCTGTCCGCCCGCCCGGCCATCACGCCACCGCGCAGGTGTCGATGGGGTTCTGCCTATTCAACAACATCGCCGTGGCCGCCGCCCATGCACGCGACCGCCATGGCCTGGAGCGCATCACCATCGTCGATTTCGACGTGCACCACGGCAACGGCACCCAGGCGATCTTCGAACGCGACCCGACCGTGCAGTATCTGAGCACGCATCAGTCCGGGCTCTACCCGCACTCGGGCAGCGTCCATGAGCGCGGCGTTGGCAATATCCACAATCTGTTGCTACCGCCCGGCAGCGATGGCTTGCGCTTCCGCAACGTGTGGGAAGACGAGATGCTGCCGCTGATCGACGCCTTCCGCCCGCAGCTGATCCTGATTTCGGCCGGCTTCGATGCGCATCTGCGCGATCCGCTGGCCGATCTGATGCTGGACGACGATGATTTCGCCTGGCTGACCGGCGCGCTACGCACCCTGGCCGAGCGGCATGCGCGTGGCCGGGTGGTGTCCATGCTGGAAGGCGGTTATGACCTGCAGGCCTTGCGCGAAAGCAGTGTTGCCCACGTCGCCGCACTGCGCTGACCCGCCGCGGCACGCCGGTCGCGCCACGATTTGCGATGAACCTCGCCCTCTTCACGCTGGCGCTCTTCATTGCCCCTATGCGGGGTATGCGGCAAGCTAGTCGCCATTTTACTGGTTGAATCCACGCGTGCGCCGAGTTCTCCGCCTGCTGCCCCTGCCCTTGAGCATCGCCATCTGCCTTCCGGCCATGGCTGCCGACAAGCCGTTGAATTGGGGACTGTGCCCGGCCGTGGACCCGCTGCCTGGTTTCGATGGCGCCCCTGCCGCCGATGCCAAGGCCGCCGAAATGCGCCAGCAGCTGCCGACCGACATCGAAGGCGACCAGCTGTCCGGCACCAGCACCACCCCGCAGTACCAGGGCAACGTGGCGCTCAAGCGCGGCGACCAGTTCCTGGGCGCGGACAACCTGCGCATGGATACCGAGACCGGCAACTACATCGCCGAAGGCAATGTCCGCTACCAGGACACCTCCTTCCGCATGGTTGCCGACCGCGCCGAGGGTAATCAGGACACCGACGCCCACAAGGTCTCCAACATCCAGTATCAGATGGTGGACCGCCGCGGCAATGGCGTGGCGGAATCGGTGGACCTGCAAGGCCAGGTCGGCCAGATGCATCGCTCGACCTACACCACCTGCGATCCCTCGCAGCCGATCTGGCGGGTGCGCGCGCCCGAGATCGACGTCGACAACGAAGAAGGCTTCGGCACCGCGCGTAACGCGGTACTGCAGATCGGCAAGGTGCCGGTGCTGTACTTCCCGTGGTTCAAGTTCCCGATCGACGACCGTCGCCAGACCGGCCTGCTATTTCCGCAGTTCGGCCTGTCCGGGCGTAATGGGTTCGACTACCTGCAGCCGATCTACCTGAATCTGGCGCCCAATTACGACGCCACCTTGTTGCCGCGCTACATGAGCAAGCGTGGTTTCATGTTCGGCACCGAGTTCCGGTATCTGTACGACGGCGGTCGCGGCGAAATCACCGGAAACTATCTGCCCAACGACAAGTTGCGCGAGAAGGACCGTGGCAGCGTTTTCTATAGCGGCTACCACAACGTCAACAGCCATTGGCAGGCGCGCAGCAGCATTTCCTGGGTCAGCGACACCCGCTATGTGGAAGACTTCACCAGCCGTTTGAACGGCATGGGCTCGGCGTCCAGCCTGCAGAGCACCATCGGCATCTACGGCACCGGCGAAACCTGGACCGCCGGCCTGATGGCCGACCGCTGGCAGCTGACCGACTACACCCTGGACGAGCGAGCCCTGCCCTATAACCGGCAGCCGCGTGCCTTTTTCACCTGGGAAAAGCCGTTCGGCATTTTCGAAGCCGGTGTCTATGCCGAGGCGGTGCGGTTTACGCATGACGATTCGTACCAAGTGAACGTCGTCCCGAACACCAACGGCAATAACAACAACAACGGCGACGAATACGTCCGGACCAATATCCGTAACTTTGACTATGGCAGCGGCTCGCGCCTGGACGTCAAACCCTATATCTCGATGCCGTTGTCGGGTGCGGCCTGGTTCGTGACCCCGACGGTGGCCTGGCGTTACACTGCCTACCAGTTGGACTCGACCTTGGCCAACACGGCGCCACTGACCGGCGACCGTTCGCCCACGCGCAGCCTGCCCATTGCTTCGCTGGACGCCGGCCTGTATTTCGATCGCGAGACCTCGCTGTTCGGCACCAACTATCTCAATACGCTGGAACCGCGCATGTACTACCTGTACGTGCCCTACCGCGACCAGGACGACCTGCCGGTCTTCGACACCCGTCCGTTTACCTTCAGCTATGGCCAGCTGTTCCGCGACAGCCGCTATACCGGCGCCGACCGTCAGAACGATGCCAACCAGCTGACCCTGGCGGTGACGTCGCGTTGGCTGCGCCAGGACGACGGCCGCGAGAAATTGTCGCTGAGCGCTGGCCAGATCCTGTACTTCAACGACTCGCTGGTCACCATCAACAACAGCACCAATTCCGCTGCCGGCAGCGAACAGCCCATCGAGCAGGGTAAGTCCGCCTGGGTGGCCGATGCCAACTACATGATCAACGACCGCTGGTCGATGGGCGCCACCTATCAGTGGAACCCGAACTCGCGCAAGGAAGATCTTGCCAGCCTGCGCACCCGCTATTTGCTCAACAACGACGGCATCATCAACCTGGCCTACCGCTACCGTCGCAACCTCATCGACAACAGCGACCAGCTCAAGCAAGCCGACTTCTCGTTCCTGTATCCGATCAATCCCACCTGGAGTGCGGTCGGTCGCTACTACTACTCGCTGCTGGACCGCACACCGCTGGAAATCATCGGCGGCGTGCAGTGGGACAGCTGCTGCCTGGCAGTGCGCGCGCTGGTACGCCGGTTCGTGCGTAACCGCGACGGCGAGATGGACAACTCCATCCAGTTCGAGTTCGTGCTCAAGGGCTTGAGCTCGTTTGGCCAGAACACGGACCGCACTTTGCGCCGTGCTATTCTCGGCTATTACCGCGACGACCTGTACCTGGTCCCGCCCAGCAACACCACGACCAATCCGGACGATTACGATCCGAACCTGATTCCATGACCAAGCCTTTCTCTGTTCTTCTTGCCTCGTTGCTGGTAATCACCAGCACGGTCTCGCCGGTGGCATCGGCGCAGCAATCCCAGCCGCTGGATCGTATCGCCGCTATCGTGGACGAGGACGTGGTGCTGCAGAGCGAGCTTGATCGCGCTGTGCGCAACGTCAAGTCGCAGTACGCCGGTCGTGAAAACCAGCTGCCGCCGGACGATGTCTTGCAGCGGCAGGTGCTCGAGCGCCTGGTACTGGTCAAGCTGCAGATCGGCCGTGCCGACGGCAGCGGCATCCGCGTCAGCGACGAGGAACTCAACCGCGCCGTTGCCAGCATCGCCCAGCAGAACGGCACCACCGTGGATGGCTTGCGCCAGAAGCTAGCCGCCGACGGCATGGCCTACGGCGATTTCCGCGCCTCGGTGCGCGACGAAATCATCGTGCAGCGCCTGCGCCAGAGCTTTGCGCAGAGCCGTATCAGCGTGAGCGAAGGCGAGGTGGATACCGCACTGGCCCAGCAGGCCACGACCGGTAGCCAGTACCACCTGGCGCATATTCTGGTGGGCTTGCCGGAAGGCGCGAACGCCGACCAGATCGCCACCGGTCAAAAGAAGGTCGATGGCGTCAAGGCCTTGATCGACAAGGGCGAGTTGGACTTCTCCGCCGCAGCGGTGCGTTATTCGGATAGCCCGAATGCACTGGAAGGCGGCGACCTGGGCTGGCGCAGCCTGGACGAAATCCCCAACGCATTTGCTCAGCTGATCCGCGACATGCAGCCTGGCCAGGTGGCCGGCCCGCTGCGTGGTCCAAGCGGTTTCCAGCTGCTCAAGCTGGTGGAAATGCGCGACGCCAATGCCGGCGGCGAAAAGAAGATGGTCACCGAGTACAACGCGCGCCACATCCTGGTCCGCATCGGTGACAACCAGACCGACGCGCAGGCCAAGGCCAAGATCGACACGCTGCGCGCCCGCGTTGCCGGCGGCGCTGATTTCCAGGCGACTGCCAAGGAGTCCTCCGAGGACACCAACAGCCGCGGTCAGGGTGGCGACCTGGGTTGGTTCCCTGCCGATGCGTTCGGCCCGGATTTCGGCAAGCAGGTTGAGGGCTTGGCGGATGGCGCCGTGTCCGAGCCGTTCCGCACGCAAGCCGGTTGGCATGTCGTGCAGCGCGTCGGCAGCCGCCAGACCGACGTCAGTGCCGAAAACCAACGTGCGCAGGTCCGTGAAACGATCGGCCGTCGCAAGCTGGAAGAGGAATACAACCGCTACCTGCAGGAACTGCGTGGCGAGGCCTATGTGAGCTACCGCACCGGCGATCGCGCCGACGGCAATGCCACCGCCGAGCCGACCAAGAGCGCAGAACCCGCTGCCCCGACCCCGCCGCCGGCACAGCCGGCGCGCTGAGTCGATGATGGTCCCGTCGCTCGCGCTGGTGCCAGGCGAGCCGGCCGGGATCGGGCCGGAGCTGTGCATCCGGCTCGCCCAGCAGCTGCGCTCCGATGCACAGCTGGTTGCATATGCCGATCCCGACACCCTGAACAGCGCCGCAAAGGCGCTGTCTTTGTCTGTGCGCCTGCTCGACCCCGATCAGCCGGCACGCATGCCGGGCGACCTACCGCTGTTTCCGATTCGCCAGCCCGTCCCGACCCGCTTCGGCATTGCCGACCCGGCCAATGCAGCGGCCGTCATTGCCGGCCTGCGTACCGCTGCCGGCGACTGTCTTGCCGGCCGACGGCAAGGCATCGTGACCGGCCCGGTGCACAAGGCAGTCATCAACGCCGGCGGGATCGCCTACACCGGCACCACCGAATTGCTGGCCGAACAGGCCGACTGCCCGGTGGTGATGATGCTGGCCAACAGCATCGTGCGCGTGGCACTGGTGACTACACACCTGCCGCTGCGTGCAGTGGCCGATGCGATCACCGCCGACGCCGTTGCGCGCTGCCTGCGCATCACCCACGCCGCGATGCGTCGCGACTTCGGCCTGGAGCACCCACGTATCGCCGTGCTCGGCCTCAATCCCCACGCGGGAGAAGACGGCCACCTGGGCCGCGAAGAACTGGACATCATCATTCCGTTACTGGAGCAGCTGCGCGGTGAAGGCATGCAGCTGATCGGCCCGTTGCCGGCGGACACTGCCTTCCTGCCACAGAAACTGAGCGGCTTCGACGCGGTGGTGGCGATGTACCACGACCAGGGCCTGCCGGTGCTCAAGTACAGCGGTTTCGAGCAGGCGGTGAACATCACCCTTGGCCTGCCCTACCCGCGCGTGGCGGTGGATCACGGCACCGCACTGGAACTGGCCGGACGCGGCATCGCCGATCCATCCAGCCTGATGGCGGCAACCGCGTTGTGCGCACGCTTGGCGGCACGCGGCTGAGCGCGCGCCCCACCTGCGCGATCGCCGCAGGTTATGAGCGTCCTACCTTACTGTTACAGCCTGGACGCGCAGCACTGACACCGCGTGCAGCCGCCGGCTCCGTTAAACTGCGCGCATGAATTATTCCTTCAGCGCACCGGCCAAGAAGTCGCTTGGCCAGCACTTTCTTGCCGACCGGTATTACATCGACCGGATCGTCCAGGCGGTGGACCCGCGCGCCGGCCAACACCTGGTCGAAATCGGCCCCGGTCAGGGCGCGATCACCTTCCCGCTGCTACGCAAGCATGGCGCGTTGACGGTGATCGAGTTCGATCGCGACCTGATCGCACCGTTGACCGAGGCCGCTGCACCGATCGGCGAACTGAGCATCATCCATCGCGACGTACTCAGCGTGGATTTCACCGAACTGGCCAACGGCACGCCGATCCGGTTGGTCGGCAACCTGCCTTACAACATCTCTTCGCCGATCCTGTTCCATGCGCTGGACCATGCCGCTGCGGTGGCCGACATGCACTTCATGCTGCAGAAGGAAGTGGTCGACCGCATGGCCGCCGGTCCCGGCAGCAAGGTCTACGGCCGGCTCAGCGTGATGCTGCAAGCGTACTGCGAGGTCACCGCGCTGTTCGTGGTGCCACCTGGCGCGTTCCGGCCGCCACCGAAGGTGGACTCGGCAGTGGTGCGGCTGGTGCCGCGCGACCCGGCCACGGTGATGATCAACGACCGCCGCCGCTTCGCCGATGTGGTGCGCGCCGGCTTCGGGCAGCGCCGCAAGACCCTGCGCAATGCCATGTCCACCGTCTGCGAACCCGCGCATTTCGAGGCAGCCGGCGTGCGTCCGGATGCCCGCGCCGAACAACTCGAGGTCGCCGATTTCATTCGGCTGGCCAATGTCGAGCTGGCTTGAGCGCCGCTCCCACACCGTTTTATTTAGACTTTTCCCATGCAAGATGATCCGCGCTATCGGGTCGAGGTCGAGGTGTCGCCGCGCTTCCTCGCTCATCAATCGACCCCGGAAGAAGGCCGCTATGCCTTCGCCTACAGCATCCGCATCCATAACGCGGGCGCCGTGCCTGCACGCCTGATCGCGCGCCATTGGCAGATCACCGACGCCAACGGCCGCACCGAGCAGGTGGATGGCGAAGGCGTGGTCGGCGAGCAGCCATGGCTGCGCCCCGGCGAAGCCTTCCATTACACCTCCGGTGTGCTGCTGGAAACCGAGCAGGGACAGATGCAAGGTCACTACGACATGGTGGCCGACGATGGCACCGAATTCACCGCCCCGATCGCCGCCTTCGTGCTGAGCGTACCCAGGACGCTGCACTGATGACTGCTGGATTGATGGAGCGCACGCGATGAGCGTCTGGGCAATTGGCGACCTGCAAGGGTGCTACGACATTACCCAGCGGTTGCTGGAAAAGATCAATTTCGACCCCGCACAGGACACGCTGTGGTTCTGCGGCGATCTGGTCAACCGCGGCGGGCAATCGCTGGAAACGCTGCGGCTGGTGCATTCGCTGCGCGCGCACAGCGTGGTGGTGCTGGGCAATCACGATCTGTCGCTGCTGGCGATCGGTGCGCGCTCGGAGGAAGAGCAGCGCAAGGTCAATCCGGATCTGCAGCGCGTGGTGCTGGCCGAGGACCGCGACGTGCTGCTGGACTGGCTGCGCATGCAGAAGCTGGCCCACGTGGACCGCGAGCTGGGCTGGATGATGGTCCACGCCGGGCTGGCGCCGAAGTGGACCACGCAGCTGGCCGAAAAGCATGCGCGTGAAGTCGAACAGCAGCTGCAAGGCGGCGGCTATCGCAAGCTGTTGCGCAACATGTACGGCGATCAGCCGGGATGGTCGCCAGGCCTGAGCGGGTACGACCGCAGCCGCGCGATCATCAACCTGTTCACGCGCATGCGCTATTGCACGCCGCGCGGCCGCATCGCCACCGACGACAAGGGCACGCCGGGCACGCAGGCACAAGGACTCTACCCGTGGTTCGAGGTACCGGGCCGGGTCGAGCGCGATCTCAAGATCGTGTGCGGGCATTGGTCCGCGCTGGGGTTGACGATTACCCAGGGCGTGCATGCCATCGATACCGGTGCGGTGTGGGGCGGCAAGCTCACCGCCCTGCAACTGGATACCGACGAATTGCGCGTGGTGCAGGTTCCGGGACGCGAAGTCACTGCCCCGACCGCACCTGCCGCGAATGCTCCACGGCGTCCACGCGAAGGTCAGGGCCGCCCGCGCGGGCGTGGCCGCGGTCGTGGCAATGGTGGCGGCAATGGCGGTGGCGGCAACAACGCGGGAAATGCAGGTAGCGGCACTGCCGCACCGGCCAAGCCACAGGGTGGCGTCGTTCCTGAGTAAGAGCGACTCACCAACCGGCTGCGCCCCCATGCGGGCGCAGCCGTTGCTCGGACCGGCATGTGCCACGCGTACGCTGCGCTCAGGTGCGCCGTGCAAGGCCAACGGGCAACCGCTCGCTAGGTTTTTCTTTAGCGGCGCTTAGTTGTATGGAATCGGGTGCGCTGATCGCGCGCTGCGTCCTTGCCGGCTTAGCGACGCAGGTAATCCACAAAGGAAAACGCAAACGCATGGCGGTCATCGGCCGCATGCGTCTGGCGATGCGCTGGCACCCATACCGCCGGGTCGATCGGTGGGAAGTGCGTGTCGGCCCCATCCACCGCGGTGTCGACCTCGGTCACCGCCAGCACGTCGGCACGCGCCATCGTCAGGCGATACACCTCGCCGCCGCCGATCACGCATAACTCCTGCGCGCCCTCCTGCTCGGCACGTTCGATCGCCTGATCGACCGACGCCACCGCCTGCATGCCCTCGAACGGCACTTGCCCCGAGCGCGTCAGCACCAGGTTCAAGCGCCCCGGCAATGCGCGCCCGAGCGATTGCGCTGTCTTGCGCCCCATCAGGATCGGCTTGCCCATCGTCAGCGCCTTGAAGCGCTTGAGATCGTCCGGCAATTTCCACGGCAGATCGTTATCGCGACCAATGGCGTTGTTGCGGTCCAGCGCCACGACGAGCGAAAGCTTCAACATCACTGGACCTTCTTGTTTTCAGCCATGGAACCGCACAGGAGTTTGATCCCGGAGATGGCATCCAGCACGTCCTGCTGCAGTGGCGCTGCTCCCGGCCTGTCGAATTTGATCCAGGCAAACGAGGTACCCAAGGGCACCAGCCACTGCGTCAGCCGCGTGCCATCGGCACGCGAGGCATCAGTACGGTAAGTCTGCTGCGCATCGAGCTCGACCCACTCGGCCTTTTCACGTGTCAGCTTCTTGTCCAACTGAAACGTCACGGCGGCCAATCGCTCCATGCCCTTGGCCGAATTCAGTTGGCCGATTGCCGGTGGGCAACTCATTTCAATCGTGACCGGCCCGATCGCACCGGGCTGCACGTTGGTCAGCGTGATGATCGCGCTGGCGTCGACATTCGGATGCGTCGGATTGGACGGCGCGACCGTCGCAGTCACACCATCGGGCAACTGCAGGCGACCGGCCGGACCACGCACGGTTTCGGCGAACGCCACAGCATTCGTCGACGCCAGCCCGATCAAGCCGATGAAAACCAGCAAACGCCTCTGCATACGCTCCTCCTTGATGACGTGATTCCTAGACCGCCACCGGCGCCTTGATCGCCGGATGCGGGTCGTAGCCTTCGATCGCGATGTCCTCGAAGCGGAACGCGAACAGGTCTGTCACTTCGGGATTCAGGCGCAAGGTCGGCAATGCGCGCGGGGTGCGCGTCAGCTGCTCACGTGCCTGTTCGAAGTGATTCGAATACAGATGCGCATCGCCCAGCGTGTGGACGAAATCGCCCACGCCCAGGCCGGTGGATTGCGCGACCAGATGGGTCAGCAGCGCGTAACTGGCGATGTTGAACGGCACCCCCAGAAAGATGTCGCCGCTGCGCTGGTAGAGCTGGCAACTGAGTTTGCCGTCGACCACGTAGAACTGGAACAGGCTGTGGCATGGCATCAATGCCATCTGCGACAACTCGCCGACGTTCCAGGCGCTGATCACCAGCCGGCGCGAATCCGGGTTGCGTTTGATCTCATCGACCAGCCACTGCATCTGGTCGATCTCGACGCCGTCCGGGCCGGTCCAACGCCGCCACTGCTTGCCGTACACCGGGCCAAGGTCGCCATTGTCGTCGGCCCATTCGTCCCAGATGCGGACCTGGTTGTCCTTCAGATACCCGATGTTGGTATCGCCCTGCAGAAACCACAGCAGCTCGTGGATGATCGAGCGCAGATGCAGCTTCTTGGTGGTGACCAGCGGAAAACCGGCAGTGAGATCGAAGCGCATCTGCCAGCCGAACACGCTGCGCGTGCCGGTACCGGTGCGGTCGGACTTTTCGGCACCGTGTTCCAGCACATGCTGCAGCAGATCCAGATACGGCTTCACTTCGCCGCCTCCACCGTTACGGCGGTCGGCACCACCGGCTGCAACACCGGCGCGCGGCGCGACATCGCCAGCAAGACCAGGCCCACCGCGATCAACGGCAAGCTCAGAATCTGGCCCATCGTCAGCCAGTTGAAGGCCAGATAGCCGATCGGCGCATCCGGCACACGCACGAATTCCACGATGAAGCGGAACACGCCATACAGCAGCGCAAACAGCCCCGACACCGCATAGCGCGCGCGCGGCTTCATCGAGAACGCCCACAACACGACAAACATCACCACGCCTTCCAACGCGGCTTCATACAGCTGCGACGGGTGACGCGCGAACCGATCCAATGCGCCAGCGGCGTATTGCGCGTGAATCTGTGCTGGCGCGATATCGGCCAGTTCCGGCGCATGCGGGAAGATCACGCCCCAGTCGGCCTGCGTGAACTTGCCCCACAACTCGCCGCCGACAAAATTGCCGAGCCTCCCGAAACCAAGGCCCAACGGCACCAACGGCGCAACAAAATCCATCACGTCGAAGAAGTGCAGGCGATGCTTGCGCGCCCACAGCCAGCAGGCCATCAACACGCCCAGCAGCCCACCGTGGAAGCTCATGCCGCCTTCCCAGACCTTGAACAGGATCAGCGGATTGGCCAGGAAGGTCTCGAACGCATAAAACAGCATGTAGCCGATGCGCCCGCCCAGCACCACGCCGAGCATGCCGTAGAACAACAGGTCGGAAAAACCGTCCATGTCCACGCCGGGCAGACGGCCGCGCAGGATGCGCGAGCGGCCTAGCGCCCAGGCCGAGAAGAAGGCAGCCAGATACATCAAGCCGTACCAGTGCACCTGCACCGGGCCAAGCGAGAAGGCGATGGGGTCGATGGCGTGCAGATAGATCATGCGGACCGCGTATCACAAAAAAGCGAGGCGTCTATTCTGACACCTCGCACGCCTTCAGCCTAAGAGCTGGGGCCGATCGGGCAGCTCGTCTTCATGCTGCATCTCCGCGCCACGCGGGAAATGCTCGACCAGCAGCTCGGTCACCGCTTCGATCCCCGCCAGGACGGCCACCTCGTACTGGCGCTCGCGCAGGAATTGCTGCATGCGCCGGCACACTTCCTCCCACTGCGCCTCCGGCACCTGGCTGCGCAAGCCACGGTCGGCAACCACTTCGATGGCGTGGTCGGCCAGCAACAGATAGATCAGCACTCCGTTATTGGCTTCGGTGTCCCAGGTGCGCAGCTGCGCGAACGCCTGATCGGCGCGCTGGCGAGCGGTGTGTGCGCTCCACAGCGCCCCGAGCGGCAGGTCCGCTTCGACCGCCACCATGATCTGGCCGGTATGGCTGCGCTCGCTGGCGGCCACCGCCGCCGTGATCGCATCCATGCAACTGGTCGGAAACCTACGCTGCGCCGACGGCGCGAAAAGATGCCTGAGCCACCGCATTACCAGCTCCCCGAGGCGCCACCGCCTCCCGATGATCCACCGCCGCCGCCCCAGCCGCCACCGCCAAAACCACCACGGCCACCGCCCCCGAATCCTCCGAATCCACCACCGCCCCAGCCACCGCCGCCGACAAAGCGCCCCGGCGAGCCGGAGACCAGGCCCGCCGACAGACCGATGACGGCTGCACCGGCGCTGGCGAACAGCAACGAGGTAAACAGCAAGGCGGCGCCCCCGGCCGCGACGCCGGTCAGCACGGCGCGCAGCGGACGCGGCAGGGCGCCGAGGATGCCGCGCGCCACCATCGCGACCACAAAGCCGATAAACAGCGCCATGATCCAGCCACTCCCGCCTGCCCCATTGCCGACGCCACCCTCGGCGTGCCCGCTGACCGGTTCCGGGAGAGCTTCTCCTTCGATCAGGCCAGCAAGCGTCGCGGTCGCATCGCGGATACCGCCGCCGTAGTCGCCCTCGCGGAACCTCGGCGCCAGGTACTCCTGGATGATCCGGTTGGCCACGATGTCGGGAATGGCGCCTTCCAGGCCATAACCGGGCTGGATGCGCACGCGGCGATCGTCCTTGGCCACCAGCAGCAGCACACCATCGTCCACGCCCTTGCGCCCGATCTTCCATTGATCGAACACGCGCTGGGTGTATTGCTCGATCGTCTCCGGTTGGGTGGTCGGTACGATCAGGATCTGCAGCTGCGCGCCCTTGCGTTGCTGCAATGCCAGCGCCTGCTGCTCAAGTTGCTGGAGCTGCGCCGCATCCAGGGTGCCGGTGACATCGACCACCGGCGAGCGCAGTGGAGGGATGGCTGCAAGATCCTGCGCCAGCACCGAGGCCGGCAGCAGCAGTAGCGCCATGATCCAAAACACCCACATGTGCGTTTTCCGCATTACCAACTCCTTGATAAGTACTGACAGTGAATCAGCACTGACACTTAAGCTTTGCTAATAAAACGTAGCGAGCAGTCGTCAGGTGGGTGTGGACGGCGCGCTCAGAACCGAAGTGTACGAGTGGACCATGCCGCACCAAGCACCGGCCGCGCCCGCCTGGCGGTGAGCACAGTCGTTGTGTTGGCCGCTCTTGGCTTTCCCTTCTACCTGCGGGGAAGGTGCCCCGAAGAGATAAATGAAGGAACGAGCGAAGCTACGTGCAGTGTCGTTACACGACGGCTTCGTCCCTCACACCCACCCCGCTCCTGAGGGAGAGGGGCCTGATGCCGCGCATTTGAACGTTGGTTGATCACGCAGGCGATAGGTTGCTTGCCATCGCACACGTCGCGATTGCCTCGACATGCCGTGCAGCACACCGCGCAGTAGTTGAGACTGCGCAGGTGCATGTATTTACTGTGCCGGCTACGGCTGCGGCTGCGGCGGTTGTTGCTGCGGCGCTTGCTGATTGCCGAAGTCCACCTGCGGCGCGCGCGAAATCTGCGCTTCGTTCTCCACGCTGAAATTCGGCTTGGGCTGGTAACCGAAGATCTTGGCGGTGATCACCTGCGGAAACGAGCGGATATAGGTGTTGTAGTCCTGCACGGTCTGGATATAACGGCCGCGTGCCACGGTGATGCGATTCTCGGTACCTTCCAGCTGCACCTGTAGATCGCGGAACGACTGGTCGGACTTGAGCTGCGGGTAGTTTTCGCTGACCACCAGCAACCGCGACAGCGCACTGCCCAGTTCGCCCTGCGCCTGCTGAAAACTCTTGAGCGAGGCTTCGTCATCGGCATTGACCTGAATCTGCCCGACGCGTGCGCGCGCATTGGTGACTTCGGTCAGCACCTGACGCTCCTGCTGCGCATAGCCCTGCACGGTGCGTACCAGGTTGGGAATCAGGTCGGCACGGCGCTGGTACTGGTTCAGGACTTCCGACCAACCGGCTTTGACGCCTTCTTCTTTTTGCTGGATCGCGTTGTACCCGCAACCCGACAGCGAGGCTGTCAGGAGCAGCAATACCAGGGCACGCATCAGGACAGACATGCAGGCGATTCCGTTGAAAGAGAGCCGCAGCATGCCACGCGCCAAGTCAAACTCGCATGCACATGCGCCTTCCTGGCGTGCGAGGGGTAGTGCGCCTCGAAACGACCGGCAGTCCCTGATGAGCAACCACGTCGATCTACGGTCCGTGGCGACGGCGCTCGCACCCTGAGGCGAGCCCGTCGACGCATGGCGCCGCGTATTGACAGGCCATGCGTGCCGCGCAAGCTCACGTCCCGCTACCCTGAGTGCCCCAAGCGCAAGGTGCGAATGTCGTGTGTTGGAGCAACACGTGGCGCACGCTTGGTCGAGCGAGACGTGCCCATCCCTGCGTCGGCAGCAGCGCGCGGCTGCCGACGCGGGAGATCGCCCGGCGTCGGGCCGTCTGCGTGCCTGCGTGCCTGCGTGCCTGCGTGATGAATCAGGATGTGGCGCGCAACCGGATGACCGTCAAGATCCCACCCGTCTCAAAACACCCGCGGCAGCAGAATCAACCCCCAGCACAACAGCACATTGATCAGCAGCAGAAACACCGCTGCCGATCCCATGTCCTTGGCGCGGCCGGCGAGCACGTGGTGCTCGGGGCCATAGCGTTCGATCACCGCTTCGATGGCCGAATTCAACAGCTCGGCGGCCAACACGATCAACAACGGCGCGATCAGCGCGATGCGTTCCAGCGGCGACTGACCGAGCCAGATGCCCAACGGCGCCATCACCACGGCCAGGCAGACTTCCAGCCGGAATGAGGATTCATGCAGCCAGGCTGCACGTAAGCCCTGCCACGACCAAATCGCAGCCTTGAGCATGCGGCGCGGTCCGCGCGGCACGTGTCCCAATTGATCGGCCATGCGTCAGTGCTTCCGGCCGCGAGGGCACGTCAGGGGACAAGAAGAACGCATGGCATGATCGCTGCTTGGGAAAGTGCGAATCTTGCACCGTGACGCCGCGCATCGCCAGCCACGGCCCGGTTTGCCCTCAGCTTGCAGACTGCTGCACCATGGGCAGCCCGCTCTCTCGCTGCAGGTTTCCGTATGACTCGACGCGTCTTGCGCACACTGCTGTGCATCCTCGCACTGCTGTCCAGCCAGGCCATCGCGCAGGCCCATCAAACCCCACACACCGCGCCTACGGTGCCCGCGCAGGTGTCCAACGCGGCCTGGGAAGACGATATGCAGCGCTTTGCCGCCAGCGATGCGCGCCAGCCGCCGCCCAAGCATGGCATCGTGTTTGTCGGTAGTTCGTCGATCCGCTTCTGGGACACGCTGGCGCAGGATTTCCCCGGCAAACCGGTGATCAATCGCGGCTTCGGCGGCTCGGAGGTGCGTGACAGCACCTGGTACGCCGACCGCATCGTGATTCCGTATGCGCCACGCCAGGTGCTGCTGTATGCCGGCGATAACGATCTCAACAGCGGCCGCACGCCCGAGCAGGTGCGCGATGACGTGGTGGCGTTCGTCGCGCGCATTCGGCGCGACCTGCCCGATACGCGCATCAGTTATCTGTCGATCAAACCCAGTCCCTCGCGTGCGCAGTTGCTGCCGTCCGTCATCGCCGCCAATCGCCTGATCAAGGACGCACTTGCGCCGCTGCCGCGCGTGGATTTTGTGGATGTCTACACGCCCATGCTCGATGCCAATGGCAAGCCGCGCCCTGCACTGTTTCGCGAGGACATGCTGCACATGACTGCAGACGGCTATGCCCTCTGGCGCAAGGCGGTTGCGCCGGTGTTGGAGCAAAAATAAGGATCAGCGAAACGATCTGGTGGAACAGCTCATGCCGACGCTATCGAACGGCGACAACGCGCCTGGCAAGCACCACCCGACCTACGCCACCACCACCGCCACCGAGGTCCCTAGACCTGCCTCGCTGTGCAGCTCGATCCGCCAACCGAAGCGATCGCAAAGACGCCGTACGATCGACAAGCCCAGACCGGTGCCCTGCGGGCGCGTAGGGTCGGCACGAAAGAACGGCTCGAACGCACGCGCACGCGCCTCTTCGCTCATGCCGATGCCGGTATCGCGCACCACGATGCGGTCCTGGCTGACTTCCACTTCGATGCTGCCGGTGTCGGTGTAGGCGCAGGCGTTGCGCAGCAGATTGCTGAGGACCACCCGCATCACCCGCGGCGGCGCGAACATCTGCAGGCTGCCGTCGCCGATCATCCGCAGCGATACCGGCTTGTCGCCGAGTAACTCGCGTGCGCTTTCGACTTCTTCGCCCGCCAGTTCGGCCGCATCGAAGGTCTCGCTTTGCGGATCGATCTCCGCTTCGCGCGCCAGGATCAGGAACGCATCGATCACCGCTTCCATGTCGCGTCCGGCGCGCTGGATGCGGCGCAGGCTGCGCTGGGTGCGTTGCGACAGCTCGTCGTCGGCCAGCGCCATGTCGCTGGCCACACGGATCACCGTCAACGGCGTGCGCAATTCATGACTGGCATCGCGGGTGAAGTTGCGCTCGCGCGCGACGTGATCGCTGACCTTTTGCCCGAGCGTGTGCAAGGCCGCAGCCAATTGCCGCGTTTCTCCCTGCAGTTCCGCAGGCAGCCGCTCGGGTGCCAGTTCGTCCACATCAGGGTTGCGTGGATCCCACTGCGAAACGCGCCGCGCCAGCCAGCTGATCGGCGACACCAGGCGTTTGGAAACCCGGTAAGTAAACCAGGACACCCCGTAGATTCCCAACAGCACCACGATCGCCGGCACCACGCCAAACCACAGCGTCAGGTGGGCCGCGCGCGCGCGCGGAAACACCAGATACAACCGGCCTTCGGGGCGTTGATCGACATACACCAGCGCATCGGCTGCGGCGACTTCGCTAAAACCGGGCGACAACCGCTGCAGCACGCGCGGCGCCGTGTCGCGGCCGGTACCGGCCGGCGAGAAATACCCTTGAATATTGCGCGTATCCGGCGGCGGATGATCTGGCGCGCTGCGCTGCATGCGCCAGAAGTGCACTGCCTCGTCGGCGAGCACGGTGCGCACCAGGCTGTACTTGATCACGAAGGAAATCAGATACCCGCCCAGCACAATCGCCAAGCTCGCCAGCGCGACCTGCAGCAGGAAGGCGAGACGTATTTTTCGCGGGAGCCCGTGTGGCATTGCTGCATCCAGGGGAGAGCGCCGGATTATAGGCAACGCTTCCGTGAGTCCGTCGTGCAGCCAGTCGGGAGCACGGGAGAACGAGCGGCGCGTGTGCGCCTACAGGAGCGGCCGGCCGCCAGTCGGCAGCCGGCCGGCGACATCAGGCCATCGGTTGGGCGATGTCGGCAATGCGATAGCCGGCGCTCTGCACGGTATGCAGCAGCGGGCGGTCGAACGGCTTGTCGATGATCTTGCGCAGGTTGTACAGATGGCTGCGCAGGGTGTCCGAGTCCGGCAACCCATTGCCCCAGATTTCGCGTTCGATTTCCTGACGGGTCACCACGCGCGGCGATTCGCGCATCAGGATGGTGAGCAGACGCAGACCGATCGGCGAGAGCTGCAGCTCGGTACCGGCACGGGTGGCGCGCATGCTGACCGGGTCGAGCACCAGGTCAGCGACCTTGAGCACTTCCGAGCCAACCTGGCGACGCTCGCGGCGGATCAGCGCACGCAGGCGCGCTTCCAGTTCCTGAATCGCGAAAGGCTTTGTCAGGTAATCGTCGGCGCCAAAACCCAGGCCGGTGAGCTTGTCGTCCAGCGTGTCGCGGGCGGTCAGCATCAGCACCGGAGTGGACTTGCGTGCGTCGTTACGCAGACGGCGGCACACTTCGATCCCGTCCAGGCGTGGCAGCATGAGGTCCAGCACGACCACGTCGTAGCTGTTCTCGGCGGCCAGACGGTAACCGTCCAGTCCGTCCTGCGCATAGTCGACCTCGAAGCCACGGCCTTCCAGGTACTCGCCGATCATTTCGGAGATATTGCGGTTGTCTTCGACGACCAGCACGAGGCCGGACGTTTCCTTGGTCTGACGCATGGACTTTCCTCGGTCTTCAGCTTTGTGAAACATGCCGGATCGGCGGTGGAAAGCATGTGAAGACCAAATAACGTTACATGACGCGCCTGGTTCAGCGCGCCAGCAGCGGGCGCAGCGCGGGCCACACCGTTTCCAGCACCTTGGGCTGCGCCGCCGCGGTCGGATGCAGGCCGTCGGCCTGCATCAAGCCGGGCTGCAATGCGACCTTCTCCAGGAAGAACGGCACCAACGCGGTTTTGTATTGTTTAGACAGGTCGGCGTAAGTGGCTTTCAGGCGCTCGCGGTAGGCCGGTCCGTAGTTCGGCGGCACATCGATGCCCAGCAACAGTACCTTGGCGCCGGCCTGCTGGCTGAGCTGGATCATCTTTTCCAGGTTGCCCTTGAGCTGGGCCGGGGTCAGCCCGCGCAGGGCATCGTTACCACCCAATTCGATCACCACGACGCCGGGGTGGTGCTTTTGCAGCAGGCCAGGCAACCGGGTCAGCGCGCCCGATGTGGTCTCGCCGCTGATGCTGGCATTGACGACCGGCGGTGGCGTCGCCATGTCACGTTTCAGGCGTTGGTCGAGCAAGGTGACCCAGCCGGACTGCACAGGGATGTTGTGCGCAGCGCTGAGGCTGTCGCCGACCACCAGGATCGGTGCGGTCGCAGCCGGACTTTTGGCAGAGGCAATTCCCGGCGCAAGCAGGGACAGTGTCAGCAGCCACAGGGCCAGCGCGCCATATCGCAGTGTTCTTTCACGCATTCGGAGATTCCTCATCGACAGTCTGGCCCCCCGCTCCAGCACCCGCACCGCCATCGACGTCCGCGAGGTCGGCAAATCCGTCAGTGGACCGGAGGGAACACTCCACATCCTCGACAACGTCAGCTTGACGGTCAGTGAAGGCGACAGCATCGCCATCGTTGGGGCGTCCGGTTCGGGCAAGACCACCCTGCTCGGCCTGCTCGCCGGGCTGGACCTGCCCACCCGCGGCAGCATTGCGCTGTCTGGCCAGGACCTGGGCCAGCTCGACGAAGAAGCGCGTGCGGCCTTGCGCGCGCGTGAGGTCGGCTTTGTGTTCCAGAGCTTTCATCTATTGCCGGCGCTCACCGCCGAGGAAAACATCGCGCTGCCGCTGGAACTGGCCGGGCGCGAAGATCCGGCGCGGGTGCGTGAGGTGCTGGAGGCGGTGGGCCTGAGCGCACGTGCGCGGCATTACCCGCGCCAACTATCCGGCGGCGAGCAGCAGCGTGTGGCGCTGGCGCGCGCGTTCGTGGCCAAGCCGCGCATTCTGTTTGCCGACGAGCCTACCGGTAGCCTGGACCAGACAACGGGCGCGCAGATCAGCGACCTGTTGTTCGCGCTCAACGCCACCAGCGACACCACCCTGGTGCTGGTGACCCACGACATGACCCTGGCGCAGCGCTGCCATCACATCTACCGCATCGACAGCGGCCGTTTGCACGCACAGACCGGCCCGACCGCATGAACGTACTGAGGCAGGCCGCACGTGCGGTACGACGGGAATTCCTGGCAGGCGACCTGCTGACCGTGTTCGCCGCGTTGGTGCTGGGCGTGGCGGTGATGACTGCAGTGGGGACCCTGGTGGACCGGGTGACCCTGGCGCTGACCTCCAGCGCGGCCGAAGTGCTGGGCGGCGATCTGGGTGTCACCGGACGCCAGGAGATCCCTGCCGACTTCACCGACGAGGCGCAGCGACGTGGGCTGCAAAGCACGCGCATGGTCAGCTTCCCGAGCGTGTTGTTTCATGGCGAGGCCAGCCAGATGGCCAATATCCGCGGCGTGGGTCCCGGCTACCCGCTGCGCGGTCAGTTGCTGGTCTCAAAAGGCGCTAGCGACCCGGAAGGCACCCCTGCCACCGCACCGCCGCCGGGCCAGGCCTATGCCGACCCGCGGCTGCTGGAAGCCCTGGGCCTGCGCGTAGGCGAACAGCTGGAATTCGGCGCCGGCCATCTGACCATTACCGGCGTGCTGCGCGCCGAGCCGGATGCCTCCGGCGAATTGATGCAGCTGTCGCCGCCGCTGCTGGTCAACCGCACCGACATCGAGGGCGCCGGCCTGCTGGGCCCGGGCAGTCGCGCCTCGTACCGGTTGATGTTTGCGGGTGCGCCGAACGCGATCGCCGACCTGCGCGCGTGGCTCAAGCCCCGCGCCAGCGAATACCGTCTGGTCGGCATCGAGGACACCCAGCGCGGCATGCGCGCCGCGTTCGATCGCGCCGGACGTTTCCTGGCCCTGTCGGCATTGCTGGCGGTATTGCTGTCCGGCGTGGCCACCGCACTGGCGGCCAACCGCTTTGCGATGCGCCGCATCGACACCGTGGCGGTGCTGCGCTGCCTGGGCGCAAAACAGCGCGACATCCTGGCGATGCTGTCGCTGCAATTGCTGTTGACCGCCATCCCGGCCTGCCTGGTCGGCATTGGCTTGGGCATGCTGGCGCAGGAAGGCCTGGTGCAGGCGCTGGGCAGCCTGATCCCGAACCGGCTGCCGCTGCCGCAGGCCACCCCTGCGCTGGCGGGTGCAGGCATCGGCCTGGTGCTGCTGCTGGGCTTCGGCCTGCCTCCACTGCTGCGGCTGCGCAACGTGCCGCCAATGCGCGTGCTCAACCGCAGCTTTGCCGCGGTGCCGCCGAGTTCGTTGCTGGTGTATGCGGCCGCGTTGGCCGCCACGCTGGCGCTCACCGTCTATGCCACCGGCAACCTGGTGCTGGCCGGCTGGGTGTTGGGCGGCCTAGCCGCGCTGGCGGTGGTGGCGATGCTGCTGGGGCTGGGATTGCTGACGTTGTTGCGGCCGATCCAGCACCGCCTGCGCGGGGCCTGGAAGCTGGGCCTGGCCTCGCTGACGCGCCGACGCGGGTTGAGCGTGGTGCAGTTGGTCGGCCTGTCGCTGTCGTTGTGCGCGCTGTTATTGCTGGCGGTGGTCGGCCCGGGCCTGCTTGGTCAATGGCGCGACCGCCTGCCTGCGGACACACCCAACTACTTCCTGATGAACATCCAGCCCGAGCAGACCGAGCCGGTACTGCAGACCTTGCGCGGCCTGGGCGTGGACAACGCGGCGGTGGAGCCGTTTTCCACCGGGCGGCTGATCGCGATCAACGACAAGCCGCCAGTGCGCGGCGACCGCGACCCGCAGGACGATGGCGATGGCGAAAACCGCCCGGTTAATTTTTCCTGGCGGCATGCATTTCCGCCGGCCAACACCTTGTTGCAAGGCAAATTCTGGAGCGCCGACAGCACGCAGGCCGAGGCGTCGGTGGAAGAAGGCTGGGCACAGCGCTATCAGCTCAAGCTCGGCGACCGCATCACCTTGTTGCTGGGCGAACAACAGCGCAGCTTCACCGTCACCAGCATCCGCAAGGCCGATTGGGATTCGTTCCGGGTCAACTTCTTCCTGCTGCTCAACCAGGGCGCGGTGGGCGATGCGCCGTACAACCTGATTTCCGCCTTTCATCTGCCACCCGGCAATGCACCCAAGCTGGCGTCGCTGAGCCGCGACTACCCCAATATTTCGGTGTTGGATATCGACGCGATTCTCGGCCGCGTGCGCGAGGTGATCGACCAGGTGGCGCAAGCCGTGCAACTGGTGATGGGCTTCAGCCTGCTGGCCGGTGTGCTGGTGCTGCTGGCCGCGTTGCAGGCCACGGCAGGCGAGCGCCGCTACGACAGCGCGGTGCTGCGTACCTTGGGCGCACGGCGCGGTCAGCTGCGTGGCGCGGTGTTGGTGGAATTCGGCGCATTGGGGCTGCTGGCCGCGGGCCTGGCAGTGACGGCCGCCGCCGTCATCGGCGCGGTGGTCGGGCAGCAGGCGTTCGACATCGCACTTGCGCCGGATTGGCCGCGGTTGCTGCTGGGCGGCGCATTCGGGCTGGCGTTGAGCCTGTTGGCGGGCTGGTCGGGTACACGCCGCATTCTGTCCACGCCACCTGCGTTGGCGCTGCGCACGGAGTAAGGCCGGCGATAGACGCGGCCAAGTGTTGGCGAATGGCCGCGTGCTGCGACGCGAAATGCGCTGCATGACCCACTGTCATGCAGCGCTGTGTCTTCGGCAGCGATCGGCATCGCCTGTGTCGCAACGCATATACCTGCAGTGCATAAGCACCTTGCCAATCGTACGTTCGCAGCGGCGGCACGACTGCCTAGAGTGACCAGTCCGGTCGCCGTTCGGGCGGCCTTTAGCTGTCGTCGAGGTGCCACCGTCATGGCCAGCGTGAGTTCTACAGCGCGCGTGCAATCGCCGCGCAACGATGCCGCCACCGTGCAGACGTCCGGCGTGCGAATCGTGCCATTCGACGCGCCACTGGGTGCGGAAGTCATCGGGCTGGATCTGTCGCAGCCGCTGGATGCCGCCACCTTTACGCGCATCCATCAGGCACATCTGGACCACCACGTGCTGGTGTTCCGCGATCAACGCATCACGCCTGCGCAGCAGGTGGATTTCAGCCGTCGTTTCGGGCCGTTGCAGATCCATGTGCTGCGCAACTTTCAGCTGCGCGGGCATCCGGAAGTGCTGGTGGTGTCCAACATCAAGGAGAACGGCGAGCCGATCGGACTGGGCGATGCCGGGCATTACTGGCACTCGGATCTGTCCTACAAGGAAACGCCCAGCCTGGGCTCGCTGCTGCATGCGCAGGAACTGCCCAGCGACGGCGGCGACACACTGTTCGCCAATCAGCATCTGGCCTGGCAAACGCTGCCCGAGCCGCTCAAGCGCCGCGTGCAGGACCTGCGTGCCGAACATAGTTATCTCGCCAAGTACGAAGCGCTGCGCGCGCGCAATCCGTGGCGCCCGGCGCTGACGCCCGAACAGATTGCAGAAGTAAAGCCGGTGCAGCACCCCATCGTGCGGACGCACCCGGAAACCGGGCAAAAAGCACTGTTCGTCAGCGAACACTTCACCACCCGTGTCGTCGGCTTGCCCGACGACGAAAGTGCTGCGTTGCTGCAGACATTGTTCGAACACAGTACCCGCGATGCATTGGTGTACCGGCACCAATGGCAGGCGCACGACATGGTGTTCTGGGACAACCGCTCGGTGATGCATCTGGCCGCAGGCACGCCCGACCACCTGCGCCGCCGGCTCAACCGCACCACCATCGAAGGCGACGCGCCGTTCTGAGCGTGCGCCTGTCCCCTCCCCCCCTTTCGACTGGAGCGCCGCATGCGTTTGACCGTCACTTCTCACGCACCTTCCAAGCGCCGCACAGTCTCAAGGCGCGTCGCGGTGTTGCTGCTGGCAGCACTGCCGTTGCTGCTGAGCGCCACCGCGCAGGCAGAAGGAAAACTGCGCATCGCCAAGCAGTTCGGCGTCGTCTACTTGCTGCTGGATGTGGCACAGGACCAGAAGCTGATCGAGCAGCAAGGCAAGGCCGCTGGCGTGGACATCGATGTGCAGTTTCTGCAGTTGTCCGGCGGCGCGGCGGTCAACGATGCCTTGCTCACCGGTTCGATCGATATTGCAGGCGCAGGCGTCGGGCCGTTGTTCACCATCTGGGACCGCACCCGTGGTCGGCAGAATGTGCGCGGTGTGGCCTCGCTGGGCAATTTTCCGTATTACCTGATCAGCAACAACCCGCGCATCAAGAGCATCGGCGACTTCACGCCGCAGGACCGTATTGCGGTGCCCGCCACCGGCGTGTCGGTGCAATCGCGCTTTCTGCAGCATGCCTCGCAACAACGCTGGGGCGACAAGGGCACCCATCAGCTGGATCCGTTGCAGGTGGCATTACCGCACCCGGATGCCGCCGCAGCGATCATCCGTGGCCGCACCGAAATCACCGCGCATTTCGCCAGCCCGCCGTTTCAGGAACAGGAACTGGCGCGCAACCCTGCCGCGCATATCGTGACCAGTTCCTATGACATCGAAGGCGGCCCGTCGTCGGCAACGGTGTTGTACGCCACCGAAAAATTCCGCCGCGATAATCCCAAGACCTATCGCGCCTTTGTCGCCGCACTGGATCAGGCGGCGAAATTCGTCACCGCGCATCCGGAACAGGCGGCGGATATCTTCCTGCGTCGCAATGGTTCGAGCATCGACCGTGTATTGGTCTTGCAGATTCTCAAGGACCCCAAGGTGCAGTTCACCGTGGCACCGCAGAACACGCTGAAGCTGGGCAAGTTCATGCAGCACAGCGGTGCGATCAAGCAGGCGCCTGCCAAGGTGGGCGACTATTTCTTCGATGACCCGCTGATTGCAGGCGGGAGCTGAGCGATGAGCACACCATTGCTGCAAGTCGATCATGTCAGCCTGGAATATGCGTCCGCGCAGCGCGTGGTGCGCGCGACGCACCGGGTGCGCTTTGATGTGCATGAAGCCGATCGTTTTGTGCTGCTGGGGCCGTCGGGATGCGGCAAGTCCACCTTGCTCAAGGCGGTGGCCGGCTTCGTCAGTCCGCGCGAAGGACAGATCCGTCTGGACGGGCGCGCAGTGACCGGACCGGGGCCGGATCGAGTGGTGGTATTCCAGGAGTTCGATCAACTGGCACCGTGGAAGACCGTGCGCGAAAACGTGATCTTCGGCCTGCGCGCAGCGCGCAAGCTCAGCCGCGCCGAAGCGCGCGAGCGTGCCGACGAAAGTCTGGCGCAGGTCGGGTTGAGCGCGTTTGCCGAGGCCTACCCTCACACCTTGTCCGGTGGCATGAAGCAACGCGTTGCCATTGCACGTGCACTGGCGATGCGTCCGCGTGTGCTGCTGATGGACGAGCCGTTCGCCGCGCTGGACGCGCTGACGCGCTCGCGCATGCAGGAGCAGGTGCTGGAGCTGTGGGAGCAATTGCGCTTCACGCTGTTGTTTGTCACCCACTCCATCGAAGAAGCGCTGGTGGTCGGTAACCGTGTGTTGCTGCTGTCGCCGCACCCCGGCCAGGTACGCGCTGAACTCAACGCGCACGCATTTGGCCCGCATAGCGCCGGCAGCGTAGCGTTTCAACAGACCGCGCAGCGCATTCACCGCTTGCTGTTCGACCTGCCCGACGCCACGCTCGACAACGACAAGGTGGCGCCTTTGCGTCGCCCGGCCATGCGTCAACGCGAGGCACTGCCATGAGCCGCAGCCCTGCCGCCAGGCTGCCACCGCTCCCGCCGGTGCGCGCCGAGTACGAGCTGGCCGTCCAGCCGCTGGACCCCGCACTGATCGCCACGGCCGCGCCCGCGCGCTGGCAGGCGCCGCCATGGCTGCGCAAGGCGCTGGTGCTGGCGGTGCTGGTGGCGGTGTGGGAAATCGCCGCGCGCGTGGTCGGCGACGATCTGATGTTGCCCAGCGCATGGCAGACCGCACGCGCGTTTTTTGAGGGGCTGCTCTCGGGCGAATTGCTGCGCCGCGTGGGTGCCTCGCTAAAGGTACTGGCGCAGGGCTATGTGCTCGGCGTGGTGCTGGCCTTCGTGCTCACCGCCCTGGCCGCCTCCACGCGCTGGGGCCGCGATGTGCTTGGCACGCTGACGGCGATGTTCAACCCGCTGCCCGCCATCGCGCTGTTGCCGCTGGCCTTGCTGTGGTTCGGGCTGGGCACCGGCAGCCTGGTGTTCGTGCTGGTGCATTCGGTGCTGTGGCCGCTGGCGCTGACCACCTACGCCGGCTTCCAGGCGGTGCCTGAGACCCTGCGCATGGCCGGCCGCAACTACGGCTTGCGTGGTCCACGCTATGTTGCGCAGTTGCTGATCCCGGCCGCGCTGCCGGCGATCCTGTCTGGCCTGAAGATCGGTTGGGCGTTCGCCTGGCGCACCCTGATCGCAGCGGAGCTGGTGTTCGGCGCCACCTCCGGCCAGGGCGGCCTGGGCTGGTACATCTTCCAGAACCGCAACGAGCTGTACACCGACAAGGTGTTCGCCGGCCTGGCCATGGTGATCGTACTGGGCCTGCTGGTGGAAGGCGTGGTATTCCAGGCCATCGAACGGCTCACTGTGCGTCGCTGGGGTATGCAGCGCTAGCAGGGTGAGCGTGGGAGCCGCGACGTAAGGCGAGTCGTTTTGCATGGCCCTGCTGCAGACCAGCGTTTCGCACAGGCCTCCAACCGCCTTAGCCTGCGCCCGGCGCATCGAAACGGTCGCGTGCGCTTAACGGCGCTGGCTTATGCTGCCGGCCCCTTTCCTGCCGTCCGCCGTCATGCCCACGACCGCCTTCACTGCGTACCTGTACCCAATCCTGCTGCTGCTCGCAAGCAACGTGTTCATGACCTTCGCCTGGTACGGGCATCTGAAGTACAAAAGCACGCCGCTGATGATCGCGATCCTGGTCAGCTGGGGTATCGCGTTTTTCGAATACTGCCTGCAGGTTCCGGGTAACCGCATGGGCAGCGCGGTGTATTCGGCGCCGCAGCTCAAGGGCATGCAGGAAGTGATCACGTTGCTGGTATTCGCCGGCTTCTCGACCTTCTACCTGGGCCAGTCGCTGAAGTGGAATCACTGGGCCGCGTTCGGGCTGATCCTGGTAGCGGCGTTTTTGATGTTCAAGGAATAACGTCTGTCTTGCCCGTAGGAGCGCACCCGGGCGCGACGGGCATTACCAGGAAAGCCACGTCGCGCCCGGGTGCGCTCCTACGACGTTCTTGTGCGTCATTCATCGATTCGACACGAGGTGATCAGGTTGCTGGTATTTGCCGGCTTCTCGACCTTCTACCTGGGCCAGTCGCTGAAGTGGAATCACTGGGCCGCGTTCGGCCTGATCCTGGTGGCGGCATTTTTGATGTTCAAGGAATAACGCCCGTCTCGCGCGTAGGAGCGCACCCGGGCGCGACGGGCATTACCAGGAAAGCCGCGTCGCGCCCGGGTGCGCTCCTACGATAGCCGGTGGTTAGTTCGCAGGTTCCACCCACTGAGCGAATACCGCGTCGAGTTGCGCGTCCTTGACCGGCTTGCCCTTCTGCACGGTGTCGGCCTGTTCGAACATCGGCATGATCATCGCCATGCCATCGGGTTTGGTTTTCAGATGCAGACCCGGTGGTGCGTCCAGGAAGGTGGCCCAGCGCGTGCGCACTTTGGCCCAGTAGCCTTGCGTGCCCTTCCAGTAGGCGTAGGCCGGAGCGAAGTCGACCTCGCTGGTCTTGCGGTAATCGTTGAAGCCGAACTCACGTGCGATGGCCTGCTGGCTTCCATCGGGCTTGCGCAGCACCTTGGTGTTGAACTGTTCGTGCGTCCAACCGTTGGGCGTGAGCGTGTGGCGATTGATCACCGACAGCGCGTTGTAGTCGCTGCGCTTGGTGTATTCGCGGCGAGGTAACGGGCG
Source organism: Xanthomonas sp. WHRI 8932A (assembly GCF_035012785.1). Lineage (NCBI taxonomy): Bacteria > Pseudomonadati > Pseudomonadota > Gammaproteobacteria > Lysobacterales > Lysobacteraceae > Xanthomonas > Xanthomonas sp. WHRI 8932A. Next base: position 327,434 of record NZ_JAYGQQ010000004.1, read on the forward strand.
CCAGCTCAGATCGCTGGTCCAGGTCGGGTGGCCATCGGCGTAGTCCCAGCGTCCGCTGCCGCAATAACGCGGCGCATCGCTCACCTCGAACACGCATTGCGTCCATGCACCTGCAGTCGTCGTCGCCGGCACTGCACGCACCCGCCAGGTCTGGTCGGAGCTGAATTCAAAACGCTGCGGCGCTTGGTAGACCCAATCCTGCCGCCAGTGCTTGGTCACATGCTTGGTCTTTTCATCCACCAGCAAATGTTGCAACACGATCTTGCGTGGCGTGTCTTCCACCACGATCACCACTTCGTTGGCAGCGCTGCGCATCGCCGATGCGCGCTCGTAACCGGGCTTGAGCAACACGGTTTCGTCGAAGGCGAAATCCACCGCGTATTCGCCCTGCATCGCCAGGATGCTCTGGCGATCGCGTTCGGGCTCTGCGGCCGCAGTGGCGACCACCGGTAACAGGCTCAGCATCACTGCAGGGAAATACGGAAACAATCGGCTCATCGGAATTCTCGGTCGTGGTCGTAGGCACGTCAGCGGCGCAAGCGCAGCAGCGACGTGGTCATGTCGGTGGGATCGGTACCGCGTGAGGTGGCCTGCGCAGCGCGCGAGGCGGCAGCGCGTGCGCAGCAGCAATCGTCCACTGCCACACGTCCGTCGATGCCTTCTTCGCGGGCCAGGCGCGCGGCGACGTCCGCACCCAGCGCAGACACGGTCGCAAGATTGGCGGCCAGCGGCTGCTGGCGGTTGGCAGTGGACTGCAGGCGCAGTGCGCTCAAGCGCCAGCTCTCACCGCACAGGCGTCCGGCCAGACGACGCCATAAGCGTTCGCCGACGCCCAGGCCGTGCGTCTCCGTCGGTAGTGGCGGAAGGCGCGAGACCAGGCGATCCCAACTCAAAAAATCGCTATCCGGCAACAGATACAGCCGCCAGCAACATTGGCCGTCGGCACCGAAGAACCAGATGCTTTCGCGCACGCCATCGCTGTCCACCTGGCGCGAGGCGGCGGCATCGACCGCGTGCTGCCAGCCATCGAGTTCATTGCCCAGCGCGGGACGATACAAACACAGCACCGTGCCCAGCGCCGATAACTGCGGTGCGCGCGGCAATGCGGCGCGGTCGGCATGTGCAGTCGAGGACAGCGGGAGTGAGCGGGTGATGGGCATGGCGGCTACCAACTCACCGCCAGACTGACCGACGCCGTGCGTCCGGCGCCGGTGAACCGATCCAGCACCGTGCTGCTGGCCAGCGTGCCATTGGGCAGCGCATTCCAGTCCACGTAGCGGCGGTCGGCCAAATTGAAAATGCCTGCAGTGACCTTGGCGCCGGGTGCGAATTGCCAATGGCCCATCAAGTCCAGCGTGGCGTAGCCGGCCGGCGTGTAATAGCTGTCCAGCTGCGGCCGGCGCTTGCGTGCGACAAAGGTGCCGATCAATTCCGCACCCCAAGCATCGCTGTCGAAAGCGACGCCCAGCGTGCCGCGCAACGGGTCGACCGAATTGAGTGGCGTGTCGTCGGTGAGGTTGTCGCCTTCCGAATAGGCCAACGCGCTGTTCAACGACCAACCCTGCCAGCCGGCCAGCGCGCCCAAATCCAGCCCGCCGCGCGCTTCGGCGCCCTTGATCACCACGTCGTCCACATTGCGCGACTGGAACAGCAGTAAACCCTCCGCGTTGACGCCAGCCGGCGCATACGATTCGATGAAGTTGCGGTAGTCGGTGTAGTACACGCTCACCCCCAGATAGCCGACGACATCGTTGAAGCGCAGGCCCAGCTCGCCGCCGCGACTGGTCTCCGATTTCAACTCCGGGTTGGCGATGGCGGTGTAGCGCGCCTGCAGATTGGTAAAGCCGATATTGACATCGTTGTACGGCGGCGCGCGAAAACCGTGCGCATAGTTGGCATATGCCGACCACGCTTGCGAGAACCGCCACACCGCGCCGAATTTTGGCGACACCTGCGTCTGGTCGATGGTTGCCACCGCCACGCCGGGATTGTCTTCGCGAAAGATGTCGTCCAGCTGCGGCGCCAGACGGAAATAATCCACGCGCACGCCTGGAGTCAACGACAACCTGCCATCCAGTAGCTCGATTTCGTCCTGCGCATACAGACCGAGCTTGGTGGTTTCGCTCTTGGGGAAATCGCGCACCGGGAACACGTCCTGGCCAACGCGGTTGGTGATCGCGCCACTGGCTAGATTGACCGAATACCCATCGCGCTTGGCGCGCGTGTCGGTCCAGGTGCCGTCCAGGCCGTAGGTGATGTCGTGGATCAACGCCGCAGTTTCGATGCGCTTGTGCGCATTGACCAGCAACCCGTACACGCGCTGGTCGAAAGTGTGTTCGTTGTGGCGGCGCGTGTTGTTGCCACGCAATTCGTCGGTGCGTTGCAGGCTGTCGCTGTCCTGGCGATAGAACTGCCATTGAAGATCGTCGGCGAGCGCCGCGTCCAGCGCGTCCAGCTCGTGCCGCAACGACACCCGCGCACGGGTCTGATGATCGCGGCCGTCCTGCGACAGGATGCGCAGCGACGGCGTGGTCACACGCGGGTCGATGCCGCTCAACGCTTCGATGCTGCCATAGTCCTCGTTACCTTCGACAGTGAGCTTGAAACGCTGCTGCGCGTTCGGTGCGTACACCAGTTTGGCCAACACGCTGCGCCCGTCGATGGTCTGCGGATTGGCGGCGGTGCGCGTGAAATCGCGACTGCGATTGTCGCCCTGGTTTTGCGCTTCCTGGCCCTGGCGATGCGCCACAGCCACCATGCCGCTCCAGCGCTCGCCACCGAATGCGGCGGTCGCACCGGCAAACAAACCATTCCAGTCGCCTTCGTAACCGAACTTCAGCCCGACATAGCTACGCTTATCGGTGCTCAGATAATCCGACGGGTCCTTGGTGACAAAGGCCACCACGCCACCCAGCGCATCGGAGCCATACAGCGAGCTGGTCGGCCCACGGACCACTTCCACCCGCTTGAGCGTTTCGAGGTCGACAAAATTGCGGTTGGCATTGAGATAGCTGCCGAAGGCAAAGGTGTCCGACACCGGCACGTTGTCCACCAGGATCGCAACGCGGTTGCCATCCAGCCCGCGAATGCGAATACCGCTGGCGCCGGCAAAGCGACCGCTGTTGCTGGTCACCGACACCCCGGGCGTGTAGCGAAACAGATCCTTGAGTTCGCGCACCAGCTGGTTATCCAGTTGTTCGTGGTCGATCACATCCACCGTGGCCGGCACATCGATCAGTGCGCGCTGGGTGCGCGTGGCGGTGATCTGCAGGCGATCGAAGTCGTGCACCTCACGCGCAGCATCGCCGCCGGCGTCTGAGTCGGCAGCGTGGGCACACAACGGAACAGCAGGCAGCGCAAGCGACAGCGCGACCACCAGCGGATGCAGGCGAATCATCTAGGAACCTTTGTGGGAGCCCCCGGCAGCGCACGCTGCGGCATGCCGCATGCGGCAACCGGGGGTGGAGAGATAAGCGGTGGGCAGCGGCGGCGTGCCCACATCGGTCGTGTTGTGCGGAGGCCGGTCGGCACGGCCGCACTGCGCAGCGCAACGTCGGCTGCGAACACGCAATCACAGCGTGGCGCGCCTGGAGCGGTTGCGCGACGCGTCTGCCTCAGGGCCGCGGCCGGACGACCCGCATCGGGTCGCCCGCGTCGGCTCGGCAGGACTTACTTGGTCAGAATGAGCTTGTCGTTACTGGTATGGCGCAGGCGATAAACGCGGTCGCCGTGCTGGATCAGCACTTCGCGACGGCCCTTGAGCAGCGCCTCGCTGCTGATGAGGTCTTCGGCAGGCACAACACGCGGCACGGCGCGGTCGCGCAGGTTGACCGGTTCGGAGCGGAGCAGTACGGGATGAGCGGTCATGATCTGGTTCTCCAGTCGGTTGGCCAGACAAATAATAACCATTCTCATTTAATGATCAAGAGCCATTCTCATTTGTGACTCTCGATCTTTGCATCGCTTTACATCTTTCGATTGACCTAACCAATCGTTTGCGGCGCATCGCTCAACGCGTCGCCGCGTCCACCCGCTCCCAGCCCGCGGCATCCACCTGCACCAAAGTCTCCAGCGCCCCCAGGTTTTCTTCCAATTGAGAAACCCGACTCGCGCCCAGGATCACGGTGGACACATGCGGGTTGCGCAGGCACCAGGCGATGGCCAGCCGCGCCGGAGACTGCCCGAGCTCGGCAGCCACCGCGCAAAACGCGCGGGCCCGCTCGAGACGGCGCGACTCGGGCGTCCCCAGCACTTCGTCCTGCAGCCAGGCGTTCTCCGGCTGGCCCAGGCGGCTGTCGGCCTCCACGCCACCGTTGTATTTGCCGGTCAGCAGGCCCGACGCCAGCGGCGACCAGATGGTGGTCCCCAGCCCGGCCTCGCACAGTGGCGCGTACTCGCGCTCCAGCCGCTGCCGGTGCAGCAGGTTGTACTGCGGCTGCTCCATCGCCGGCGCATGCAGGTGTTCCTGCTCGGCGATCGCGATGGCCGCACGCAACTGCTCGGCGCTCCACTCGGAGGTGCCCCAGTACAGCACCTTGCCCTGGCGGATCAGCGCGTCCATCGCACGTACGGTTTCCTGGATCGGTGTGTCCGGGTCGGGCCGGTGGCAGAAATACAGATCCAGATACTCCACACGCAAGCGCTTGAGCGCCGCGTGGCAGGCGTCGGTGACGTGCTTGCGCGAAAGCCCGCGCTGGGTCGGGCGCGGGCTGTCCACCGCACCGAAGAACACCTTGCTCGACACGCAGTAGCCATCGCGCGGCAGGCGCAGGTCGGCGATCACATCGCCCATCACCTCTTCGGCGCGGCCACGTGCGTAGACCTCGGCGTTGTCGAAAAAATTGATGCCGTTGTCCCAGGCGGCGGCGATCAGGTTGCGCGCCTCGCCGCGCCCGATCTGCTTGCCGAAGGTCACCCAGGCCCCGAACGACACGGCCGATAGCTGCAGCCCGGTGGAACCCAGACGACGGTAAAGCATGGCGAACTCCTGCGACCTCCAGGGCACCTGCCCCGGACCGGCTTGCGCAGTTTACCGGGCCGGGCGCCCGCGCAACCCTGTGCCGGCCTTCTGAATGCCGCTCGCCTTGCCCGCCGACACCCCCTGCTCTAGGCTTCATCGTTTTGCCGTTGGCAGCCCGGGGAATGGAATGGTCGAAGGTTTAGGAAGGATCGGTTTCGGCCTGTTCGGTCTGGCGGTGCTCATCGGCATCACCTGGCTGTTTTCGACCAACCGCCGCGCGATCGACTGGAAGCTGGTCGGCACCGGCCTGTTGCTGCAGATCTCGTTCGCCTCGCTGGTGCTGCTGGTACCGGGCGGGCGCGACGTGTTCGACTCGCTGGGCAAGGGCTTTGTGAAGGTGCTGAGCTTCGTCAATGAAGGCTCCACCTTCATTTTCGGCAGCCTGATGAACATCGAAAGCTACGGCTTTATCTTTGCGTTTCAGGTGCTGCCCACCATCATCTTCTTCTCCGCGCTGATGGGCGTGCTGTACCACCTGGGCGTGATGCAGGTGGTGGTGCGTGCGATGGCCTGGGCGATCACCAAGGTGATGCGCGTGTCTGGCGCAGAAACCACCAGCGTCTGCGCCAGCGTCTTCATCGGCCAGACCGAGGCGCCGCTGACGGTGCGCCCCTACATCCCCAAGATGACCCAGTCCGAATTGCTGACGATGATGATCGGCGGCATGGCGCATATCGCCGGCGGCGTGCTGGCCGCATACGTGGGCATGCTCGGCGGCAGCGATCCTGCGCAGCAGGCGTTCTATGCCAAGCATCTGCTGGCCGCCAGCATCATGGCCGCGCCGGCCACCCTGGTGGTCGCCAAGCTGCTGGTGCCGGAAACCGGCACGCCGCTGACCCGCGGCACGGTCAAGATGGAAGTGGAAAAAACCACCAGCAACATCATCGATGCGGCTGCGGCCGGCGCCGGCGATGGCTTGCGCCTGGCGCTGAACATCGGCGCGATGCTGCTGGCCTTCATTGCGCTGATCGCGCTGATCAATGCGCCGCTGACCTGGCTGGGCGAGGTGACTGGCGCCGCTGCAGCGCTGGGGCGGCCGACCAACCTGTCGACGATCTTCGGTTACGTGCTGGCGCCGATCGCCTGGGTGATCGGCACGCCGTGGGTGGACGCCACCACGGTCGGGTCCCTGATTGGCCAGAAAGTGGTGATCAACGAGTTCGTCGCCTACAGCGAGCTGTCGCGGATCGTGAAGGGCGAAGTGCCGGGCGTGGGCCTGAGCGACGAAGGCCGCCTGATTGCCACGTATGCCCTGTGCGGCTTTGCCAACTTCAGCTCGATCGCGATCCAGATCGGCGGTATTGGCGGGCTGGCGCCGGAACGTCGTCACGATCTGGCCAAATTCGGCCTGCGTGCGGTGCTCGGCGGTTCGATCGCCACCTTCATGACCGCTACCATTGCAGGCGTGCTCTCGCACTTCGGTTGAGGCGGCGCGGGTTCATCGGCGTCACGGTCTAATCGCCGGACGCCACGTTTCTTCAAGTCATTCAAGCAAGCAGGTATTTATGAGTTCGGTCGTCGTTGTCGGGTCTTTCAATGTCGATCACGTGTGGCGCTGCGATGTGCTGCCTGCGCCGGGTGCCACCATCGCCGGCCGCTACAGCACCGGCCCGGGTGGCAAAGGGTTCAATCAGGCGGTCGCGGCCGCACGTGCCGGCGCCAAGACGCACTTTCTGTGCGCGCTGGGCGACGATGCCGGCGGCGCGCTGGCGCGCTCGCTGGCGGCGCACGACGGCTTTACGCTGATCGCCGAACCGAGCAATGAACCCACCGGCACCGGCGGCATCTATGTCGACGGCCACGGGCGCAACACGATTGTGATCGGCGCCGGCGCCAACTCGGTGCTGAGCCCCGGTTTTGTCGAGAACCAGCGCGCGCTGGTCGCCTCGGCACGCGTGCTGCTGGCGCAGCTGGAATCGCCGGCCGAGACGATCGAGTCGGCGCTGGCGCTGGCGCGCGAATGCGGTGTGCTGACCGTGCTCAATGCCGCGCCGGCCAACGCCCCGACCTCGATCGGCCTGCTCAAGCTGGCGGATGTGTTGACCCCCAACGAAACCGAATTTGCCGCGCTGCTCGGCCGTCACGTCGGCGAGCGCATCAACGCCGACGATGTCGCGGCGCTGGACGGCAACACGCTGCATTCGCTGTGCCGCAAGTTGTTGCCGGGCGGCACCGTGGTGGTGACGTTGGGCGCGGTGGGCGCTTTCATCTCGCATGCCGACGAGCAGTTGCGCGGCGATAGCGCCGCGCATTACCGCGTGGGCGCAGAGAGCGCGCAGACGGTGGACACCACCGGTGCCGGCGACGCCTTCAACGGCGCGCTGGTGGCCTCGCTGGCGCAGTCGCCGGGCGCGAGCTTCATCACCCACGTGCGCTTTGCCAACCGCTACGCAGCGCGCTCCACCGAAGTGGAAGGCGCCGCGGCATCGATGCCGCGGCTGTTGCCGGACGCCGGCTAACTGCCTGCGCCTGTGGCGGCATCGGTTTGCGTTCACTCGCCACGCCACACCACACCTGACCGCCCGTCACCGCGACGGGCCTGCATTACGACAAGGAGTGTTCGATGCGTCGTTGTTCCCTGATTCCGTTCGTTGCGCTGTGCGCCCTGCTTGTCCCGCTGTCAGCCGCTGCGCAGCGCTGCGACTGGAACGGTACTGCCAGCGATGCCGACCGCGCTGCGGTGACCGTATCTGCAGACAGCCTGCAACAGGCGATCGCGCCGCACTACGACGATGCCGAGCAGGAGGATGGCGCCGCGCTAGCGCGCACGCTGCTGCAGCGTGCACAGTCGCCGCAGCTGCCCGGCAAGCTGGACGGCCGCTGGAAGGTGCGCTCGATCCAGGTCGACCAGCGGTTTGCCTATGCCTACCCGTACTTCAAGGCCGAGATCAGCCGCGATGCCTGCGGCTATCGTTTCAGCAAGGTCAGCGGCTCGCAGCGCCGCAGCGGCACGCTGTATCCGCTAGCCAAGGACAGCCGCGAGTTCGCATTCCTTGGTGCCAGCACGGTCAACGACGAGCCGGAAGGCCGCTACGCGCCCGGCAACATCTCCGACGGCACCAACGGCAACAGCGTCGGCCGCTTGGTCGCACTGGGACCGGACGAACTGCTGCTGATCCTGGACGGCGGCGCCAAGGGCTTCGAGCTGTATCAGCTGATCCGCTGATCCTGGAATGTTCGGCCCGGTCGCCTCCGCGCGATCCGGCTGACGCATGCGCTGGCTTGTTGCAGTCTAGGTCAGCGTTCGCTACTGCATGCGCCCCTCCGGCGGCGCCCGAGTTGGCAGCAGCGGCAACCGCAGCGACAATGCGCGCATGCAGATCGGCCCCTACTCCATCGCCCCCAAGGTGATCCTCGCGCCCATGGCGGGCGTCACCGACAAGCCGTTCCGGTTGTTGTGCAAGCGGCTGGGTGCCGGGCTGGCTGTGTCGGAGATGACCATCTCCGATCCGCGCTTCTGGGGCACGCGCAAGTCGCTGCACCGCATGGACCATGCCGGTGAGCCCGACCCGATCAGCGTGCAGATCGCCGGTACCGAGCCGCAGCAGCTGGCCGACGCGGCGCGCTACAACGTGGACCATGGCGCGCAGCTGATCGACATCAACATGGGCTGCCCGGCCAAGAAGGTCTGCAATGCCTGGGCGGGCTCGGCGTTGATGCGCGACGAGGCGTTGGTGGCGCGGATCCTGCGTGCAGTGGTGCAGGCGGTGGATGTGCCGGTGACGCTGAAGATCCGCACCGGCTGGGATTGCGACCATCGCAACGGCCCGACCATCGCACGCATCGCGCAGGAGTGCGGCATCGCTGCGCTGGCAGTGCACGGACGCACCCGCGACCAGCAGTACACCGGCAGCGCCGAGTACGCGACGATTGCGCAGATCAAGGCCGCGTTGGAGATCCCGGTGATCGCCAACGGCGATATCGATTCGCCGCAGAAGGCGGCGCAGGTGCTGCGCGAGACCGGCGTGGATGCGGTGATGATCGGCCGCGCCGCGCAGGGGCGGCCATGGATCTTCGGCGAGGTGGCGCATTACCTGGCCACCGGCACGCTGTTGCCGGCGCCGACGCTGTCCTTCGTACGCGACACCCTGCTCGACCACCTACACGCGCTGCACGCGTTTTACGGCCAACCGCAGGGCGTGCGCATCGCGCGCAAGCATCTGGGCTGGTACGCAAAGGATCACCCGCAAAGCGCCGACTTCCGCGCCGTGGTCAATCGCGCCGAAACGCCCGAGGCGCAGCTGGCGCTGACCCGCGATTACTTCGACGCCTTGATTGCCGGCGTCGCGCCGCCGCTGCCGAACGCCGCCTGAGGAATCCGGGCTGCGCTCGCACACGCGCCTGCACGATGCGTGCGCCGCGTGCTGCCATCCGTTGCGCGCCATGGCGTGAAGTGGCTAACCCACCTGGCACGCAGGCGTCAGCTGGGTGTAGACGGCACGCCCAAGCGGAGTGCGAGCGCCACATGCCGCGCCGGGCACATGCAGCGCCCGCCGGGCGGCTGCACAGTCGTTTTGTGGGCGACTCTTATTGCGTCGACGCTGCCGGTGTAGCCACCGGCGTATCGACCTGTTCCAGATCGCCGGTCAGCGCCGTGCCGGCCGGCGCATGCCAGATGCGGTGCCACATCTGCGCCAGCACCGCTCCGATCTGATCGCGTGCCACCGGTGCGCGATAGGCCGCCTGGACCTGGCGCGGGACGATGGGCTGCCACTGCCCGCCGTCGCGATGCGCGACCACGAAGTTGAAGTTGTAGTCTGGCTCCAGGCCCATGCGCAGATCGCTGAGCATCAAATCGTCGTCGACCAGGCGTGCACGCATGAAGCCGCGATTGAACCAGGTCAATCGGCGCACCGAATCGAATGCCGCCACTTCGCCCAGTGCCTGGGTATTGCTGGAAAAGCCACGGAACTGCATCGGTCCGGTGTCGGCCACCAGCGAACGCTCGCCGATCACATAGCCATTCGGCGTCATCGCCACCACCCGCCACAGCAAGGTGTTGAGCGGCATTGGCACCGAGAAGCGTGGCGCATCGACCAGCCCCATCGCCGCCAGCGCGCGGTCGGCTTCCTGATCGACCAGATGCTTGGCGATCAATGACCAGCCCAGATAGGCCGAACTTGCCACCAACCCGATCACCAACACGTGCTGCGCGAGTGGACGCGCGCGCGCGAACCAGGCAACCGCGCAAGCCAGCAGCAGCCATAGCGTGTACGCCGGGTCGATGATGAAGACGCTCGACCACATGGTCGGATGCGGCTGCAGCGGCCACCACAGCTGCGTGCCGTACACGGTGAAGGCGTCCAGCAGCGGATGGGTGATCAACGCCAGCTGGATCGCCCAGAACCAGCGCGTGGGTGCGCTGGCCACGCGCCCGTTGCCGTAGCGCCGGAACAGCCACCAGATCAGCCAGCCGACCAGCGGCAGCACGAACAGCGAATGGCTCACGCTGCGATGCACGGTCATCAGGGTGACCGGGTCGTCGGTCAGCGTCAGCAGCGCCAGCGCATCGAGGTCGGGCAAAGTGCCCAGGGCCGCGCCGGCCAACAACGCGGCACGCCGCTGTCCGGGCGGCGCAATGGCAGCGGCGATTGCGCCACCAAGAACGATCTGGGTCAGGGAATCCATCGTCCGATGCTAGCAGGCCCGACATGCACGGATAGGCATCGACCCACGCGCTTTCGGTCGGCACACACCTGCGTCTGCGCGGGTGTGTCTTGAAGAGACACGCCGGGGCGACCAGCATCGCATCGCAGCAGCCGGCACGCTGCGCTGCTGCAGTGGATAGGCATACGCAAGCGCGGCCTGGACGAGCGGCAGCCGTTCGTGGGGAACGCCATGCACCTGTCGCGGCAGATGCGCAGGAAAGCCCTCGACCTGCTTACACGGCGACCCCGCGCGATTGCCCCCCTGCTAGCTGGAGCAGACCGAGAAAGAGATGTATCGGCGTAACGGCCAGCGCGACAGCAGCCTGCGCAACAACGACCTGGCGCGGATGGTCCACCGTTGGGAAGTGCCGCCCCCGGTAGAGGCCGGGGCGGTCGAGTACCCTGTCTGCCAGGGTTGAAGGGCGCACCCTGTGCGCCACAGACAAGGAGTGCGGCAATGCCAGACAAACAGCACCAGTACAGCGTGAAGGTCATCTGGACCGGCAACCAGGGCAGCGGCACCTCGGGGTATCGCGCCTACAGTCGTGACCACCGTATCGAGGCCGAGGGCAAGGCCAGTGTGATCGACGGCTCGTCAGATCCGGGCTTCCGCGGCGACCCGGCACGCTGGAACCCCGAAGACCTGCTGGTCGCCTCGCTGTCGGCCTGCCACAAGCTCTGGTATCTGGGGCTGTGCGCCGATGCCGGCATCATCGTGCAGGCCTACGAGGACAACGCCGAAGGCGCGATGCTGGAGCAGGCCGATGGCGCCGGGCAGTTCACCTCGGTGGTGCTGCGCCCGCTGGTGACCCTGGCACCGGGCAGCGACCTCGCGCAAGCCAGGGCGCTGCACCACACCGCGCATGAAAAATGCTTCATCGCCCGCTCGATCAATTTCCCGGTCAGCCACGAACCCCAGCTGCAATTGGCCGAATCGAACTGAGCGGTGGGTTGCTCAAGGCTGTAGCGGTTGCTGTCGGGGGTAGCTGCCCACCGCCGACCACAGCGTTTGCCGCGCGACACCGGTGCCGGCCAGATGTTCGAGCAGCTCGTGCAGTGGCACACGAGACCCCATTGCACGCCGTGCTGTCGCAGAGACGGCACTGGCCGGTGGGGGATCGGCATGCCTCGCTCGCGTATTGCCGCCGTTGCGTGATGTAGACACCTCACTGCCGGCTGCCGGGGCGTTTTGTCGGTTGTGCTTAACCCCACGGCATCGCGTTCAGGCGCACAATGCAACGGACACACGGGGCGTGTATCATCCGCAGCCATCTTTTCATCCGAATTAAGGGATATAAGCCTGATGTCCAGCTACCTGTTCACCTCCGAATCGGTCTCCGAAGGCCATCCGGACAAGATCGCCGACCAGATCTCCGATGCCGTGCTCGACGCCATCCTGGCCCAGGACAAGCGTGCCCGCGTGGCCTGCGAGACCATGGTCAAGACCGGTGTTGCGATCGTTGCCGGCGAAGTGACCACCAGCGCCTGGATCGACCTGGAAGCGCTGACCCGCAAGGTGATCCTGGACATCGGCTACAACAGCTCCGACGTCGGCTTCGACGGCGAGACCTGTGGCGTGCTCAACCTGATCGGCAAGCAGTCGCCGGACATCAACCAGGGCGTGGACCGCAAGAACCCCGAACAGCAGGGTGCCGGCGACCAGGGCCTGATGTTTGGCTATGCCACCAACGAAACCGACAGCTACATGCCGGCCGCGATCCACCTGGCGCACCGCCTGGTCGAGCAGCAGGCCAAGATCCGCAAGAAGAAGAACTCGGCGCTGTCCTGGCTGCGTCCGGACGCCAAGTCGCAGGTCACCCTGCGCTATGAAGACGGCGTTGCGACCGCGATCGACGCGGTGGTGCTGTCGACCCAGCACGACCCGGGCATCAAGCAGAAAGACCTGATCGAAGCGGTGCGCGAAGAGATCCTCAAGCCGGTGCTGCCGGCCAAGTGGCTGCACAAGGGCACCAAGTTCCACATCAACCCGACCGGCAAGTTCGTGATCGGCGGCCCGGTGGGCGATTGCGGCCTGACCGGTCGCAAGATCATCGTCGACACCTACGGCGGCTGGGCCCGTCACGGTGGCGGCGCGTTCTCGGGCAAGGATCCGTCCAAGGTCGACCGCTCGGCCGCCTATGCCGCACGCTATGTGGCCAAGAACGTCGTGGCCGCCGGCCTGGCCGACCGTTGCGAAGTGCAGGTTTCCTACGCCATCGGCGTGGCCGAGCCGACCTCGATCTCGGTCACCACGTTCGGCACCGGCAAGATCGCTGACGAGCAGATCGAAAAGCTGATCCGCAAGCATTTCGACCTGCGTCCGTTCGGCATCATCCAGATGCTCGACCTGATCCACCCGATGTATCAGCAGACCGCGTCTTACGGTCACTTCGGCCGCAAGCCGAAGGACTTCACCTATACCGACGCCACCGGCGCGCAGCACAGCGCGACCGCGTTCTCGTGGGAAAAGACCGACCGCGCCGACGCCCTGCGCGCCGATGCGAAGCTGAAGTAAGCCACGCGCTCTTTGGAGCGTGGGTGTGTGTCGCAATGGGCCGCTAACGCGGCCCATTGCGTTTTAAGGCCTAGCGCCAGCATTCGTCCCTGCGGGGGCCTTCTCCCGGCGGGAGCCATCTCCCGCCGGGAGAGGGGATTCAAAGACCTTCTCCCTGCGGGAGAGGGTTGGGGTGAGGGTGCGGAGCGAAGCCGCGCTGCATGGCACGTCCATTAGGCTGCGCGCGTACCCTCATCCGCCCCTGCGGGGCACCTTCTCCCGGGGGAGAAGGGATTCAAAGCCCCTCTCCCTGCGGGGGAGGGGTTGAGGTGAGGGTGCGGGGCGAAGCCGCGCTGCGCGGCACGTCCATTCGGGTGCTTCAGGCAGAAAAGCGCGCTTCAACCTGACATCGCGCTACCGCACCTACGGATCCAGCTTCAGCTGTTGCTCCAGCGCCTGCGCAAACGCGGGCAATGGGCACGCCATGCGCTGTTCGGGCGCGCAGACATCCAGGGCCAGTTCCTGTTGCAGCGGTGGGTGTGCCAGGTCCAGCGGCGCCAGGGTGCGCAGTTGATCCAGCGATTGCGCCAGGTAGCGGGCACGCACCACGCGCGTTCCGTCGGGTTGCCGCCACAGGCCGAGCAGCAACGCACCGCCTGGTGGTGGATCGTCGGCACCATAGCCGGGCAGATGGAAGTGCACACCGAGCAAACTGCTCAACGCGGCGATATGCGTGTCGCTGCCGACAAACACCGTCAGCGTGGGCGACTGCGCGTCGCCAAACCGTTGCAGCACCTCGCGTGCCAGCGGGGCGCCGGAACGCTGCGCCATGTAGTGCGGGCGCGCGTAGATATCGAACAGCAGCGCATGCAGGCGCGAGACCTGCGCCAGGCGTTCGGGGGTGGCGCGACCCCAGCCGACTTGCGACAGCGGCAGACCGTCGGCGTACTGCAGCAACAGCACCTCACCGGTGCCGGAGGTCAGGTCGATCGGCCCACCCAAGGCCAGTCCACGCCCATTGGCCGATGGCGCCAGCGTGGACGGCATGCGCGCAAAGTCGCAGGGCGTGCGTGTGCAGCCCAGGATCTGCTGCATCGCCTGCAACTCGGCCGCATGGCCCTGCAGCACTGAGGCAGGGCCGCCGGTCTGCTGCTGGATCGATGCCACTGCAGCAGCCGCATCGAACGGCACCGCGCCCGCCTCGATCGGCCGGAACAGCGGGTCGTTACTGCCGGCCTCGCGGTGCCCGGCGACGATGCCACAACCGGGCGCCAATGCGTCGGCCAGCAAGGCACCGCTGTCGATGGTGCGCTGATCGGTGTTGGCCCAGACCGACACACTCCCTGGCGCCGGGCATCCCGTGTGCGGCAGCAGCGTCTGCTGCGTCAACCATTGACGCAGATACGCGCCGCTCAATCGCACCGCCTTGCGCCCGCGCGGAGTGAGCAGGCTGGCCGGGGTGGACCACTGCGGCCAGGGTTGGTCGGCGTACTGCGCGGCGGCCGCTTCACCCTGCAGCGGCGCACGCACACCGTGGCGGAACACCACCACCACGCGTTCCAACTGCTCGGTCTGCCCCGGCTGCCGATCCGCGACGGCAGCGGCACCGCGGGAGTCAGCGGGCAATCGACCACTCGCACGACCTGCCAATGCGCTGCGCGTCGGCGATGCACAGCCACCCAACACCGCTGCAAACGTCAGCAGCAGGCAGACACCGGTGATCGCAAGCGCGCCACCACCTCGCCGCCCCGGCGCTGCGCGTAGCGAAGGTGACGCGATCCCCATCGCGTCACGCCCGCCCGCGCCGCATCGCGCGGACCACAGCGGCTCCCCATCGCCAGCCAACGTCCCGCAGCGCGATGCGCCCTGCCCCGCGCTGTCGACCCATCCCGCAGCGGCCTTGTCGTGCTGCTGCACCTGCGCTGAGATGCCCCACCCTGCACGATCAGACTCAGAACACATATTTGGCGGTCACCAAGCTGGTCATGCCCGAATCGACGATGTCGGAAATCGCCGTGGTGTCGTGCCCCACATGCGCCCAATAGCTGTGCTGTTTGGTGAGGTTGGCAACCGACAGATCCACGCGCAGATGCTCGCTCGGCGCATAGCCCAGGTGCAGGTCCACGCGGGTGATCGGCTTGATCCACAGGTTGTCCCAGCGCGCGCCCTGGTTGAGATAGTCGTACACCGACACGTATTCGCCAGAGTAGTGGTAGCTCAGATTGATCGACCACGGTCCCTTTTCGTAGAACAGCTCTGCGTTGGCGAGCAGGTTCGGGGCGTTCTGGATGCGTTCGTGCGCAAAGCCTGCTACGCCCAGATCCACGCGCGTGCTCTGTCGGGTGACATTGGCGCCGATGCCGAAGCCATCCAGTGGTGCGGGCAGGCCCTGGAAGGTCTGCCGCACGGCAGCTTCCATGCCCAGCACGCGGCCGTCGCCGCCGTTCTGCGGACGCACGAAGCGCGTACTCGCAGTGCCGCTTTCGCCGGCATTGGCCGCATTGGAACCGCTCTCGTAGATGTAGTCGGTCAGGCGCTTGTAATAGCCGGCCAGCATCGCGTGACCGCCGGTGTCGTTCTGCCATTCGCCGGACAGATCCACATTGAGCGACTTGATCGGTTTCAGATCCGGGTTGCCTTCGGTGATGATGGTCTGGCCGTCGCTGGAAATATTCGTGGAGCGGCCACCGCCCAGCTGCACGAACGCTGGACGGGTGTAACTGGTCCACACCGAGCCGCGATACACCGCGCTATCGCCCGCGGGCCGGTAGTTCACGAACACGCTCGGCAAGACCACGTTGTAACGCGTGTGGTTGTTGGCGAATGCGCCGACCTGCTCGGCCCCGTTGACGGCCGCCGGCTGCGCCCAGAACGTATTGGTGATGGCGGTATGTTCGAAGCGCACGCCCGGCAGGATTTCCCAATCGCCGGTACGCAGTGTCGCCATCGCATAGGCAGCACTGACTGCTTCGGTGGCGCGCATGGTGTTGCAGTTGAGGTTGTTGACCGCCAGCTGCCCGCAACTATCGAAGCTGGCCGGCGTCAGCGTGCGTGCGATCAGGTCGTTGAGCGCGGCGTTGCTCAAGCGCACCGTGGGCAGTGCGTATTGCCCCGGATACACCGCATCGTAGCGCTGCGCGATCAACCCGGTGTCGCGCAGCAAGGTGCCGTCGGTGTACTTGGCATTGGTCCAGTTACGATCGGTGAAGCTGCGCGAGCTGTCGACATACTTCACGCCGAAGGCGATGCGGCTGAGCAGGCCGTCATCGAAATCGTAGCCCACATCGAACTTGCCGCCGCCCTTGTCCTGGCCGCTGTACTGTTTGGAAAGTTGACCGGTGCGGCGCGCGAACAGGCTGCCCACATCGGACGCCTGCGCCTGCATCGCCGGGGTCAGCAACGGGATCGGGAAGCCGTCGCCGTCGTAACTAATGAAGCGGTTGGCGCCGTAGGCGAAGTTGGTCGAGGTGTATTGATCGTTGCGTGCGGAAATTTCCACGTGATCCGGGCGATCGTTGTTGCCGGTGCCGTAGAAAATGTTCGGCGCGAACGTCCAATGCCCCAGTTGTTTTTCCGCACCCAGCTGGACGGTGGCAAGGTCTGCTTCTTCCGGGTTGGTTTCGTACCAGTAGCGCACTGCGAAGCGATTGATCTGCGGCTGATACACACCACTACTGCCGATCTGGGTGAAGCTGACATTGGCCGGCACGAACTGGGTGTAACCGGTGTTCTGCTCGGTCTTGGCGAAGGCGTAGGTCATGCGCGCATACAGATGCAGGCTGGGGTCCACACGCCAATCGAAGGCAGCATTGCCACCGTAGCGGCGGGTGTCGCCTTGCGAATACCCGATGTTGATGCCCGTGCTCTGCAGCACCTGTTGCGGGTCGCTCCCTGCAGCCAGATTGCCGCTGGCATCGGCACGCGCGAATTCCCAGGACCCATCGTTACGCGCCGCCGACGCGCCGGCCACTTCGCTGTTGACGAAATGACGCTCGTCGTAATACGCGCTGACCGCTACACCAAACTGCCCGGTATCGCCAAAACGTGCATGCCAATCGCCGGCTGCGCCGCTTCCCAGTCCGGAATCGCCGTAATCGCGTGCGCGGCTCTCCATGCGTCCGCTCAAGGTCACGCTACCGCCCTGGCGATCGGATGAGTCGAAGGCGCTGGGCGTGCGGTAGTCGATGGTGCCGCCGATCGCATCGCCATCCATGTCGGCGGTGGAGGTCTTGTTCAACACGATGGTCTGCAGCCCCGATGGCGGCAACAGACTCAATTGCACGCCACGGCTATACGGCATGCCCTGTGCCACGTTGATGCCATTGATCAGGTTGACGTTGTATTCGGCATTGAGACCGCGCACCGACGAAAACATGCCTTCGCCACGCGCCGCGCCGTCGATGCCGCCGAAATACGACTGCCCGGTGTTGATCACATTGACGCCCGGCATCAGGCCCAATGCTTCGGCCACGTTGTGTACCGCAGTGGTCTTGAGATCGTCGGCCGACAACACGTTGACGGTGTTGGTCGCGGCCATCTGCATGTCGGTCGCGTTGTAACGGGTGGCGGCGACGGTGACCTTGTCCAACGTGGCCATTTCGCCTTGCGCAGGGGTTGCGGCAGCCTGTGCGGATTGCGCGGCAGCATGGCCGCAAAAAATCGACAACGACACGCATAAGGCCTGCGACAAGCGCGAAGGACGCAGCAACGAACAACGAGCGATCATGATCAAATCCGATGGTTGCAGCAACGCACCATGGACTCAAGCCACGGCGGCGCCACCACGATGTGTGAGAGAGCGACGTGGCCTTTGGCAGCGGACCTGCGTCACACCTGCAAGCAGGCGCCGCGCATGGTGGTGACGGCATATTTCAAAACCATGACGTACGCTACAGACATGACAAATGCGCGCAGCAAGCGCGCAAGTCGGCATAGTCGCTGGCGTATGGAAGCGTGGATCGCTGCCGGCATGCGCATACGGTTACTGGCGCGGGCGCACAGGAATCTTCGCAAAACGCGACATGACAACGCATGCTGCCGAGGCGGCATGAATTGTCAGCGATGCCTCTCGCAGCAAGGCGCCTGCCGTGTTTGCAGACAGCACCCGAAACGCGGTTGAAAATGTCTGTGGGCACAAGCGATTACGTCACGCGCTGCGTCGCGCCAGACACCACGATGACGTTACGACCACCCTGCGCGGCAGTGCGCGAAACCAGCATCGAGTGGACGATGCCGGCGCCGATGCAACGCGCATGCCCACCCGATACTGCTTACCTGATGCTGCAAGCCTCATTCACGAGCGCAAGAAGATCTCGACCCGCCGATTGAGCTGACGCCCCCCCGGATTGTCCTGCCCGTTGACGGTGTTGGGCGCCACCGGTTGCGATTCGCCATAGCCCTTTGCGCCGGCGCCCTGTGCGGCGCCGCGCGTGCGCAACGCGGCCAGCACCGCATTGGCCCGGCGCTCGGACAGCGCCTGGTTGTAGGCGTCATCGCCCTTGGCATCGGTATGTCCGCGCACTTCCATCTCTTGGGTTGTCACCTTGCCGAGCGCGGCGGCCAGCGTGTCGAGCACGCGCGCGGCATCGGGGCGGATGTCGGACTTGTCGAAGTCGAACAGGATGCGGTCGTTCAAGGTGATCAGATAGCCGCATGCTGCACCGGGCGGGGCGAACTTTTGCAGCGGCGGGAAGCGGCCGGCCGGCGGTACTTTCGGCAGCGGCGGCATGCGCACTTCGCGCGGCGGGGTGCCGACCGTGCCGGTGCCATCGCCGCGGTTCTGCACCAGACCCTCCGGTCCGTTCCAGGTGCCGGAGCCATCGGCGTTGATGGTGACCAGGCCGCGCGGCCCATTCCAGGTGCCGCTGCCATCGCCGTGATTGTCGATCAGGCCGCTCTTGTCGCTGTTCCAGGTGCCTGCACCCTTGCCATTCAAACTGATCAGGCCGGCCGGGCCGTTGTAGGTGCCGCCGCCGTTGGACTGCACGTCGATGAGGGCGTCGTCGCCATCCTGCCCGGACGCGTTGATGGTGCCGCTGCCATCGGCATTGACGTTGACCAGGCCGCCATCGAAGTTGGCGGTACCACTGCCGTCGGCCTTGAGGTTGAACAGGCCGCCGTCGCCGTTGCGCAGCAGGTTGCCGTTGGCATCCATGCTGGTAATGCCGGCATCGTTGATCAAGGTGCCGCCATCGCCGCAGCGCGCAGGTGCGACGCTGACGCCTTCGATCGGGTCGAGGATATCCTGCAGCGAGGCCTCCAGCGCGCGTTGCGCAGGAGTCACGCCGACGATCTCGGGGATGACGATGGTGGGGATGGCCGGAAACTCCGGCACGCTGTCATGCGCTGCTGCCGGCGCATCCGGGGGGCGCGCAGCCTCGCTCGCCGCAGGTGCGGCAGCAGCAGCACCGGCTGCATCCTTCGGGCCTTCGCCACGGCCGCAACCAACCAGCAACAGGGGCACCCACAGCACTGCCGACAGCTTGCGCATCGCCTCTTCCTTGTTCGAGTCTGTACGAGACGTGCCTGATAGCACGAGCGCGGTAAACAAGGTGCTAAGGCCAGTGCGGATGCGTGCCGAGGGCACTGGCAGCGGTATCGGCCAGTGCTTGCGCACTATTGCTGCGCGACCGGAGACCGGCCGAACGACCAGGCAGTGGCACGGCAGCGCGACAAGCGACAAGCGACAAGCGACGACACAAGGATGTTGTCAGAGGGGTATCTGCTGGATGCAAGGCGGGGGCCGCGACCATCAGGCGTCCGTCGCGGATGTCGCACGCGTCACCAGGTGCAGCAGACCTCGCGCGCACCTGCATTGCTGCTTCACTGCGTTTGTCGACAACTGCCCGCAGCGTCCACCGATCGCGCGTGGCGTCCCCCTACAACATCGCAGGCGTCGCCGCGGGCACGGGCGTGGGCGACTGACCCTGCGCAGGTGCCTCGCCGGCTTCGGCTTGCAGCTGCGCATGCAGGATGCGGCGAATCTCCAGAATCGCCTGCGGGGTTTCCTGCACGCTGTGCCAGGAGGTCACCACCAGTTCGGACGCAGCGCCGTCCAGATGCGCGCTGCGATACGGCACCAGTCCATCGTCGGACTCGGCCAGCGGCACCTGCGGTTTTTCGCGGCCGATGATGGTGTGGTACTGCACCTGTGGCGAGATCGGCAGATCCATCGTGGCGCGGACGAACGGATCGGTATCGCGCAGGTTGTCGATACTGGTGGGCGGCAGCAGGCGGCCCTTGCGCTGGTATTGGCCGCCGTGCCCCTCACGTTCGCTGTTGGCCAGGTCCTGCAGCACATCGCTGAAGCGATCCAGCAAGGCAATCGGCAGCCGCACCAGCCGGCCGACGAAGCGCCCCAGTCCACCTTCGGCCAATGGCGTGCCGCGGTGCGGTGCGGCGATGAAGATGGCGCGGTCGATCTGCGGCATTGGCGAAAAATGCAGCAATGGCGACAATTTCGCGCGCACCCGTGCGCCGCGCTCGCCCTCCAGCCGATAGTCCTGCAGCAGCGAATTCCACAGCTGTTCGCCGGATGCAGACACCAGCAAACGCCCGATCACGCCGCCCATGCTGTGGCCGATCAACACCATGTCGTGCGAAGCGATCGCCGTGCCGGACGGATCGAAGTGGCGCAGGCTGCGCTCCACCAATGCCTGGATTTCCGCACGATTGACCGCAATCGGCGCGTTGGTCGGGTAATACACCTGCCAGATCTGATAGTGCTGACGCAGAGTTTCATCGCCCATCACTTCATTGGCCACGTTGACCCACGCTTCCGGGCTGCTGGCCAGCCCGTGCAGCATCAGCAGCACGCGGCGGTTGGGGTCGTAGGGCTGCATCAGATACAGATGCGGGCGATCGATGCCGCGCGCGCTGCCCAGCATCGAGCGCAGCGATTGCGCGGCAAAGCCCGACTTGGCCAGCCACAGCCCGTAGGCAGCGGTGAAGTTGGCCGCCAGCGGTACATGCTGACCATGCAGCACCACCTCGTTCTGGCGATACGGGTCGTATGGCACCACGGTCACCGCATCGGTCCGCAACACCGCATCGAGGGTGTCGCCATCGAAGCGCAACAACAGCGTTGCCGGTGCGTACGGCATCTCGCTGAAGGTCGGCAGCGGGCGTTCGGGCGAGGTACTTGCGGGGATGGCTTGCTGCAAGGCCAGCCCGGCCGGGTCGCCGACCACCTGGGGGTCCACTTCGGCCACCAGTTCGGCACCGAAGCCATCGCGGCGGTAAGTGCTGCGCAATCCATTGAAGCGCAGCGCCGAAGCGGCAAAGATCGCACGCGGCGTATTGCCGCCACCCGGCAGCCGATACGCGGACATATCGACGGCCACCTGCCAACGGCCCACCTGCGTCGGTGTGGGCACGGTGACACCGGCCTGCTGGGCGCGCGCGAACAAACGCTCGACCACCTGTTGCACGGCGTAGTTGTAGTAGTCGCGCACCTGCGTCTGGCGGTTTTCGAATGCGCGCGCACTCGGCGCACGCGCGGTAAAGAACAGATAGGCGTAGGCATGCCGCGCGGCTTCCAGCCAGGCCTGCACCGCTGCGTCGCTCATCTGCGCCGGGTGGCGACCGCTCAGGTCGATCGCGTGCGCGGTCCACAATTCGGCTTGCGTGGCGAGGCGGCGCTCATCGCCGATACCCGCCACATTCGTGAGCTGCTGCACGCAAGGCAGCGGTTGCTTGCGGCACGTCTTGGGTTGCAGCCCAGCCACCTGCAAGGTCTCGCTGCCGGCCTGACTGAGCGCACCGGTGCTGAGCACATCGCCACGCGTCTGCGCGATGTAGTCGCCACTGTTGCGCGATTGCACTGTGACCATCGCGCAGCCACTCAACCACATGCACGTCAGTACCGCCGCCAACCCCATGGCCGTGCGACGCAGACGCCTGTGCAACATCACCGCGCTGCACTCGTCGACGCGCCGGGCGCTGGCGCCTGCGGCATGCCGGCGCGGATGCGTTTGGAAAAGTCCACCGCGGTGTCGGCGGCGATGGCACGCGCGGTGAAATGTCCACGCTGCTTCAACGTCGCAAAGTCGTAACCCGGCATCAGCCCGTGATGGTCGTACGCATATTCATCGGCGTAGCCGGACAGCAGCAAGCGGTGATCCAGCGGCAAGGTGGGCTGCAGCTGGCGCACCAGGGCGAACACGATCGTGGTGCAGTTGCTGGTCAGCGTGTTGTAGAAGGCCGGCTTGCGATTCAAATCGTTGGCCAGCCCCACGTAGCCCATGAACATGCGGCGTAGGCCGGCCTTGGGAATGGCCAGGCGATACAGATACATGTCTTCGCCGCGCGCATTGGTGCGCACGCGCAGGATGTCGCGCTCGTCGGCGGCCACCAGGGTTTCTTCGAAGCTGCGAAAGAAGCCGCCCACCGCAGAAAACGACTCGCCACGCTCCTTGCGGATTTCCAGCGAAAACACCACGTGCGAGCCGTCGTCGAAACCGAACGACACCAGCGTGTGCGCAATCGCCGGGCCCATCCAGTACGACAACGCCAGATCGGCGCTGACCAGGCGATCCAGATCGTACTGGCGGGTTTCCCAACGCGGGACGTAGTTGGTTTCGCTATGCCAATCGAAATTACGCACGTTGTGCAGGGTGACGATGTTGCCGTGCACCTCCGGTTGCAGACGCTGGGCGACATCGTCGGCCCAGTCGCGGTCCTGGCTGGGCTGCATGAACCCCCACGACACCGCCAGCACCACGAACGCGGCACCGAAGATGCCCACCAGGGCCCAGTTTTCGCGGCCACGGCGCAAGCCCCACAACGCGGCCAACGCCATCGCGCACCACGATGCCACCCAGCCACCACGCACCAAGGCGTTGCCGGTGAGCGCGAAATAGATCGCCAGGCCGCCCCACAGCGCCGCCAGCACCAGCAGCGCGCGCAGCGCCCAGCGGCCGATCACCGCGCGGGTGGCCGGTGTCATCGAGTGCCGCCTTCCGGCACGTGCATGCCCAGCGCGTGCATCAGCAGGTCCGCCGAGCGATGCGCCAGACGTTTGCGTTCCGCTTCGTCGTGACCGCGCAGGCAGCTGCCCAGCATGTCGATCACCAGCAGCAGTTGCTCGTCGTCGACATCGGCCCGGCACAGGCCGGCGTCGCGGGCGCGGTGCACGAACGGCAGGAAGATCGCCACCGCGCGCCGGTCGGCCGCTTCCACCGCCGGGTTTGCGCGCTCCATCGAGCGCCAGAAATCCACCAGCGGCGCAGACTGGGCGATGTGCTCGGCCACGTCGTGCAGCAACACGGCCAACCCATCCGGTCGGTCGGCCAGATCGGCGGCCAACCGCTCCAGGCCATCCAGCCCGCGCGCCATCAAGGCGGTCATCAGTGCCTCGCGGTCCGGGAAATTGCGGTACAGGGTGGCGCGGCCAAGGCCGGCACGCTCCACCACCAGTTCCAACGGGGCATTGACGCCGTGTTCGCTGAACACTTCGTCGGCTGCATCGAGAATCTGCCGGCGGCGAAGCGCGGCATCAGGGCGGGGAGTCGTCATCCCGGCATTATCGGACAGATTTGTCCGTTAACGCCAGAGTCCGCTTGACGATTCCGCCCCTTCTCCGACCAACGGTCGGATCAGCCGGTCGGATCAGCCGGTGTTCTGCACACCTTGCGAGACGCCGTTGACGCAGGCGACCAGCGCGCGCAGCAAGTCGTCGTCTTCGCCATCGGTGGCACGCCAGCGTTGCAGCAGGTCGACCTGCAACACGCTGATCGGGTCGATATAGGGGTTGCGCAGGCGGATCGACAACGCCAGCCGCGGGTCGTGCTGCAGCAACGATTGCTGTTGCAGCAGCGCCTTGACCCAGCGCTTGGTCAGCGCCAGTTCGTCGCGAATCTGCGGGAAAAACCGCGTGTGCAGGTCGCCCGACAAGCGCGAGAACAGTTCGGCGATGTTGAGGTCGCCCTTGGACAGCACCATGGCGATGTCGTCCAGGAAGGTGCGGAAGAACGGCCAGTCCTGCGCCATCTCGCGCAAGCTGTCTTCATGCCCGGCATCCACCGCCGCCTGCAAGCCGCTGCCCACGCCGTACCAACCCGGAATGACCGCACGCGCCTGGCTCCAGGCAAACACCCACGGAATCGCGCGCAGATTCGACAGCGCCGCGTCCTGGCCCAAGCGACGCGATGGA
The DNA here is from genome assembly GCF_035012785.1 of Xanthomonas sp. WHRI 8932A. NCBI lineage: Bacteria > Pseudomonadati > Pseudomonadota > Gammaproteobacteria > Lysobacterales > Lysobacteraceae > Xanthomonas > Xanthomonas sp. WHRI 8932A. The sequence goes on from NZ_JAYGQQ010000004.1 coordinate 351,748, forward strand.
CGCGAGCCCAGCGTCATACGCTCGATCACATCGATCGGCGTGGCCAGGCGGAAGTACTGCATGAAATCCGGCGCACCGACGAAGGCGCGATACGCCACCGTGCTGCGTTCGGCAACCAGATCCATCACCGGCCGCCAGTTGTCTTCGCGCGGCTCGGGTGCGCGCGGACGCAGGCTGGACAGCAACACCGCGCCGGTCATCTGCTCCAGCGAGCGCAGTGCCAGCGCGCGAATGCCGTACTTGCGATGGATCACCTCGCCCTGCTCGGTGACGCGCAAACGACCATCGACGCTGCCGCGCGGCGCGGCATCCAGCGCGCGGCTGGTCTTGCCGCCGCCACGGGCGATCGAGCCGCCGCGGCCATGGAAAAACGTGAGACGCACACCAAGTTCGGCGGCTGCTTCCAGCAGCTCGACCTGCGCGCGCTGCAGGCCCCAGCGCGAGGCCGCGATGCCGCCATCTTTGCCGCTGTCCGAATAGCCCAGCATCACCATCTGTGTATCGCCACGCGCGGCCAAGTGCTGGCGGTACACCGGGTCGGCCAACAGGTCCTGCACGGTGCCGGTGCCGCCACGCAGATCGTCCACGGTTTCGAACAGCGGGACGATATCCAGCGGCACCGCACCGGCGTCATCGATCAAGCCACCACGCCGCGCCAGGGCGAGCACGGTGAGCACATCGGCGCGGTTATGCGCCATCGAGATGATGTAACTGCCCAGCGCATCGGCGCCGTGGCGCGTGCGTGCATCGGCAAGTGCGGCGAACACCGCATCCAGCCGCGCGTTGCCTTCATCGTCCACTTGCGGCAATGCCTGTTCGCCGGACGCGTACGGGCCAAGCAACGCGGCGCGTTGTGTGGCGTCCTGCGCGTCCCAGTCGTCCTGGCCCAACGCATCGGCCACAGCGCGCGCATGCACGCTCGATTCCTGACGCACATCCAGCCGCGCCAGATGGAACCCGAAGCTGCGCACGCGCCACAACAGCCGGCGCACCGCAAACCAGCCGGCGTGCAGACCCTTGTTGGCCTGCAGGCTGTCCAGGATCAGTTGCAGATCGTGTTCCAGTTCCGATGGTGCGCTGTAGGCGCCATCGGCATCGTCCAGCGTGGCCTGCAGACGCGCGCGCATCAGGTCGTTGAGCAGCCGGTACGGCATGTCGCCGTGGCGTGGGCGCGAGCGTGCGGCAGCGTCCGGCAACAAAGCGCGGTAACGCTCCAGTTGCGCGTTCAACGCCGGGCTCACCGCCACCAGCGTGGTCGACTGGCTGAGCAGGCTGGCCAGTTGCCAGAGTTCTTTCTGATAGCGGTCCAGCACCGCGCGGCGCTGCGCATCCAGCGTGCCGGCGATGGTGGTGGCATCCACATTGGGATTGCCGTCCATATCGCCGCCCACCCAGGTACCGAAGCGCAGCAGGCGCGGCAGGGTCGGCACGCTGCCGTAGGTTTCTTCGATGGCGTGTTCGAGGGTTTCGTACATCACCGGGATGACGCGATAGAGCACCTGGGTGAGATAGAACCCAACGTGCTCGCGTTCGTCGTCCACGGTGGGACGCACCGGCGAGGAATCGGCGGTCTGCCACGAAGCGGTCAGAGCCATACGAAAACGCGCCGCATCGCTGGCGCGCTCGTTGGGCGTGCGCATGCCGTCGAGGTTGTCGACCAGGCTGGCGACCATCAGCTGTTCTTTTTCCAGCAGCGCGCGGCGTACCGCTTCAGTCGGGTGCGCGGTGAACACCGGCTCCACGTCGATGCGCGGTAGCCACTCGCTGAGTTCTTCCAGCGTCACGCCCTGCGCCTTGAGCCGGCGCAGAGCATCGTGCAGGCCATCGGGCTGCGGCGTATCGATGCCGCTGCGCTGGTACTCGCGGCGGCGGCGGATGCGATGCACGCGCTCGGCGATGTTGACCACCTGAAAATACGTACTGAAGGCCCGCACCAGCGACTCGGCATCGCGCGGCTCACGCCCGGTCAGCTGCTCGCTCAGCGTGGAGGGCGGCGCATCGCTCTCGCGCCGCGCAATGGCGGTGGTACGGACGCGTTCGATTTCATCGAGGAATTCCGCAGACACCTGCTCGGCGAGCAGATCGCCAACCAGTGCACCCAGGCGACGCACATCGTCGCGCAAGGGAAGATCGGGGGTAGCGAACACAAGACTGCTGCGGTACTCGTTCATCGGAAACGCACACCCTCATCAAAGCGCAAAGTCGTCGAAGACTAACCCAAAAGGATTAGAGGGTTGCGACAAGCGCGACGGTTTCAGCACGAACCATCGCACCCAAGCACGACGACTTGCGTAGCAGCGCACCCGGGCGCGACGAGGCGTGATCGACGCACTCTCCGATCACGCACGCCGATGCACACGTGCAGCGCCCCTCCGCACTGCGTGCCACACGCATCGTGCGAACACATAGACAACCGCCCTCGCAGGAACGCACCCGGCCGCGATGAGGCGTGATCGACGCACTCTCCGATCACGTACGCCAACGCACGCTTGCAGCGCCACTCTGCACTGCGCGCCACACGCATCGTGCGACCACATAGGCACCGCCCTCGTAGGAGCGCACCCGGGCGCGACGAGGCTTGATCAACGCACTCTCCGATCGCGCACGCCGACGCAAGCCTGCAGCACATCTCCGCAATGCGCACCACACGCATCCTGCGACCACATAGGCAACCCCACTCGTAGGAGCGCACCAGGGCGCGACGAGGCGTGATCGACGCACTCTCCGATCTCGCACGCCGACGCAAGCCTGCAGCGCACCTCCGCACTGCACCCCACACGCATCCTGCGAACACATAGGCACCGCCCTCGTAGGAGCGCACCCGGGCGCGACGAGGCTTGATCGGTAACACCTCATCGCGCGCAGCTCCGCACCCTCGATCAACGCGTGCGCGGAGCGCCGGTCTCCTTCACCGGCTCGCCAAGATTGCTGTTCAACCACTGCTCGCTCTCGGCCAGCATCTGCAGGATCGATTGCCGCGCGCGATACGCATGCGATTCGTTGGGCAGCATCACCAGCTTCGCGGTGCCGCCCAGGCCCTTGATCGCGGCGAACATGCGCTCGCTCTGGATCGGGAAGGTGCCGGTGTTGTTGTCGTCCTGGCCGTGGATCAGCAGCAGCGGATCCTTGATCTTGTCGGCGTAGTTGAATGGCGACATCGCCTGATACACCGATTGCGCCTGCCAGTAGTTGCGTTCTTCGGCCTGGAAGCCGAACGGGGTGAGCGTGCGGTTGTAGGCGCCGCTGCGTGCGATACCGGCCTTGAACAGGCGCGTGTGCGCGAGCAGATTCGCGGTCATGAAAGCGCCATACGAATGCCCGCCGATGGCGATGCGCGCGCGGTCGGTAACCCCACGCCGCACCACTTCATCCACCGCCGCCTGCGCATCGGCGATCAGCTGCGGCACGTAGGTGTCGTTGGGTTCGGCATCGCCTTCGCCGACGATCGGCATGGTCGGGTTGTTGAGCACCACATAGCCGATCGCCAGAAATGCCTGCGGCCCCCAATAGCTGATCGCATTGAAACGATACGGCGAGTCGGTGACCTGGCTGGCGGTGTCGGCGCTTTTGAACTCGCCCGGGTAGGCCCACATCAGCAGCGGCCGCGGGCCGTCGCGTTTGGGGTCGTAACCGGGCGGCAGCAACAACGTGGCGGTGAGGTCCACGCCATCGGCACGCTTGTAGCGGATCTGCTCCTTCTGCACGCCACGCAACTGCGGCAATGGATGTGCGAACTGCGTCAACGCACGCGGTGCAGGCGCCGCATCGCCCAGTGCCTGCACGAAGTAGTTGGCCGGTTCTTCAGGCGATTCGCGGCTGAGCAGCAGCTGCGTGCCTTGCGCATCCAGCAGCGCCAGTGGCGCGGAATAGGTGGGTGCCTGCGAATGGAACAACCGCGTGGCGCGCTTGCTTCGCAGATCGAAGCGATCCACAAACGGGCGGTCGCCTTCCGGCGAGGCGCCCTTGCCGAGCAGAAACAGGCTATTGCCATCGGCGCTGGTCTGCAGCAGCGGATGGCCCTTGCCGTCGGCCACCGTCGCCGGGGTTCCCGGGTCGTTGTAGCGATCCTGCGAGGAGCGGTCCCACAGCAGCTCGGGCGCTTGCTTGGGCTGATCGGGGGCGATGCGCCATTGTTTGATACGGCGGGTCTTCCACCAGCTTTCGCTCAGGATCGCCAAATCGCCACGGCCCCACTGGATGCCTTCGAATCGGCTTCCCAGCTGCGCCAGCGTCACCGGCGCACGCGTGAACGGCGCTGCCTGCATCCGCACCGCATCGCGGATCTTGCTCTCGCGTGCCGGGTCGCCGCCGTCCTGTGCCTCGGCCCACACCAGCGTGGCCGGCGCATCGGCGCGCCAGGCGATATCGCGCACGCCGGTGGGCACCGCGTCGTTGCCGGTCGGCAGGCCTTCCACCAAGGGCAACTGGGCGATCTGGCGCACCAGCTTGCCCTGCAGATCCAGCACCTCGATACGTCGGGCGAAGTTGTCCACCGGCACCAGATACGAGAACGGCCGCTCGCTGCGTTCGCTCAGGATGTAACGGCCATCCGGCGATACCGAGAGGTTGAGGTAGATGCCGGGCGCGGCAATCGGGCGCACCTGCCCGCTCACCGTGACGATGATCGGCTGGCCGGTGGCGTAGTGCTCGAACACGCGCGCATCGGCCTCGTTGCGCAGCAGGTCCTGATAGGTCGGCAGCGAGCGCACTCCGGCCGCGGCGCTGGTCTGCTGGATCGCCGGGCCGTCCGGTGTCGCATCGCGCGCGGGCGGTGCACCCTGCCCGTCCACTTGCCGTTGCAGCAGCAACCCGCTGCCATCGGGCAACCAGCGCAGCTCGTCGTTGACGCTGGTGTTCAAGCCGGCCACCAGGCGCCGCGCCTGCCCGGCGGCCACGTCCACCAGCCACAGCTCGTTGGCGCCGCTGGCGGCATCTTCGCGACGGAACGCCAGATAGCGCTGATCCGGCGACCAGCTCTGGTCCGCCAGCGACAACGGCGACGGCAGCCCGGCAATCTGGCGCTCGCTCCCGTCCGCCACCGCCAGCAGCCACAGCTTGCTGGCGAAGGAGAAGCGACTGGCCGCATGGGTCTTGGGGTGGATGCGTACGCCCGCCAGCTTGAGCTCGGGCTGGGCCACTTCGGCGATATCCGGCAGTGTCGGCAATTGCAGCATCGCGGCCAGGTCGCGTTTGGGCGACAACTGCAGCAGCGGCGCGCGCGGCGCATCCACTACCGCTTGCAAGGCCTTGGAGGGCAGCCGATAACCGCTGCTTGCCGCTGCCGCTGCCGCTGGCGGTGATGCCGGCACGCCGGCCGCCGAGGCCAGCAGCGGCGCACTCAGGAACGTCAGCAACAGCGCACGCGCCAGCGCCCGGCCGGTCACCACACCGTCGAGCAGATGGCCGCCGGGCCTGGCGAGCGGCGACGCATCGAGCGCCGGCATGCCGCGCCCCTCATCACCGTGCCGGTACCCGTGGTGCGCTTTCCGTTTGGCCTGCATGTCCGTTCCCCGCTCTGGATCGACCCCGGACCATAGCAGCCGTCCGTCGGCCGCTCCCCCTGCCGTTGGTTGGGGTGTGCGGCAATTCATGCCGGACGGGGGTGCTGCCGATATAATCAGACCCTCGTCGAGGGGCGCTGCGACCGCTATGGCAGATCGATCTGCCAACTGCACCAACCGTGCAGACACATACGGCCAGGCTCGACAGGGATTTCTCGTTCAACGGCGCCCGGAATTGCAGACATTCGTCTGCCTACCGGAGCAATTGCATGAACGCTGTCGCAAAAACCGCTGCAAACGACGACTTCAAGGTCGCCGACCTCTCCCTGGCCGATTGGGGCCGCAAGGAGCTGGACATCGCCGAGCACGAAATGCCGGGCCTGATGTCGATCCGCCGCAAGCACGCCACCAGCAAGCCGCTGAAGGACGTGCGCATCACCGGCTCGCTGCACATGACCATCCAGACCGCCGTGCTGATCGAAACGCTCAAGGACATCGGCGCCAACGTGCGCTGGGCCTCGTGCAACATTTTCTCCACCCAGGATCACGCTGCCGCCGCCATTGCGGTGAGCGGCACGCCTGTGTTCGCCTGGAAGGGCGAGACGCTGGAAGAGTATTGGGACTGCACCCTGGATGCGCTGACCTTCACCCTGCCCGACGGCACCCAGACCGGCCCGGAGCTGGTGGTGGACGACGGCGGCGACGTCACCCTGCTGATCCACAAGGGCTATGAGCTCGAAAACGGCAGCACCTGGGTCGACGAGCCGGCGTCTTCGCACGAAGAAGGCGTGATCAAGGCGCTGCTCAAGCGCGTGGCCGTCGAGCGCCCGGGTTACTGGGCCCGCGTGGTCAAGGACTGGAAGGGCGTCTCCGAAGAGACCACCACCGGCGTGCACCGCCTGTACCAGATCGCCGAAGCCGGCAAGCTGCTGATCCCGGCCATCAACGTCAACGACTCGGTCACCAAGAGCAAGTTCGACAACCTCTACGGCTGCCGCGAGTCGCTGGCCGATGGCCTGAAGCGCGCGATGGACGTGATGCTGGCCGGCAAGGTCGCGGTGGTCTGCGGCTACGGTGACGTGGGCAAGGGCAGCGCCGCCTCGCTGCGTAACTATGGCGCCCGCGTCATCGTGACCGAGATCGACCCGATCTGCGCCCTGCAGGCGTCGATGGAAGGCTACGAGGTCAACACCATCGAATCCACCCTGGGCCGCGGCGACATCTATGTCACCACCACCGGCAACAAGGACATCATCACCGTCGAGCACCTGCAGGCGATGAAAGACCAGGCCATCGTGTGCAACATCGGCCACTTCGACAACGAGATCCAGGTCGATGCGCTGAATGCACTCAAGGGCGTGGAGAAGATCAACATCAAGCCGCAGGTCGACAAGTACGTGTTCGGCAACGGCAACGCGATCTTCCTGCTGGCCGACGGCCGCCTGGTGAACCTGGGCTGCGCCACCGGCCACCCGAGCTTCGTGATGTCCAACTCGTTCGCCAACCAGACCCTGGCGCAGATCGACCTGTGGGAAAAGCGCGACACCTACGAGAAGAAGGTCTACATCCTGCCCAAGCACCTGGACGAGGAAGTGGCCCGCCTGCACCTGGAAAAGATCGGCGTCAAGCTGACCACCCTGACCAAGGACCAGGCCGATTATCTCGGCGTGGACGTGGCCGGCCCGTACAAGCCGGATCATTACCGTTACTGAGTGATGGGGCGAGTGATCGCCCAGGCAAATGCGTGTTTGAGAAACGGGCGCCGCAAGGCGCCCGTTTTTTTTAAGAGATCAACAGACCAAACGCGCCGTGATTGGTGCTGCCAGCAGCGCTGCCCAAAAGCGGAAGGAGTACCGCGCGACCCGGCGCCTGCCGAACGGCAGTGCGACCTTGCGCGTCGATGCCCAAGAGATGATGTACATGCAGTGCTAAGGAAACTCTGAACAAATCTTTCATAGGCTTCCGATCAATGCCTTGGACAGACTAAATCACGCGCAAGTGCTTGATTTTAAGCGCCGGCGATTGTCGTGATTAGGCTAGATTGCAACTCTCTCTCGCTGGGCAACGAGTTATTCAGAGATTCCCTAATGCAAGACGGTCTCCAGGAACGCGCTTCAATCGCCATCCCCGCGCACCGGCAACACCTCCCCGATATAGAGCGTCTCCGGCAATTCTGCTGCGCAAAACCGCGTTCTCCGGCCCGCTGACTGAGCGCTCGGCCCCCCTGTATCACATCTGCGCTACGTTTCACGCGAACCGCAACGCCTTGGAGCCCCGCATGGGCACCACCACCATCCGCCTGCCGGACGCGCTCAAGGCCCGCGTCGCCAAGGCCGCGGAAGCAGCCGGCACCACGGCGCACAACTTCATCCTGGAAGCCATCGCCTAGAAGGCCGAACTGGCGGAGCGTCGCGCCGACTTCCGCGCCCAGGCCGATCAGCGTTGGTCCGAATTTCTGGAGACGGGTGAGACCATTCCGTGGGACGAGGCGCGCACCTATTTCAAGGCCCGGGTCGCAGGAAAGCCTGCGAATCGGCCGGTGGCGCGCAAGCTGGAAAGCTGAGGTGACACACATCCGCCTTGTCACAGGCGTGATCGAGGATCTGGAGCGGATCGACGCGCATTTGCGCGACCACGAGAGCGTGCATGCAGCAGAAAGACCCGAGGAGATCGTCAGCGCGTTCGATGTGCTGGCAGGCAATCCGTTGATCGGCCGACCGGTGCATGCAGACCACAGCGAACTGGTGATGGGCCGCGGCTCGCATGGGTACGTGGCGGTGTATCGCTATGTGGATGTGACCGATACGGTGATCGTGATGGCGCTGCGCGCGCAACGCGAGGCCGGCTATGCACGCGACGCATGAAACCGAGGCCGACATCCGTAGTGCATTCGTTGGCATGCAGGCGCACTTGTTTCGCCGATCCCCGGATGCATGAAACACCAGCACCGTGACCACCAACATGGTTGCCGATTTATATTGTTCTGCCAGAATTCCACGACGCACCTGTAGCAGTCGCGGTCAAACGGTACGGCCAAGCCGCCTTCTGCTCCAGCGCGTCACACAGCGTGACCCGCGCCGTAGGGATCTCTTCCGGCGCCGTGGTGTAACGTACAGCCCAGGAGTGGCGTGGCCTTGCCTGCACACCACTGCGGCAAAGCGAGTCGCCCGCTTTCACCCCATCTCAAAAAGGACATCGCATGGGTAACTTCAGCATCTGGCATTGGATCGTTGTTCTGGTATTTTTTGGCATGATCGCTGCCGTCATCAGCATCATCGTCTGGGCCGTCAAACGCGCATCACGCAAGCCTGGTGCAATTGCAGGAAATACGACAGCGGCGACGACCACGCAATCCCGGCTGGACGAACTCAATCGGCTCAAATCGCAGCAGCTGATTACCGACGCCGAATACACCCAGCGCCGCGCCCAGATCCTTAGCGAACTGTAAGCGAGGGTCGCACCCGGTGAATCATGTCAGTGCGGTGCTGGATCACCAGATCCATGTCGTATGCGCGCCCGGCGCCGTCTATCAGCAGCTACTGATGCAAGGTACTGCAACGAATGACGGCATCGCACTGGACTTCGTACACCCCAGCAGCAGGCCGCAATGTTCAGCCTGCTGCATTCGCTGCAACTTCCGTTTGCCTATGCACCCGCGGGCTGGCCACGGCCACCGGCCGCCATCTTCGCGCAGCTCAGATAGCAGGGGTTGGTGCATGGCGCCATGATCACGGTGACCTGGGCTGCGCCTCACATACCTGTGCTGGGCATTGGCTGATATTGCATCTCAGCAAAGAAGGGCACCTTTAGCCGCTCATTTTGCGGTTTGGGTAACCGATCAACGTGCCGTCAGACAGGCGACCTCCTCGCATGTAGGTCCTGCAATCTCGACAAAGATGATCGCGTCCGGGTGGTAGGCTAATTGGCTCGCCACCGGGCGCGGTAGCCATGGCGCTTACGTCCGAAAGTTCGAACGATACCCCGCCGCCCACAGGATGCGCCAGGACGCCCACCACCAAAGGAAAGACAATGCAGCGCAGCACAACCCAACACATTACCCGGGCAAGCAAACCCGTGATGTCCCTTTGCCTGCTGGCGCTGTTGGCGGCCTGCACATCGCCGTCCAGCGACGCCCAGGCGACCAGCACTGCCGACAAGACCGGCAGCGTCGCCGCAGATGCTAGTACCGCCCCCCCAGCCTGCGCGGCTGCAACTAACGCCTCACCAGTGCAGGCAATGGTCTGCAAGGACCCGGCCCTGGCGCGTCTGGACACCGACTTGGCCAAGGCCAGCGCTACCGCGCGTGACACGCTCGATGCCGCAGGCAAGGCGAAACTGCAGTCAGAACAAGAACACTGGCAGCAGCACACCCGTGACCTCTGCGCTGACGCACAGTGCCTGAAGCAGGTCTACGCCGACCGCATCCAAATCATGTCGGCCACCCGCACCGCGTTGGCCGACCAGGCTAGCTGTGTTGCAGTGGAAGGACAGAAGGACTGCGTGGACGTGATGAAACTGCGCGACGCCAACAGTCAATTAGCCAATTTCAACACACTGATGGGCCAGAATTCCCAGAAGGGCACTCTGATTGGCTGCACGGCAGCGACCAACCTGTCTGCGGGGACTGCGGGCGGCAATGATCTGTTTGCCGCCAATTGCACACTGCAGAGCGCGGCCGGCAAGAGCAACGTACAGGTCTGCAGCAACCAAATGATAGGAAACTTTGTAGTCGAACCGGCCCCGGCCGCCTACGGCGACAGAGCCGTCGCGCAGCTGGTGGCTTTCACACAGCAGCACTGCGCCGGCTGAACCCCGCTCCCGCCCACCCGAAGGAACACCACCATGGCAACGGAATCCACGATCACTCGCGAGCAGCTGAGCACGCTCTATCTGAATACCGAACTGGGAGGCAATACGCGCCACCTAGACCACTTCTCGTACGCCCAGAAGGGCAGCAGCACGTACTCCTTCGGACTGGTGCAGTTCGATGTGGGCAGGAACCCTCAGGCGCAACGCTTCCTGCGCGACAACGGTTTCAACACCGATGACATCGCCCTGCTTTCCCAACAAGGCGGCCTGAGCAGCCAGCAACTGAGCGCGCTGGATGCAAAATTGCAGGCCATTCCCAAGGCCACCATCGACCAGTTCACCAACACCAAACTGGACAGTGCGATCGAACGCGTGGACGACGCGATTACACGCGTTCGTGCAACCAATCCTGCCGCTGCCGATGCCATCGCTGCAAACCCGGAATTGCAGCTTGCCATGGCTGACTACGACAACCAGTTCGGCAGCATGGGGCCGCAGTTCGTCAGCTACCTGGCCGGCAACGAAGTCACGCTGCAAGGCGGCAAGATTCACGCCGGCAATCCGCCGACCCGCGCCGATGTGCAGACCTTCGTTGAATCGACCAAGTACGGCATCGAGTCGCCGGGCGCAGTCACCAGTCGTGATGCACGCTTCGACACCGCGATGACCCAGATGGGTATCACGCCCACTGCCACACCCTCGCATGGTTCACCCTCAACGCCAGGCGCGCCGGCGGCGGGCGCAGTGCTGGTCAGCGGTGCGCGCGGTGACAACGTACAGGCCATGCAGCAGAAACTCGCCGACCTGGGCTACCTGGGTAAGGATGGTGCGCCACTGGTGCCCGACGGGCACTTCGGTTCCAGCACCTTGCAGGCGGTGCAGCAGTTCCAGAGCGACCACCAGCTGACCGTGGACGGCAAGGTCGGGCGCGGCACGCTCAGCGCCCTGGATGCCGCCGTCCAACAACAGGCGGAGCAGGAACAGAAAGTCGCCGAGCCGACCATGGCAACCCCGGGACATCCAGACAACCCACGCTTCCAGCAGGCCGCGGAAAAACTCGAAACGCTGGAAGAGCAGCGTCGCCAGGGCGGCCTGACGCCGCTGTTCAAGGATCGCGACCAACTGGAGAACGCGGCAGGACAGGTGGCCTTTGAATCCAAGGTCGCCGGCATGAGCAGAATCGATACGGTGGTAGCGCGCCTGGATAACCAGGGCTTGTTCGCAGTGCAGGGCCAGCCGAACGATCCTGCTGCCCAGCGTACCTATATCGACTTTTCGCAGGCGGTGAATCACGACCTGCAGTCGAGTACACGGCAGAGCCAGGCACTGGATGCAGACCCACAACAGCGGCAGGCACAGGAACAGATGCAGACCCAGCACGCGCCATCGCGCTGACAAGCCGGGTCTCGATTGAACACAGAACGGGCGCTTGGGGCGCCCGTTCTGTGTTTACGTCACATGCCATGCACTGCGTATCTGCAGTTAAGGCTAAGCACTGCGGGTCTGGTGCAGGTTCACGCGCTACGGGGATGTCCTTGCCCCAATGCTGCTACATCGCTATATGCCCGTCCGGTGGGCGCGTTGCTAATGCGGCATCGCGCCACAAAATCTGCGCTGCGCAGTTGCACACAAAGTTCTCACGGCCGCCAGTTCGCGTTAGCCTCCCAAAATGCCACGCTGCGCCGATACGCGTCGCGGTCCAGCGGCACGCCCGAGCCGCCCTCTTCCACGCCTAGCGCATTGCGCAACATGGTGATCGGCGTCATCGGGATTTCGTCCGGCTCAGCGGTGTAAAGACAACCGACCACGCCCCAGTCCGCATCGATGGGTGCGCCTTCCTTGGCCAGCTGATCGCGGCGATACCATCCCGCGCGTGACAGGCGTCAAGAATCGGCACATGACGCATCCGCAGTTGAGCACGCTTTAGTCTTTACGCTTTAGTCTTTCGCTTGCGTGGCCCGCTCCGGGCGGGGATGTTTTTCTCGTGGCTGCCTCGCCGATGCAGCGGCGATCACCGCAACAGGCTCTCTTCTTCAATCAGGAGTATCGCCATGAAAGTATTTTTTAGATCGCTGTCGCGTTGGGTCCAGAGCTTCGGCGCCCGCAAGCTGGGCTACATCTACACCTATTGATCCGTCCGCCACCGTCGCGTGGCATCCGCGCGCGAGGAGGCGATCCGCCTTCCTCTCGCGCCCCTCGCTTCGAGACCTTGGAGCGCAGCATGCACGCGTTCGCCGGCTGCTATCGCGACCGACATGCGGCAATCGGCATGATGCAGTGGCGTGTGCCCGAATGGTGCTGCGCGTGACCGAGACAGGACGGCTTCCGCCCGGGCCTCGGGGACACTGGGCGTTCGGCAATCGAGAGGCATTCACCGCAGATCCGCTGGGCTTCCTGCAAGCCAGTGCACGCACTTACGGCGATGTGGTGCGGATCGCCGAGCGTACCTATCTCCTCGCAGCACCGGCGACCATCGCCCAGGTCCTCGGCGACGATGGGGCTCTTTATGCCAAGACCGATCCGGACCCGCGCGCGCGTCGCGCCGCATTTCCCGCGTCGGTCATGAACAGCGACGGTACCCAGTGGCGGCACAAGCGACGGACGCTACAACCCGCCTTCCGCGCCAGCTTGGTGCGCGCCTACGCCATACAGGCGTCCGCTGCGACGCAGGCCTTGCTGCGAACGCATGACGACACAGACCCTGCGCAGGATCTGCGCCCGACCACGACCGCGCTGTGCGCGCAGCTCGGCGCCGGCTTCTTGCTCGGCGATGCGACGCAGGCTCCGGCGCTGCTGCGGATGCTGCCGATGGTCGATGCGATCCTGCAACAGACGCGGACGCCGTCCGCAGCGCCGGCCTGGTGGCCGAGCGTCGGCAAGCGCCGGCTGACTGCCGCGCGCGGAGCGCTGGACGTGGCGCTGGCGCAGATTCTCGATACGTCGCGTCCTGCCGGCACCGACTCGATGCTCGAACTGCTCCGCCGCGACGATCCGCATGGCCGCAGCGACTGGCGGCGCGACGAGGCTGCGGCGATGCTGATGTCTGCGCTGGAACCGATGGCGGCCGGGCTGACCTGGACCTTGTTGCTGCTGGCACAGCATCCATCGCTCGCGCAGGCAGTCGCAGAGGAAGCCGACGCGGCCACCGACCTCGACGCCGCATCCGATGACGCCTGCGGCGATGCCCTCATCGAGCGCCTGCCGCTGGCCCGCGCCTGCGTGAAGGAAGCCATGCGCCTGTATCCGCCGGCATGGATGACCGCGCGCATCGCGCAGCGCGACACTACCCTGGACGGCTTCGCGGTCCCGCGCGGCACCCAGCTGATCGTCAGTCAATGGGTGGTGCAGCGCGATCCGCGTCACTTTGCCGAACCGGAGCGCTTCGTGCCTGCACGCTGGTTGCAGACGGCCGCACATGCACCAGCGCGCTACACCTACTTCCCGTTCGGCGGCGGCCCGCGCAGTTGCATCGGCAGCATGCTGGCGCAGGTGCAGATGACCGTTGTCGTCGCCAGCCTGTTGCGTCTGCGCACGCTGCACCTGGCGGCGGATGCGCGGCCCACGCCGTTTCCGGCGCTGGTGCTGCGCCCGCTCGACGTCCGCATCGCCCTGCGGCCGCGCACGGCCAGTGTGGCCCTTACCTCGCACGCTGCCATAGCCGCGTCCCTCTCCTACCCTCCAGAACCTCCGCATGGCTGACTCCACCGCATTCGCCAAGACCCGCGAATATCCCAACCGCTTTTTCGATTCCGCAGCGTGGAACGAGCTGGCGTTCCGGCACGGCGACATCGTCATCGCCAGTTATGCCAAGGCCGGCACCACCTGGCTGCAACAGATCGTCGCCCAACTGATCTTCGAAGGTGCGGCAGACGTCGACGTTTCGCGTCTCTCACCGTGGCTGGACAGCGTGCATCCGAACCGCGCCAGCAAACTCGCGCTGCTGCAGGCGCAGACCCATCGGCGTTTTATCAAGACCCACCTGCCGGCCGATGCGCTGGTGATCAGTGCGCGCGCCAAATACCTGTATATCGGCCGCGACGGCCGCGACATCGCGCTGAGCCTGTACGACCACCAGTGCGCGGTGAGCCAGGACGCGCAAGCGCGCCTGGACGCTGGCGCGGGAGAGCCCGGCAAGCTGCGCGTGGTGCCGCCGCCGAGCCTGCCGGTGGATGAGTACGTGGCGTACTGGCTGGCGCACGACGGTGCACCGTTCTGGCCATTCTGGGAGGGCGTGCGCAGCTGGTGGCAGCAGCGCACACAGCCGAACGTGCTGCTGGTGCACTACGCCGACCTCCTGCACGACTTGCCGGGACAGATACGCCGCATCGCAGCGTTCCTGGAGATTCCTGTGCGCGACGCGGCCTGGAAGGCGATCCTGCACCACTGCCGCTTCGACTACATGCGCCAGCACGCGGCACGCTACGTGCCGCAGGGTGCCGGATTGTGGCGCGAGGGCGGCAAGGCTTTCTTCAACCAGGGCCGTGCGGGGCGCTGGCGCTCCCTGTTGCCGGCGTCTATCGCCGCCGCCTACGCGACACGCGCACAGGCGGAACTGTGCAGCGAAGCCGCACAGTGGCTGGCGCACGCCACCGAGCCGGCCACGTGAGCCTGCGCATCATCGGCGCAGGCCTCGGCCGCACTGGCACCTTGTCGCTGAAGCTGGCGCTGGAGCATCTGGGATTGGGCCGCTGTTACCACGCCATGGAACTGGCCGCGCAGCTGCGCCAGGCCTTGCCGTTGTGGGAGCACGCGATCGACGGGCAACCGGACTGGGACGCGATTTTCGCCAGCTATACAGCAACCACCGACTATCCGGGCTGCTGCTTCTGGCCACAACTGGTCGCACACTTCCCGCACGCCAAGGTGATCCTGACCGTACGCGACCCAGACGCGTGGTTCGATTCGGTGCATGCCACGATCTTTTCCGGCGACGGCAGCGTGCCGTCGCTGTTTGGTGACCAGGGCCAGCGGCTGAGCCGGTTCCTGCGCCGCGAGCTGGGCGAGCGGATCGGCGATCGCGCCTTCATGACCGACTACTTCCGCCGCTGGAACCAGACCGTGATTGAGCGCGTGCCGGCGCAGCGCCTGCTGGTGCTCGATGCCGACACGGAAACGGGATGGGAACGGTTGTGCACCTTTCTGGAAGTGGCCGTGCCCGCATCGCCCTATCCACGCGTGCACGCGCGTGGCGCGAGCAACGCACCCGCACGCGCCCTGCCCACCGAGCCGGCGCTGATCGAAACGCGCATGCGCGCCTATCTTGACCGCCTCGCCGAAGAGGCGTTCGCGGCGCCACCCGGCCAATGAGCGGCGCCGTGCGGATCATGAAACATCAAGGAACGCATCCCGATCGGATTGAAAACTCGGGCAGTGTCGGATCTCACGCCAAGCGCACAGACGACAGCCGAGATGCTCCGTGCTCGCTGAGCTCGACGATCTGCAGCCGCGGCGAGAAGGACGCAATGGGGATGTGCAGCGGCTTGCTGCATCGATTTCGATCCGCTCGACAGCGGTATGCCAAAAGCAAGGTTCTGCTGGGGCGGGTCACGCCCAGCACCGATGCCACCGAAATGATCCAGACCGGCGCCGCCTCGGGCGACGTTAGGGCCGCCAGTTCGCGTTGGCCTCCCAAAATGCCACGCTGCGCCGGTACGCGTCGCGGTCCAGCGGCACGCCCGAGCCGCCCTCTTCCACGCCTAGCGCATTGCGCAACATGGTGATCGGCGTCATCGGGATTTCGTCCGGCTCGGCGGTGTAAAGGCAACCGACCACGCCCCAGTCCGCATCGATGGGGGCGCCTTCCTTGGCCAGCTGATCGCGGCTGTACAGGATCGGCAGCATGTACTGCGCGACCGGCGGCTCGACGCCTTCGAACCAGCGAACCAACACCGGCAATTCCTGCGTGTTGCGCGCTTCGTAACCGGAGCGCAGCAGGTGACGGTTTTCTGCGCTGATCGGTACCGTCAGGCAGCGGGTGCTGGTCCAGTTGTGGTGCACATGCAGCTGGCAGAACGCCGCGTAGCCTTCGATCACGCGCAGCGGTGGCGCATCGTTGAGATGCTGGATGAACTGCTCGGCGGTACAGTCCTGGATCGCATTGCGACGGCCATCGCGCGGAAACAAACGGGGGCGGGCAAACGGCGTGAGAACGATCGACATGGCAACAGGGTCGGCGGCAAAGAGCGCCAGGGTAACGCGCAGTACTGCGCGCGACCACTTACCAGATCAGATCGTCAGGCACCTTGAACTGGCTGTAGTAGTCATCGTCGCTGTCGCTCGATGGCGGCGCGGGGTTGCGCGCGTGGTCCAGCACCACAGCGCCTGGATCGCGGCTGTAGACCTTGTCGGCAGCCACGCGCGGAATCAGCTCGACACCATCGCCATGTCGCACGATCACCAATGCGCCACTGGCCAATTGGCCGCGCAACGCCGGATTGACCAGCACGCTGCGGATGACGCTGCCATCATTGAAGCGATAGTCGATCTCGCCTTCGCGCTTGACCTTGCTGGTCTCCACGATCTGGCGCACCTGCGCCAGCACTTCCTGCTTGCGCAGCTGCACATTGCGTTCTTCGGCCAGCGCACGATCGCGCTCGGCACGCTCGGCCTGCAACCGCGCCGCATCCACTTTGTCGGTATCGGCAGGCGTGACCGCTCCGCCCTTGGCGTGCCGTTGCTTGACCTGCTCACGCGCAACCTTGTCCACCTGGGCTTTCTTGACCAGGCCAGCCTTGAGCAGCTGTTCTTGCAGTGGATTACGCATGGGCGACATCGGCAGTGGACTGGCCGCTAGTTTAACGCGGCCGGCGCCAGGCACCTGCGTCGCCGGTCCGGGTCAGCGTGCGCCACCCGTCGCCGCTAGGCACCCGGGCAGGTGCGCAACCAGCCGAGCAGCGTTTATCATGCGTCACTTCCATATAGTTCAAGGACGAATGATGATCATCTGGGGATCGGGCGGCGACGCCATCGCACTCGGAGCCGCCGACGGCGCGCATTGCGCCCAATGCGCGCAACAGCGCAGTTTTCGCAATGTCCTGCATTACCGCTACGCGCACCTCTGGTACATCTTCAGCTGGGTCACCAAGAAGCAGTACCTGCGTGTGTGCGACGGCTGCAACCACAGCACTGCGCTGGACACCAAAACCTTCGAAGCGGCTCAGGGCAAGCCACCGATTCCTGCCTATCGCCGGTTTGGCGGGCTGGTCCTGCTCGGGCTGATTGCGATCCTGGTGGTGTTTGGCGCCTACAGCGCCTCGCAGACATCGAAGCAGGACAACGCACTGCTGGCGCAGCCTGCGGCAGGCGACTTGTACACCGTGGACCTGCAGACGGTGGCGCCTGGCGCCTACGATGGACACGCCTACGGTGTGGTGCGGGTGCAAAGCGTCAGTGGCGAAACCATCACCTTGGCCCTGCCGCAAAAGGGCTTCAACAAGTGGAAAGGTGCCGAGCGCGATGCGGGCGGCAGCACTGCGAAGCAACCGACTTATTACACCGACGAACACATCGAGCTACCGCTGGCCAAGTTGCAGGAATTGCATACGCGCGATGAGCTCCGCCACGTCTATCGTTAAGCACGCCTAGCCAGCCGGTGCGGCCTACGCTGCACCGGCTGCACTGCGCGGCAACGCATGCTGCCCGCGATGTCTTGCCGCCCGTTTTGCCGTATCGCTCGCTCGAGGCAGCGCCCACCGTGTTGCAACGTCGAGCGCACTCACGTCGTCCAACAGCATGCGCATAGACAGCGCATTGCCTGCAGCGTGTCACGCCTGCAGTGGCCGTCGTCGATAGCGACGCACGCCGGACCAAACGCGTTAGCCGCTGAAAACACACTGGCCCGATGCCCAGTGTTCCAGCAGGAGGGGATCGCGCGCATTTGTGCGACCGACCGCCCTGTTGCCACCGAACCCCACACGCAGTTTCGCGGTTGGTGGCATTGAATACGTATGCACACCACCGATGTTGCGGCGCGATGCGCGCTTAGCATCACCGCGCGCTGCACGCCGTGCGCGCGCTTTCCGGAACAGGGGCCGGAGGCCTTGATGTGGGCATCGCAGACTGCGCGCGAGCTCGCTCTTACCGACTGGAGAACCATCCGATGCGCAACACGCTAGCTCATGCTCCACCCTCGCTCATGCAGCGTTGCGGCCGCCTGCTGCTGACAGCGCTGGTCTTGCTGCTGACCACCGCCAATGTACAGGCCGATGTCATCCTGCATGCCTTCAACTGGCCCTACGCCACTGTGGAAGCACGCGCCAAAGAGATCGCCGATGCCGGCTATCGCAAGGTGCTGGTGGCTCCCGCCTATCGTTCGCAAGGCAGTGCATGGTGGGCGCGTTATCAACCGCAGGATCTGCGCGTGATCGACGGCCCGCTGGGCGACACCGCTGCGTTCTCACGCATGGTGCAGGCGCTGGCCAACAATGGCGTTGAAACCTATGCCGACGTGGTGCTCAACCACATGGCCAACGAAGCCGCGACGCGTTCGGACCTCAACTACCCCGGCAGCGCGGTGTTGTCGCAGTACGCAGCCAACCCGGGACGTTACGATTCGCTGCGCCTGTTCGGCACCTTGCAGTCGAACTTTCTGAGCGCCAGCGACTTTGGCCCGGCGCAGTGCATCACCAACTACAACGACGCCTTCCAGGTGCGCAATTACCGCATCTGCGGCGGCGGCAGCGACCCGGGCTTGCCGGATCTGGTCGGTAACGACTGGGTGGTGCAACAGCAGCGCGCCTATCTGCAGGCACTCAAGGGCCTGGGCGTGACCGGCTTCCGCGTGGATGCGGCCAAGCACATGACCTTCGATCATCTGAACCGCGTATTCGATGCCGGCATCCGCTCAGGCGTCTATGTGTTCGGCGAAGTGATCACCGGCGGCGGCACCGGCAATAGCGATTACGATCAGTTTCTGGCGCCATATCTGCAATCCACGCCGCATGCGGCCTACGACTTTCCGTTGTTCAACGCAGTGCGCAATGCATTTGCGGTCGGTGCCAGCATGCAGCAGCTGGTGGACCCGGCGGGCGGTGGGCAGGCATTGCCGGGCAATCGCGCGGTGACTTTCGCCATCACTCACGACATCCCCAACAACGCCGGCTTCCGCTACGCCATTCTCGACCCGGTCGACGAAACCCTGGCCTATGCGTATCTGATCGGCCGAAACGGCGGCATGCCGATGGTCTACACCGACAACAACGAGAGCGGCGACAACCGTTGGGTCAACGCCTACCAGCGCGACGACCTGCGCCGCATGATCGGTTTCCACAATGGCGTGCAGGGCACCGACATGCAGGTGTTGTCGTCCAGTTCCTGCCACATCCTGTTCCGTCGCGGCAGCCTGGGCATCGTCGGCATCAACAAATGCGGCAACCCGGTCACCACCACCGTCGGCATGAACAACAGCGTGTTGTACTGGAATGCAGACTACGTGGACGCGCTGGGCTCGGGCAACGTGGTGCGCATTAGCAGCGGCTCCTACACGTTTACCCTGCCGGCGCGTGGCACACGGATGTGGCGGCGCTGATCCCGACCGCAGCCATGTGCCCACCGGCGTTGCCTGCATGTGCAGGTGATGTAAGAACGGCTAACAGCACGTAGCGAGCAGTCGTCAGGTGGGTGTGGACGGCGCGGACGAACCGGCATGTAAACGTGGTACATGCCGCACCGAGCAACGTCCGCGCCCGCCTGGCGGTGAGCACAGTCGTTTTATTGGCTGCTCTAAATCGCACCTGCACACCTGCCAGTAACCAGATCTCGCAAGCAGGCTACCGATAAGACAACTGCGTGAACGTCAACCTGTTGACCGCATCAGCCAACGCCTGTGCCGCATTTCGCGTACACAGGCGTTGTGCGTCTGCGGGCAACATGATCGCTTCGTATCGCGCAACGACACTGCGCGCATGCAGTCGCACTCGATGACACGCGCAAATCAAGCAAACGGGTGCGATCGACACATTCTTGGTCAGCAGATGAATCGATCGATAAAAACAGCGTTCGCGTCGCAACGAAACGCTCGGCTCCCCGGACCTACTGGCAATCGGATGCATGCTGCCCCACCTGCCCACATGGCGTGCAACCGGTTGACCGCGAGCCGATGGCCTTGCCGCATGAGCAATGATCGACACAACGTCGCAAGCAACCGTCACATGGGCTGACGGCGCGAGGCACCGACGGATACGCGGCCTATGCCGCATCCATCAGCGGTCGCCTTGCAGCTGTGCAGGCGCCGTGTCGGCAACTCGTGTTGCAACGCTACCGGACTCACCGATCAGTGGTGCATTACCGGAGCCCAGCCCATGCCTTTGTACTTCGTCCGTCATGGCGAGTCGCTCGCAAACGAACAGAACTATTTTGCAGGCGCGCAGAACTCGCCACTCACCCCGCTGGGCCGTCGCCAGGCGCGCCAGGCAGCCGATTACGTTCGTCAACGCGGGCTGCACTTCGATCAGGTCCACGTGTCCACGCTCGAACGCGCGCAGGTAACCGCGGCCATCATCCTGGAAGGCGTCACCGGGACCCCGCAGGTGATCTCCAGCGCTGCATTGGTGGAACGCGATTTCGGCATCTTCGCCGGCAAGAACAAAACGCTGATCAAGAAGTCGATCGGCCACCGCCTCTACGACGCCTGCTTCCACGATGCCGACGGCGCGCCGCCCGATGGCGAACACTGGATGGACATGTATGCCCGCTGCAAGCATTACTACGACACCGTGCTTGCGCCATTGGACCGGCAAGGCAAGCAGGTGCTGGTGGTGGCGCACAAATACATCGTCGAGGTGTTTGCGCTGATCGCCTCCGGCCTGCCACCTGCCGACTACATCGATTTCCGGCTGCCCAACTCCCGGCCGCTGTCGTGGGACGAGCTCAAGCAGATGACTGCGCGCAGCTCCTCGCGCATGAACTATCTGGGCGAGCAAACCGAAATCCATCTCCTGCAATGGATGTTACTCGCCGCGCTAGGCGGCTTCGCGCTGTCGTGCGCAGGCGTCCATGTGCCGCATATTGCCAGCACCACGGCCATCGTCGTCTTGCTGGCAGTCAATGCGTTCTTCCTGTCGGTACGCATCGAGGCCGGCGCCTTACGCCTGACCCAGGGGCCGGAAAACATTGCGCTGTGCGTGATCAGCGTGGCACGCGCGCTCTGTGCCATGCTGTTGCTCACACAGTTCCAGAACGAATGGATCCATGTGATTGGTTTGTTGTTGATCGTGCCGCCGGCGTTATCGGTGCCGACCTTCTCGCTGGCACGCGGCGGCGATTACTTTTTTGCAGCGCGCTACACGCTGGTGTTGTCGGTACTGCTGCCACTGCTCTTGCTGGTATTGGTTGTGGATCACCGTGAGCTGCTGGGCAACGCACATGCGCTGGAGCGGTTCTTCGTGGTGCTGCTGCTTGCCTTGGCACTGCCCTCGCTGGCCGCACAGGGATGGCGGCGGGCGCGGCCGATCGCAGCCGGCAAGCTCGCGACAAACTGGGGCTGGGTGGGCGCATTGACGATGGTGCCGATGGCCTTGCTGGTCGGGCTACGCACCGAAGGAACTGCACTCGTACACGCATTGATGGATGGCGGTTGGCACGCCTGGGGCGCATTGCTGCTGCCGTTTACGCTATTGCTGGCGTGCCGCGTGGGAAGTGCGTTGTACTTACGCGCGCACCAGCGCGTGACCGGCCAGCGGATCGACGCCGGCGTTGCAGCAGACATTCACCTGCTGCAGACCTCGCCCAATATCTTCCTGTGGCTCAGTCTCTTGTTGCCTGGCACGTTTACGCATGCGCCCACGTTGGTCGCCGGCACCTTGCTGGGTTTCTTCGCGTTTGCGTTGCTCGATGAGACGTGGGTGGTCAGGCGCTTCCGCGCGCAGATCACCCCAGCGCTGCGCAGGCCGGCGAGTACACCCATCTCGGTGGCGGATGTCCGCAACGCCGAAAACGTCGAGCAAGATGACGTGGCACTGGAAAGCCGTTGATCGGCACATGCGCAGCGGCGCTGCCACTGCGCATGTGGCGCGATGGCATTGAAATCATCGTGCAAATACGCGATCAAGACGAAACAACACCGACCAATCGTCGGTGTTGTTCTTCGGCACGGTCACCGCGATAGCGCGACCGACTTACCAGGCAAACGGCGCGGTGACCGTGCGTGCCCCAAGCAAAAACGCATCGGCCACATGCACGAACGGAGCGACATCCACCTCCGATTCGCCGGCACGCACCAACTGCACAAACCGCCGATATAGGCCATCGTATTCGCTGGATGCGGGTACGGTCTGCGCCTGCCCGTCGATGTGCAGTTTGGCACCGCCTTCGCTGAGCATCAGCACGCCCTGGGTGGTTTCCACTTCGATATCCCAGCGCTGGTGACCGGTCTGCAGGAAGTCGAACTCCGCCGTCACCGGCACGCCGGCGGTATCGACGAACGCAAGCCTGGCGTACAGCGGCGCCTGACGGTTTTGCGGCGTATGCAGCTCGGCCTCGCGCAATGCGAAGCTGCGCGGCAACAGGTGGGTGACGATGGACAACGCATTGATGCCGGGATCGAACACGCCCATACCGCCGGGTTCGAGGATCCAGTCCTGCCCGGGATGCCAGTGGCGGATGTCTTCCTTCCAGGTGATGTGCGCGCGCACGATCTGCTTATCGGCCAACCACGCGCGTGCAGGCTCCACGCCAGCCGCGCAACGCGAATGCCAACTGGTGAACAGGCTGCGCTGCGCGTGCTGCGCCACCTTGCGCAGGTCGTCGATCTCGGCAAGCGTGGCGGCCGGCGGCTTTTCCAGAAACACATGCCGGCCAGCGCTCAATGCCGCCTGCGCCAAGGCATGCCGCCCGACCGGTGGCGTGCATAAGGCGACGGCTTCAAGCTCCGGATGCGCGGCGAACGCTTCATCCAGGGTGTGATACGCCGGGACGCCATCGACCGTGCCATGCCGGCTCACCGTGGCCACCAACTGCACGTCCGGGCGCGCGGCGATGGTCGGCACGTGCTGGTCGCGGGCGATCTTGCCGATCCCGACAAGGGCAATGCGCAATGCGTCTGGATGCTTCATCGAAACCTTCGTGCTGATAGGGGAGTCGTGCTGGTTGCTTTGCACTGCCTGCTGCGACGGCATCGGGCCGACGCAACCTGTGGTGCGACCTCCGGCCACACGTGTGCGACGGCGCAGTGTACGGTCAGGCCATGGCCCGCTGCGAGACATCGCTCCTGCTTGTTTTGCTATACCTGCATGGGTGACATGCAGCGGCTCCGTCAGCATTCCGCGGCGCGGCGCCTGGCTGACAGATGCGATGCAGGCCACTGCGTCGGTTCCTGCAAGCGCCTTGACGGGCTGCAATCACTGCAGGCGATTGACCCAAGGCATCCGCACACACCAGGATCGCCAGCCGGCACAAGCGCGCCACTCATCACAGGACTGCATCGATGCTGCATCACGTATCCATTGGCGTTGGCAACATCGAAACCTCAGCCGCGTTTTACGACGCCGTGCTCGGCGCACTGGGCTATGTGCGGGTGTGGTCGGATCTGGAACCCGGCACGCTCGATCAGGCGGTCGGCTATGGCCGCCCCGGCGGCGAGGATTGTCTGGCGTTGAAACAGCAACAGGCAACGCACTGCGCGCCGGGCAGCGGATTCCATCTTGCATTCGCAGCCAGCACCGCCGCTGCGGTAGACGCTTTCCATCTGGCCGCACTTGAGCACGGCGGTCGCAGCAACGGCGTGCCCGGTTTGCGACCCGACTACGGCGATGCGTACTACGCCGCGTTCGCCATGGACCCCGATGGCCACCACATCGAAGCGGTGGTCGATCGCAGCGCATAAGCGCCTGCCAGCGGTATCGGCTCGCGTCCTCATACTGCTGCGTTTCGATCGTCCGTTGTCTGCGCAACTCGCAGCGACGACCGAGTGCGGACTACATCTCCAGCACCACCTTGCCCAGATGGCTGCCCTGCTCCAGATAGCGATGCGCCGCGGCCGCCTCACCGAGCGGGAAGCACTTGTCGATCAGCACGCGGATCTTGCCTTGTTCGATCCACGGCCACACCACGCGCTCGACCTCCGCGGCAAGGCGCGCCTTTTCGTCGGCAGTGCGCGGACGCAGGGTCGAGCCGGTGAGGATGGCCTGCTTGCGCATCAGCTGCGGAATCGGCACCTCGAGGGTCGAACCGGCCTGCGAGGCGATGTAGACGATGCGCCCGCGCGGGTTGAGCGCTTCCAGCGTATCGGCAAAGACCGCAGCGCCCACCATGTCGAGCGCCACGTCCACACCGCCATGCGCCTTGGCCACGGCCACAAACGATTCGCTGGTGGAATCGATTGCCACATCGGCGCCCAGCTCGCGCGCCTGCGCCGCCTTGCCGGCCGAGCGCGCAGTGGCCAACACGTGCGCACCGGCGGCCTTGGCCATCTGGATGGCGGTGACGCCAATCCCTGAAGTCGCACCATGCAGCAACAGCCATTCGCCGGCCGCCAAGCGGCCATGCTCGAACAGGTTGGTATAGGCAGTGAAGATGGTTTCCGGCAACGCGGCCGCCTGCACCAGATCCATGCCGGCAGGAATCGGCAGCACATGCCGCGCATCGACCGCCACATATTGGGCATAGCCACCGCCGCCCAGCAGCGCACAGACACGGTCGCCCACTTTCCAGCGACCGGCCGGCTCCACGATCTCGCCGGCCACTTCCAGACCCAGCGTTTCCGGCGCGCCCGGCGGCGGCGGATAGTGCCCGGCACGCTGCAGCAGATCGGGGCGATTGATGCCCGCCGCATGCACGCGTATCAGCACCTGCCCCGGCGCCGGACGCGGGCGCGCCTGCTCGGTGGCATACAGCGCGTCGGCGTCGCCCTTGCCGTCGCGGATGGCGATGGCGGTCATCGTGGTGTCGGACATGAAGGCGCTCCGTTAAAGGGCGCCCAGTGTAGGCAGGCAGATGTCAATGCATGGCGTAGAGCGTGCGACGCCGCTGCACACCAGGCCTGCATCACGCGCGCCTGCGTGCAGCGGACGCGCGTGGCAATGCTCACTCCTGGTCGGGAGCGACGCCCTGGTCGATGATCAAGTGGCGTGGGGTAGCCGAGCTTACCGCGCGCGCCGCGCCGCGCGACAAGTGCACGCAAGCAGACCCGACCATGCAATCGCTGCGTTGCGCACCTGCACGCTGGCATCGCCGCCAACCAATCGAGACACTCGCAACCAAATATGCATTCATCGCGATGAAGCGATATTATGCAAGCACGATCCGCCGGACCCGCCGCGATGACGCATCTCAGTTTCGAATTTTACCCACCCAAGACCGACGACCAGCGCGCGCAGCTGGACCGCACCGCGACCAAGTTGAAGGGCTATGCGCCCGAATATGTGTCGTGCACCTTCGGCGCCGGCGGCTCCACGCTCAGCTACACCTCCGAGACGGTGCGCCACCTCAAGCAGAAGCACGGCTTCGAATCGGCGCCGCATCTGTCCTGCGTAGGCGGCAACCGCCAGGAGATTCGCGAACTGCTCAAGCTGTATCGCGCCATCGGCTGTACCCGCATCGTCGCGCTGCGCGGCGACCTGCCCTCGGGCATGGGGCATCCGGGCGACCTGCGCTATGCCTCGGACCTGATCGCCTTTATCCGCGCAGAGCACGGCGATGCCTTCCGGATCGAAGTCGGCGCGTATCCGGAAACCCATCCGCAAGCGGTCGATGCGTTGAGCGATCTGCGCTACTTCAAGGCCAAGGTCGATGCCGGCGCCGATGCGGCGATCACCCAGTATTTCTACAACGCCGATGCCTACTTCCATTTTCGCGACGCGGTGCAGCGTATGGGCGTGGAGGTGCCGATCGTTCCCGGCATCATGCCGATCTCCAATTTCTCGCAGCTGCGGCGTTTTTCCGAGCAATGCGGTGCCGAGATCCCGCGCTGGATCGGCAAGAAGATGCAGTCCTACGGCGACGACGCCGACGCGGTGCGCGCCTTCGGCGCAGAAGTGGTGGCCAGTTTGTGCGAGCGCCTGATTGCCGGCGGCGCACCGGCGCTGCACTTCTACACGCTCAACCTGGCCAAGCCCACCACGCAAGTATTGCAACTGCTGGGGCGCTGAGCGCAGCTACGCGCTCGGCCCACTTGCAGCAATTCACCGGTACAAACGATTCAACTCCGGCGGGCGCGGCCAGCTACGTCACGCGCGCAGGCGCGCGTTCTTTCGCGTTTCTCGCCAGCTCACGCGCGCCCGGCTACGCTGCGCGGATGCCTCGCCTCCTGCCAGTGATGTTGTTGCTGCTATGCCTGCCTGCCGCCAATCGCTTGCAGGCACAGGAGATCCGTCGCTGCGTCACGCCGGACGGGCAAACCATGTTCACCGACCGCCGTTGCGAAGACGTGGGCGCCGCAATGCGCGCGCCACCGACCCCGCGCGCACAGGGCAATACCGGGCTGCACCGCTATGGCTGCCCACGCCGGTTGAGCGAGCTGGTGTCGCTCCTGCAAAGCGCCGTAGACAGCCGCGACGTCAATCGACTGTCCAGCCTTTACCTGTGGAGCGGGCAATCCGACGCGGCAGCCAACCAGGTGCTGAGCCGGCTGGAAGCCATCGTGCAACGCCCGCTGCTGGACATCGCACCGATGTATCCGCAGACCGATACACCGACCTGGGAGGCAGACACCGCCGCAACAGCCCCGTCGCTGGATGGCAGCGCGATCGACGCGCCATTGCCCACGCCCACACGCCCGCGCCCCTGGGGCCTGCGCTTGGAACAGAACCTCGCCAGCGGTACGCCTGCGCGCAGCGTGTTGCGCTTGCGGCGGCAGTACAACTGCTTCTGGGTGACGTTTTAAGTCCGCTTGCAAAAAGACTGCATGCAGCGCAGCGCGGTCGCCGCCGATGCTAGGAATCTGCATGTAACACCGCGGTTTATGAGCACGCCGTCTGAGCCGCGCGACGACGACTCGCTCGGTCTTGTCAGCCGACCTCACGATGGCAGCGAGATTGCATCGGTTTGACAGATTCTTGGGCGATGGCGGCGATGACCACCGCTGTTCCGAGTAACCCACCGACCTAAAGGCAGCCGGCACGCAGGGACCAAGCGCGGCTGACACAACGTAGCGAGCAGTCGTCAGGTGGGTGCTGAGGAACCGGAGTGTACGAATGGGTAGAGGCCGCACCGAGCGGCGGCCGCACGCGCCTGGCGGCTGCACAGTCGTTTTGGCAGCCGCGCCAAGGTCACGATGCGCCTGAAGGCTGCGCTGCAAGCCGGTGCATGAGCTCTGCGACCGCCTGCTGCGGGCTCAGCACGGCACTGTCGATCACCCAATGCGGCTCGGTCCATGCGACATAGTCGTGCGCCAGGACGGAAGACCACTCCGGCACGCGCAGTCCGGGGATCTCGCTACGCCGCGATTCGACGCGCTGCCGGTGCACGGCGAGATCGCTGCAGACCACTTCGATCTCCAGCAAGTGGCTCTGCGTGCGCAGCGCCACGGCGCGCCAGGATGCACGGGTGACCGGCAACGGATTCACGCAGTCGGCGACCACCACATGGCCGTGGCGTAGATTGGCCTGCGCAAGTGCGTAAGCGATCAGGTAGCCGGCCGGCCCGACCTCGGTGGCGAGTTCACCGCTCTCGCGCAGTGCCTGCTCGATCGTATCGATGCGCAGATAAAACGCGGGGCATTGCGTCAGCAACGCCTGTGCAATGGCGCTCTTGCCCACGCCCGGCAATCCACCTAACACCACCAGCGTCGGTGGCCGTTCGCTTACTGCGGCCACAGCGAGCGAATGGCCGCAATGCCTTGCGCGCCATGCGAGCGTGCTTCGCGCAGGTCGGCCGCCTGCATGCCACCGAGCGCGTAGATCGGCAACGACACCTGCTCGCGCAGGGTTTCGAATCTGTCCCATCCCAGCGGTGTCGCACCCGGGTGCGATGCGGTGGTCTGCACCGGGCCCAGCACCGCAAAATCGCAGCCCAGCCGCTGCGCATGACGCAAATCTTCCAGCCCATGGCACGAGGCGGCAACCAGCTGTTCTGCGGGCAGCGGGCGCTCCTGCAAACCGGCCAACTGCTCCGATCCCAGATGCACGCCGATACCAAGTTCCGCAGCCAGCGCGATATCGCGATTGAGCAGCAGCTGCGCGCGCGCACGACCACGCAGGCTCATCACCTGCTGTAACAACGCCTGCCAACGCGCAGGCGCGACCTGCCGCCCACGCAGCTGGATGCGGGTCACGCCGTCCTGCAGGGCGCGTTCCAGACCTTCCAGCCAGCGCGCGTCGTCCTCGGGCTCGGGCGTGATCAAATAGCGGTCGGGCTGACGCAGTACGCCCACTACCGGCACGTCGGCCGGCGGCATCGAATAGCGAGCCAGCTTGTCGGCCGCCACCCAGGTCATGGCCTGGCCTTCGCGGCCGCGCGGGCTGCCTTTCCAGGAAGCGATGTGGCGCACTTCCAGGCGCAGGCGCTTGTCCGGATACAGCTGCGGCACATCCATGACCCACTCGCCGACCTGAGCCTCGATGCCGAGTTCTTCATTGAGCTCGCGCACCAGCGCCTGCTCGGAGGTTTCGCCGGGCTCACGCTTTCCGCCGGGGAATTCCCACAGGCCGGGCATGTCGCGGGTTTCGGTACGCCGCGTCAGCAGGATGCGGCCGCGCGGGTCGGTGATCACGCCAGCGACGACGTGAATGGATCTTAGGGAATCGGGCATGCAATAAGAGTGCCGCGAGTGAGCGGTTCAACGCAATCACTCGGACCGCAGCC
Organism: Xanthomonas sp. WHRI 8932A; assembly: GCF_035012785.1. Taxonomy (NCBI): domain Bacteria; kingdom Pseudomonadati; phylum Pseudomonadota; class Gammaproteobacteria; order Lysobacterales; family Lysobacteraceae; genus Xanthomonas; species Xanthomonas sp. WHRI 8932A. Next base: position 380,793 of record NZ_JAYGQQ010000004.1, read on the forward strand.
GAATGGGAATGCGAGGCTAGAGATACGCCAAGGCAAACCTGGCGCACGCTTCGACCACTCCGAATCTCAAATCACAAATCCCCGACCCTACAACGGATGCCCGATGCGCCAGAGCACCCCGCTGGGATCGTGCAAGGTGAAGTCGCGCGCACCCCATGGCCGGTCTTCCGGCGCACTGCAGCTCACCCCGAACTGCTCGTCCAGACCGGTGTCGTGCACGTGCTGCCACCAGCCATCCGCGTCGTCCACCCACAGGTGCAGCATCAGATTCTCGGCCAGCTCACGCAGATAAAAATCCTGTAGCAAAAACGCGCAATGGGTGCCATGCCGGAAACAAGTCACGTTGCCCACCTCGTCCTCCTGGACGAAGCCCAGTGCACGATAAAAGCGCTGCGACAACGCGTAGTCGCGCGCAGGCACGAACACCTTCAGTTGCTGGCTGGACAACGACATGACCGCACTCCACGCAGGACGTGGGCCTGAGCATACGCCCGCAGTCGCGCAGGCGGAAAAGCATGTCTACGGCAGGAACAATGAGCGCCGCAAGAGATGCGGGAGCGTAGAGCGGACCTCGCCGTGCCGGCACTCATCGGGAGAGAGATCGCCAAGCGCGTCTTCCATCCACACTCTAGTTTCTCGAAAACGCCGTCGACTCTCCGCGAGCAACGCCCGGCAGGAGGCGCCAAAGGCGCGGGGATCGGAAACCAGGCCATGGACCCGCATCCGCCACACGTGTCCGGCTTCCCAGGACGCCCACGGATACGCGTCGTAAGCAGAGCTCGCTTGGTAAAGGGGCGCGTGCCGAAGGCGCAAGCATCAAACGCGAAGACGTATCCCCTGCGTACGCCATTCCGTCACCGGACTTTCGAGCCCCCCAAGAATCCCTCTCGTAGGTAGAGCCACCTTGGTAAGGGGGCGCGCCGAAGGCGCGGGGATCGGAAGCAATACCGTGAGCCCGCTATCCGCGTTGCGGATAGCGGGTGCGCAGCCCGCTTCGCGGGCTGCGCCACGGTCAGCTCAGCATCAGCTGAGCTGACCGTGGCAGTGCTTGTACTTCTTGCCGCTGCCGCACGGGCATGGATCGTTCCGGCCCACCTTGGGTTCGTCGCGGGTGACCTGAGACACCGGTACCGGTGCGCTGCCACCCTGCATCTGCTCCACTTCCTCGTCGGCGCCATAACCGCCTGCATCCTGGTGCTGGAACTGCGAGGCCATCAGGCGTGCTTGTGCCTGAAGACGCTCCTGCTCTTCCAGCTCGGCCACTTCTTCTTCGCTGCGGATGCGCACGCGCGCCAGCAGGTTGACCACTTCGCGCTTGACGTTCTCCAGCATCTCGGAGAACAGCTCGAAGGCTTCCTTCTTGTATTCCTGCTTGGGCTGCTTCTGCGCGTAACCACGCAGATATATGCCCTGGCGCAGGTAATCCATCTTGGCCAGATGCTCCTTCCAGCCCTGGTCGAGCACCGTCAGCATCACGTGCTTTTCCAGCGCGCGCATGGTGTCGTTGCCCACCGCCGCTTCCTTCTCGGCGAAGTGCGCATCCACCGCAGTCTGCACCTTGACGGCAATCTGCTCGGCGTCCAGTTCTTCCTGCGTGCTTGCCATTTCGCGCAACGCCATCGGCATGCCCAGCTCCGATTCCAGCGTGGCTTCCAGGCCCTGCAGGTCCCACTGTTCATCCACCGAATTGGGCGGCACGAAGCGGGCGACCAGGTCATAGATCACATCGCCGCGGATGCCATCGACGTTGTCCTTCACCGACTCGGCGTCCAGCAACTCATCGCGCTGCGAATAGATCACCTTGCGCTGATCGTTGTTGACGTCGTCGAAGTCCAACAGGTTCTTGCGGATGTCGAAGTTGTGCGCTTCCACCTTGCGCTGGGCTTTTTCGATCTGCCGGCTGACCAGGCGATCTTCGATGACGTCGTCTTCTTTCATGCCCATCATGCGCATCGCCTTCTGGACCCAGTCCGAGGCGAAGATGCGCATCAGGTTGTCTTCCAGCGACAGATAGAAACGCGACGACCCCGGGTCGCCCTGACGACCGGCACGGCCGCGCAACTGGTTGTCGATACGCCGCGATTCGTGGCGCTCGGTCCCGATGATGTGCAAGCCGCCGGCCGACTTGACCGCGTCGTGGCGACGCTGCCAATCGGTCTTTATCTTGAAGCGCGCTTCCTCGGTCGCTTCCTCGCCCAGCGCGTGATACTCCGACTCAAGCGAGCCACCCAGCACGATATCGGTACCGCGACCGGCCATGTTGGTGGCGATGGTCACCGCACCCGGCTGACCGGCGTTGGCCACGATGGTGGCTTCGCGCTCGTGCTGCTTGGCATTGAGCACTTCGTGCTGCACGCCGGCCTTGCGCAGATGCTCGGACAGCATCTCCGAGGTCTCGATCGAGGTGGTTCCCACCAGCACCGGCTGACCGCGCTTGGCGCAGTCTTCGATGTCGGCCAGCACCGCATTGAACTTGCCCTTGCGGTTGAGGAACACCTGGTCCGGATGGTCCTTGCGCACGGTCGGGCGATTGGTCGGAATCACCACCACTTCCAGGCCGTAGATGCTCTGGAATTCGTAGGCTTCGGTGTCGGCCGTACCGGTCATGCCGGACAGCTTCTTGTACATGCGGAACAGGTTCTGGAAAGTAATGCTGGCCAGCGTCTGGTTCTCGCGCTGTACCGGTACGCCTTCCTTCGCTTCGACCGCCTGATGCAGGCCGTCGGACCAGCGACGCCCGGACAGGGTGCGGCCGGTGAATTCGTCCACGATCACCACTTCGCCATCGCGCACGATGTAATCCACATCGCGCTGATAGATCGCATGCGCGCGCAGCGCCGCGTTGAGGTGATGCACCACGCTCAGATTCTGCGCGGCGTACAGGCCGTCTTCGGCGTTTTCCAGGATGCCGGCCTGCATCAGCAGTTCTTCGGCGTGGCCCATGCCCGCCTCCGACAGATGCACCTGCTTGCCCTTCTCGTCGATCCAGTAATCGCCCTCGCCTTCTTCGCTTTCCTGCTTGGTCAGCTGCGGCACGATGCGGTTGACGCGGATGTACAGCTCCGGCGATTCGTCGGCCGGGCCGGAAATGATCAGCGGGGTGCGCGCTTCGTCGATCAGGATCGAGTCGACTTCGTCGACGATCGCGTAATGCAGATTACGCTGATAGCGGTCGGCGCGCGACAGCGCCATGTTGTCGCGCAGGTAGTCGAAGCCGAACTCGTTGTTGGTGCCGTAGGTGATGTCGCTGCCGTAGGCCTCGCGCTTGTCGCTGTGCGGCATGCCCGGATATACCACGCCCACGCTCAGGCCCAGCCAGTTGTACAACTTGCCCATCTGCGCGGCATCGCGGCGCGCCAGGTAGTCGTTGACGGTGACCACGTGCACGCCCTCGCTCTGCAGCGCGTTGAGGTACACCGGCAGGGTGGCGACCAGGGTCTTGCCTTCACCGGTGCGCATCTCGGCGATCTTGCCCAGGTGCAACACCATGCCGCCGATCAGCTGCACGTCGTAATGGCGCATGCCGAGGACGCGGCGGCTGGCCTCGCGGCAGACCGCAAACGCCTCGGGAAGGATCTTGTCCAGGGACTCGCCGGCGGCAAGCCGCTGCTTGAACTCCGGGGTCTTGGCTTGCAGCTCGGCGTCGGAGAGCTTCTCGATCGTCGGCTCCAGCGCATTGATCTGGGTGACGAGGCGGGTGAGCTGGCGCAGCTGGCGTTCGTTACGACTGCCAAAGACACGGGTAAGCAGACTGTTGATCATTGAAGAAACCGGTTGAAAAGGAACGGTTTGACCGACGCCGGTCCCCAAGACCCGACCGCCGTAAACGAAACAGGGCGCACTGCGCCCTGTCATGGCAACACCCTATTGTAGCTTGGGGCGAGCCTTCACGAATCAAGCACCTCCATCGGAGCGTGCCATGCCTTCGTCAACCGCGCCCTCGGCGCCCTACTGGTGTATTGGTGTCGCCCAGGAACTTGCGCGGATTGACCACACGTCCATCGGCCCACACCTCGAAATGCACGTGCGCGCCGGTCGAACGACCGCTGGAGCCGGCCCTGGCCACCTGCTGGCCAGCGCGGACCAGATCGCCCACCTTCACCACCAGCCGTGAGTTGTGCGCATAACGGGTGACGTAGCCATTGCCGTGATCCACTTCGACCACGTTGCCGTAACCGCCCCGCACACCAGCGTAGCTGACCACGCCGTCGGCGACCGACATCACCGGGTCGCCCACGTTGGCGTGGAAGTCCACGCCCTTGTGGAAGGCCGAACCGCCGTCGAACGGATCGGCGCGGCCGCCAAAGCCCGAGGTGATATAGGTGTTGCGGATCGGCATCCGCGAGGGCACCGAATTCTGCTCGAGCTGATGATCGAACATCAGCGACGCCAGTACGTTCAGTTGTTGGCCGGAGGCGGAAAACTGATGTTCGACTTGCCCTAGCGTCTCCTTGAGCGATTCGACCGGCATGTCGCTGACCGGCTCATCGCCGCCACCGACGCCGACCGGTTCGTCGAAGTCGAACTCGCCGTCCTTCAACTTGCCCATTTCGGTCAGCCGCTCGCCCAACGCGTTGAGGCGGGTGGCCTGCGCTTGCAGCTCGCCCATGCGTGCGGCCAGTGCATTGACCTGTGCCTGCGAGGCGCGCTGCGCCTGGGCCAGCTCGGCCTGCTGCTGCGCGACCTTGGCCTGCAGCGCGGAATTGGTCACCATGCCGGTAGCGGTGCTAGCACCGACGCCGATCAGCATGCCCAGGCCAAGTACGGCACCGAGCACCACCATCGGTCGATCCGACGCAAAGCCCTGGAACTGTCGGGCCACACGCTGGGCCCGGGTTTCGCGAGATTTGATTACAACTTTTTTTAACGCCATATGAGTGTCATGTCCAAGCCCAAGTCCAACGCACGTAACCCTTCCGCTCCGCAGCAGGCCATCGAGGCCGCGCTGGGTGAAAAGGCTGGCGACCCCTTGCGCCGAGCCTTGTGGCTCGATGCGCTGGACCGGCAGTTGCGCCCCCTGTTACCGCCCCATCTGGCCACCCGTTGCCGGTTGGCCAATGTTCGAGGCGAACAGCTCGTTTTTCTGGTTGATTCGCCGATCTGGCATGCCAAGGTGCGGCTTGCCGAGACCCAACTCCTTGATGCCGCCCGATCCATCGGGTTGAAGGCCACCGCAGTGACCGTCAAGACGGCAAGCACTCCGCTGCATTCCCCAACACAGCAGAACCGCGACCGTCCACGGCCGGTGTCCGAAGCCACGCACAAGGGTCTGCGCGAGGCACTGGCATCCTTGCAGGACGTCGTGCCGACCAAGCGGTGACGTCCCTGCCGCCGTTTCGGGGCGGCCAGCAGTGCGTGAAAAGATTGCGAAGATCACGCACGACCCGACGCATCCTAGCGGTCATGGCGCCCGCAGGAGTTAGAGAAGTCTTAAAAAAGAGTTAAGAACGGGACCTAAATCCGACCCGGTTCACGCTTTCGGTGCCGATTGCGGCATTCCCTGACACATAGCCGCGGGGTAGACACAGTCGGAGAACGGTCGTCGCCAGGGTGCGGCGGCGTTTAGCCGACCTCATGCAGCGGCCCATCGCCATCAGGCAGAGGCCGCGCTAACCGGAAGGCTGCGCGGCGGGTCTTGCCTGCCTCAGGCGTAGACGGGGCTGGCGTAGGTCACCGGCGGCTGCTCGGTTCCTTCGGGGAAGCTGACCCATTCCCAGGCGGCCTGATCCGCCAGCAGCGCGCGTACCAGCTTGTTGTTGAGCGCGTGACCGGATTTGAAGCCTTCGTAGGCGCCCAGGATGGCGCCGCCAGCCAGATAGAGGTCGCCGATGGCATCCAGGATCTTGTGGCGCACAAATTCGTTGGTGTAACGCAGGCCGTCCTCGTTGAGCACGCGGAACTCGTCCAGCACGATGGCGTTGTCCATCGAGCCGCCCAGGCCCAGATTGCGCTCGCGCATGTACTCGAGATCGCGCATGAAGCCGAAGGTGCGGGCGCGCGAGATCTCCTTGACGTACGCCGAGGTAGAAAACTCGATTTCCTGGCGCGACTGCTTGGCCGGGATCATCGGGTGATTGAATTCGATGGTGAAACCCAGCTTGTAGCCGTCATACGGCTCGAAGCGCGCGACTTTGTCGCCCTCGCGCACTTCCACCGGCTGTTTGATGCGGATGAAGCGTTTGGCCTTGTTCTGCTCGACGATGCCTGCCGACTGCAGCAGGAACACGAACGGGCCGGACGAACCGTCCATGATCGGCAACTCGGCCGAGGACAGCTCGACGATGACGTTGTCCACACCCAGGCCGGCCAATGCCGACATCAGGTGTTCGACGGTCTGGATCTTGGCGCCGTTGCAGGTCAGACCGGTGCACAGCGTGGTCTCGGTGACCAACTCCGCATCGGCAGGGACTTCGACGACCGGCTCCAGGTCCACACGCCGGAACACCACGCCGTGATCGACCGGGGCCGGTCGCAGCGTCATGTACACCTTGTCGCCGCTATGCAAGCCGACGCCGGTGGCGCGAATGGTGTTTTTGAGAGTGCGTTGCTGGGTCATATGCGAAGTCTGGGGGAACGATGCAGACAGACGCTGAACCGACCGTCTTATCTGATGAACATTATCCGAATTTTAACAAGTTGCGCGTGACGAAAGGTGTCATGCCCCGGTCTTGCCATTGTAAAAGCTGCCGGATCGTGACCGATCCGGCAGAAAAGGACATGGCATTACAGCCCCGACAGCGTCGGGTGGGACGGGCTACGCCGCCGTAGCGACGCAGCCGACGCCCATCAGTCGGCCTGGCGGCGCAGGAACGCCGGGATGTCCAGGTAATCGTTGGGCAGGTCTGCGGCCGGCGGTGCAGCATTGCCGGCGCTGTGGCTGCTGCCGACCGAGTCGCTGCTCGGACGACGCAGGCCCAAGCCCATGCTGCCGCCGACGGCCTTGGACACCGCGTCGCCGCTGGTGGTGTCGAAGTCGCCGAATTCCGGCTGGCCGGTGGTGGCATTGCGCACCAGCTTGATCGGCGCGCGCTGGTCCGGACGCTGGGTCTGGCGGGAAACCGCACGGTTCAGGCCAGTGGCGACCACGGTGACGCGCACTTCGTCCTGCATGTCCGGATCGAGCACGGTGCCGACGACCACGGTCGCATCTTCCGACGCGAACGCTTCGATGGTGCGGCCGATCTCGTCGAACTCGGCCATGGTGAAGTCCGGGCCGGCGGTGATGTTGACCAGGATGCCGTTGGCACCCGCCAGGTTCACATCGTCCAGCAGCGGGTTCTGGATGGCGGCTTCGGCAGCGGCCTGCGCGCGATCGTCGCCGCGCGCCGAACCGGTGCCCATCATGGCCAGACCCATTTCCGACATCACGGTGCGCACGTCGGCAAAGTCGACGTTGATCAGGCCCGGACGCACGATCAGATCGGCGATGCCCTGCACGGCGCCCTGCAGCACGTCGTTGGCAGCGCGGAAAGCCTGGATCATGGTGGCGTTGCGGCCAAGCACGGTGATCAGCTTTTCATTGGGAATGGTGATCAGCGAATCGCAATGCTGGCTCAGTTCCTCGATGCCCTTCAACGCCACCTGCATGCGGCGACGGCCTTCGAACGGGAACGGCTTGGTGACCACAGCCACGGTCAGGATGCCCATTTCCTTGGCCAGCTGCGCAACCACGGGGGCGGCGCCGGTACCGGTGCCGCCGCCCATGCCGGCGGTGATGAACACCATGTCCGCGCCCTGCAGCGCGTCCATGATGCGTTCGCGATCTTCCAGCGCCGCCTGACGGCCGACTTCCGGATTGGCGCCTGCGCCCAGGCCCTTGGTCACGTTGGTGCCGAGCTGCAGCTGCAACTTGGCGCCGCAGTTCTTGATCGCCTGCGAGTCGGTGTTGGCGGTGATGAATTCCACGCCATCGACATTGGTGTTGACCATGTGCGCAACGGCATTACCGCCGCCACCACCCACGCCAACGACCTTGATTACCGCGTTGGGAGCCATCTTTTCGATCAGTTCAAAATGTGCCATGTCAGTGTCCTTTTTAGATGCCGTGAATGGGGAATCGGGAATGGGGAATCGGATTGCTCCGTTCGCCAGCCCAACACCCGCATGTCGGCGAATGTTGTTGTTTGAATGCCGGGAAATGGGGAATTGGGAATGGGGAATCGCAACAGCGAATCACCTCCACGCCAACCACTGCTTCCTCGGTGTCACCACAAAAAAACTACGCCCTGCCCGCTCTCACCGCTCTCCACTCAAACCTGCCGCAACCGCTTTGCCTTTGCTTCAACCAATTCTCGAATCCCGATTCCCGATTCTTCAGAATTCGCCGCGATACCAGTTCTTCAATTTCTTGAACAAGCTTCCCGCGCGCCCGGTCGGGATCGACGGGCGGCGCGGGTGTTCGATCTGGCTGCCCATCAGCAACAGGCCCACGCCGGAGGCGTGCACCGGGTTGCCGACAACTTCGCCCAGGCCGGTCACGTGCTGCGGAATGCCAACGCGCACCGGCATCTGCAACATCTCTTCGGCCAGTTCGACCACGCCTTCCATCTTCGACGCGCCACCGGTGAGCACCATGCCGGCGCGCACCATTTCTTCGAAGCCGGAGCGGCGCAGTTCGGCCTGCACCATTTCAAAAATTTCTTCGTAACGGCCCTGCACGGCCTGCGCGAGCGCATGTCGCGGCATGCGGCGCGGCGGGCGGTCGCCCACCGACGGCACCTGGATGCTTTCTTCGGCGGTGGCCAGCTGCGCCAGGGCGCAGGCGTAGCGCACCTTGATCTGCTCGGCTTCCGGCGTAGGCGTACGCAGCATGTGCGCGATGTCGTTGGTGACGTGGTCGCCGGCGATCGGCAGCGACGCGGTGTGGCAGATCGCGCCCTGCACGTACACCGCCAGATCGGTGGTGCCGGCGCCGATATCCACCAGCACCACGCCCAGCTCGCGCTCGTCGGCGGTCAGCACGGCAACCGACGAGGCCAGCGAGGACAGCACCAGATCGTCCACCTGCAGGCCGCACTTCTGCACGCACTTGGTGATATTGGCCGCAGCCGACTGCGCGCAGACAACCAGATGCGCATGCACCTCCAGGCGCACGCCGGTCATGCCGACCGGGTTGCGGATACCTTCCTGCGAATCGTCCAGCACGTATTCGCGCGGGATCGCATGCAGGATGCGTTGGTCGGCAGGAATGGCCACGGCCTTGGCGGCGTCGAGCACGCGCTCCAGATCGCTCCAGGTCACTTCGCCGTCGCGGATCGGCACGATGCCGGGCGAGTTCTTGCACTGCACGTGGTTGCCGGAGATCGATGCGTACACCGAGCGGATTTCGCAGCCGGCCATCAGCTCGGCTTCTTCGACCGCGCGCTGGATCGACTGCACGGTGGATTCGATATCCACCACCACGCCGCGCTTGAGACCGCGCGACTCATGCGAACCGATGCCGATCACTTCGATCGGATTGCCGGGCGAGTACTCGCCGACCAGCGCGACGACCTTGGAGGTGCCGATGTCCAGTCCAACGATGAGGGATTTGTCGCCTTTGCGATTCATGTATGCAGACTGCGTTGAAGAGTGAATGACGGAAGCGCAGAGGCCAGACGATCGATCAGGCGATGCGGAAAGCGCGCGGCGATGGGATGTACCTCGGCCGGCGGCGCGCCGGGTGTCGCCGGCGCAGTGGTCTTGGGCTTTTTGGCGTCGTGCGGGGTCTCGCCCGGCGCACGTTCGACCGTAAAGCCGTTGGTGTAACGCAGGTCGGCGCGCGCGATCGGGCGCTGCGGGTCGGCCAACTGCGGCAGCACGCGGGCGAACCGCTGCAGGCGCGCTCGCGCATCGTCGCGGCCGATCACGATCTGCAGCCCATTACTCAGACCCAGCGACCAGCTGCCGCGTGCGTCCATCTCCAGGCGCTCCACGTCCAGCCCGGTGGGCGCGAACAACGCGCGCGACTCGTTGTACAGCGCCACCACATCCTGGGTCTTGCTGTCCGGACCGCCGAGTTGCGGCAACTTGAAATCTTTCAACAACGGCGGGGTGCGGAATAACCGGCCCTGTTCGGACAGCATGCGGTCGGTACCCCAGCGCGCGAACGGCTTGTGTTCGGTCACATGCACTTCCAGCACGTCCGGCCAACGCTTGCGCACCTGCGCGCTTTCCACCCACGGCAAGCGCGCGATGGCGTCTTGCGCCTGTTGCAGCTTCACCGCAAAAAAGCCCGAGCGCGCATACGGCAATACCACCGCGCGCAATTCTTCGGCCGGCACCCGCTTGAAATCGCCGGACACCCGCAACTTCGCCAACGGCCAGCGCTCGGCACCCACCCATCCATTGAGCACGGCCACCACTGGCAACGCGACCAGCGCCACCGCGATCAACCAGGCCAGGATGCGCAGGGTGGCGTTCATTGGCACGCTCCGCGTGCAGGAATGGGGAATCGGGAATAGGGAATCGCAACGGCAACAACGCGGCCGCTGTTACCGATTCCCGATTTCCGATTCCCCATTCCCGGCGTCATAGCGTCTGCTCCAGCACGCGCCAGACCAGCTCTTCGAAATCGATGCCGAGCTGACGCGCGGCCTTGGGGACCAGCGAGTGGCTGGTCATGCCCGGAGCGGTGTTCACTTCGAGCAGATACAGCTGGCCGCTGCTGCGATCACGCATGACATCAACGCGGCCCCAGCCGCGTGCGCCGGCAGCGCGGAAGGCGTTCAGTGCCAGCTGACCGATCTGCGCTTCGGCATCGCCTTCCAGACCCGGGCACAGGTACTGGGTGTCGTCGGCCACGTACTTGGCGTTGTAGTCGTACCACTGGCCCTTGGGCACGATGCGGATCGACGGCAGCGCGGTCTCGCCGAGCACGGCCACGGTGAGCTCGTCGCCTTCGATCAGTTGCTCCATCAACAGCGCGCCGTCGTAGCGTGCAGCGAGCAGCACCGCTTCTTCGAGCTGGGCCTGATCGAACACGCGGCTGATACCGACGCTGGAGCCTTCGTTGGCCGGCTTGACGATCACTGGCAAGCCGATCTGTCGTGCAGCGGCGTGGATCTGGTCTGCGCTGGCGCCGGCGGCCAGGCGCGCGTAACGCGGCGTCGGCAGATCCAGCGACAACCACACCTGCTTGGTGCGGATCTTGTCCATGCTCAACGCCGAGCCGAGCACGTTTGAGCCGGTGTACGGGATGCCAAAGGCTTCCATCAAACCCTGCACGATGCCGTCTTCGCCGCCGCCGTTGTGGCCATGCAATACGTTGAACACGCGGTCGAAGCGCTGCGCGACCAGTGCTTGCGCCAGTGCAGGAATGCCGTCGACCGGCTGCGCATCGACACCACGCGCGCGCAGCGCGTCCAGCACGTTGCTGCCGGAATTCAACGACACTTCGCGCTCGGACGAGGTACCGCCAAGCAGCACGGCGACGCGCCCGAACGCTGCCGGATCGTTGCTGCGTGCAGCGGCGATCACCGCGCTCATGCCTGCTCTCCAACAAAACCGTGATTGATGATGTGCTGCGCCACATAACCGATGTCGCCGGCACCCATCATCAACAGCAGATCGCCGTCCTGCAGCACGTCCGGCAACACTTCGGCCAGGCCGGCAATCTGACCAACCACGACCGGCTCGCTACGGCCGCGCGCACGGATGGCACGCGCCAGGGCACGCGAGTCGGCACCGGGAATCGGCGCTTCGCCGGCCGGATAGACTTCGCTCAACACCAAGGCATCGACGGTGCTAAGCACGGCGGCGAATGCGTCGAACTGATCGCGGGTACGGCTGTAACGATGTGGCTGGAATGCGACGACCAGGCGCTTGTCCGGCCAGCCACCGCGGGCGGCGGCGAACACCGCTTCCAGCTCGCGCGGGTGGTGGCCGTAATCGTCGACCACCCGCACGCGCGCACCGGTGCTGGTGGTGACTTCGCCCAGATCGTTGAAACGCCGGCCGATGCCCGCAAAATTTTCCAGCGCACGCGCAATGGTCTGCGGCTCCACGCCCAGCTGCCAACCGATCGCGGCAGCGGCCAGTGCATTGAGCACGTTGTGACGGCCCGGCAAGGCCAGCGTCACCGGCGTGGTGGTGCCTTCGGGCAGACGCAGGGTGAAGCGCATACGCGGGCCGTCCTGCACCACATCTTCGGCGCGTACATCGGCGTTCTCGCTCATTCCGTAGCTCATCACGTGTCGCGGCGTTTTGCCGGCCAGTGCGGCCACTTCCGGGTCGTCGATACACAGCAGGGCCAGGCCATAGAACGGCAGGCGCTGCAGGAATTCTGCGAATGCCGCCTGGATGCGCGAGAAATCGTTGCCGTAGTTTTCCAGGTGATCCGAGTCGATGTTGGTAATCACCGCCATCAACGGATTCAGACGCAGGAAGCTGCCATCGCTTTCATCGGCTTCGGCCACCAGCCACTGGCCGCCGCCGAGCTTGGCATTGGCGCCGGCCGCCAACAGTTGCCCGCCGATGACGAAGGTCGGGTCAAGGCCACCTTCGCTCAGCACGGCCGCAGCCAGGCTGGTGGTGGTGGTCTTGCCATGCGTGCCGGCGACTGCAATGCCGCGACGGAAGCGCATCAATTCGGCCAGCATCGCCGCGCGCGGCATGATCGGAATGCGCTGGCTGCGCGCTTCCATCAGCTCGGGGTTGTCTTCGCGGATCGCGCTGGACACCACCACGCAATCGGTACCGAGCACGTTGGCGGCCGAGTGGCCGCGCATCACGCGCGCGCCGAGCTTGGCCAGGCGGCGGGTGGCCGCATTGTCGGCGTTGTCCGAGCCGGAGACTTCATAGCCCAGCGTCAGCATGACCTCGGCAATGCCGCTCATGCCGGTGCCGCCGATGCCGACGAAGTGCACGCGCGGAAATGCGCGGACCAGATCGCCACTGTCCTGCAGACGGCGGATCACTGGGCACCTCCTGAGGAAATGCGAATCGGGAATCGGGAATCGGGAATCGTGTGAAGCGAAGCACCAACGGCGACGGACGCCTGGTCGGTGCGCTTGTCTGCGTGCATTGAGGTGTATTCCTGCGGTTGATCTGAGCTCTTCCTATCCCCCAATCCCGACTCACCACTCCCGGCCTCTTGCAGAATGATGTCGGCAATGCGCTCGGCGGCATCCGGCTTGGCCAGAGTGCGGGCGGCTTGCGCCATCGACAGGCGGCGCGCGGGGTCGGTGAGCAGGGTCTGCAAGACCTGCTGCAGGCGCACGGGCAAGGTGTCGTCCTGCTTGAGCAGCACGGCGGCGTCGGCGCCGACCAGGTATTCGGCATTGCGGGTCTGGTGATCGTCGACAGCGGCGGCAAAGGGCACCAGCACGCTGCCGACACCGGCGGCGCACAGCTCGGCCAGGGTGGAGGCGCCGGCGCGGCACACCACCAGATCGGCCCAGGCGTAGGCGGCGGCCATGTCGGCAATGAACGGTTCAACGCTCGCCTGTACCGCAGCCTGCGCGTAGGAAGCCTCGGCTTCGGCGCGCAGCTTTTCGCCACACTGATGGCGCACTTCGACATCCGGATGCCCGAGCGCGGCCAGTGCCGACGGCACAGCTTGATTCAATGCGCGTGCGCCCTGGCTGCCGCCGAGCACCAACACGCGTACGGGGCCACCCCGCCCGACCAAGCGCGTGGACGGCACAGGAAGCGCGGCGATTTCTGCGCGCACCGGATTACCCACCGCTTCTTCGCCAGCAAAGCTGCCGGGGAAACCGGTCAGTACGCGGCGCGCAAAACGCGACAACACCTTATTGGTCATGCCAGGCGCGCGATTCTGTTCGTGCACGAGCAAGGGCACGCCGAGCAGACGTGCAGCCAAGCCACCGGGGCCAGCCGCAAAGCCGCCGAAGCTGACCACCGCGCGCGGCTGTCGCTTGCGCAACACAAAGCCGGCAGCGCGCACTGCACGCATCACCCGCACCGGTGCGCCGAGCAACTTGATCACGCCCTTGCCGCGCAGGCCACTGATGGCCAGCGTGTCGATCTGGATATCGTGCTGCGGCACCAGCCGCGTTTCCATTGCGCCGTCGGCGCCCAGCCAGGTCACCGGCACGCCACGTGCGCGCAGCACCTTGGCCACTGCCAGACCCGGGAAAATATGCCCGCCGGTGCCGCCAGCCAAAATCATGACAGGTCGACCGCCCGCAGATGGATATGCGGGCTGTTGCGCGGGATTCGCATAAACACTCATGCAATCCTCCCGAAGGTCGGTTCCACACGCGGCTGCATGCGACTGGTGCCACGCAGGATGGCCGATGCCGGCGCCACCGAGGGTGCTGCAGCTGACGTCGCTGCTACCGGTGCAGGCGCTGCAGCGGTCTCGCGCTGCGGCTTGCGTCCCGCTGCATATGCAGGCGGCACCGACTCGACCACCGGCTCGGCCGGCTCAGCCGACGGCGCACCCGCACCCTGCGGCGACAACTTGCTGCGCAGGCGCTCGGCACGATCCATTTCATAGGACACGCGCAGCAGCAAGCCCATCGCCACGCAGGTCATCAGCACCGACGAACCACCGGAGGAAATCAACGGCAGGGTCAGGCCCTTGGTTGGCAAAATGCCCAGATTCACACCCACCGACACGAAGCTCTGCAGGCTGATCCACAGACCGATACCGAAGGCGATGTAGCCGGAGAAATGGCGCTTCATTTCAACGCAGCGCATGCCCAGCCAGAACGCGCGGCCGACCAACAGTGCATATAGCGAGATCACACCGCAGACGCCGACAAAGCCCAGCTCTTCGGCAATCACCGAAAAGATGAAGTCGGTATGCGCTTCGGGCAGATAGTTGAGCTTCTGCACCGAGGCACCCAGCCCTGCGCCGGTCCATTGGCCGCGGCCGACCGCCATCAACGCGTTCGACAACTGATAGCCGGAGCCCAGCTGATCGGCCCACGGATCCAGGAACGAGGTGATGCGACGCAGGCGGTACGGCTCCAGAATCGCGATGAAGGCGAACACCGGCAGGCCGAACACGATGGGCATCGACATGCGCGGCAGGTTCACCCCGCCCAGCACCAACATGCCGGCAGTGATCGCCAGCAGCAGCGTGGACGAGCCGAAGTCCGGCTGCATCAGCAACAGCCCCACCAATGCGATCGCCACGCCTAGCGGCTTGAGCATCGCGGGCCAGGTCGCATTGACCTCATCGCGAAAGCGCACCAGGTAGCTGGACAGCCAAACGATGTAGAGCACCTTGACCGCTTCCACGGTCTGGAATTTCGACACACCCAGGTTGATCCAGCGCTTGGCGCCGTTGACGCTGCTGCCCAGGCCGGGCACGAACACCACCATCAACAGACCGAAGCAGGCCAGCAGCAATACCTGGTTGTATTGCTCGATGGTCTTGAGCTCGGTGCGCATCGCCCAGAACGCCAGGCCCACGCCGATGCCCAGAAACAGCAGATGGCGGGTCAGGTAATAAAACGGATTGTCGGACAGCTCGATCGAACTGGACGCCACCATCACAACGCCCAGCGACGCGAGCGTGGCCGCCGCGCCGAGCAGCCACGGGTCGTAGCGGCCGCCGATGGCGTCCAGTCGTGTGGCCTGGCGGGACATGTCGTTCATCAGCGCACCTTCAACGTGGCAAGGCCGATCAGCACCAGCACCACCGAAATAATCCAGAAGCGCACGATCACGCGCGGCTCCGGCCAACCCTTGAGTTCGAAGTGGTGGTGGATCGGCGCCATGCGGAACACGCGCTTGCCGGTGAGCTTGAAGCTGGCGACCTGGATCATCACCGACAGCGTTTCGATGACGAACACGCCGCCCATGATCACCAGCACCATTTCCTGGCGCACGATCACCGCGATGGTGCCCAGCACCGCGCCCAGCGACAGCGCGCCGATGTCGCCCATGAACACCATGGCCGGGTAGGTGTTGAACCACAGAAAGCCCAGCCCTGCCCCGGCAATCGCCGAACAGATGATGATCAGCTCGCCGGCGCCCGGAATCAGCGGGATTTTCAGGTATTCGGCAAACACCACGTTACCCGAGGCATATGCAAATACGCCCAGCGCGCAGGCCACCAGCACGGTCGGCATGATCGCCAGACCATCCAGACCGTCGGTGAGGTTCACCGCGTTAGAGAAACCGACGATCCAGAAATAAGCGATCACCACGAAGCTCACGCCGGCCAGCGGCAGCGCGATCGACTTGAACATCGGAATGTAGAAGGTGATCGCCGCCGGTACGTCGGCGGTGTAGAACAGGAACAGGCCGGCGGCCAGGCCGAAGATGGACTGCAACAGATACTTCCAACGCGACTTCAGGCCATTGGGATCGCGACGTACGATCTTGATCCAGTCGTCGTACCAGCCGATCGCACCGAAGCAGAGCATCACCGCCAACACCAACCACACATAACGGTTGCGCAAGTCGCCCCACAGCAGCACCGACAAGGTGACGGTGAGCAGGATCAGCGAGCCGCCCATGGTCGGCGTGCCGGCCTTGGAGAAATGCGTCTGCGGGCCGTCCTGGCGGATCGGCTGGCCGCCCTTGAACTGGGCCAGCTTGCGGATCACTGCAGGGCCCATCCACAAAGACAGGAACAACGACGTCAACGCCGCCAGAATGCCGCGGAAGGTCAGATAGTTGAACAGCCCGAACAGGCTCTCCAGTTGCTGTAGCCAACGCGCCAGCTCAAGCAGCATGGGAGGCATCCTCCGACGGTGCGAGCAGCGCGGCGACGATGCGGTCCATGGCGCTGCCGCGGGAGCCTTTTACCAGCAGCGTGGGCGGAAGTTGCGCGGGGGTGGCGACAGCCTGCGCCGCCGCACCAGTGTGTTCGTGCATCAAAGAAGATTCCTGCGTTTGAGTCTGCGAACCGGCGACCTGCGCCAGATCCGCCTGCAATGCCGTCGCCAAGGCGGCATGTGTGGCAAACACGCGGCCGCCCTCGCCGAACGCCTGCGCGGCAGCGGCGCTGAGCTCGCCCAACGCGTATAGACGCTGCAACTTGGCCGCGCGTGCGCGACGTCCGGCAGCGGCATGCAGTGCCGCGGCGTCGGCGCCGAGTTCGCGCATGTCGCCCAGCACCAGCCAGCCATCGCCCGGCGCGGCAGCCAGTGCATCGATGGCCGCATCCAGCGAGCCAGGGTTGGCGTTGTAACTGTCGTCGATCAACACCGCGCCACCGGGCAAGCGATGGGCGATCTGCCGGCCAGCCACCGGGCGCGCCTGCGCCAGGCCAGCGGCGATGATCGGCAGCGCGATCCCGGCGCCCAGTGCCAAGCCGGTCGCAGCCAATGCGTTGAGCACGTTGTGGCGGCCCGGCAATGGCAGCGCAATCTGCGCCTCGCCCTGAGGGGTTACCAGCGTGAACTGCGCGCCGTCGGCCTGCAGTCGCAGTTGACGTGCGGTGATATCGGCGCTGGCCTGCAGGCCATAACGCAACACGCGACGGCCCTGCACGGGCTGCGCGTGCAGTTGCTGCTCGAACCAGGCGCCGAAAGCATCGTCGGCATTGATCACCGCCACGCCATCGGACGGCAGCGCGGCATAGATCGCGCCCTTGGTCTGTGCAACGCCGAGCAGGCTGCCCAGGCGCTCCAGGTGCGCCGGCGCGATGTTGTTGACCAGCGCAACATGCGGCCGCGCGATGTCGGTGAGGTAGGCGATATCGCCCGGCTTGCCGGCACCCATTTCATAGATGGCAACATCTGCATCGTCCGGCGCGGCGATCACTGCCAGCGGCAAGCCGATCTCGTTATTGCGATTGCCTGGCGTGGCATAGACCGTGGTGCCATCGACACGCCCTGCTTCGGTCAGGATCGACAGCAGCAGCGCCTTGACGCTGGTCTTGCCGTTGGACCCGGTCAACGCGATCACGCGGGTGGCGCGATCGCGCTGCATGCCGGCAGCAATCCGCGCCAGCGCCAGCTCGGTGTTGTGCACCAGCACCTGCGGCACGCTCAGCGTGGGCAACAAACGATCCACCAGCAAACCGCTGGCGCCCTGCGCGAGCGCATCGGCAGCGAAGTCGTGCCCATCGAACCGCTCGCCGCGCAGCGCCACATACAGGCTGCCGTTGGACAGCGTGCGCGTGTCGTTGCCGACCGCATCGATCATGGCATCGTCGCCGTGCAGCTCGCCGCCTGCCCAATGCGCGATCAACGACAGCGGGGTGAGCTTCATGCGCGCACTCCCAGCACGGTGCGCGGCAGCAAGGCCTGCGCCGCCACCACTGCATCGTCGAAGGCATGCTGCACGCCAGCCACTTCCTGGTACGGCTCGTGGCCTTTGCCGGCGATCAGCACGATATCCGACGCGCTGGCCATGCTGATGGCCTGATGGATCGCAGCGGCGCGGTCGCGCTGCACGATGGCTGCATCCGGGCGCGCAAAGCCGCGCACGATATCGGCAACGATGACATCGCCGTCTTCGCCGCGCGGGTTGTCGTCGGTGACGATCGCCACATCGGCATTGAGTTCGGCAATGGCGGCCATTTGCGGACGCTTGCCGGTGTCGCGTTCGCCGCCGCAGCCGAACACGCAGATCAGCCGGTCCTGCGCATGCGAGCGCAGGCTGGCCAGTGCCTGTTCCAGCGCGTCGGGCGTGTGTGCGTAATCGACCACTACCAGCGGTGCGCCATGCGCGCCGCCGAGACGATTCATGCGGCCGTGGATCGGCTGCAACTGGCCCAGCACCTGGGCGATCTGCGCCGGCGCATGGTCCAGCGCGTGCAAGGCACCGGCGACCGCCAGCAGGTTGTCCACGTTGAAGCGACCCAGCAATGGCGAATGCACGGCGTGGACGCTGGCATCGATCCGCAGCGCGAAGCTGATGCCGTTGTGATCCAGCTGCAGTGCGTCGGCGCGCACCGTAGCGCCAGCCTGCCCGCGCGAACTCACACCGATCGCGCGCAGCGCAGGATCGAGCGAGGCGAACAGCGTGCGGCCGAATGCGTCGTCCAGATTCACCACCGCAGCCTGCAAGCCGGCGCGCGTGAACAGCTTGGCCTTGGCCGCGCCGTATTGCGCCATATCGCCGTGATAATCGAGATGATCGCGAGTGAGATTGGTGAACACCGCCACGTCGAAATGCACCGCATCCACGCGGCCCTGATCGAGCGCGTGCGAGCTGACTTCCATCGCTGCGGCTTGCGCGCCTTCATCGCGCAGCTGTGCCAGCAACGCATGCGTGGGCAGCACCAGCGGCGTGGTGAAACCGGTCGGAACGGCGCTGCCATACAGGCCGACGCCCAGCGTACCGAGCGTGCCAGTGGGCGTGCCGAGCAAGGTCAGCGCCTGCGCCAGCAGCTGCACGGTGGAGGTCTTGCCGTTGGTGCCGGTGACGCCAACCATCCGCAACGTGCGCGACGGATGACCATGAAACTGGTCGGCCATGCTGCCAAGCCGCGCACGCAAGCCGGGCACGGCGATCGCATCGGCAGGCGCCGGCAGATCGGCAGGCGCTGGCGGCTCGAACAACACCGCTACCGCACCATTGGCGCGCGCCTGCTCGGCAAAGCCAAGCCCATGCGCGCCGAAGCCGGCGATCGCCACGAACGCATCGCCTGCGCGCACTGCACGGCTGTCCATCACCAGGCCGGACACCTGCACATCGCGCGCAAGCGTCAGGTCCGGCAGCAGCTGCGACAGCGGCATGGCGCGAGTCACTGACGGCTCTCCTGCAACGGCGCAGGCTGTGCAGGCGCGGGCGGCGGTGCGATCGCGGTCGGAATGCCGGCCGACACTTCATCCACCGGGTCCGGTACCAGCGCCGGATCCAGATCGGCTGGTTGCGGCTTGACGATCGGTTGGCCGGTCTTGCCAGCGGCCTGCGCGGCCAGCCACGACTGGATGTCATCCGGCGGCACGTCCATCAACCGCAGCGCACCTTCCATCACCTTGTGGAACACCGGTGCCGACACCAGGCCGCCGTAATACACCTTGCCCTGCGGATCGTTGATCACGATGACGGTGGCAAAACGCGGGCGCGTGGCCGGCACCAGACCGGCAAACAGCGCGTTGTAATGCCCGCGCTCGTAACCATTGGCGCCGTTCTTGCGCGCGGTACCGGTCTTGCCAGCCACGTGATAGCCCAGGATCGCCGCGCCCTTGGCGCCGCCCTGAGTCACCACCGTCTCCATCATGTCGATGACCTGTCGCGCCACCTCGGGGGTGATCACCTGACGGGTCTCGTTGTGCTGGCCACGCACGAAGGTCGGCGGCGTCAGCTTGCCGCCGTTACCCAGCGTGGCGTACGCCTGCGCAATCTGCAGCGGCGTCACCGACAGGCCGTAGCCGTACGACATCGTGGTCTTGGACGGGCCGCTCCAGCGCGCCGGCTGCAGCACCACACCGGCCGATTCGCCCGGAAAACCGCTATGCGGCGCACTGCCGTAACCGAAGTTGCGGATCGACTGATAGAACGCCTGGTCCGGCACCTTGGCCGCGATCTTGGCCGCACCGATATTGGAGCTGCGGGTGATCACGCCGGTGACGTTGAGTACGCCGTTGTTGCGCGGCACATCGCGAATGGTGAAGCGCCCCACCGACATATAGCCGGGGTTGGTATCGATGACGGTGTCCTTGGTCACCACACCAGCAGTCAGCGCGGTGGCCACGGTCAGCGGCTTCATCGTCGAGCCCGGCTCGACCAGATCGGTGACGGCGCGATTACGTCGTGCCGACGGATTGATGCCGGTCACCGAGTTGGGGTTGTAGGTCGGCAGATTCACCATCGCCAGCACTTCGCCGGTGGCCACATCCATCACCACCATCGACCCGCCAGCGGCATTGTTTTCGACCAACGCGTTGCGCAGTTCCTTGTAGGCCAGGAACTGGATGCGGCGGTCGATGCTCAGCGTCAGATCTTTGCCCGGTTGTGCCGGACGCACCAGATCCACGCTCTCCACGATGGCGCCGCGCGCATCGCGCACCACCTTCTTGGAGCCGGGCTTGCCGCGCAGCCATTCGTCGAAGGCCAGCTCCAGCCCTTCCTGGCCGCGGTCGTCGATATTGGTGAAGCCCAGCACGTGGGCCATCGCTTCGCCTTGCGGATAGAAGCGACGGAACTCGCGTTGCGAAAACACGCCCGGAATCTTCAACTCGACGATCGCATGCGCCTTGTCCGGGTTGATCCGGCGCTGCAGGTACATGAATTCCTTGCCGGCTTTTTGCGCCAGCTTGGCGTTCAACTCGTCCAGCGGCTGGCCGAGCGCCTTGGCCAACTCGGGAATGCGGTCGGGGTTGCGCAGCAGTTCCTGCGGATTGACCCAGATCGATTCCACCGGCGTGGACACGGCCAACGGCTCGCCATTGCGGTCGGTGATCATGCCGCGCGAAGTAGCGATCGGCAGCTCACGCAGATAGCGCGCTTCGCCCTGGCGCTGATAGAAATCGCGATTGACCAGCTGCACGAATGCAGCGCGCCCGATCAACGTCACCGAACACAAACCCAACGCGATGCCGACCAGAGTCAGCCGGCCGCGCAGGTTGAAGTTGCTACGGGGGCGGTTGCGGCCGGCTTTCATGGCGCACCTCCGTGTGCGCCACCCTGCGGGCGGCTGCGCCGTGCAAAACGGCTGTCCTGCCGTTTTGTCATGGACGCATCTGTATGTGCGCCACCCTGCGGGCGGCTGCGACGTTCAAAAAGGCTGTTGTGCGACTTCGTCATGGGCGCACCACCACGATGTCGTTGGTCTCCGGAAACTTCATCCCGATGCGCGCACGCGCGACCTGATCGACACGATTGCTTTCCGCCCAGGTGGCCTGCTCCAGCTGCAGCCGGCCGAATTCGATATTCAATTCATCGCGCGCGTGTTCGAGCTTGGACAACTGCACGAACAGCTTGCGGTGCATGTGGCGCATGTACACCACCCCGATCGCCGAGGCGATGCTGCAGGCGAGCAGCACGATCAGCAGCAGGCGGCTCATTGGGCGTCTCCTTGAGGCGCCGGGATTGGGGAGTCGGGATTCGGGATTCGCGTGGCGCGCGTTTCCATTCCCGATTCCCCATTCCCCATTCCCAGCTTCTCGGCCACCCGCAGTACTGCGCTGCGCGCACGCGGGTTGACGCTCAACTCGTCGAAGTCGGCCTTGACTGCGCCTGTCACCAGCTGCAGCGTCGGCACGAACGGCTGCGCTTCGGGCAGGCGGCGGTTGCTCGGCGGGGCCTTGGCGTAGCGGGCCATGAACTGCTTGACGATGCGGTCTTCCAGCGAGTGGAAGCTGATCACCGCCAGCCGGCCACCTGGCTTGAGCGCGCCCAGCGCGGCATCCAGCCCGGCTTCCAGATCGGCCAACTCGCGGTTGATGTGGATGCGGATGGCCTGAAAGCTGCGCGTGGCCGGATGGGTCTTGCTGTCGCCGCGCGGCATCACCGAGGCGATCAAGTCGGCCAGCTGCGCGGTGCGCAACAACGGCTGCTCGGTGCGGCGCGCCACGATGGCCCGTGCGATGCGGCGGCTCTGGCGTTCTTCGCCATAGGTCCACAACACATCGGCGATCTCGCGGTCGCTGGCATGCGCCAGCCACTCGGCCGCGCTCTGTCCGGCGTCCGGATCCATGCGCATGTCCAGCGGGCCGTCCTTGCCGAAACTGAAACCGCGGCCGGCCACGTCCAGCTGCGGCGAGGACACGCCCAGGTCCAGCAGGATGCCGTCGACGGTCGCAGCGGCGACCACCTGACCGAGTCCGGCGAAACTGCCGCGATGGATGGACACGCGCGCATCGCCGCCGAACGTCTGTTCGGCCGCCGCGATCGCTTCAGGGTCCTTGTCCATCACCAGCAGTCGACCTCCCGGGCCAAGGTGTTCCAGCACGCCGCGTGCGTGTCCGCCACGCCCGAACGTGCCATCGAGATAGGTTCCGCCTTCGGTCACCTGCAGGCCATCCAGAACCTGCGTGTACAGCACCGGCACATGGGCCGCCGGCGGCTGCGACACCGGGTGACCGGGCTGCGCTTCACCGCGCATCCGGGCACCCCGGCTCACAACCTGAGATCGAGCAATTCATCGCCCAGATCCCCGTCAGACAATGTCTGCTGGATCAGTGCGCGATGTGCCTGCTCGCTCCAGAGTTCGAATTTGTCGCCCATGCCAAGCAGCACGGCTTTCTTCTCGATGCCGACCGCGTTGCGGTGGCTAGCCGGAATGCTCAGACGGCCATTGGCGTCCAGCTCCAGCACGGCGGAGGAACCCACCAGTTTTTGCTGCAGCGTGCGGACCACGCGCTGGGTGTTGGGCTTGGACATCACATCGTCGCGCACCCGCTCCCACTCCTTTTCCGCATACAGCCACAGGCAACCGGCTTCGAACGGGTTGTAGGTGAGCACCAGGCGGTTGCCGCTCACACGCGTGACCAGGTCGCGATACGCGGTAGGTACCGCCATGCGCCCCTTGTCGTCCACCGTGATGGCAGTCTCGCCCTGAAACACCGAATGCAACCTCGAATACCCGCTGGGGGATCATTGAACCACGAAAAACCACAAAACACCTGGTTTTCCCTCCGATGCCCACCTTAGCAGTGCGCCAAAGGTTGTCAACAGTTTTCAAGGTCGCAAATCGCCAGTCGCATCAATGAGTTGCAGCACTCTTTAGAGACTTGTTCAAAGCTTATCCACAAGTTGCTGTTTCGTCTCAGATTTTGAGATTGAACAAAAATTCAGGGGCGTGAAGGCTGTGTAAACACGACCCGCGTCTCACTTCACACTGCGCCAGCTGCACCGCATGGCTGCGCAAACGCGCCACACTTGGCGACATGTGCTTAGTCGCTCTTGCCTGGAAAACCCACCCGCGCTGGCGCCTGCTACTGGCAGGCAACCGCGATGAATTCCACGAACGCCCCACCGCACCGCTTGCGCGCTGGGCAGCGCCTGCCAATAACGTGCTGGCCGGGCGCGACCTGCGCTCTGGCGGAAGTTGGGTCGGACTGGGCAGCGACGGCCGAGTCGCCGTGGTCACCAACGTGCGCGACCCGATGGCCACCACGTCCGGACGCTCGCGCGGTCATCTGATTGCCGACTATCTATCCGGCAGTTCCGACGCTACTGCCTATGCCCAGGAACTGGCCGCGGACGGACACGCGTTCCCACCGTTCAACCTGCTGCTGTGCGACGCCGAACGCTGCGAACACCTCAGCAATCACCCACCGCTGGCACGCGCGCTGGCTCCCGGCATCCATGGGATGTCCAACGGCCCGCTGGACGCGCCCTGGCCCAAGACCGCTGCGCTAACTGCGGTCTTGCATGACTGGTGCGCCACAGGCAGCGAGGACCTGCAACCGCTGTGGACCGCCCTGGGTAACGCCGCCGTCGCTCCCGACGATGCCCTGCCTCACACCGGCGTCGATCTGCCCACCGAACGCCTGCTCTCGGCCGCCTTCATCGCCGGCCAGAGCTACGGCACCCGCGCCAGCACCATCGTGGCGGTGGATCATGCAGGCAGTGGCTTCATCCACGAACGCCGCTTCGGCCCCGGTGGAACATTCCAGGGCGAAACACGTCTGGACATCTTCGGTACGCGTTGACACTGCGCAATCATGCGCATAGCGTGCGCATGAACGACAGGAGGCTGCCCATGAGCCGTTACTACGACAGTTCCGCGCAAAAGAAACCGCTAAACCTGACCATCAACTCGGACCTGGCCGCACAGGCACGGGCGATGACCGGCAACCTGTCGGCAAAGGTCGAAGAACTGCTGGCTGACTACGTCACCAAAGAGCGCGACAGCCATATCGCCAGAGCGATGGAGTTGCAGCGCGCTGCGAGCGAATGGAAGACCTTCACCGACACGCACGGCTCCTTCGCCGACGAGTTCTCCACCTTATGACCGACCAGTTCGATGTCTACGCAAACGTCGGACAGAACAAGAACATCCCCTACGTGGTCGTGGTCCAGTCGAAGATCTTCGACGCCTCCCCCCGCCGCGTCGTCGTGCCCCTGGTGATCAAATCCAAGCACTCCCCGACCCCGTCCCGCTTCACCCCAGAACTCACCGTCGCCAGGCAACGCGTCATCCTGCAACCCCTGGAAATGACCTCGGTGCCGCTCGCAGTGCTCAACAACCCTGCCGGCTCCCTCAAGGACCAAGCCCAGACCATCATCGACGCCCTGGACGAGCTGTTCACCCGCTCCTTCGGCTAGCCATCTCGCCAATACGGGCAAGCGAGCGCATCGCGCAAGCGCCTCGACCAACCACCTAACTGCAAGCCCCCTTGAGTCAAGGGGGCGCGGCGACAGCCGCGGGGTTCTGGCATGCCCGGAGCGGGACCCGCGCGTTGTACCGCCGCAGGCGGTACGAAGCGAGGGTGTCTTCTTGGGGCGAACGCCCAAAGAAGGCAGCGATACAGCCGCGAGGCTCTGGCATGCCCATCAAAGCCCTGGGCGCGCCATTCAACCACTCACTCGACTAATCATTCCGCAATTGGGGCAAGCGAGCGCATCGCGCAAGCGCCTCGACCAACCACCTAACTGCAAGCCCCCTTGAGTCAAGGGAGCGCGGCGACAGCCGCGGGGTTCTGGCATGCCACGGAGCGGGACCCGCGTTTTGTACTGCCGCAGGCGGTACGAAACGTGGGTGTCTTCTTGGGGCGAACGCCCAAAGAAGGCAGCGGCGACAGCCGCGGGGTTCTGGCATGCCCGGAGCGGGGCCCGCGTTTTGTACTGCCGCAGGCGGTACGAAGCGTGGGCGCCTTTTTGGGCCTACGCCCAAAAGAGGCGGCGGAGCCGGCCGATAAGCCGGGTTCTGTCGTGGACAGTCATTCGTCTAGGCGCTACGTCACCGCAGCGCTCAAGCAACCTACCCGGATCCAGCGCGGGCCACGCCAATGGATCCCTATTTGGTCTTGCTCCAGGTGGGGTTTGCCGTGCCGGTCCGTTACCGGACTCGCGGTGCGCTCTTACCGCACCATTTCACCCTTACCACGCGCCTCTTGCGAGACCGTTCGGCGGTATCTCTCTGTTGCACTTTCCGTCGGCTTGCGCCGCCCAGGCGTTACCTGGCACCTTGCCCTATGGAGCCCGGACTTTCCTCGGCACTCTTGCGAGTGACGCGACTGTCTGGCCGACTCCGCCGGGGCGCATTCTACGCTATCGCCACAAGCCAGAACGGCGCAGCGTTTCCAACGTGCCATTGACCGTAGGAGCGCACCCGGGCGCGACAGCCTTACCGAAAAAGCGTCATCGCCGATTACAGCGCGCTCGCGACGACCACCCTAGCCGCCATACAACGCCTTGCGCGGCGCACCGGTCAGCTCGGCGGCCAGCTTGGCGGCGGTGGACGGCGGCAGGTGCTCGGCGAGTTTGGCGTAGACGCGGCGGCCTTCGGCGAGTTGGCCTTCGGCGGCGTCGGCGGCGCCCTGCACCATCACCACGAACTCGCCCTTGCGCTGGTTGTCGTCGGCTTCGACCTTGGCCTGCAACTCGGCCAGGCTGCCGTCGAGCACGGTTTCGAACAGTTTGGTCAGCTCGCGGGCGATCACGGCCGGGCGGTCGTCGCCAAAGGCGAAACGCAGATCGGCCAGCGAGTCGACGATGCGGTGCGAGGATTCGTAAAACACCAGGGTGCGGGTCTCACCAGCCAAGTGCGCCAGGCGCTCCCGGCGCGCAGCGCTCTTGGCCGGCAGAAATCCTTCGAAACTGAAGCGGTCGCTGGGCAGACCAGCCACGCTGAGCGCGGCAATCGCCGCGCAGGCGCCCGGCACCGGGCTGACCTTGATGCCGGCCGCGCGGGCAGCGCGCACCAGCTTGAAGCCGGGGTCGCTGACCAGCGGGGTGCCGGCGTCGCTGACGATGGCCAGCGACTCGCCCTCGCGCAGGCGCGCCACGATGCGCTCGGACATCGCCTCTTCGTTGTGGTCGTGCAGGGCCAACAGCGGGCGGTCGATGCCGAAATGGCTGAGCAATTGGCGGGTGTGGCGGGTGTCTTCGGCGCAGATCGCGGCCACGCCACGCAACACCTCCTGCGCGCGCGGCGACAGGTCGGCCAGGTTGCCGATCGGCGTGGCGACCACGTGCAGGGTTCCAGGGGACATCATCAGCGGTCTTCCGGGGGCAAAGGGTAGAATCGTAGCGGTTTTCAACGGACCGCCCTGGCGGCCCCTGTCCAATGGATCTGAAATGAACAAGCGTGTTGCAAGGATCTCCGCCCTGTGGTTGCTGGTCATGCTGGCGGCCGGTTGCGCCACCAGCAGCGTCACCCAGACTGCCTCGCCGACGCAGAGCGCGGCGTTGGCGTTGCTGGACCAGGGCAAGCCGCGCGAAGCGGCGCAGCAGCTGGAAGCCGAAGCCGCCGGTGCCAGCGGTGCGCAGCGCAGCCGTCTGCTGGCCGCGGCCGCGTTCGGCTGGCACGACGCCGGCGATGACGCCCGTGCACGCACGCTGCTGGCGCAGGTCAACGCGCGCCATCTGAGCGGAGAAGAGCGCGCACGCTTCGGGCTGCTCACCGGCGAGCTGGCGGTGATCGACAAGCAGGCCGAGCAGGCGCTGCAGGCGCTGGGCGACAGCCCGCAGGGGCTGACCCAGCCGCTGCAAACGCGCTGGCTGGTGGCACGCGCCGCCGCACTGGAAGCCACCGGCGACCTGTTCGGCGCCGCCGCCGACCGGGCCCGCGCCGATGCCAGCCTGACCGGCACGCCGCACAGCGACAACCAGCGCGCCATCGTGCGTCTGCTGGCGGCGCTGGACGATGCCACGCTCAAGGGCCGCACCGCCGCGCTACCGGCCGGCGACCCGCTGTACAACTTTGCCGGCCGCGCGTTGATCAGCCGCGGCCTGGCGTTGCCGCGCGCATTCGATCGCGATGCGCAATGGGGCTTCGACACCAGCAAGCGTCCGCCGGCCGAGCGCGACGGTTACCGCCCGCCGGTCAAGCTCGCCGTGCTGCTGCCGCTCACCGGCAATCTGGCCACCGCCGCCGCGCCGGTGCGTGATGGGCTGTTGGCTGGCTACTACGCCGAAACCCGCCGCCGCCCGGAGGTGCAGTTCTTCGACACCGCCGGCACTGCCGCCGGTGCCAACGCCGCCTACGACAAAGCCGTGGGCGCCGGTGTCGATTACGTGGTCGGCCCGCTGGGTCGCGACGAAGTCAGCGCATTGTTCGCGCGCGGCCAGCTTGCCGTGCCGGTGCTGGCGCTCAACCGCCCCACCGACAACAAGGCGCCGCCTGCTGGCAGCGCAGGCTTCTCGCTGGCACCGGAAGACGACGGCATCATGGCCGCCGAATATCTGCTCTCGCGCGAACGTCGCAATGTGCTGATCGTGGGCACCGGCGACGACAACGGCAAGCGCACCATCAAGGCCTTCCGCGACCGCTTCACCGAACGCGGTGGCAAGGTCGCCGGCAGCATCAGCGTGGCCGATGCACCGGGCGACATCGGTGCGCAGCTGCGCAACTACGGCACTGCCGATGCGGTGTTCCTGGCGGTGCGCGGCAACACCGCGCGCGCGCTGGCGCCGCAGCTGGCCTTGAGCGGGTTTGCCGGCAAGTCGCGCGTGGGCACCTCGCAGCTGGTGGCCGGCACCGGCAAGGTCGAAGACGACCTGGCACTGGACGGCATCATCTACCCCAGCGAAACCTGGACCGCACTCGGCGTCTCCGGCCTGCCGGCGGCCAGCCAGGTCGCCAGCACCCTGCCCAGCGCACGCGGCCCGGCCGCACGTCTGTTCGCGTTCGGCTACGACGCCTGGAAGATCAGCGCATACCTGGAAAAGCTCGCCACCGGCACCGACGGCGGCCTGCGCGGCGCCACCGGCACCTTGCATCTGGACGGCTTCGGCAATGTGCTGCGCACGCCGGCATGGTCCACCTTCAACGGTGGCCGCCCGGTGCCGATCGCCGACGGTCGCTAAGTCATGCCGGCAGCGCGCCAGCAACGCGGTGCGGCAGTGGAAGCGGCCGCACGCGTGATGTTGGAGCAGGCCGGCTTGCGTCTGGTGGTCAGCAATGCCAACTACCGCGGCGGCGAACTGGATCTGGTGATGCGCGACGGGCCGGCGCTGGTCTTCGTGGAAGTGCGTTACCGCAGCGACACCCGCTTCGGCGGCGGCGCGGCTTCGGTGGATGTGCGCAAACGCCGCAAGCTGGTATTGGCGGCGCAATTGTTTCTTGTCTCTCACCCTGCACTGGCAGCGCTGCCGTGTCGCTTCGACGTAGTCGAAGCCAGCGGCGAACCGCCGGTGCTGCACTGGATCCGCGACGCCTTCCGCGCCGACGATTGCTGATGCTTCAGAAGCGCGACTAACGACGTTCGATGCCAACCATCATGACCCACGCCGCAGTGCCGCTGGCACTTTGGTATGCCAGTGAACGCGGACGCATTTCGCCGCGTTTGCTCGGTGCCGGCATCATGGCGGCGATGCTGCCCGATGCGGATGTGCTGGCGTTTGCCTTGCACGTTCCGTATGCCGATGCGTTTGGTCACCGCGGTGCCAGCCATTCGTTGTTGTTCGCCAGCGTCATCGCACTGCTCGGCGCGGCAGCACATCGCAGCCTGCGTGCGGATGTCGTGCAGGCAGCGGTGTGGCTGTTTGTCTGCACCGCATCGCACCCGATCCTGGATGCGATGACCTCCGGCGGGCTCGGCGTGGCGTTGGCCTGGCCGTGGAGCGAAACGCGCTGGTTCGCGCCGTGGCGGCCGATTCGCGTCTCGCCGTTCGCCAACGGGTTTTTCAATGCGCGCGGCTTGAACACGCTGCTCTCCGAGCTGCGTTGGGTCTGGCTGCCGCTCACCGTCGCAGCGCTGGGATTCAGATGTATCCAGCGCGCGGCACCACAGGATCACCCGCAATGACCGATGTACTTCCCACCGCGCTAGCCGAGCTGTTGGCCGCGCGGCTTGGACCCGATGGCTGGTTGACTGCCGACGATGCGCGCCGCCGTTATGGCGAAGACGATTCGCGTCGCTGGGCATTGCCCGCCGCGGTGGCGCTGCCGCGCGATACCGACGACGTGGTGGCGATCGTGCAAGCATGCCGCGGGCATGGCGTGCCGATCGTGGCGCGCGGCGCGGGCACCGGCACCACCGGCGCGGCGGTGCCGTTCTCCGGCGGTGTGGTGGTATCGATGGCGCGCATGAATCGCATCGTGGCACTGCGCCCGGAAGACCGCTGCGCCGTGGTGCAGCCTGGCGTGCTCAATGGCGATCTACAGCAGGCCTTGCAGCCGCATGGGTTGTTCTGGCCGCCGGATCCGTCCAGCGCGGAGATCTGCAGCATCGGCGGAAATTTATCCACCAACGCCGGCGGACCGCGCGCGGTGAAGTACGGCGCCACCCGCGACAACGTGCTCGGCCTGGTGGCGGTGACCGGCACCGGCGATGTCATTCGCTGCGGCGGTGCGTACACCAAAAATTCCACCGGCTACGACCTCACCCATCTACTGGTCGGCAGCGAGGGCACGCTGGCGATCATCGTCGAAGCGACCTTGAAGCTGACCCCGCGTGCAGTTGCGCAAGCCGGGCTGCGCGCGTTGTACCGGGATGCCGCCAGCGCTGCGGCCGCGGTATCGCGGCTGATGGCGCAACCCACCACGCCGACGATGCTGGAATTCATGGATGCCAGTGCGATCGCGTTACTGCGCCGCAATGGCAGCGACGTGCCCGAGGCTGGCGCGATGTTGTTGATCGAAGCCGATGGCAATCACGACACGCTGCCTTACGCATTGCAGGCCTTGCACGATGCCGCCGATGGCGAGGGCGTGCTCAGCCTGGACATCGCCGCCGATGGCAGCGCGCGCGACAAACTGTGGGCGGCGCGCCGTGCGTTGTCGCCCGCATTGCGCACCATCAAGCCCGGCAAGATCAACGAAGACGTGGTGGTGCCGGTGTCGCGCATCCCGGAGTTGGTTGCAGGCGTGGAAGCGCTGGCGGCGGAATTCGCTCTGCCGATCGTCGCCTTCGGCCATGCCGGCAACGGCAACCTGCACGTCAACATCATGTACGACCCGGACGATGCCGATGAAAACGCGCGCGCGCATGCGGCATTACCGCGCGTCTTCGCGCTGGTGCTGTCGCTGGAAGGCACGCTCTCCGGCGAGCACGGTATTGGCGTGGCCAAGCGCGATTTCATGACCCAGGCCTTCAGCGCACCGACGCTGGCAGCGATGCGCGCGATCAAGGCTGCGCTGGATCCGGATGGGATCTTGAATCCGGGGAAAGTGCTGCCGCCGGCCTAGTGCGGTTGTTGCTTCAACGCGTCACACCGATAAAGCGCAGCCCCACACCCGGTTCGGTGACGATGTAATGCGGGTCGGCAGCGTCGTCGTGCAGTTTCTGGCGTAGCTTGCCGACCAGGATGCGCAGGTAGTGGGTGTCCTCTTCGTGCGTGGGGCCCCACACTTCGCGCAGCAATTGCGGTTGCGTCACCACGCGGCCGGCATGTTTGAGCAGCAGCGCGAGCAAGGCGTATTCCTTGCGACTCAACGGGATGGCTTCGCCATTGAGGGTGACTTCGCGCAGGCCCAGATGGATGTGCAGGCGGCCATCGTCGAATACGCTTTCTTCCACCGTGTTGCCGGCACCGGCCTGACGCAACAGCGAGCGGATGCGCGCCATCAGTTCCTGCACGCCGAACGGTTTGGTGACGTAGTCGTTGGCGCCGGCATCGAGTGCGGCGACCTTTTCGGTTTCGCCGGCGCGCACGGTGAGCATGATCACCGGCACGTTGGACCACTGGCGGATCTCGCGCAGCACTTCATGGCCGTCGCGGTCGGGCAGGCCGATATCCAGCACCACCAGTTCGGCGCCCTGCCCGGCCAACAGCGCAAGCCCTTCTTCGCCGGTGCCGGCCTGCAGCACGCGGTAGCCCTGCGCGCGCAGGCTGATATCGAGAAAACGGCGGATCTGCGGCTCGTCGTCGACGATCAGAACGCGGGCGGGCGGGATGGCAGTGGTGTCAGTCGGCATCGGGGCGAGGTGGCGCGGCAGGAACGAGCAGCGGCAGCGTAATGCGGATCGTGGTGCCGTGACCATGCGCGCCGGCCAACGCCTCGACGCTGCCACCGTGCGCGCCGATCATGCCCTGGCAGATGGTCAGCCCCAAACCGGTCCCGTGACGGCCGCGGTCGCCGCGTTCGACGCTGTAAAACATGTCGAAGATGCGCGCGCGCTCGTCCTCGGGAATGCCCGGCCCCTGGTCGCCGATATCGATCTGCAAGGCGCCGCTGCGCAGCTGCGCCTGCACGGTAACGGCCATGCCTGGTGGCGAAAACTTCGCTGCATTCTCCAGCACGTTGAAGATGGCCTGTTCCACCAGGGCCGGGTGCACCCAGATTGCCGGCAGGTCGGCGGCCAGGTCCAGTTGCAGGCGCACATCCGGTTGGTAGCGCTGCAGGCGGCGGGTGGCCGAGCCGATCAACTCGTCC
Source organism: Xanthomonas sp. WHRI 8932A (assembly GCF_035012785.1). Classification (NCBI taxonomy): domain Bacteria; kingdom Pseudomonadati; phylum Pseudomonadota; class Gammaproteobacteria; order Lysobacterales; family Lysobacteraceae; genus Xanthomonas; species Xanthomonas sp. WHRI 8932A. Next base: position 413,080 of record NZ_JAYGQQ010000004.1, read on the forward strand.
ACGCCGATCCAGTCGCGATTCAAGGTCAGCCCGGTGTGGCCGAGCTTGGTCATGTCGAGCAGGTTCTGGATGTAGCGATCCAGCCGCTCGCCTTCGAGCTGGATGGTGTCGAGCAAGGCGTGGCGATCCTGCGCATCCATCGCATCGCCATAACTGGCCAGGCTGCTGGCCGAGCCGATCATCGAGGCCAGCGGCGAGCGCAGGTCGTGCGAGACGGACGACAGCAATGCCGAGCGCAGGCGTTCGGTTTCGCCGCTCACGCGTGCGCCTTCCAGGTCGGCGACCAGCCGCGTGCGTAGCGCGGCCTGGCCGATGTCGTCCACCATCGCTTCGGCCAGCCGACGTTGCTCCAGGCCAGGACGCTGCACGGCCTGCCGGAAGCGCAGCGCCGCCACGCCCAGGCTGCCGCGCTCGTGGCGTACCGGCAGGCACCACCATTGCGCACCGGCCAGCGTATCGGTGAAGCGGCCCGCAGGTTGCCCATGCCGCTGCGTCCACTCCGCCGCGCTGCGGTCGAGTGCGCCGAAGCTGGCCGGTGCATCGCTTTCGCGTTGCTCCAGGCGCAGCCAGACCTCGGCATCCAGTGCGGTGGTCAATGCACGGCGGCCGGCTTCCAACACCTGGCCGAGATCGGCGGCCGTGCTGAGCTGGCGGCCCAGCGCCTGCAGCGCGTTGGCATGCGCATTGGCCGCACGCAGCGCCAGCACCTGGCTACGCAGCCGCGAGGCCAGGCGCCCGGCGACCAATGCCGCAATCAGGAACAGACACACCGTCACCACGCCCTGGCGCGCACTGATGTGCAAGGTAAAGCGCGGTTCGATGAAGAAGAAGTTGTAGGCGACAAAACTCAGCAATGCTGCGATCACCGCAGCGGCCATGCGGGTGCGCGACGCGACCAGCACCACGGCGACGATGAACACCATCGACAGATCGTCGATATCGGTCCAGCGCTGCAACAGCCACGCCACAGCCACCGCACCGGCGGCGGCGATGGCGGCGAAGGCCAGGTCGTAGCCCTGCAGCCAATGGCGTGGATTGCGCCAGCGCTGACGCGCGCGTGCACGCGCATCGGCGGAGCTGACGATGACCAGTTCGTAATGCGCGCCACGTTGCAGCAATTGCTGGGTCAAGGTGCGGTTGAACATGCGCGCCAATGGGCGCTCGCGGGTGCGCCCAAGCACCAGGGTCGACACGCCGTTTTGCGATGCGAAATCCAGCAAGGCCTCGGCGACATTGGCGCCATGCAGCAACGCGGTGTCGCCACCCAGGCGACGCGTCAGTGCGAAGGCGCGGTCGATCTCCAGCTGCCAGCCGGCATCGGCCACGGTGCGCGTCTGCACGGTGACCACCGTCCACGGTGCATCGCGGCGTTCGGACAATCGCCGCGCCACCCGCACCAGATACTCCGAACTGCCACGCCCATCGATGGCCACCACCACACGGCGGCGCAGTGCGGCGGTACCGGGCAACCCACGCGCGACCTGGGTATCACGCAGATCGCTGTCGACGCGGTCGGCGGCGGTCTGCATCGCCAGTTCGCGCAGCGCGGTCAGATTGGATGGCGAAAAAAACGCCTGCAAGGCCTGCGTCGCCTGTTCGGGCAAATAGACCTTGCCCTGCTGCAGGCGCTCGATCAGTTCGCGCGGCGGCAGATCCACCAGCACGATGTCGCGCAGACGATCGAACACCGCATCGGGCACCGTTTCGGACACACGTACGCCAGTGATGCGCAGCACGATGTCGTTGAGGCTTTCCAGGTGCTGGATGTTGACCGTGGTGTAGACATCGATGCCGGCATCCAGCAGTTCGACGATGTCCTGCCATCGCCGCTCGTGACGGCTGCCGGGCACGTTGCGATGGGCCAGCTCGTCGATCAGGGCCAGGCGCGGTTTGCGCGCCAGCAGCGCATCCAGATCGAGTTCTTCCAGCGTGCGGCCCTGGTAGCTCACGCGTGTGCGCGGCAACAGCGGCAAGCCGTCCAGCAACGCAGCGGTTTCGCTACGCCCGTGGGTCTCCACAATGCCGGCCACCACGTCCATGCCCTGCCGCAAGCGCTCGCGCGCCCGCGACAGCATGGCGTAGGTCTTGCCCACGCCGGGTGCCGCGCCCAAAAACACCGTCAGGCGCCCGCCGTGTTCGCGTTGCAGTTCGCCGATCAGCGCGTCGGCTTGTTGGGTGCGGGCGTCAATCATCGGGAATGGGGAATCGGGAATCGGGAATCGGGAATCGGGAATCGGGAATCGCAAAGACTACAGCTGCACGATGATCCTAGTGCTTTTGCTTCACTCTATTCTCGATTCCCGTTTCTCCATTCCCGGCCTGATCCAACGCAAGATTCAACGCCAGCACATTCACCCGTGGCTGGCCAAGCAGACCGAACTGTGGCGCTTCGGTGGCGCTTTGCAGCAGTGCGGCGACGCGTTGCTCTGGCCAGCCGCGTGCGGCGGCGATGCGGCGTACCTGCACCTGCGCACCTGCCGGGCTCAGATGCGGGTCCAGGCCGCTGCCGGATTGGGTCAGCAACTCGCTCGGCACCGCATCCGGTGCAATCCCGTCGCGTGTGGCGACCTCCGCGCGCGTGGCGGCGATGCGTGCCTGCAGGTCGGGATTGGAGCGCGCCTGATTGCTGCCGGCGGCCGCAGTGAGATCGTACTTGGCGGCCGATGGACGCGGCTGGAAATAGCGCGCAGCGGTGAACGGCTGCGCGACCAAGGTCGAGCCGACGACGCGCGTGTCCTGGCGCAGCAACGAGCCGTGCGCCTGGGCCGGAAACAACGCGCCGGTGATGCCAGTGGCGATCAGCGAATACGCCAGGCCCAAGCCGAACAGGATGAACAGCGCGAGGATCACCGAGGCGCGTAACGCACCGTCATCGCGCAACGGCAACGCAGTGGAACAATGATTGACGGAAGACGTGGTCATGGCTCAGGCACCCAGGGTGGCGACAAGCGCCAGATCGATCAGTTTGATGGCGGCAAACGGCAGCACGATGCCGCCCAGCCCGTAGATCAGCATGTTTCGGCGCAATAAGGCGGTGGCGCTGGACGGACGAAACCGCACGCCACGCAAGGCCAGCGGAATCAACGCCGGAATGATCAGCGCATTGAAGATCAGCGCCGCCAGCACCGCATGCCGCGGGCTGGACAGCTGCATCACGTTGAGCGCGGCCATCGAGGGAATCGCTGCCGCAAACAACGCCGGCAGGATCGCGAAATACTTCGACACGTCGTTGGCCAACGAGAAGGTGGTCAACGCACCGCGCGTGATCAACTGCTGCTTGCCCACTTCGACCACCGCCAACAGCTTGGCCGGATCCGAATCCAGATCCACCATGTTGCCGGCTTCCTTGGCCGCCTGCGTGCCAGAGTTCATCGCCAGGCCCACGTCTGCCTGCGCCAGCGCTGGAGCATCGTTGGTGCCGTCGCCCACCATTGCAACTAGCCGCCCGCCGGCTTGCTCGGCACGGATGCGCGCCAACTTGTCTTCCGGGCGCGCTTGCGCGATGTAATCGTCCACGCCGGCTTCTGCGGCAATGGCGGCAGCGGTGAGCGGGTTGTCGCCGGTGATCATCACCGTCTTGATGCCCATCGCACGCAACTGCGCGAACTTTTCCTTGATGCCCTGCTTGACCACGTCGCTCAATTCGACCACACCGAGCACATGCCGGCCTCCGGCGACCACCAGCGGTGTGGCGCCGCCGCGTGCGACTTCTTCGATACGCCCGTTCAACTCCGGCGACACCGTAGCGCCCTGTGCCTGGACATACGCCACGATGGCATCGCCGGCACCTTTACGAATCGCGCGGCCGGGCAGATCGACCCCCGACATGCGCGTCTGCGCGGTGAAAGCGATGAAATGCGCGCCTTCCGGTTCGACAGCCACGGCACCTTGTTGGCGCGCGAGTTTGACGATGGATTTGCCTTCCGGCGTGGGGTCGGCCAGCGAGGCCAGCATTGCGGCATCGCGCAGCTGCGCACGGTCGATACCGGCCAACGGATGAAACGCGGTGGCCTGGCGGTCGCCGTAGGTGATGGTGCCGGTCTTGTCGAGCAGCAGCACGTCCACGTCGCCAGCCACTTCCACCGCCTTGCCGGATTTAGCCAGCACATTGGCCGACAACGCGCGATTCATGCCAGCAATGCCGATCGCCGGCAACAGGCCGCCGATCGTGGTCGGGATCAGACACACCAGCAATGCGATCAGCAGCAGCGGGTCCAGCGTGACGCCAACAAAGCCTGCGATCGCCGGCAGCGACGCCACCACGATCAGGAAGGTCAACGTCATTGCGGCCAGCAACAACGTCAGCGCGATTTCGTTCGGCGTCTTCTGTCGATTGGCGCCTTCCACCAGCGCGATCATGCGATCCAGAAAGCTGTGGCCGGGTTCGGCCGTGACCTTGAACACGATCTCGTCGGACAGCACGCGTGTGCCGCCGATCACGCCACTACGATCGGTGCCGGCTTCGCGCAGCACCGGTGCCGATTCGCCGGTCACCGCCGCTTCGTTGATGGTGGCAAGGCCGCGCACGATCTCGCCATCGGCCGGGACGAATTCGCCTTCGGACACCATCACGTAATCGCCCGGACGTAGCTCGGCCGCCGGCACGCGGGTTTCGCGCCCACCCAATACGGTTTCGACGCGGCGCGCGATCAGGTCCTTGCGCGCACGGCGCAACGATGCCGCCTGCCCACGACCACGTGCTTCGGCAATGGCTTCGGCAAAATTGCCGAACAACACGGTGACAAACAAGATCACCGTCACTGCCCAGCCAAAACCGGCATTGCCATAGCCGCTGCCGGTGATCACCGCTGCCAGCAGCGTGCCGCCCATCACCACCGCCATCACCGGGCTACGCAGCAGATGCCGTGGCGACAGCTTGATAAAGGCCGCACGCATCGCTGCGATCAGCACCGCAGCATCGAACAACGCTGCGTCACCGCGCTCGCGTTTTTCAGTTGTATCGATCGTAGACATGCTCATTCTCAGGACGCCGCCAGGGCGAGGTGTTCAGCGATGGGGCCCAGCACCAGTGCCGGCATGAACTGCAGCACGGTCAGCACGAGCACGATCGCCATCAAGGTCAGCGCAAAGGTGGGTGTTTCCACCTGCAGGCTGCCGGCCGATTCGGGCGCGCGCCGCTTTATCGCCATGCGCGCGGCCACCATCAACGGCAGGATCAAGGCCGGATAGCGGCCCAGGGCCAGCACCACCGAACAACTCAGATTCCACCAATACGTGGCATCGCCCAGCCCTTCGAAACCCGAGCCGTTGTTGGCGAAAGCCGAGGTGTACTCGTAGAACACCTGGCTGATGCCATGAAAGCCGGGATTGGAATTACCGGTCAATGCCGGCACCGCCAATGCCACCGCGGTAAAGCCCAGCACCACCAGCGGCTGCAACAAAATCAGCAGTGCCAGCAACTGCACTTCGCGCGCTTCGATCTTGCGGCCGAACAATTCGGGCGTGCGCCCGGTCATCAAACCGGCCAGAAACACGCTCAATAACAGGTACACCACAAATTGCTGCAGGCCACAGCCGATGCCGCCCCAGATGGCGTTGATCAGCATATCCACCAACGTGACCAGACCACTCAGCGGCGCCAGCGAGTCGTGCATTGCATTGACCGAGCCATTGGACGTCTGCGTGGTCAACGCCGCCCAGAGCGCGGAAGCATCGGCGCCGATGCGTACTTCCTTGCCTTCCATCAGGGCTGGCGAGGCGGCACTTGCCGAATGCGCTTCGGACCACACCAACAAGGCCGTGGATGCAGCCGACATTGTCAACATGGTGCCGAACACCAAGGCCGTGAGTCGCTTGCGCCCGGTCAGATAGCCGACCATGAATACAACGCTCATCGGCAGCAGCACCAGTGCCAGGGTTTCCAGCACGTTGCTCAATGGCGTGGGGTTTTCCAATGCCACCGAACTATTGGGGCCATACCAGCCACCGCCGTTGGTGCCGAGCTGCTTGACCGCCACCATCGCCGCCACCGGTCCCACCGGAATGGTCTGCGTGGTCATGCCGGCGCTGCTGTCCAGCGGTGCGGCCGTCGCGGCACCTTGCAGCGTGGATGGCACGCCTTGCCAGCCGAGCAACACGGCCCACACCAGAGACAGCGGCAACAGCACGCGCACGCTGGCGCGGATGACGTCGGCCCAGTAGTTGCCGACATCGGCCTCGGGCAGCGCCTCTGCGCCGGACGTTGGCTGCTGCCCTGCATGGCGCGCCAACGCCGTCTCCTGCTCGTCCTCATCGGTCATTCCTGGCCGGGCGCTCGCCGTCGCGTCCGATAGCAGCGCGCCATCGGACACGCGTGCGACGGCGCGCCCACCGAACAACGCGCGCAAGGTTGCTACCGCCAACGCCAGACCCATCATCGGCGTTACCACCTGCAGGCCGACGATGCCGGTCATCTGCGCCAGATACGACAGCTGCGCCTGGCCGGAATAATGCTGCTGATTGGTATTGGTGAGGAACGACACCATGGTGTGCAGCGCGGTATCCCAACGCATGTTGGGGATGCCATCCGGGTTGAACGGCAGCCACGCCTGGGTCATGAACACGCCCCAGGTCAGCAGCCCGACCACCAGGTTGCTGAGCAGAAACGCGATGGTGTAGCCGCGCCACGACATGCCCTGCTGCGGGCGGGTGCCGAGCAATGCGTATAACGGCCGTTCGATCCAGCCGAACAGCGCATCGCCACGCATCGGTGCACCGCGCATCACCGCCGCCAGATAACGGCCCAGGGGCCACGCCAGCACGATGGCCAGCGCATAAACAAGAAAGGTTTCACTCATTGGAGCGCACTCGCATCAGAAGTCTTCGGGCCGCAGCACCACGTACAACAGGTAGGCGGCGGCAACGAGTACGGCCACGCCGCACAGCAGGGACAACCAGGCAGGCATGTCGGCTACTCCCCGTGACGCGCACAAGGGCGCAAGGCAGCTGCGCTGCGCGCGGGCGCATGCGGCAGCTGCATGACAACAAGGCAAGGCGCTGCCGCACCGCGCGCGCAGCGCCGATGGAGCAGACAGGTCAAGGGATGCATCAGGATCGTCCACGGCGGAACCGCTCCGCCACTGCGCGCAGTCTCGTCCCGAGCTGCGTAAAGTCGCTATGGACATGCCATGGGCGCTGCGTAAATTCCGCATAAAAGCGGCCGCGCGGTGGTTGGTCGGTGCCTGGATTGTTTGCTCGCCTGTGTGCGGTTACGGCTTGGAAGCTGGCGATTGGTTGGTTTGGCTGAGGGGGAGTGATCGAGCGGTGGTTGGTCGAGGCGGTTGGTCGAGGCGGTTGGTCGAGGCGGTTGGTCGAGGCGGTTGGTCGAGGCGGTTGGTCGAGGCGGTTGGTCGAGG
>NZ_JAYGQQ010000005.1:0-376823 GCF_035012785.1 Xanthomonas sp. WHRI 8932A
GCGGGGGAAGGTGCCTGAAGGGCGGATGGGGGCGCTGTGCTCTCACCCCAGCCCTCTCCCGCAAAGCGGGAGAGGAAAACAGTCCCGGCGTGCACGTCAGCATGGCAGGTGGCCGTTACAGATCCAGCGTCAGCGTCAGCCCCAGCGTGCGCGGCGCGGCGATGAAGGCGCTATTGAGTGGCTGAACCCGCCCGAGTCCCTTCCCCCGCCTGCGGGGGAAGGTGCCTGAAGGGCGGATGGGGGCGCTGTGCTCTCACCCCAGCCCTCTCCCGCAAAGCGGGAGAGGAAGACAGTCCCGGCGTGCGCGTCAGCATGGCAGGTGGCCGTTACAGATCCAGCGTCAGCGTCAGCCCCAGCGTGCGCGGCGCGGCGATAAAGGCGCTATCGCTGCCGTCCACGCCTTCCAGATAGCGCTTGTCGGTGAGGTTACTGACATTGAGCGCCAGTTGCAGGCCCTTGAGTTGCGCCGACAGCTGCGACAGCTCCACGCCCAGATTCGCATTGAAGGTGGTCACCCCATTGAGCGCGGCGCGATTGGACGCATCCAGATAGCGCTTGCCCAGATACCGACCGGACACGCCGAAGCGCCATGCTTCCCCACGCCAGTCGGCCGAGACCACCAAGGTGTTGCGCGGCTGGCCGATCACCTGCGCGCCGGGCGTGATATCCAGGGCGGTGTCGCGCGCGGCATCGCCGCTGCCCAGGTAATCGGCCTTGTTGTAGGTGTAGGCGCCATTGAGGCGCCAGCCGTTGTCCCAGCCGTAGCCCAGCGCCGCTTCCACGCCGCGCGCATGCACGCCGCCGAAGTTTTCATACACGCCGTCGGTCTCGCCCAGATAGTCGATGCCGCTGACGAAGTTGGCAGGCACATACACGATGCGATTGTCGAAGCGGATGTCGTACAAGGTCACGCTGCCGGTCAACGGCCAGCGGCTGATGCGCAGGCCAAGCTCGATATTGTCGGCAGTTTCCGGTTGCACGCGGCTGAGTGCGGCCGGGTCGGTTTCGCCCAGCACGCCGGACGGAATCGCGGCAAAATTCTGCGAATACCCGGCGAAGGCTTCCAGCCCCTGCACCGGCGTGGTCCAGGTCAGGCCCGCCGAGAGCAGCGGGTCGGAGTGCGCATCCGACTCCACATGCTGCGCATCGCCGATGCGGCGGTCGCGGGTCTGGTCCAGAAAGAACTGCTTCACACCCACGCGCCAGGCGAAGGCGCCGTAACGCATCACATCTTCGACGTAATACATCTGCTCGTCGGTCTGGTAGTTGTCCTTGAATTGCACCCAGTACGGCTGATGGTCGAAGCTGATGTTGGTGCCGACATTGAGCAGGCGATGCCAGTCGCGGGTGACGCTGCGGTCGTAACGTTCCAGCCACGCGCCGGCACGCACGGTGTTGTCGATCGGGCCCAGGTCGTGGCGCCATTCCACATCGGCCATCGCACCGGCGCGGTGATTGTCGTAATGGCTATGGCGATACGACTGCACCGGTACCGAACCTGCCGGATAGCAGGCCGGATTGGATTCGGCCGGCACCGCCGCACTGCCGGCGCAACCGGCCAGCAGCGTTGCCGCCGCGCCGCCTGGGGTCAGGTAATACAGCTTGCCCAGGTCGCTGCCGGCATACACGGTGTTGCCGCCGCGCGCCTCCGATTCCGGCGCGCCGGCGCCATCGTTGGTGACGTCCACCAGATACGGCGGAATCCAGTCGCCGCGGCCTTGCATGCGATGCGCGTAGCCAGTGAGCGTGGTCTTGAAGCCATTGCCGCCATCGAAGGCGCCGCGCAAATAACCGAAGGTGTTCTTGCGCAGCGCGCGCGAGCCGGAGCGGTAGTTCTGATCCAGATACGGAATGCCGGTGAGCGTGCCGGTCAATAAATCGTGTTCCGGGTCGCGCACGAACTGCTCGGGGGTCACGCTGGTGTATTCGGATTCGTCGGCATCGTCGTAGGACGCGTAGCCGCTGAGCGTCCACTTGTTCAACGCGCTGACGAACTTGCCGGCCAGATGGTCGCGGCTCGTGTGGCCGCTGCCGTCGATCCAGTCGTCGTTGCGCGCCGACGAACCGCTGATCCAGGCACGCGTGTTGCCACCCAGCAGGCCGGTGTCGTAGCGCGCGTAATACTTGCGCGCCTGGTTGTCGCCGATGCCACCGATCACGCGCACACGCTGTTCTTCGAGCGGCTCGCCGGTGAGGTAATTCAGTGTGCCGCCCAGCGCCTCGTTCGAGCGCGACGCGATATCGGCAGTGCCCTGGCTCACTTCCACCGTTTCCAGGTCCGGCATGTCGATAAAACGGTTGGCCTTGGAGCCGCCGCCATACGCCGAGCCACCGTTGGGCACGCCATCGATGGTGGTGCCGATCTGCTGCGTGTCGCGGTTGCTGACAAAGCCACGCATGCTGATCTGCGTGCCCCAATCGGACGAGCCGAATGCATCGGCTTCGGTGACCACCACACCGGGGAGTTCGTTGAGCGCGTCGTTGACGCTGCCCAGCACGAACTGGCGGTCGAGCATTTCCTTGCTCACGGTGGTCTTGGAGTACGTCATTGCCTGCCCGACCACCTGCACCTGATCGAGCGTGGACACCTGCTCGCCGCTGGCAAACACTTCTGAACTCGGCACTGCCGGTGTGGCGCCATCCGGTGCCTGCTGCGCGTAGGCGGGCAGGGCGAATGGAACCAGCAGCAGGGCAAGCGTGGCCGGATGTCGCACGCGCGGGCAGGTGGTCAAATCCATTGCAATCCAACGAGCGGGGGAGGTGGCCGCAGACTGCCGTGCTTGCATTGCGTGATGATGACCGCGCTACAGATGGGCTGCGATCACTGGGTGGATGTGCGCAGCTTCTCTACCCCTAGGCGGAGTGCGATTCAGCGCTATTTGCAGTGCGTAAGCAGCGTGTTCGATTGGTCGGGGCCGGTGTCTTCACCGCGCGCGATCCAACGCTGTTTGGGGAATGCGCAAGCTGCTTGGTCGGTTGGTCGAGGGCGCGATGTCCTCACCGCTTGCGGGACACGCTGTGAATCCATCCATGGACGCTCCGTGGCGGCATCCATGCCGCCACAGGGTCCCGCAAGCGGTGAGGACACCGCGCCAGAACGTGTGCTGCTCGCTTTATTGAAAGCCGCGCACACCGACCCTCTTCACTGGCCCTTGCCCGCCCACCGTCGCGGGACCTTTGGCGGCATGGATGCCGCCAAAGAGCTTACATGGACGTACTTGCAGCGTGTCCTGCGATGGTGGGCTGGCAAGGGCCCTGCAGCAAAGCGCAGATCCACGCGCTGCACTCGACGCATTCAAAGCGTCCAGCCGCACCACAACGGGTGCTCCAGGTCCTGAAGTGGCTGACAAAACATCGCGAGCAACCGGCAGGGCGTGTGGGCATCTCACGCAGACCAGACCTGTGCGAAAGATACATGCCGCTGCGAGCTGTATCCCGCGTATCGCACCAGCGTCGGTAGCTTACGACCGAGACATCGCGTTCTCAGCGCTTCTTGGCGTTTGGCGCTGCTTCGATCTGTTGGGTTTCCGGCATCAATTCCAGTGCCGATGGCGTGGTGCGCAGCATCGGCCGGAACGCGATGGGATGCGTGCGACGACGTGCAAACCGCAGCAAGCGCGACAGCGTGAAACCGGCCAGCGCCAACAACATCACTGCGAAATAGACCGGGAGCGCCGCAGGGCCGAACTTCTGCATCGCCCCGCCCGCCAGCGCCGGGCCGATGGCAGCGCCCACGCCATGCACCAGCAACAGACTGCTGCAGCCCGATAGCAGGTCTTCGCGTGGCAGGTAATCGAGCATGTGCGCCACCGCAAACGGGTACAGCGAAAACGCCAGCCCGCCGTACACGAAAAACAGCATGAACAAGACGGTGGTCTGCGACTGCACCATCGGCACTGCAGCAGCGATGGCGATGGCGGCGGCCAGCACGCTCACCGTGACCAGGCCGATGCGTCGGTCGTGCCCGTCGCTGATGCGCCCGATCGGCCATTGCAGCACGGCACCGCCCACGATTGCGGTGAGCATGAACATCGCCACGCCATCTGCATCCAGTCCGATGCGGTTGGCATACACCGGCAATAAACCCCAGAACGCACCCATCGCCAAGCCCGACAACCCGGCGCCGACGGTGGCGACCGGCGCCAGCGCATACAGCGTTTTCAGGCGCAGGCGTGACACCTGCGGCACCTCCGGCGGAATCAAGCGCGTGGTGACGACCGGCATCACCGCCGCGCAGATCAGGATGGCGGTCAGCGTGAACATGGCCGGTGCTCGCGCGTCGCCGGCGGTCAGCAGAATCTGGCCCAGCGCCAGCGCCGACAGATTGATCGCCATGTATACCGAGAAAACCCGGCTGCGTCGGCGTGCATCCGGCTCGGCGTTGAGCCAGCTTTCGATCACCGTGTATAAGCCCACTAGAGCAGCGCCGGTGACCAGGCGCAACACACCCCAACCCCAGGGGTCGAGCCAGATCGGATGCAACAACACGGCAATGGCCGCCAGCGATGCGTAGAACGCAAATGCGCGGATATGCCCGATGCGTCGAATCAACGGCGGTGCGAAAAACGTGCCGAGAAAAAAGCCGGCGAAGTAACCGGACATGATCAGGCCCAGCGCACGCGCATCGAACCCGGCCTGACCGCCGCGCACGGCAAGCAACGTACCGAGCAGCCCGCTGCCGGTCAGCAGCAGGGCAACGCCCAGCAACAGGGCAGTCAGCCGCAACATGGATGCGGCCCTCGTGGGGGGAAAGGCGCGTCGATCACGCGATCGAGTGTAGCAGCCACGCTGCTGCGACTCGATCGATGTGGCTCGCATAACGCGATCAGGTGGCGATGGCTGAGCAGCTCGCTACCGATGGAATGGGGTTGCGCTATCACCATGTATTGGCGGAGACGCAGGCCGGCTTGCATTTAGAGCAGCGAACAAGACGTAGCGAGCAGTCATCAGGTGCTTGCGAACGGCACGCAGAAACCTGGGTGTACGAGTGCTACATGAGAATTCCGCGGACAGGCCGCGTCCGCCTGACGGTGAGCGAAGGAGTTTTGTTAGCTACTCTGAGTGCCAGGTCCACGCTGGTGAAAGAGCGCCGCCGGAAGTGCAAGATCAAAATGGCGTGGTCAAGCCGCGCTCCATAGATCAGGAGAGCCTTCCAGACCGTAACTGACGAGCAGGCCGAAAGCGTCTTCGTTGACTCAGCGAATCCGCTACTCGTCTCGATGCCGCCGCCAACAGCCAACAGCCAACAGCCAACAGCCAGCCGCCAGCAGCCTCAAGCGTCCAGCCTGCGAGACGCCCCAACGTGCCAAGAGGCCCGACGCACCGCACGTGCATCCGCAATGCGTCGGTCACTGGCCAGCACTCTCCCGCCAGCCCGGCCATGCGCCAGCGCGCGATTCGATCATTGCGCCGACATGCCCGCATCCGTCTAGAATCGGCGCCCTTGCATCGTCTTCAGCGAATTTGTCATGCCCATCTACGCGTTCCAGTGCACCACCTGCGGCCACTCGTTCGACCGCCTGCAGAAGATGGCCGACCCCGATCCGCAGACCTGCCCGTCCTGCGCGGCGGCCACCATCAAGCGCCAGGTCACCGCGCCGTCGTTCCGCTTATCCGGCAGCGGCTGGTACGAGACCGATTTCAAGTCGGCTGGCGAAAAGAAGAAGAACCTTACCGAGAGCAGTAGCGCAGGCGGCGGCGATGCCAAGCCGGCGGCGGCCAGCGACAGCAAGCCCGCAGCCGCACCGGCCGCGCCCGCCGCAAAGCCGGCATCCGGCGCGGCGTGATGGTCGATATGCGCGGCAGCGTCGTCAGCACGATGTCGCGCTTGGCGCCGTGGCTGCTGGCCATCGCGATCAGCGGCTGCGCCAGCGCCGTCCCGCCGCCCAGCACCGCCGTCGTGCCAGTCGACCGCTTTCTTTCCGCGCTTGCGGCGCACTGCGGGCAGGCATTTGCCGGTCGTGTCCTGGTCGACACGCCCGCATCGACAACGCCGAGTCCGTTCGCTGGCAAGGCGCTGGTGATGCATGTGCGCGGTTGCGCCGACCCGCGCCGCGAGCTGCGGGTGCCGTTCCATGTGGGCGACGACCACTCGCGCACCTGGGTGCTGACCCGCACGCAGGCCGGTTTACGCCTCAAACACGACCATCGGCATGCCGATGGCAGCGCGGATGCATTGACCCAGTACGGCGGCGACAGCGGTGGCGCGGGCAGTGCCACGCGTCAGGAATTCCCGGTGGATGCCGAGTCGATTGCCTTGTTCAAGCGATTGGGCGCCACCGCCTCGCTGCACAACGTCTGGGCGATGGAGGTCCAGCCCGGGCGCAGCGTGGTGTATGAGCTGAGTCGCCCGGGCGGGCGGTTGTTTCGGGTGGAGTTCGATCTCACCCGGCCGGTGCCCTTGCCTCCGGCGCCGTGGGGAAGTTGAGAGCCGGCCAAAAGCGGCGGACAAAACGACGGCGCTGACCGCTATGCGGGCGCGGCCGGTGCTCGGCATCCTTATTGCCACGCGCAGACTCTGGCTCCTGTAAGCCGTCCACGCGCACCTGACAACGGCGCGCTACGTTTGGTGGGCCGCTCTAAAAATGGATAGCGACGCTTGATTGCGCGTGACTGAGTCAGCCCGGCCGGCAGCAATAGCGTCCTCGGTCCTGCCACCGCCAATCTGTCGCTCAGATAGTGCGGCCGCTCATCTTGTTGCAAAACCGCAAAGCGCCAACGCAAACAGGCCGGTTCATCACGAACCGGCCTGTTGCGACAAACACAAAGGACGCCAAGCCCGGAAACCTCAGCGCGCGTCGAACCGCGCGCGGCAGCCATCGTTGACCCACACCGCCGAGCGGCGCGGATCGAAGCCCCAGGTGCGACCTTCTTCGCAACGGGTGTTCGACAACTGGCGGGTCAGCACCGGGCGGCCGGCGCGCACGTCCCAGTCGCAGCTGCGCAGGCGGCGGTCGTCGCTGCTGCAGGTCACCGAGTAGTCGCCACGCGGGCGATCGTCACGGCCGCCGTAGCCATCATCGCGATCCCAGCCGCCACCGCCACGGGCCTGCGCAAAGTCGGCGCGGCAGCCGTCATCCACCCAGATCCGGCCGTTTTCCTGGTGCCAGTTACGGCCCTCCACGCAGGGCGTGCCGGAGAGCTGACGCACGATCGTCGCGCGCCGCCAGCCGGTGTTGCAGATCGCCTGGCGCTGGTCGCGGCTTTCGCAACGCACGGTGCCGGCGGCCGCATTGCCGGGGCGGTCGTCGCCGCCATTCCAGCCACCACCGCCCCAGCCACCGCGGGCCTCGACGAAGCGGCCGCGGCAGCCGTTGTCCACCCAGACGCGGCCACGGTCGCTGCCCCAGTTGCGGCCTTCGATGCAGCGGGTGCCGGAGATGTTTTCCACCAGCGCAGCGCGCCCCCGGAACGGGGTGTCGCACTCGCGGCGGCGGTTATCGTTGCTGGAGCAGGTGATGCTGGGGCCATTGAAACCGCGGTCCTGCGCGGCGGCGGGGCGGCTGACCAGGGCGCCGGCGAGGGCGACAAGACTGAAGCCGGAGATCAGCAGGGCGGTGCGCAGCATCGTGACGTCCTTGGTACGGGAGGGGCGTGGCGCCTATTCAGCCGGGCGCTGACTTAAGCGCCGGTGACCGTCGCCGCATTTGCTCCTGCCGCCCGCCGGCCCCAGAATATCCGGCTTTCCGGCGCTGCCTGCGTCGGGTTTTCAGCGGAGCTTTCGATGCGTACCCACTTCTGCGGCCTGGTCGACGAGACCATGATCGGCCAAACCGTCACTCTCGCCGGCTGGACCGACGTGGCCCGCAACCTGGGCGGCGTGTGCTTCATCGACCTGCGCGACCACGAAGGCATCGTGCAGGTGACGGTGGAACCGGAGAACGCCGAGGTGTTCCCGGTGGCCGCCAGCCTGGGCTACGAAGACGTGCTGCAGGTCGAAGGCGTGGTGCGTGCGCGGCATGCGGTCAACGACAAGTTGCGCAGCGGCAAGGTCGAAGTGATCGCCACCCGCATCACCATCCTCAACAAGGCGGCGCCTCTACCGTTCCATGCGCACGAAAATCCGGGCGAAGAAACCCGCCTGAAGTACCGCTATCTGGACCTGCGCCGTCCGGAAATGCAGCGCATGCAGCGCACCCGCATCAAGCTGGTGCAGGCGCTGCGCCGCCATCTGGACGCGCGCGATTTCCTGGATATCGAGACCCCGATCCTGACCAAGGCCACCCCGGAAGGCGCACGCGACTTCCTGGTGCCGGCGCGCATGCATCCGGGCGAGTTCTACGCCTTGCCGCAGAGCCCGCAGCTGTTCAAGCAGATTTTGATGGTGGCCGGCTTCGACCGTTACTACCAGATCGCGCGCTGCTTCCGCGACGAAGCGCTGCGCGCCGATCGCCAGCTGGAATTCACCCAGCTCGATATGGAATTCGCTTTCGTGCGCGAGCGCGATGTACAGGATTTCGTCGAAGACATGATCCGCGCCATCTTCAAGGAAGTGGTGGACGTCGAGTTGGCCGCGCAGTTCCCGCGCATGACCTGGGCCGAGGCGATGCGTCGCTATGGCTCGGACAAGCCGGACCTGCGTATCGCGCTGGAACTGATCGATGTGGCCGAGCTGGTCAAATCCAGCGAATTTCCGGTGTTCACCGCCGCCGCCAACGATGCCGACGGCCGCGTGGCTGCGCTGCGCATTCCCGGTGGCGCAGCGCTGTCGCGCAAGCAGATCGACGACTATGCCGCGCATGCCGCCAAATACGGTGCCAAGGGGCTGGCCTACATCAAGCTGTCGGAGACCGGCGAAGTCAGCTCGCCGATCGCCAAGTTCTTTTCCGAAGAAGCGTTCGCTGCGCTGCTCAAGCACGTGGGTGCAGGCAACGGCGATATCGTGTTCTTCGGTGCCGGCGGCTACAACAAGGTGTCCGACTTCATGGGCGCGCTGCGCCTGAAAGCCGGCAAGGACTTCAAGCTGGTCGCCGATACCTGGGCGCCGCTGTGGGTCACCGATTTCCCAATGTTCGAGTGGGACGACGAAGCACAGCGGTACGTCGCCCTGCATCATCCCTTCACCGCATCGGCGGTGGACGATATCGCCGACCTGCGCGCCAACGCCCGCACTGCGGTGTCGCGCAGTTACGACATGGTGCTCAACGGCAATGAAATCGGCGGCGGCTCGATCCGTATCCACCGCCCGGACATGCAGAGCGCGGTGTTCGAATTGCTCGGCATCGGCGCGGAAGAAGCGCGCGCCAAGTTCGGCTTCCTGCTGGATGCGTTGAACTACGGCGCCCCGCCGCACGGCGGCATCGCCTTCGGTATCGACCGCATCGCCGCGCTGATGGCCGGCACCGAATCGATCCGCGACGTGATCCCGTTCCCCAAGACCACCGGCGCGCAGGATCTGATGACCGACGCCCCATCGCCGATCGCCGCCGAGCAGCTAGCCGAAGTGCACGTGCAGGTGCGCCCCAAGCAGGTCTGACCTGCGCGAGCATATGGCCATGCGGTGTGCGTGGTCATCTGCACAAGGCGCCCAGCGCAGCCAGCGCTGCGTACTTTGGCAGAACCGTCAGCCCCAGGGTCTGAGGCTGTGCATGGGGAACGGCCCCCCAATCGCCGTCGTTCAACCGGCGGCGGTTTGCTTTTAGGTCCGTTCCGAACCGACCGGCGTTGCGCTAGTACATGGCCGCGACTCGCACGTCGTGGTTATCTTTCCGACGCGCTACGGTGCGCAGCCAGCGTCGCGCACTTTGCCAAAACCATCAGCGCCCATGCCGAATCCTGCACACGGGTAATCCCGGCACCGCAGATGCTTGTCCGATTCCCGATTCCCCAAGTTGCAGAACCGCCGCCGCATGCGAGAAGCTGCCACGTCCACCCGGCACGAGAGGCCCGCATGACCCGCATCCGCCGCGCCACGCCGGACGATGCCGAAGCGCTGTCGCTTCTGGCTGCGCAGACGTTTACCGAAACCTTCGGTCATCTGTATCCGGAAGAAGACCTGCGCGGTTTTCTGGAAGAGACCTATGCGGTGGAGCGTGCGCGCATCGTGCTGGCGCATCCGGACTATGCGATCTGGTTGCTGGAGCTGGACAACCTGCTGGTCGGCCACGCCGCCGCCGGCCCATGCGGCTTGCCGCACGACGAGGTGCGCCCCGGCGACCGGGAACTCAAGCGCCTGTATCTATTGAAGGACTACCAGAGCAGCGGCTGGGGCAGCCGGCTGTTCGAAACCGCCTTGGAATGGCTCGAGCGCGACGGCCCACACACCTTGTGGATCGGTGTGTGGTCGGAAAACTTCGGCGCGCAGCGCTTCTACGCCCGCTACGGTTTCGAAAAAATCGGCGAATACGATTTCCCGGTGGGCAAGATCGTCGACCGCGAGTTCATCCTGCGCCGCAAGCCGGTGCTGGCGGCGGACTAAGCGCGACGACCGAAACGACTGCACGCGCATCGGACCAGCGCGGCCGGTGCTGCGGAATCGGCATGGATCGCTCGGGCAGGCCGTTTCCCGTGCGCCATCCGCGCCCGCCTGGCAGCCGCTCGCTACGGTGTATTCGCCGCTCCAGCCAGGCCTGCCTTGCCGTTGCGGCAAGGCAAGGCAAGGCATTCTGTCCTTCTCCGGCGCGACTGCGCTTGCCGCAAGATCGGCGCAGCGAGCCTACGATCGCAATCGCGCAGTCGGTGCTGCAGACCCCATGCGCGTCAGACATTCGCCTGACGCTCACCTTCCCTTCCGGTAACCACGTCCTTGTCCAACGCATCGTCGGCCATCCCCGTCATCCCTCGGCGCAGTCCGCGCAAGCGCGCGGCCGCCACCACCGCCGATGTGCTGCTGGTGCACGGCATCTGGAATACCGCGCACTGGCTGTTGCCGCTCGCGCGCCGGATGCGCGCCGATGGGCTGGCGCCTGCGTTGTTCGGCTATGCCAGCGTGCTCGGCGGGCCGGCCCAGGCGGTGCCACGCTTGATCGAACGCCTGCGCACCAGTCGCGCGCAATTGCTGGTCTGCCACAGCCTGGGTGGGCTGATGGCCCTGCAGGCCTTGTGCGATGCCCCCGACCTACCGGTGCGTCGCGTGGTCTGCCTGGGCTCGCCCCTGTGCGGCAGCGCCGCTGCGCGCGGGCTGGCGCGGCGCGGGGGCGTCTGGGCGATGGGGCGCAGCGCCGCCCTGCTGCAGCAAGGGTTTGCGCGCTGGGACGGGCAGGTCGAGATCGGCCAGGTTGCCGGATGCGTGCCGCGCGGGGTCGGCCGCTGGCTGGCGCCGCTGGCCGAGGGGTCGGACGGCACCGTGGCGCTGGCCGAAACCCGTCTGCCCGGGCTGCGCGACCACTGCGTGGTGCACGCCAGCCACAGCGGGCTGTTGCGCTCGCCCGAGGCCGCCCGGCAGGCGTTGGCCTTCCTGCGCAGCGGCCGCTTTTCGTCTTGAACATCCGCTAGCGGATGTCGCGGCCCCGGTGAGTGCAAGCAATCAGGTAAAATCCGCGCCCTGTCATCCAAGCCAGTCTGGAATCACCCATGGGTAGAGGCCCCTCGATCGAAGGCCGCAAGAACGCCTCCGACGCCAAACGCGGCAAGATGTTCACCAAGATCATCCGCGAGATCAGCGTCGCTGCGCGCGCCGGCGGCGGCGATGTGTCCAACAATCCGCGCCTGCGCACCGCCATGGACAAGGGCCTGTCGGCGAACATGTCCAAGGACGTGATCGAACGCGCCATCAAGAAGTCCACCGGCGAGTTGGAAGGCGTGGAATACGAAGAAGTGCGCTACGAGGGCTACGCGCCCGGCGGCGTGGCGGTGATCGTGGACTGCCTGACCGACAACCGCGTGCGCACCGTGGCCGACGTGCGCCATGCCTTCAGCAAATGCGGCGGCAACATGGGCACCGATGGCTCGGTGGCCTTCATGTTCAAGCGCTTGGGCGTGCTCAGTTTTGCCGCCGGCATCGATGAAGACACCCTCACCGACGCGGCGATCGAAGCCGGCGCCGACGACGTGGTGGTGTACCCGGAAGACGGCGCCATCGACGTGCTGACCGCCCCGGATGCCTTCGCCCAGGTCAAGGACGCCCTGGCCGTGGCCGGCCTGGAACCGGCCCACGCCGAAGTCACCTTCCGCGCCGAAAACGACATCGCTGTCGACGGCGACACCGCGCTGCAGGTCCGCAAGCTGCTCGACTTGCTCGAAGACCTGGATGATGTCCAGGACGTGTATTCGAACGTCGATCAATCGAGTTTCGGCGCGTAGGCGCCGGGAATTGAGAATGGAGAATCGGGAATCGAAACGACTGCATCCTGCGGTGCTCGGCGACGTCGAGCACGCCAGTAGGCCGCTTTACCCATTCCCGATTCCCGACTCCCGATTCCCTGCCCCTCGATGACCCGCATCCTGGGCATCGATCCCGGCTCCCAGCGCACCGGGGTCGGCATCATCGACATCGACGAGGGCGGTCGCAGCCGGCATGTGCATCACGCACCGCTGGTGCTGCTGGGCGAGGGCGACTTTGCGCAGCGGCTCAAGCGCCTGCTGCACGGGTTGGGCGAGTTGATCGAGACCTATCGGCCGGATGAAGTGGCGATCGAAAAGGTCTTCATGGGCAAAAGTGCCGCTTCGGCGCTCAAGCTCGGCCATGCACGTGGCGCGGCAATCTGCGCGGTCGTCATGCGCGATCTGCCGGTGCACGAGTACGCTGCCACTGAAATCAAGCTCGCGTTGGTCGGCAAGGGCAGCGCGGATAAGGTGCAGGTGCAGCACATGGTGGGCATCATGCTCAACCTGAAAGGCAAGCTGCAGGCCGACGCCGCCGATGCACTGGCGGTTGCCATCACCCACGCCCACGTCCGCGCCACCGCGCAGCGTCTGGGCGTCACTACCCAACAGGCCTGGAGCCGGAAGAAATGAGAGCAGGGATTTGGGAGTCGGGATTGGGGATTCGCAAAGGCGGGTCCGCGCGTGCTGTGCCGATGCGGCGGTGCGCGGCCGTGGTTAACGGCAGCGAGGGATCCAGCCAATCCCAAATCCCCAATGCCCAATCCCGGCACCGCAGCGGCGGTGCCGCGTGATCGGCCGTCTGCGCGGGATCCTGGCCTACAAGCAGCCGCCGTGGCTGGTGATCGACGTGGGCGGGGTGGGGTACGAGCTGGAGGCGCCGATGAGCACCTTCTACGATCTGCCCGATGTCGGTCGCGACGTCATCCTGTTCACCCATTACGCGCAAAAGGAAGACAGCGTCGCGCTGTACGGCTTCCTGCGCGAGGGCGAGCGGCGGCTGTTTCGCGACGTGCAAAAAGTCACCGGGATCGGCGCCAAAATTGCGCTGGCGGTGCTCTCCGGGGTCAGCGTGGACGAGTTTGCCCGCTTGGTTACCGGCGGCGACATCACCGCGCTGACGCGCATTCCGGGCATCGGCAAGAAGACCGCCGAGCGCATGGTGGTCGAGCTGCGCGACCGCGCCGCCGACTTCAGCAGCGGCGCGCCGATCACCGGCCAGCTGGGTCCTGATGCGGTGTCCGAAGCCACGGTCGCCTTGCAGCAACTGGGTTACAAGCCGGCCGAGGCTGCACGCATGGCACGCGAGGCCGGGGCAGAAGGCGACGAAGTCGCCACGGTCATTCGCAAGGCACTCCAGGCCGCGCTGCGTTAAGCGAGCTCGGCCTTTCTCATTCTTCACGCCCTTCAGCGATAACCTGCCCACTCAATGTCACAGACCTCCACTCCCGCAGCTGGCCACGGCCACGCGCCTGCCAACAGCCATATGGCCTTGGTCGTCGGCGCCATCGGCGTCGTCTTCGGCGATATCGGCACCAGTCCGCTGTACACCCTCAAGGAGGCGTTTTCGCCGCACTACGGGTTGACCAGCGATCACGACACCGTGCTGGGCGTGCTGTCACTGGCGTTCTGGGCGCTGATGATCACCGTCACGCTCAAGTACGTCACCATCATCATGCGTGCCGACAACGAGGGCGAGGGCGGCATCATGGCGCTGATGGCGCTGACCCAGCGCACCCTCAAACAGGGCTCGCGATCGGCGTACGTGGTCGGCATCCTCGGGATCTTCGGCGCCTCGCTGTTCTTCGGCGACGGCGTGATCACGCCGGCCATCTCGGTGATGGGCGCGGTGGAAGGCCTGGAAATCGCCGCGCCCAGCCTGCATCCCTTCATCGTGCCGATCACCGTGGTGGTGCTGCTGATCGTGTTCATGGTGCAGCGCTTCGGCACCGAAACGGTCGGCAAGGTGTTCGGCCCGATCACTTGTCTGTGGTTTCTGTCGCTGGGCGCGATCGGCATCTGGAACATCGTCGATGCGCCGGAAGTGATGAAAGCCTTCAATCCGTGGTGGGCGATCCGCTTCTTCATGGAGCACGGCTGGCACGGGGTGTTCATCCTCGGCGCGGTGGTGCTGGCGGTGACCGGCGGTGAAGCGCTGTATGCGGACATGGGCCACTTCGGCGCGCGCCCGATCCGGCATGGCTGGTACTTCTTCGTGCTGCCGATGCTGCTGCTCAATTACCTGGGCCAGGGCGCCCTGGTGCTCAATCACCCTGCCGCACTGAAAAACCCGTTCTTCGAAGCGGTGCCCAGCTGGGCGCTGTATCCGATGATCATCCTGGCCACGCTGGCGGCGGTAATCGCCTCGCAGGCGGTGATCACCGGTGCGTATTCGGTGGCCCGCCAGGCCATGCAGCTGGGCTACATCCCGCGCATGCAGATCAAGCACACCTCGCGCACCACCATCGGCCAGATCTACGTGCCCGGCATCAACTGGCTGTTGATGGTGATGGTGATCGCGCTGGTGCTGATCTTCCGCAGCTCCACCAATCTGGCAGTGGCGTACGGCATTTCGGTCTCGATGACGATGCTGATCGACACCTTGCTGCTGGCCCTGGTGGCGCGGTCGTTGTGGCCGCGCTGGCGCAACTGGGTGCTGCCGCTGTGCGTGGTGTTCTTCATCATCGAGCTGGCGTTTGTCATCGCCAACGGCGCCAAGCTGCTGCAGGGTGCGTGGTTCCCGCTGGCGCTGGGCATCGTGGTGTTTACCTTGATGCGCACCTGGCGGCGTGGCCGCGCGCTGCTGCGCGAAGAGATCCGCAAGGACGGCATCCGCATCGACAGCTTCCTGCCGGGCCTGATGCTGGCCCCGCCGGCGCGCGTGCCGGGCATGGCGGTGTTCTTGACCGCCGACCCGATGGTCGTGCCGCATGCGCTGATGCACAACCTCAAGCACAACAAGGTGCTGCACGAACGCAACATCTTCCTCAACGTCGACACCTTGCCGATCCCGTATGCGCCGGTAGACAAGCGCCTGCAGATCGAATCGATCGGCGACGAGTTCTACCGCGTCTACGTGCGCTTCGGCTTCATGGAAACGCCCGACGTGCCGCTGGCGCTGATGCGCTCCTGCGACCAGGGCGGCATCCATTTCGACCCGATGGACACCACCTTCTTCGCCAGCCGCGAAACCATCGTGGCCAGCGCCAACCGCGGCATGCCGATCTGGCGCGACAAGCTGTTTGCGCTGATGCATCGCAACGCCGCCCCGGCCACCGGCTTCTTCCGTATTCCCGGTAACCGCCTGGTCGAGTTGGGCGCGCAAGTGGAGATCTGAGCGTGGCTGGTCTGCAGTGGATGGTCTACGGCCGCTCGCCGAGCCTGGACACCTTCTGGGACGAAGCGCTGAATCTCGGGCGCACACCGGCGAGCGAGGCCGCCATCGCCGCTGCGCAAGCGCGGCTCGAGGTGCATCTGCCGACGTGGCTACGCACGTTGTATGCGCGCTATGACGGCGGCGCGGTGCAGATGGCGCGTGGGCAGTCGCTCGATGAGCCGGACAACTGGCTCACCGCTGAGTGGCTGATTCCGCGTGCACGCCTGCTTGGCAGTGCGGAGCTGTTTTCCTTCGCGCAGGTGCGTGCCCGCGAGGACTACCGCGACGACGCGTTTGCCGATCTGGCCGCCGGTGGCGACGATCGCCGCCTGATCGTCATCGCCGCCGATCATCGCTCACCCAGCCGGGCCTTGTGTCTGGATGATTCCGTGCCCGGCGCCGAGCCCACCCTGGTCTATGTCGATGCCGGCGGGAACCGTCGGTTGATCGTGTTCGAGAACGTGGATGCTCTGCTGTCGCAGCTGGTCGATGTCGTGTACTGGTCGCCTGCATTGCAGGCCAAGCACGATGAGAACGAGCTGGTGCACTGGCAGCCTCAGCCACCGGCATTGCGCACCTTCTGGAAAGGCCCCGGGCATTGGAACGACACCGCAGCGGCCGCAGATGCCGGTGCGCTGGCCGCTGCCGAAGCGCGGCTGGGCGTGCGCTTGCCGGCGTTGTTCAAGCGGCTGTATAGCGTCCAGGACGGCGGCGACACGGGCTGGTGCTGGGTGCCGCGCACGCGCTTTGCTTCCGCGCATTACGTGGATTGGGAATGCGTGCTGGTGGATCGGTATCTATCGCCGCTTGCGCAGATCGGCAGCCTGCTGGACCTGGCCGCGGCCTTCGAAGACCCGGACGACTTCAGTGCGGCGGCGTGCCTGCATGCCGGCCTGGACCAGGTGCTGGTGCTGTCGTGCCACAACATCGATTGCCTGCTGTGCCTGGACTATCGCGCGCGCGGCCCGCAGGGCGAGCCGGAAGTCGTCTATTTCGAGAACTGGGAGGGGCTGGTCCCAACCTGGCGCGCGCCCAGCTTCGATGCGTTCTTCAGCGCGCTGCGGCAGGCCGATCTTGATTTCTAGAGGCTGCGCCGCCCGCGCGCGGCATGCGAAGATGGCGGGATGACCGAACAGCGCATCATCGCCAGCAGCGCCACCCGCGAAGACGATGCCGCCGATGCGAGCATCCGCCCCAAACGCCTGGCCGATTACCTCGGCCAGCAGCCGGTGCGCGAGCAGATGGAGATCTACATCCAGGCCGCCAAGGCGCGCGGCGAGGCGATGGATCATGTGCTGATCTTCGGCCCGCCCGGCCTGGGCAAGACCACGCTCAGCCACGTCATTGCCAATGAGCTGGGCGTCAACCTGCGCTCCACCTCCGGGCCGGTGATCGAAAAGGCCGGCGATCTGGCCGCGCTGCTGACCAACCTGCAGCCGCACGATGTGTTGTTCATCGACGAAATCCATCGGCTGTCGCCCGTGGTGGAAGAAGTGCTGTACCCGGCGATGGAAGATTTCCAGATCGACATCATGATCGGCGACGGCCCGGCCGCACGCTCGATCAAGATCGATCTGCCGCCGTTTACGCTGATCGGCGCCACCACCCGCGCCGGCCTGCTCACCGCGCCGCTGCGCGACCGTTTCGGCATCGTGCAGCGGCTGGAGTTCTATTCGCCGGCAGAGCTCACTCGCATCGTGATCCGCTCGGCCGCGATTCTGGGCATCGACTGCACGCCCGACGGCGCCGCCGAGATCGCGCGTCGCGCACGTGGCACCCCGCGTATCGCCAACCGGCTGCTGCGCCGCGTGCGCGATTTCGCCCAGGTCAAGGCCGCCGGCCATATCGATCTGCCGGTGGCGCAGGCCGCCATGCAGATGCTCAAGGTCGACCCGGAAGGCTTCGACGAGCTCGATCGCCGCATGTTGCGCACCATCGTCGAACATTTCGACGGCGGCCCCGTGGGCGTGGAATCCTTGGCCGCCTCGTTGTCGGAAGAGCGCGGCACGCTGGAAGACGTGATCGAGCCCTACCTGATCCAGCAGGGTTTTCTGATCCGCACCGCGCGCGGCCGCATGGTCACCACCAAGGCCTATCTGCACCTGGGCCTGAAGCCGCCGCGCGACCGCGCACCAGCCATCGGCGAGCCGGGAGACCTGTTCTGATGACGCTCTGCTTGTCGCTTGCTCAGGCCGTCCCGACCAACAATCCGTCCCCATGACCACCGATTCCCGATTCCCGTCTCCCGATTCCCCGCCTGTATTCAGTTGGCCGACACGCGTCTACTGGGAAGATACCGACGCCGGCGGGGTGGTCTACCACGCGCGCTACGTTGCTTTCATGGAACGCGCGCGCACCGAGTGGATGCGCGCGGTCGGTTACGGGCAGGATTTGATGCGCCAGGAGCACGGTCTGGTGTTTGCGGTCCGCTCGATGCAACTGGATTTCCTCAAGCCGGCCCGGCTCGACGATGCGCTGTCTGTGTCGGCGGTATTGCTGAAATGCAAACGGGCCAGCCTGCTGTTTGCGCAGTCGGTCCGTCGCGAAGGCGAGGTGCTGTTGACTGCCGAGGTGCGCATCGCCGCACTCGGCACCAGCGACTTCCGCCCGCGTGGCATGGACGATGCGCTGTATGACGTGTTGAAAGCTTTAGAAACCCCAGAATCAGATTACTGAGGAACCAACGGATGTCGATTGCATTGCTCCTGGCCCTGCAGGACACGGTAGTGGAAGCACTACCGCAGGAAGTCACCGCGGCCGCGGCGCAAACCGCCACGGCGGCGCATAACAGCAGCATCAACTATGTTGATCTGATCCTGCGCGCCAGCATCCCGGTGAAGATCATCGTGCTGTTGCTGTTGATCGGCTCGTTCATCAGTTGGGTGATCATTTTCCGCAAGGCGCGTGCGTTCAAGCAGGCCAACCGCGAGGCGGACGAGTTCGAAAACCGCTTCTGGTCCGGCGCCGATCTTGCCAAGCTCTACGCTTCGGCAACCGACCGCAACCGCACCGTCGGCGGTCTGGAATCGATGTTCGAAAGCGGGTTCCGCGAATTTTCGCGGCTGCGCGATCGCCGTCGCCTGGATGCGCGCGTGCAGCTCGAAGGCGCACAGCGCGCCATGCGGACCGCCTTCACCCGTGAGGTCGATCAGCTGGAGCGCAATCTCGAATTGCTGGCCAACATCGGCTCTACCGCGCCGTACGTCGGCCTGGTCGGCACCGTGTTCGGCATCATGGTGACCATGCACGACATGGTCAGCAGCGGCGAGCAGGCCGGTATCGCGGCCGTGGCGCCGGGTATTTCCGAAGCCTTGTTCGCCACCGCCATCGGCTTGTTCGTGGCGATCCCGGCGGTGTGGGCCTACAACCGCTTCACCACCCGCGTGGAACGGCTGTCGGTGCGCTACGAAACCTTCGCCGACGAGTTCAGCTCCATCCTGCAGCGCCAGGCTGGCGCGGACGAGTAATGCGCCTCTCTCGCAAGCTCTCTGGCCTGCGCGCGCGCGTTGCAGGAACCTGCACCGCGCGGCGGCTGGATACGTCCAGCGCCAATGCGCACGCACTGGTCTGCAGCACCTGGACAGGCGAGCCACTGGCGACAGGTCGCACACGTCTGTGCGAGGGATTAATTAGGAACGTTTCGCGATGATTTCCGGTATTTCCCGCCGTAAGAAGCGCAAGCTCAAATCCGACATCAACGTCGTGCCATACATCGACGTGATGCTGGTGCTGCTGATCATCTTCATGGTGACCGCGCCGCTGTTGACCCTGAGCACCGACGTCAGCCTGCCGAGCTCGCGCGCCAAGGCGCTGGAAAGCAAGCAGGACCCGATCGTGGTGGTGGTTGCCGCCGATGGCCAACTGGCATTGCAGCTGCCCAAGGGCAAGCCGCAGGCCATGGACGTCAATGCGCTGCAGGCGCAGCTGGCCGCCATCGTGGCGCAGGACAAGGACGCACGCGTGGTGGTGGCTGGCGATCGCGCCGCGCCGTATCAAAAGATCATGGACGCCATCGACGTGCTCAAGCAGGCCAAGGTCGAGAAAGTCGGCCTGATCTCCGACTCCGGCGGCACTGCAGGCAGCGATGCACGCTGACGCACTCCCCACCCAGGGCGCGCGCGAGGATGGCTGGCTGCGACCGGTCATGCTGGCCTTGGTCGTGCATATTCTGGTCGCGCTGGTGTTCATCGCCGGCTGGCTGTGGTCGCCCGAACGCTCGGTCGAACCGGCTGCGGGCGACCCCAGCATGGAAGCCTCGCTGGATGTCTCCGCCGCCGAGGCACGCGTCGCGCGTCAGGCGCTGAAGGCCACGCCGGTGGAAGCACCCCCGCCGCCGGCACCGTTGCCCGAGCCCGCGCCGGAAGAAAGTGTGCCGCCGCCGCAGCCGATCCCGGAGCTGCGCCCGCAGGATGCGCCTACGCAGCAGCAGGCACAGGCGCAGGAACGCGTTGCCCAGCCGGACAAGGTCGACCAGGACAAGGTCGATGCGTTGGCCATTTCCGAAGAGAAGGCCAAGCAGGAACAGGAAGCCAAGCGCCGCCAGGAGCAGATCGACCTGACCGAACGTAAGCGTCAGGAAGAGGCCGAGCAGAAACTGCGCCTGGCCAAGCAGCAGGAAGAGGCCGACGCCAAGAAGAAGCAGGCGGCTGCCGAGCAGGCGGCCGACGCCGAGCGCCAGAAGAAGATCGCCGACATCCGCCGCCAGCGCGAGCAGGCCACCAAGGAAGCTACGCTGGCCGAGCAGAAGCTGCGTCAGGTTGCGGCTGCGCGCGCGCAGCAGGCTTCTGCCGCAGCAGCGACCAGTGCGCAGCCAACTGCAGGGCAGGGCGGCACCAGTACCGACCTGTCGGCCAAGTACGCTGCTGCGATCCAGCAGAAGGTGCTTGCCCAGTGGGTGCGCCCGCCATCGGTGCCGCCGGGGCAGAAGTGCACCATCAACATCCGTCAGTTGCCTGGTGGCAGCGTGATGGAAGCCAAGGTCGCGCCGGGTTGCCCGTACGACGAGGCCGGCCAGCGCTCGATCGAGGCTGCCGTGTTGAGCGCACAGCCGCTGCCGTATCGCGGGTTCGAATCGGTGTTCCAGCGCAATCTGACCTTCGTATTCACCGCGCAGGATCAGTAATCGTTGGGTGGATCGCGGTGCGGCAGCTTGCGAGCGCTGCACCGGGGGACGAGGCGTTTGATGACAACCGGGTCAATGCGTTGTCGTCTCATGTCTTGCCGGCGTCGATTGCGGCTTGGTAGCGCCTGACCAGATTCAGGCCTGACGAAGTTGCCTCGCCGCTCGACCGCTCGCTCCATTTTCACGTTGTCTCGTTCATGATTGCGAGTATGTTCACTCGCTGATTGGTATCCCTTGCACACTTTTCCTGCCCGATCCGAGCCGTCCATGAAAAAACCGCTGCGTTGGCTAGCTGCCTTGACCGCCCTGTTGTTGCCGCTGAGCGCACTCGCGCAACAGCAAGGGCTCACCATCGACATCGTGGGCGGTAGCGCCTCGGCGACGCCGATCACTGTCATCCCCATGCCCTACCAAGGCTCCGGCACCGCACCGCAGACCGATGTGTCTGCCGTCGTCGGCGCCGACCTGGATCGTTCCGGCCAGTTCCGCACGTTGCCGGCAGCGCAGATCGTCGAAAAGCCGACCCGCGGCACCGAGGTGCAGTTCCAGACCTGGCGCACCCTCAAGCAGAACTACATCGTCGTCGGCCGCGTGATGGATGCGGGCGAGGGCGCATATCGCGTGGAGTACGAACTGTTCGACGTGGCCAAGGGCGAGCGCATGCTCGGCCTGGCGATGACCGCGCGCGCCAATGCGATGCGTGACGTGTCGCACCAGATGGCCGATGCGATCTACGAAAAAATCACCGGCGTGCGCGGCGCGTTCTGGACCCGTATCGCCTACGTGACCGCCAGCGGCAAGGGTGGCGCCATGCGCTACGCGCTGATGGTGGCCGATTCGGATGGCTACAACCCGCAGACCATCGTGCGCTCGGCCGAGCCGTTGCTGTCGCCGAACTGGAGCCCGGATGGCAAGAAGCTGGCCTACGTGAGCTTCGAGCGTGGCAATTCCTCGATCTACCTGCAGGACATCGCCACCGGCGCACGTGAGCTGGTCTCCAGCTTCCGCGGCATCAATGGCGCACCGTCGTTCTCGCCGGACGGCCGTCGCCTGGCGCTGGCGCTGTCGCGCAGCGGCAATCCGGAGATCTACGTGATGGATCTGGGCAGCAAGCAGCTGACCCAGCTGACTAACCACTTCGGCATCGATACCGAGCCGACCTGGGCGCCGGATGGCAGCAGCATCTATTTCACCTCCGATCGCGGCGGTCGTCCGCAGATCTACCAGGTGGCTGCCAGCGGCGGCAGCGCCAACCGCGTGACCTTCCAGGGCAATTACAACGCGACCGCCAGCGTGTCGTTCGACGGCAAGAAGATTGCCGTGGCGCAGGGCAGTGGCAATAGCTACCGCATCGCCATGATGGATCGCAGCCTGGGTTCGCCCAGCTGGAGCACGCTCTCGCCGGGTTCGCTGGACGAATCGCCGAGCTTTGCGCCCAACGCCAGCATGGTGTTGTACGCCGCACGTGAGGGTGGCCGGGGCGTGCTTTACGCCGTATCCGCCGACGCTCGGGTTCGCCAGCGTCTGGTTCTGGCCGATGGTGATGTGAGAGAACCCGCTTGGGGGCCTTACCGAACCGCGCATTAATGTTAATATTTCGCTGCGTTAAACCACTCATTGGCCCAGAGCCTCCATAGGTATCCCATGAACAAGTCCACCCGCGTCTTGCTTGTCTCCCTGTTGTCCGTTGCCGTGCTGGCTGGTTGCTCGAAGAAGGTGAAGGAAACTCCGCCTCCTGCAACCGATACCACCGCCGGTTCCTCCGTTCCCACCGGCCCGGCCACCTCTGGCCTGTACGGCCCGGGCGACCTGGATACCGATGCTTGCCTGCGCCAGCGCGTTGTCTACTTCGATCTGGATCAGGACTCCCTGAAGCCGGAATTCCAGGCCATCATGGCGTGCCACGCCAAGTACCTGCGCGACCGTCCGTCCTCGCGCATCACCCTGCAGGGCAATGCTGACGAGCGCGGTTCGCGCGAGTACAACATGGGCCTGGGCGAGCGCCGCGGCAACGCAGTGTCGTCGTCGCTGCAGGCTGCCGGTGGTTCGGCCAGCCAGCTGACCGTCGTCAGCTACGGTGAAGAGCGTCCGGTCTGCACCGAAACCAGCGAAAGCTGCTGGTCGCAGAACCGTCGCGTCGAAATCGTGTACACGGCTCAGTAAGAAACGATGCGCTTTCGAGTGACATCTCTGTTCGTCGCGGCGGCCCTTGTGGTCGCCGCGCCGGCATACGCCCAGCGAGCCAGTCTCGCTGATCGTGTGGCGGTGCTTGAGCAGCAGCAGGCCAACAGCCAGGCCAACAACGATCTTCTCAACCAGTTGCAGCAGGCGCGTTCGGACCTGCAGGGCTTGCGAGCGACCGTTGAACAGCTGCAGCACGACAACGAGCAACTCAAGCAACAGTCCAAGGACCAGTATCTGGACCTGGACGGACGTCTGAACCGGTTGGAAGGTGCAGGTGGCGCAACGCCTCCGCTGCCTTCTGCCACCGGCAGCGTCCCCCCAGCCCCGGCTCCGGCCGCGCGGCCTGCAGCGGCGGCTACTTCCGAGAAGCCGCCGTCCGTCCATGGCGACGCAGGCACCCTGGCTGTCAGTAACGATGAGCGCACTGCCTACAACGTTGCGTTCGATGCATTGAAGAACGGCAAATACGACGACGCGTCGCAGCTGTTCCTGAGCTTTCTCGAGCTCTATCCCAATGGTGTCTACACCCCCAATGCGCTGTATTGGCTGGGTGAAAGTTATTACGCCACCCGCAATTTCCAGCTCGCCGAGGCGCAGTTCCGCGATCTCGTCAGCCGCTATCCCACGCATGACAAGGCCGCTGGCGGTCTGTTGAAGCTCGGCCTGTCGCAGTACGGCGAAGGCAAGAACAACGAAGCCCAGCAAACCTTGCAGCAGGTCGTCTCTCAGTACCAGGGCTCGGACGCAGCACGCGTCGCCCAGGAACGCCTGCAGTCCATCCGTCTCGGCCAGCAACTGCGCTGAGCCCGCGCGTCGTCGCCTGTTGGCGCGGCGCATACTTTGCCCATGAACGCCGCCGCCGTCCCCAGCGAGATCGTCCAGTCGCCGTTGCCGCGATTGAAGATCACCGAAATCTTCCTGTCCCTGCAAGGCGAAGCCGAAGCGGCTGGCTGGCCAACCGTGTTTGTGCGCCTGACCGGCTGCCCGTTGCGGTGCAACTACTGCGACACCGCCTACGCCTTCCACGGCGGCCAGTGGCATGACATCGACGCGATCGTGGCCGAGGTCGCCAGTCATGGTGTGCGGCATGTCTGCGTGACCGGCGGTGAGCCGCTGGCGCAAAAGCGCTGCCTGGTACTGCTGCAGAAGCTGTGCGATGCCGGTTTCGATGTGTCGCTGGAAACCTCCGGCGCACTGGATGTTTCCGAGGTCGATGCCCGCGTCTCGCGTGTGGTCGACATCAAGACGCCTGCCTCGGGCGAAGAGCAGCGCAACCGTTGGGACAACCTGGCATTGCTGACCGCACGCGACCAGATCAAGTTCGTGATCTGCAGCCGCGCCGATTACGAATGGTCGCGCGAGATCGTGGTGACGCATGCGCTCGACCGCCGTTGCACGGTGTGGTTTTCGCCCAGCAAGAGCGAAGTCGCGCCGCGCCAGCTCGCCGACTGGATCGTGGCCGACCGCCTGCCGGTCCGCTTCCAGATGCAGCTGCACAAGATTCTCTGGGACGACGAGCCGGGCCGCTAAGAGCGACTAACAGAGCGACTGCGCGCACCGCCATGCGGGCACAGCCGGCGCTCGGCGCGGCATGGACCACGCTTCCATGCCTGCTCTGAGTGCGCCGCCAACCCCCACCTGACGACTGCTCGCTCCGTTTTGTCGGCCGTCCTGAGTACGCCGGTTGCGTTGCAGACGCGTTGGCGCGGGTATGGCGGGAAGGAGGCTGTCTCCACAGCGGCTGCAACATCCGACGTCTCCCGTGCTAGCGCGGCACCAACCAGCATGCGTGCCTTCAGAAGCAATCGCGAGGTGGTGCTTTGAGTCGTATCGGTAGCTGACAGTGGTCCGCACAGACGCCCTGCAATCTGCCTGGAAAACGGCATGCCGAATGGATGCACGCGCATGGTCGTCGTGACGGATAGTGCTGGTCGATCAACGCGATTGCGCTGGAAGTAGGCGAGGCGCGATTGGTCATCGCCAGTGGCGCGCTGTTGACGCACCAGCGCATTCTGACCTCGGCTACCAAGCAGTCTCCAGCGCCTCCGTCATGTCGTCTCGGCGGATGTGTGTGCCGAACAGGCCGCTCACCATCGCGGCCCGGCGCCGACCCTGCTAGCCTTTGCGTCTTCCGTTGTCGATGCCGTCCTGAAATGAGAAAAGCTGTCGTCCTGTTGTCCGGAGGCATGGACTCCGCCGCTGTCATTGCGCTCGCGCAGGAGCAGGGCTTTGCCGTGTACGCGCTGAGCGTGCGCTACGGTCAACGCCATACCTCCGAACTGGATGCGGCCGCACGCGTTGCCGCGGCGCAGGGCGTCGTCGCGCACAAGGTGGTCGACGTGGATCTGCGCAGCATCGGCGGCTCGGCGCTCACCGACGACATCGAGGTGCCGGAGGCCGGCGGCGACGGCATCCCGGTCACCTACGTGCCCGCGCGCAACACCATCATGCTGTCGCTGGCGCTCGGCTGGGCCGAAGTGGTCGGCGCCAACGACCTGTTCTGCGGCGTCAATGCGGTGGACTACTCCGGTTATCCGGACTGCCGCCCCGAATTCGTGCGCGCCTTCGAAGTACTGGCCAACCTAGCCACCAAGGCCGGCGTGGAAGGCGCCGGCTTGCGCGTCCACGCACCGCTGCAGTTCCTCAGCAAGGCCGACATCGTGCGCGAAGGCGTGCGCCTGGGCGTGGACTTCGGCCTCACCGTGTCCTGCTACCGCGCCGACGCCGACGGACGCGCCTGCGGACACTGCGACGCCTGCCGGCTGCGCGCCGCCGGCTTTGCCGACGCCGGCGTTCAGGACCCCACGCATTACGCGATTTCGTCTTGACGCCTGTGTAGGGTAGAATGCGCACCCCGACGCAAAGTCGGGTCAGTGGGCCGTTAGCTCAGTCGGTAGAGCAGAAGACTTTTAATCTTTTGGTCGATGGTTCGAATCCATCACGGCCCACCAACTAAATCAGCAGCTTAGAAGGCGCCGTAGGCGCCTTTTTTGTGTCTCCGGGAAAATTGCCGGGAAAATAACTGAGCGGAGATGCGTTCCTCGGCCGCAATTGTGTCGAAGACCACGGCCGATCAAGGCCGGCCAAGCGGCTTCACCACTAGCACATCGTGGGAATAACGTTGCGTCATTCTCCGCGTTCTGTGGCCGGCAGCTTCCTGCTTGTCGGCAAGCGTGCTCTCGGTATCCGTGATGCCGCGGTGCTTCAGTCCATAACGATTGAGTGGACGATGAGGTGATCGCCTTCGCCGCCTATGCGCCGCCAGCGGCCGCGTAATCCTTTCCCCCTGCAAGACCACGCAATGCTCAAGAAGCTCCATTGTGGCGACTGCGCCCGCCTGCTGTGCAAGGCCGGCGCCTTCGATGAAATCTAGATCAAGTGCCCGCGTTGCGGCACGCTCAATCACCTGAAGGCCGAGAGCCTCACCTCCGATCGCCGCGAGCGAATCCAAGAAGGCTCTCACCATGAAAAACCAGCTGCTCCAGGGCGATTGTCGACTCTCCGCAAAACTTAACTGGCCGTTCATTCTCGCTTGGCTAGCTTCCATCGTTCACCCGCATGGAATGCGTCAATGAGGCCTGTCAGAGCCGCCCCGTTCCTGATCATCGCGACCCTCTGCGGTATGGCGCTCTGTGCCTGTGCGCATCCCCAGGCCCACACTCCGCAGCCTTCCCCGAAGGAACACAGCACCATGACAACACACGAGGCCGACACAGGTAGGAATTCCGCACTCAGTGCCGAGGAGATTGGCAAGCGCCTGTTAAAGCTGATCGAGGGCCTGAAATCCCGGGACGAGATCAGTCTGGATAGGGTTCGGGAAGTGATGGGTATCGAGCTGAAGCTTGAGCCAGGCGCGCTAGGCGCCGGCTTTCCGAGTGGTGATCTAGGGGGCGGTTGGCGCTACGTATTCGATTACTTCCCCGAGTCGCCTTCCAACTCAAAGGGGGTCAAGTTGACGTTCGTCAACACGGGTGATCGCTTCGCTGACATGAGTGCCGTCTGCAGCTTAGATTTCGCCTACTACGATCAATCGCTCAAAAGCATGGGCTTCGTCAGTTCGCCGACACACGGTCCAATTGGTCAGCTGGAAGACCTGCACTATGTGAAAGCGTCGACAAGCGAGGCTGGCGGAGACATCGTTATTTCCATTGTTCCGCAGAACATCGTTGTCGGCTCTGCCACCCGGATGTGCGTCAAATCGATCAGCACTTTGGGCTAATCAAGGAAGAAGCACATGGCAAGCCCTAGCCCCCAGCTCGAAGCGGCATTGGCTCAGTTCGCCGGGCAACAAGGAGTAACGCAAGACCAGGTCGCCCAGCTACGCAACGCGATCAGCGCGGATGCCGTGCTCCTGGCGCAGTTTGACCAGCAGGCACAGGCAGGAAGCCTACGAGGCTTTGCGTTGCAGTCAGCCGGTAGTAGTGCGCCTAACCTGGTGGGGACGTACGACATCCAGAGTGGCGTGGTTACTTTGCCGACGGCGAGCTTGCCCCCCGCTGGAACGACTGCAGGCAGTGACTTGAAAGGCGCGCTGCAGGTCCAGCAGATGTCGGTCGCGTTCGCCCATAGCACCTACCAAGATGCAGCGCGGACCAGTCACCCTGTTACACAGGATATGGTCAGCAATCTGCAGTCCAGCATCAACAACTCGCCCTTCTTGGCAGACGAGATCAAGAAGGCCGCGACCACAATTGACGCGTCAGATACGCACAATCCAAAACGTGCAAACCTTGAGGGCTTCGGGTTCGTTGGTCCGGGCCAAGCTGCCGGCGGAACATACGACGGCAATCAAAAAATAATGAACTTGCCGCCTATCGGCTTGCAAACCAGAACCGCTGCCAATCCTGGCGGGAGCTTCAACGCGGATTCTACGACCTTCGTGTTGGGACATGAGATCCAGCACAGTTTCAATCACGCAGCGAAGAGCCAGGCGACTGCCACGTTCTTGTCGGATATCGAACGCCAGGCGAAAGTGCAGGGCCCGGTCCACGATTACACGAACGAGCTGCGGTCTTACATACAAGCCGGGCGGGAGGACGAGGCAAAGGCGGAAATCGCGGGGTGGAATGCACTGCTGAGCTTGAAGCGCCAGGGAAATCCGACGGCCAACGGCGTGGATTTGATGTTGACCACGACGACCAGCCGAACAGAGGACTTCATCGAGCGAGATCCCACGTCGGCGGTTCCCAAGGCGATTACGCGACCTGGCCTCAGCTTCAATCAGGACGGCTCTCTTTCGCAGACCCCAGGCAACATCGCTGCCATGGGGCAGCACTACTTTGATCGGCCTTCACCGCTGTACGCTCAGCCTGGGCAGCGCGCTGTGGGACTTGGCGAACACGTCGACCAAGCTGGCAATCTGCAGCCCACTGCGGACTACACAAATTATTACGGAACCTGGGCTGTCGAGCAGATCGCCCGAGCCGAGGATCGGGCCAATGTGCAGTACCAAGGTGCGAGGCCACGGGTGACCATCGATATGGCGGGCCTCGGACTGAGAGAGCACCTGATCGAAAACGAGGGCCTGGACCGTGGTCCGAACAAAGCGCCGCTGCCTTACTACGACAGCACCACCACGCCGGCAACGTTGCACCACTTCGACCACACGCAGGACGGAAGCGTGAATCCTGCGCACAACCATACCTACGTGCCAGTCGTTCCGGCTGCTGCCAGTGCGCATTCTTCCCCTTCAGCAGCTAGACCGCTGAGTCCAGACGACGCGGCTCATCCCAATCACGACATGCTCGAGCAGATTCGGAGCGGCGTGCGCAAAATCGACGAGAGTGTGGGCAAGCCCTGGGACGATATGAGCGAGCGGGTTAGTCGAAGCCTGTTGGCCGCCTGCAAGGACAACCGCGACGCGTATCCGGACAAGTCCGACTATTCACTGGCGGGAAATGAGCTGAGCCGAGTTGACCTAGTCGTGATGGGCAAGAACGGCAATCTTTTCGCTGTGGAAGGTCGGCAGGATGATCCCGCTCACAGGCGGGCACATGTGCAGCTTGATCAGGCCATCAATATTCCGGTGGAGCAGTCGGATCAGAAGCTGCTGGCTGCCAATCAGGCGATCGCGCAGCAGAGAGAGTTGACCCAGCAGCAGGAGTTGACACGTGGGATGGGCGATCCTGCACAGACCGGACCGACTAGGTAAGCCTCGTCAAACTGCCGTATTGCCTGCTCTCTTTCGTCGTATCCCGCCTTGAAGATCGCCTTCGCTGGCTGGGAACTTGCTGCTGAGAGCTAGCTCTATCAATGATTTCACGGCGCCCCATTGAAAAGTTGCGTGATCTTTTTTCGACTGGCGATTACGCCCGAAGCAGGCCGACTCTTGAATCAGCACTGCTCGCCTGCGGCGGCGATCAGCCCCTGCAGATCCACTTGCCGGTGACCTTGAAGGTCTTTGCGTTGATCGCACGTGTATTGACCTGGCCGAGTTGCACCGAGGTGGTCTGCGGAAACGTGTCGCGGCATTGCGCGGCGCTGTCCGCCCATTGCTGATTGAACACCTCGGTCCTGCTCGGCCCGGTGTGGGTGAACGATGTCATCTGCTCGGTGCGGGAGACGACATGCAGCGATGTTGCGGCGGCAGTCGTGGCTACGCTGGAGCAGAGGATGATTGCGAACGCCAGCATCGAGGTGTGAAGGGAGTTTTTGCGTGAGAACGAAGACATGGTCTGGCCGATTCGAGTGATGGAAGGGTGGGGGTGTTGGTCACTTTCGGCGGGAGGCTACGGGGTGCATAAGACGCCCCGGTGACCGTGGGTTTGCGAATCGAATGGGTTATTCCGGGGTTCATCGCTCGACGGCGATCGCAGCGCAAGTCGCTGCGCCCGGGCGTCCAGGTGCTGATCCGTCAGACCTTTCAACTACCTGGATGGCAGGGCGAAGGTGGCGTGGATGTCGCGCCAAACCTCTGTGCGTGCAACCTCTGGCGCAGCGGTGCCGGCGCATGCATTGGTCGGGGCCGCTTCGCGGCAGTTGGCGTATCTGTCTGATCCACCGGGCATAAGGCGCGCGGCAGGTATGCATTTTTAGGCGGTCAAGATCCCGGTGCCGGCATGATCGAGCGTTCACGGCAATCGTTCTATTGTGCGATCCAACTTCAGGACCATGACGGGAATGGCCGAGTATCAGGAAGACGCCGCAAAGTCGCGTATTTACGAGGCTTTGCTACAGGCCACGCCGGACCTTTTATACGTGTTCGACACCCAGCATCGCTTCGTCTACGCCAACCATGCGCTATTGACGATGTGGGGCATGCGCTGGGAAGACGCGTGCGGCAAGACGTGCCTGGAGCTCGGCTACGAGCCGTGGCATGCCGCGATGCATGACGAGGAGATCGAGCGCGTCATTGCCACGCGTCAGCCGATTCGGGGCGAGGTGCCGTTTCCGCATACGGTCAAGGGATTGCGGGTCTACGATTACATCTTTACGCCGGTGTTCGGGCCGGATGGCAACGTCGAGGCAATCGCCGGCGCCACGCGCGACATCACCGAGCACAAACAGCACGAGCAGCATCTGCAGTTGTTGATCAACGAGCTCAACCATCGGGTCAAGAATTCATTGGTGATGGTGCAGTCGTTGGCGCGTCAGTCGTTCAGCAATGCCGATAGCCTTGCCGATGCGCAGGAAAAAATCGATGCGCGTCTGCTCGCGCTGTCGCGTGCGCACGACACGCTGACCCGGGAGAACTGGGTCAGTGCAGATATTCTGGAGCTGACCCGCGATGCGGCGGCGCTGCACGCACCGCGCGACAGTCAGCGCTTTACGCTGCTGGGCGATTCCTGCCGTCTCGATCCGCGGCGCGCGTTGGCGCTCTCGATGGCGCTGCATGAGCTGTGCACCAACGCCCTCAAATATGGCGCGCTGTCGTCGGCCGAGGGGGCTGTGCAGATTGCGTGGAAACGCCAAACCCAAGACGGCCAAGAGATGCTTGAGCTGATCTGGCAGGAGTCCGGTGGCCCGGCTGTGCAACCGCCCACGCGCAAGGGCTTTGGGTCGCGCATGTTGGAACGCGGTTTGAAGCACGACCTCAAGGGTGATGTAGAGCTTTCGTTCGAGCCGACGGGCGTGCGTTTTTGCGTTTCCATTCCGCTGCCGATCGAGCTCGCCGAGGTGCGTCCGTGACCATGCGTGTGTTGTTGGTCGAGGACGAATCGCTGGTCGCCATGCTGCTGGAAGATTGTCTGTCCGAGCTGGGGTATGAAATTGCCGCGACGGTAGGCGA
Organism: Xanthomonas sp. WHRI 8932A; assembly: GCF_035012785.1. Taxonomy (NCBI): domain Bacteria; kingdom Pseudomonadati; phylum Pseudomonadota; class Gammaproteobacteria; order Lysobacterales; family Lysobacteraceae; genus Xanthomonas; species Xanthomonas sp. WHRI 8932A. Next base: position 31,171 of record NZ_JAYGQQ010000005.1, read on the forward strand.
TGTCGATACCGCGCTGGCGGTGGTACAGCAGGGCAACCTGGATCTGGCCGTGCTCGACGTCAACCTGGGTGGAACGTTGTCCTTTCCGATCGCAGAGGAACTCGATGCGCGCGGAGTGCCTTACATCTTCGTAACCGGATATGCGAAAAGCGGAATTCCGGAGAAGTTCCGCCATCGGCATGGGTTGCAAAAACCCTTTCAGTTTCGCGACCTGAAGGATGCGCTGGCGCAGCTGCGGCCTGAGTAAGCAATCATGATCGACCATCCCGCAGCTGCCTGCGGGATGGTGGCAAGGCGCAGACGCGCGTATTTGCAACGGTCAGCGGCTGTGGTCCAGCAACTGCTGACGCACGGCCACGATGCAGCTTTCCTCGACTGCCAGATGCACGAAGGCGCTGTTGTCTTCCCGCTTGCCCGTGCCCAGATCGAGCGTTGTCACCTGGTTGCTGCCATTGCGCTTGAACGTGTCGATCGCTCTGGTGGCGTTCTTGAACGGCACGCTCGCATCGTTGGATGAGCCGCACAGCAGGGTGCGGGTACGCGGGCGCCAATCGAGCAGGTCGTTGCGTTGCAAGTCTTGCCGCAACGGGTTGAACGGATTGTTTGCGACGTCCTGAAGAAAGGCCGCGGTGAAGTAGTCCTTGATCTTGCCGACCGGCGGCAACGTGGTGACCAGATCGCCCACGCTGTGCGTACCGGGGAAAAACGCTTCCACCTGTGCGGCCCAGGGGTCTTGATACGTTTGCGAGGGCGCCAGATAGACGTTGTGGTAAGTGCGCTGCATGGAGGTGATTGCGTAGCTCAAAAAGACCAAGGCAAAGGTGCTTTCGGCCACGGTGTTACGCCCGGTCAGATCGTCCAATACCGATTCGCTTAGCGCATAAGGTCCGGAGATACCCGAGCTGGCTGCCAGGTTGAATTCCTGCGACAGGTGCGCTTCGATCTCGCGTTGTGTTGCCAGTGCGGCGTGGGCGCCGGCCGAGTTGCCGGAGAGCATCACCTTGCCCGACAGCGGCGTGTTCAAGCGGCGCAGGACGCTGCGCGCGGCGCGCATCGCATCGATCATGGCGCTGGCTTGCGAGGCGCTGTGCATGTAGGGGTGATAGGGGTAATTCGATTTGCCAAGGCCGAGATAATCGGTGGCGACGACGACATAGCCCTGGCTGGCAAGTCTGGTGACCAACGGGTCGTTGCCGCGCGCGTCGCGGATGTCCTTGGCCTGTTCCGTGCTACGCAACGTCTGGGTGCCTTCGCCCCATGCCAGCAGGGGATAGGGACCTTGGCACTGTGGCCCGCCAGGCACCAGTAGCGCGGCCGAGGCGGTGGCCGGTTCGCCTTCGACGCCGATGGTGGCATAGGTGAATTCCGCTACGCGAACGTTGCAGCTGGGCTGCTCATGCGATGGGTCGTCGCGCAGCATGTTCGCAATGGCATCGCGGGTGTAGCTGGTCAGAACGCTGCTCGACAAGACCGTGCCACGGGCCGGATGGATGCCGAAGGGGGACGCCTGCGAAGCGCCGGCGGTGGCCAGCAGGGCGATGCCCAATGCCGTGCCGATGTTGACTCGCAATTCCATGTAAAGACCTCGCTACATAACGCCCTGGGCAAGCGGCAGGGGGATGACGGTCGGGGCCGTCGGAATGAGCCTGGGTGGGAACGTCGCGCGCGCAGCACTGCCAGCCGGCGTCGGGCGGGGTGTGCAGCCATCGGCGGAGAGCGTCGGAGCCTGCAATCCAGCGGCTTCTGCTACACGGCATTCGTCCCAGTCATGCGTTTCAGGTAATACCTATCTGTAATGCAATGACTGTTCAAAGTGATAGGAAATAAATAACCACTTCTCGAAGGTCAACTGATGAAGTAATGATGATGGGTCACATCTGTACCTCAGACGCACCAGAGTGCGAACTTGTGAAGTCATAAGCGAAGCGCGATACGACGCGCCGTTGACGCGCGCTGGGGTGAGGGCGATGCCATGTGTCGCTAGCGGGAGTAGTGGTTGCGTCGACGGTTGCGGCATTGCGAAGTTGTTAGGCAGTGCCTATCGCGCGCGTGCTTGGTCGAGCAGATGCGCCATAGCGAAGGTTCGCTCGCGCTCGCGCATCGGTGTCACGCGCCAGCGCTTGCCGATGGCGTGATGCGTGAATAGCCAAAGCAAAAGAGCGCCAGGCGGCGCTCTTTTGCTGACATGTTGCATGCGGCGGTGCTGGAGATATCGCGGTGAACTTGCCGCCTTGGATCGATCAGGCGTTGGCGACTTTGTGGAGCAGCCTTGCGACCGGAGCAGCCGTACGCATGTTGGCGTCTTGCGCCTGCCGCGCATCGATTCTGAAGATGGCCACCGCATCGGTGAGCTGCGCTGCCTGTTCTTCCATCGAGCGTGCGGCGGCGGTGGCTTCTTCCACCAGCGCTGCATTTTGTTGCGTAGTTTCGTCCATGTGAGTGATGGTCTGATTGACCTGTTCGATGCCGGCCGATTGTTCCTGCGATGCGGCGGAGATCTCGCCCATGATGTCGGTGACGCGTTGCACGCTCGCGACCACTTCGCTCATGGTCTTGCCGGCGCTGTGGACCAGCGCCGAGCCCTCGGCCACGCGCTGCACCGAGTCGTCGATGAGATCCTTGATCTGCTTGGCCGCACCGGAGGAACGTTGTGCGAGCGTCCGCACTTCGGAGGCGACCACGGCAAAGCCACGGCCTTGTTCGCCTGCACGTGCGGCTTCCACCGCTGCGTTCAGCGCGAGGATGTTGGTCTGGAACGCAATGCCATCGATGACGCTGATGATGTCGGCGATCTTCTTGGACGACGCTTCGATACCGCTCATGGTGTCGACGACCTTGCCCACAACCTCGCCACCTTGCGAGGCAACGCGTGCGGCACCGATCGCCAGCTGATTGGCCTGGCGTGCGCCCTCGGCATTCTGTTTGACGGTGGACGTCAGTTCTTCCATCGAGGCTGCGGTCTCTTCGAGATTGGCCGCCTGTTGTTCGGTACGTTGCGACAGATCCTGGTTGCCGGCCGCGATCTCGCTGGCAGCCGCGTTGATCGATACCGCCGACTGCTGGATGTTGCCGACGATCTGCGCCAACTGGCTGGCGGTGGCATTGGCGTCGTCGCGCATTTGCGCAAACACGCCACGGAAGTCGCCGCTCATGCGCGCGGTGAGATCCCCGGCAGCGATCGATTGCAGCAACGACGACAACGACTGCAGATTGCCGTCGGCGGTGGACATCAGATGATTGAGGCTTTCGACCATGATGCGGAAGTCGAATTGAAAACGCTCGACATCGCCGCGCGCGCTGAAGTCGCCGTTGGCGGCCGACTGCGCCAGATGCTTGATCTCGTGATTCATCGCCGAGAGGTTGAGCTTGACCTGCGACATGGTGTCGCTGAACACCGCTTTTTCACCGGGCAACGGCTGCATGTCTTCGGATAGTTCGCCAACGGCATAGCGACCCATGATGCGTGCCAGATCGGTCTGTACGGCAACGTGCGAGGCCACCAGCAGATTGGTGTCATTGGCCATGCGGCCGTAGTCGCCGGGGAATGCCGAAGCATCGATGCGGAAGCTGATCGTGCCGGCGTCGTGATGCCTGGCCATATCGGTCTGTGCAGCGATCAGGTTGCGCACCTGCAGTTGCATCTTGTCCATGGCCTGCAGCAGGCGGCCGGTTTCGTCGGTGGCGGTGGTGTGGACGTCGTTGTGCAGGTTGCCGGCGGCGATGGCTTCGGCGGTGCGTGTGGCCTGGCTCAATGGTGTGGTCAGGCTGCGCGTGATCAACCACGCCAGCAAGGTGCTGATCACCAATGCCGCGATGCCGCCACTTGCCAGGATGACCTTGCCGCGATGCATGGATTGCACGGCCGCGGCATATGCTTCCTTGCTGAGGCGCCGCTCCAACGCGGCGTTGTCGCGAATGGCGGCCTGCTGCTCATTCATCGCAGTGGCGGCCGCACCTTGCAACAAGCCCAGGGCCTCCTGGTTCTGGTCGTGGATGCCGTAGTCGAGAATCTGGTTGTTGAACTTGACCGAGATGTCGCGTTTTTCCTGCACCAGCTTGAGCGCAGCCTTTTCTACGTCGCTGCTGGGCATGGCCGCCAGTGCAGCCTGAGATTCCTTGTAACGCGCGCGATTGTTTTGGACCATCTCCATTGCGCGGCGGTTGGCTGCATCGCCCGACACCATCACGATGTCGCGCAGGCCGATCGCCACGTTGGTATTGGCGTCGAGCATGTCGTTCGAGAGCCGGATGCGCTCCATGTTGTTGTTGACGATGGTGTCCAGCTCATAGCGGGCGTTGGACATGGTGATCAGGCCGGTCGCCACAAGCAGACCCGACAAGAGAATCAAAATGCCGAAAGCCATGCCCAAGCGACGACCGACATTGAAGCGTTGCAAATAATTGTTCATAACCGCATCCAGTTAGCGCAGCTGAAGAGCCCAGTGGATGCGGGGTGCATTCACTCAAGCCTCTTGCCCAGCTAGCGGCTGGAGACGAGCGTGCTAAAGCCTTCCGTTATGTAATAGTTATAGCGGATTCATTGCGCGGAAGAGATTCCCCGACAGCTGTCCATCGGCGCCTGACATCTTGATCGCTTCAGAGGCATGGAGCACAGCTAACGCTGCTTTTGCGTGCACGTTAAATAGATGTTGCCGATGCTGGAAATAGCGCTCGCAATGCGCATGTCGTCGCGGCTTATGTGCAGGAATCCGCATTGATCAATGATCGCGCGCGCCATTTGTTAGTCGCGCTTGTGACGTCTGACTGGATCGATGCGTGTCACCTGCAGAACGTTCGTTCTGCCCGCGTGACGCGCTGGTACGCGCCTCGGATTGCGTCTTGCCTACCACCTGCAACGGACCTTGCGCAGATCCGCTGGAGCGACAGCGAGAGATGCGGTCAACCTGCGTCGATCGACGTTGCGCCAGTGCCCCGCAGTGCAGGGCACTGCGTGCGAGCGTGAAGCACTGTCGGCAGCGCGCACTGCATCTGGTGACGAGGTGAACATCAGCAGCCAAGCACGCGCGCCGCGCTACCAACCCGGCATCAGGCTTCCAGCGCAGCCAGCACGTCGGCGTGCAGCTGTCGTGCATCGGACTCGCTGTTGAACCGCGCGAAGACCTCTTCGCCAGAGATCATGCCGACCCGGACCGAGTGGCAATACGAGCCGAAGCTTTCGCCGGCGTTGAACGGATCGCTGATGACGGAGATATGGGTAACGCGGACCCGGGTGGTGCCGAACTTGATGAACATCTGCGAGCTCCTGTGTGAGCGCTGAGTTTCCCACTTTGTGCTGCTGGGCAGAAGCATGCACGGATGAAGGCGCGTCGGTGAGGTGACCCCAGGTACTGCCACAGCGTCCTTGCGGTTTTTGTGGCGTGGCCCGCCTGTGGAGCGGGTGACTGGAAAGGCGCTCGCCTCACGCATTCGGCGACCCAGCACGTACACTGCCGTGCCCTGATGCTGAGCTTGCCCGATGTCCGATCCCATTCGTCTCGATAAATGCGTTGCCGCGCAGTTCGGCTGCTCGCGTGGCGAGGCGCAGCAGTACATCGAGGGTGGCTGGGTCAGCGTGGACGGGGTCGTTGTCGAAGAGCCGCAGGCCCTGGCAACCGCCGTGCAGGTGACGCTTGCACCGGATGCAGTGCTTGAACCTGCCGAGCCTGCCACCCTGCTTTTGCACAAGCCGGCAGGAATGGCCGCCGACGCTGCGCTGGCGCTGGCCAACCCGGCAAGCCGGAGCGAGCTGGACAACGCCGAGTTGCGCATGCTCAAGCGGCATTTTCTGCGCCTCAGTGCGCCGCTGCCGCTGGAAGACGACGCGAGCGGCTTGCTGGTGTTGAGCCAGGACGGCCGCGTATTGCGCAGGCTGACGGCCGACGCCAGCTCGATCGAACAGGAATTTTTGGTGGAAGTGCGCGGCGAGCTGCGCCCGTATGGCATGGCGCGTCTGGCGCACGGTCTGGTATATCAGCAGCGCAGCCTGCCGCCGTGCAAGGTGAGCTGGCAGAACGAAGAGCGGCTGCGCTTTGCGATCAAGCATGTGCAGCCAGGCCAACTGCGCTACATGTGCGGCGAGGTGGGGCTGGACGTGGTGAGCATCCGCCGGCTGCGCGTGGGCCGCGTGTCGCTGGGCAAGCTGGCCATCGGCCAGTGGCGTTATCTGCCGTCGGGCGAACGTTTCTAAGAGACGTATTGGTCAGTGCGCGTACGGTGTCTGCACGTAGCGCACTTGACTACAGTGGCCGCGTCGACACAGCGATGCGTTTCGGCAAACGCGGATTGCTGTAAGGCAACCCAAGCGTCTTTGCTGCGGCCTTCGCGATGTCGACATCTAACATCATGAGGCATGTACCAAGCACGCGCCGACTCAGGTCGGCCGAGGCCCGACCAGCCACATCGCACGGAGCCATGTGCACCGCGCAAGGACGTCGCAGGCTGACGCTTGGTTCGCTTACTTCTTGTTGCGCCTTTTCTTGGCGCGGGTCACCAGCCAGAACACCACGGCGATGATCCCGATGACCAAGATGGCGAATGCCGGTGTCAGAAACGCGTTGTCGCCCATGAGAATCTCCTGAAAGTCATTGCAGCGAAGCGCTGCACTGACGTTAGCCTAGCGAGCGGTCTGCGTGATCGCGTGAAATGCGCACGCATGCATGCATCGACGCAAGTACGTAGCAAGCACGCATGCATCGACGCACGCTTACTTAGCTCGAAGGCCAGGAGCACTGTCGTGCGGCTAGGAGTGCATTGCTGCAGTGGAGGCGCTTGCTCTGCGGCGTTTGGTGCAACTAGCACGGAGGCCACGTGCGCAGTCAGAGCCATTGCAAGTCAACCAACTTCAGACAGACGTGTCAGCAGCTGCGACCAGCAGCCAGCGACATTTGAACCGTGCGACGCAGGCGCGAGCAGGATGCGTACTGCACCAATGAGATCGGCCAGCAGACGAGATCGACTGGATCAGTCAGCAAACCAGCGATGGTCGCCACGTGTGTCGACTGCAGCAATGATGCCGTTCGCATCGCTGGACGCGCTTCGCGACATCCAGTGGAGTGCACGTCTCCATCAGCAGACGCAACTGTTGGCACACGGAAACGACGCGCGCAGGCAAACAGATGAAAAGCCGACAGAACGCGCTTATCGCGTCGCAACGGTCTGACGAACGCGTTGGCCGATGCAAGACAGCACTGCGCCATGGCAGGTCTGCATCAGGAATGTCCCGGCAGGGGCGTGCTCAACGCCCCGCGAGTTGAGCGGCCCAACAGGCCTCGCGTCCGGTGATTGCAGTTTAAATGAGACGTGCATCACGTAAATCGGGGGCGCGCCTACAGGCTGTCGGGGCGTTCCCGACAGCCATGCTGGTGCGACTGCGCTCGCAGCCGAGCGCAGTTGCCGGAGGTCACTGAAAGGCGGGCGTGCAGCGGAAGCCGGCGCAATCGATCTGCACCGTGCCGCCACTCTGGCAGGTCGCAGTGAAGCGGGTGGGGCCAGCCGCCTGCACCGGGCCGCAGTTCAAACCGCTGCTGATGCTTTGGGCGCGTGCCATGGACGATTCGCTCGACATCGCCGGGCCTGCAGTGGTCGTCGGAGCCGCAGCGACGACGGGAGATGCCGCAACGCGGGCAGGCGCAGCGGAGGGGACATCGCTTGCCAGCGGCGTTGTCACCGCTTCGTTGTGCGTGCGGCCGCTTGCCGCCACCCCACCGCCTTGCGCGGTCTCGCCTTGCAGTGGCTGCCCACGTTCCTCGCGACGGCGGTCGAAGCTCAGCGTCTGCCCGAACACCAGCTGGATCCAGCTCGGGTAGGTGTAGCCGGTGCCCTTGTTGTGGTCGACGATGGCGCCGATCGCGCCGCCGATCAGGATGTTGCCCCAGATGCCCATGTTGGCACGCGAGATGGAGCGGCCCGCCGCATCGCGCTGACCGGGCAGCACGCAGGTGACCTCCAGATCGTGCGCGGACCGGCGCACCTGTGCGGTCTGGCCGGACTTCAGGGAGACGCGCCCTTTGTCGTTGCCGATGGCGCAGTCGGCGCCGGTGACGGTTTGGCCGTCGGCGGTCTTGGTATCGACGCGTATCGGCTGGGTCGCGTCGTTCATCACCGTTGCGCAACCACTCAACGCAGCCATGGCAATGGCTGCGGTTACTAGCTGTTTCATGTTGTCCCCTGGCGTAAAGCACAGCGGCACCAGGCGGGCATTGCACCGCGGCCTTGGCACAGCTATGTCGTGATCAATCCCCGTTGCCGCCGCATCGCGCGACGGCTGGCATTTCATACCGGGATTGTGGGCCGCCGTCCAGCTGCGGCCGTCGGCGTTACACGCCTGGGGTGGCGAGCACGCGGCGTTTCGCCATCACGCTGCGGATCGCGGTGAGCAGTTGTTCGGGGGTGTAGGGCTTTTCCAGGAAGGCCACGCCGTCAGGCAGGATCTCTTCCACGTACTCCACCGCCAGACCGGAGGTCAGCAACACGGGCAGGTTGTATGGCGCATACGCAGTCTTCAACGCAAGATCCACGCCGGTCAGGCCACCGGGGAAATGGATATCGGAAAACAACACATCGACGCGCGGGTCGCTGTCGATCAGGGTCAGGGCTTCTTCGACCGATCCGGCGCTGCGGCAGGTAAAGCCGTAACTTTCCAGGACAAGGCAGCTGAGTTGTCGGGTGCCGTCGCCGTCTTCAACGACGAATACAACTGGCCGTTCCTTGTTCTGTGACATGAGCACGTCTCGTAAGGCAGGCCACATTTTCAGCGATGCGGCAGTGAACCCCCCGTCAACGCAGACGGAGCCGTATGGTTACCAGCCGAACGGGCCCGGGCCATAACCGCCGGGTGCGTAGCGTGGGCCGAACACCGGGCCTTCGCCGCGGCCGACGCTGATGCTGACGCCGATCTGATGCGCCTTGCCGTCGTCGTCGTAATAAGTCTTGCAGGAGTTCAGATTGACCGCCTGCCAGTTGCTGTTGCCGCCGCGGTTGGAATAGCCCATGCCGGTCTCGACCGCACCATGCAGCTTGCCCTGGCATTGCTCGGCGCGTTCGGCCGCGATCGATGCGGCGCTGGGGCGTGCCAGCGCCGGGCGGGGGCCGCTCTTGTCGCCGTAAAACGTGCCGGGCGGGTCGGTGCTGTACTCCGGGTCGGAGCGGTATTGCAGCGGTGCCTGGGGGACGCTCAGGTCCAGCGAGCGGGCGGTGGCCGGTTCGGCGCTGACATCGCCGGTCTGGGCGAGCGCGCCACCGGCGGCAAATAGAGTGGCCAGGAGAAGCAGGCTGCGTTTCATCGGTTGGACTCTATAGGAATGACTGGCAGCGCGTGCCAGCTCGCCTTGTGAAACTAGCAACGGCTGATTGAATGCGCGCTGTCGATTCGGCCGATTGTTGTGTCGAGACAGGCATGGCGCTGACACACGCTGTTGCATCAGCCTTGCTCGCGCACGATCTCGATCAGCTGCGCACCATAGCGGGCCAGTTTGCCGCCACCGATGCCGCCGACCCGCGATAACGCATCGATGCTGGTGGGCCGTTGCTCGGCGATATTGCGCAGCGTGCTGTCGTGGAAGATCACGAAGGCCGGCACGTTCTGTTCCTTGGCCAGTTCCGCGCGCAAACCGCGCAACGCGTTGAACAACACCAGATCCTGTGGCTGCACCGGCAGGCCGGTGCGCTGCGCGCCGCGATCCCGTCCGGCGGCCGGGTTCTCGCGGCGCATCATCACCTGGCGCTCGCCCTTGAGCACCTGGCGGCTGGCGTCGGTCAGGCGCAGGCCGCCGTGGCCTTCGCTGTAGACTTCCAGCAGGCTGGCGGCGACCAGCTGGCGGAACACGCCGCGCCAGGTGCGTTCGTCCAGGTCGCGGCCGATGCCGTAGGTGCTCAGTTGATCGTGGCCAAGCTGTTTGATGCGCTCGTTCTCGCTGCCGCGCAGGATGTCGAGCAGGTGACCGACACCGAAGCGCTGGCCGCTGCGGTACACGCAGCTCAGCGCTTTCTGCGAGGCCACGGTGGCATCCCACGCCGCCGCCGGGGTCAGGCAGTTGTCGCAGTTGCCGCAGGGTTTGGGATAGGTCTCGCCGAAACCGGCCAGCAGTACCTGGCGGCGGCACTGCATGGATTCGCAGTAGCCAAGCAGGTGATCGAGCTTGGCGCGTTCCAGGCGCTTGCGCTCCTCGGCTGCTTCGCCCTGTTCGATCATCTGCTTGAGCAGCACCACATCGCCCAGGCCGTAGCAGAGCCAGGCTTCGGCCGGGTCGCCATCGCGGCCGGCGCGGCCGGTTTCCTGGTAGTAGCCCTCCAGCGATTTGGGCAGGTCCACATGCGCCACGAAGCGCACGTCCGGCTTGTCGATCCCCATGCCAAAGGCAATCGTGGCGGTCATGATGATGCCGTCCTCGCGCAGGAAACGGCGCTGATTCTGCGCACGCACTTCGGCGGGCAGGCCGGCGTGATAGGGCAGCGCGTTGAAGCCTTGCGCGCACAGCTGCTGGGCGGTTTCTTCGACCTTGCGCCGCGACATTGCATAGACGATGCCGGCCGAGCCGCGATGGCGGGTGAGGAACTCCTGCAGCTGTTTGCGCGCGTTGTCCTTCTGCACCACGGTGTAGCGGATGTTGGGGCGGTCGAAGGAGCTGACGAAGTGGCGTGCGTCCACCAGATCCAGACGCTCGGCGATCTCGCGCTGGGTGGGCGGGTCGGCGGTGGCGGTCAAGGCCATGCGCGGGATGTGCGGCCAGCGCTCGTGCAGCACGGTGAGCTGGCGGTATTCGGGGCGGAAGTCGTGGCCCCACTGCGACACGCAATGCGCTTCGTCGATGGCGAACAGCGCGATGCGGCTGCGTTCCAGCAACGACAGGAAGCGCTGGGTCAACAGGCGCTCCGGTGCGACGTAGAGCAGATCCAGATCGCCTGACAGCAGGGCGCGTTCGACCCGTTGCGCGTTTTCCGCATCCAGCGTGGAGTTGAGGAATTCGGCGCGCACACCCAGCTGACGCAGGGCGTCGACCTGGTCCTGCATCAGCGCGATCAATGGCGACACCACAATGCCGATGCCGTCGCGCAACAGCGCTGGCACCTGGTAGCACAGCGACTTGCCGCCGCCGGTGGGCATCAGTACCAGGGCGTCGTTGCCGGCAGCGACGTGTTCGACAATGGCTTGTTGCGGGCCGCGGAAGTCGTCGTAACCGAAGACGCGGCTGAGCAGTTCGTGGGCGGGGGAAGACATCCAGCTAGGATACCGTGCGGGTCAAGCCCTGGTCGGTGTCATGCCGGCAGTGTTGTCCGATAGCGGGTCGGGGATTGCCGTGATGCGGCGGTGGTGGATCAGCGGTGTGTGACGTCTTGTGAGGTGGAGCTGGATGAAGCTTCGCACCGTACCCTCACCCCAACCCCTCTCCCGGAGGGAGAGGGGCTCAACAACTGACAGCACACGGAGCCCCCTGAGTCAGGGGGCGCGCCGAAGGCGCGGGGTGTGGCAGGCAGTGAGCAGGCGCCCAAGGTTTCGGCGCAGCGAAACCTTGGGCAAACCCGCATGGGCCAAGCCCAAGGGGTTACTGCAGCAGCGAGCGCAGCATCCAGGCGTACTTTTCGTGGGTCTGCAGACGCTGGGTCAGCAGGTCCACGGTCGGGTCGTCGCCGGCGTCGTCGGCGGTGCCCAGTACCTTGCGCGCGGTGCGGCAGAGCGCTTCGTTGCCGCTGACCAGCTGGCGCACCATCTCCCGCCAGTCGGCGCTGTCGCTCAGGCCCGGCTCTTCCGGAATCGAGGTCAATGCGACGAACTCGCTGTAGGAACCCGGTGCGTTATAGCCCAGGGCGCGGATGCGCTCGGCCACTTCGTCCAGCGCGGCCCACTGCTCGGTGTACTGGGTTTCGAACATGGTGTGCAGCGAGTTGAACATCGACCCGGTGACGTTCCAATGGAAGTTGTGGGTCTTCAGATACAACGTGAAGGCGTCAGCCATGTAGCGGGCCAGACCGTCGGAGATCTTCTTGCGATCGCCGTCCTTGATCCCGATATCGATATGCGGCGCCGATGCGGCAGCGACCGGCAGGGCATCGTTGATGACGACGGGCTTGTTGGCGTTCTTTTTCTTGGACATGGGATGGCCCTTCTGAGGAAGTGGATGTCTGATGGAACAGATATGGCGTCACAATAGACAGGCTAAAGGATCAAACGTCATTCAATCTTTCACATTTTTTCATCAATGAGCGCTATCGACACCGACCTTGCCACGCTGCTGCGTGAGCGCCGCCACGCCGTGGATGGCGCAATGAGCCGAGACCGGGGCCGCCTGCTTGGTCTATGGTCGCGCTGGCAGGGCAAACCCGGCAACCCGCAGCTGCGCGACGCGTTCGAGCAGGCGCTGGCGGCGTCGCTGACGCAGCGGCAGGCGCGTGCCGAGCAGCAGCCGGCAATCACGCTCGACACGCAACTGCCGATCGCACGCGAAGCCGAGCACATCATCGAGTTGATTCGCGACCACCAGGTGGTGGTCATCGCTGGCGAAACCGGCTCCGGCAAGACCACCCAGCTGCCCAAGCTGTGTCTGGCCGCCGGGCGCGGTGCCGCAGGCATGATCGGTTGCACTCAGCCGCGCCGGATTGCCGCGCGTGCAGTGGCCGCGCGCGTGGCTGACGAGCTGAAGACGCCGTTGGGCACCGTGGTGGGCTTCCAGGTGCGCTTCACCGACCGGGTGAGCGAGCAGTCGCGCATCAAGTTCATGACCGACGGCATCCTGCTGGCGGAGATCGCCAGCGACCGCTGGTTGTCGGCCTACGACACCATCATCGTGGACGAGGCGCACGAGCGTAGCCTCAACATCGACTTCCTGCTCGGCTACCTCAAGCAGCTGCTAAAAAAACGCCCTGATCTCAAGTTGATCGTGACTTCGGCCACCATCGATACCGAGCGCTTTGCGCAGCATTTCGACAATGCGCCGGTGATCAATGTGGAAGGGCGGACCTTTCCGGTCGAAGTGCGCTATCGCCCGCTCGAAGGCGAAAGCGGCGGCGGCGATGCGCAGGATGCCGGCCGCGACGGCGAGCGCAGCGTCAACGATGCGATCGTGGCGGCAATTGACGAGATCACCCGCATCGACCCGCGCGGCGATGTGTTGATGTTCCTGCCGGGCGAGCGCGAGATCCGCGATGCGCATCATTCGCTGGAACGGCGCAAATACCGCGAGACCGAAGTGGTGCCGCTGTATGCGCGGCTGTCGGCGGCCGACCAGGACCGCGTGTTCAATCCTGGCCCGCGCCGGCGTCTGGTGCTGGCCACCAACGTGGCCGAAACCTCGTTGACGGTGCCGCGCATCCGCTATGTGGTGGACCCGGGCTTTGCGCGCGTCAAGCGCTACAGCCCGCGGCAGAAGCTGGACCGCCTGCATATCGAGCCGATCTCGCAGGCCAGCGCCAATCAGCGCATGGGCCGTTGCGGGCGGATCGCCGAAGGCATTTGCTACCGGCTGTATGCCGAAGCGGACTTTGCCGCGCGGCCGGCATTTACCGATCCGGAAATCCGGCGCGCGTCGTTGTCGGGCGTGATCCTGCGCATGCTGCAACTGGGGCTGGGGCGGATCGAAGACTTTCCGTTTCTGGAAGCGCCCGACGAGCGCGCGGTGGCCGATGGGTGGCAGCAGCTGCTGGAGCTGGGGGCGATCGACGCCGAGCGCCGTCTGACCGCCATCGGTCGGCAGATGGCGCGCCTGCCGGTGGACGTCAAGCTGGCGCGCATGCTGGTGGCCGCGCAGCAGCACGGCTGCCTGCGCGAGATGATCATCATCGCCGCGTTTTTGGGCATCCAGGACCCGCGCGAACGCCCGCCGGAAGCGCGCGAGGCGGCCGACAATGCGCATGCATTGTTTGCCGATGCGCGCTCGGAATTCGTCGGCATCCTGCGCCTGTGGGACGCGTACCGGCAGGTGCACGAAGACCTCACCCAGTCCAAGTTGCGCGATTGGTGCAACCGGCATTTTCTGGGCTTTTTGCGCATGCGCGAGTGGCGCGAGCTGCATCGGCAGTTGCGCCTGTTGTGCGAAGAACTCGGCTGGAGCGAAGAGCCGGCCAACGTGATGCTGGCGCCGTTGCTGGCGGGCGCCAGCGCGCCAGCGCGCGAGGATGGACATAACGCCAACCGGCCGACGCGTGGGCAGCTGCATCGCGCCGCGCGTCTTGCGCGCGAAGGCAAACCCGATCCGACTGCGCCACCGACGCAATCCGCTGCGGCGGCGTCGAACAAACAGGCTGAGGCCGCTGAAGGCTCGGCGCGTGCGAGCGAGCGCGAACGCGCTGCCGCGTACCAATCGTTGCACCGCGCGCTGCTGGCGGGCCTGCCCACGCAGATCGGCCATCGCACCGAAAAGGGCGACTTTCTGGCGGCGCGGCAACGCCGGTTCGTGCCGTTCCCGGGTTCGGCACTGGCGCGCAAGCCACCGCCGTGGATTCTTGCGGCGACCTTGCTGGACACGCAAAAAGTGTGGGGCATGACCAACGCCGCGATCGAGCCGGATTGGGCCATCGCCGAGTTGCCGCACCTGCTGGCACGCAAGCATTTCGACCCGCATTGGTCGCGCGCCCAAGGGCAGGTGGTGGCCTCGGAGCAGATCAGTCTGTTCGGGCTGGTGCTGGCGCCGAAGAAGCCGGTACATTTCGGCAAGATCGACCCGGCTGCCGCGCACGATCTGTTCGTGCGGCAAGCCCTGGTGACCGGCGAAATCAATACGCGCGCGGCGTTTGTGGCCGACAACCTCAAGGTGCTGGAACAGGCGCGCGAGGAAGAGGCCAAGCTGCGCCGTGCCGGTATCGTGGCCGACGAAGGCTGGCAGGCGCGCTGGTATCTGGACCGCATTCCGGCCGAGCTGCATTCGGCCAGCGGCCTGGATGCATGGTGGAAAACCTTGCCGCCAGACAAGCGCCGCGGCCTGCACTGGACCTTGAACGATCTGCTGCCTGGCGAAGGCAGCGAAGCCGATCGTTTCCCGAAGTATTTCCCGCTCGGCGATGCGCGGCTGCCGTTGCAGTACCGCTTCGAGCCGGGTGCGATCGATGACGGCGTCACCCTGGACGTGCCGCTGCACCTGCTCAATGCGCTGGACCCGGCGCGCCTGTCGTGGCTGGCGCCTGGCTTTGTCGCCGACAAGGCATCGGCGCTGATCCGCAGCCTGCCCAAGGTGCAGCGGCGCAATTTTGTGCCGGCGCCGGATTTCGGGCGTGCGTTCTACGAGGCCTACAGCCTGCCGTCGGCCGACGATATCCGTGGCGAGCTGGCGCGCTTTCTGTCCAAAGCCACCGGGGTGCAGGTCGCGGCGCTGGATTTCGATGAAGAATCGCTGGACACGCATCTACTGATGAACCTGCGTCTGCGCGACGACGACGGCAAGGTACTGGCCGAATCGCGCGATCTGGACGGGCTGCGTGCGCGCTTCGGCGAACGCGCCGGGCAGGCGTTTGCTGCGCGTGCCGGGCGCGCGTTGGCTGCGGAAGGATTGCGCGATTTCCCCGCCACGCCGATTCCCGAACAGGTCGCCGGCGAGGCTGGCGTGCCGGCGTACCCGGCCTTGGTGGATCAGGGTGAGGATGCTGCCTTGCGCATCTTTGCCGACCGCAACGACGCCGCCCAGGCGCATCCGCGCGGCGTGCGTCGCCTGCTGGAAATCGCGCTGGCCGACAAGATCAAACACGCGCGCAAACAGTTGCCGGTCTCGCCCAAAACCGGTCTGCTGTACGCAGCGATCGAATCACAAGAGCGACTGCGTGGCGATCTGGTCGATGCCGCGCTCAATGCGGTGCTGGCCGACGGGCTGGGCGCGATCCGCGACCCGGGTGCGTTTGCGCAACGCCGCGACGATGCGATCAAGCGCCTGTTCGGCGAAGCGATGGAACGGCTCAAATTGGCCGAGAGCATCCTGGGCGCCGTGGCCGAGCTCAAACCGTTGCTGGAAGCGCCACTGATGGGCTGGGCACGCGGCAATCTGGACGATATGGAGCAGCAGTTGCGCGCGCTGGTGCATGCCGGCTTCCTGCGTGACACACCGGCAGAGGCGCTGGCCAATTATCCGCGCTATCTCAAGGCGATGATCCTGCGGACCGAGCGTGCCAAGCGCGACCCGGCGCGCGATCAGTCGCGCATGCTCGAGCTCAAGCCGTTTGTGGATGCGTTGGGCGATGCGGCTGCGCGTGGATTGCAGCAACGTGCCGACTGGCAGGCGCTGCGCTGGGATCTGGAAGAACTGCGGGTGTCGGTGTTCGCGCAGGAGCTCGGCGCCAGATCCGGCGTGTCGGCGAAGAAATTGTCGCAGCGGGTGGCGGCGTTGCGCTGATGAGTTGTCGGCGGATTGCGTACGGCTGCTTGCAGCCCGCTGTAGCGGGATCCGTTCGCGCTTACCTGGCGACGGGTGATGGGCCATGCGCTTGGCCGCCGCAATGGCATGTCGGTCGCTTGCCGTGCCATGCGTGACGTCTAGATCATGTCGCGTGGACGAGCGATGTGTGGCGTACACCGACGCCTCGCCAAACAGTACTAGTCGATGCAGGTTTCCAACGCACCCCGCGCGTGCGGCCACATGGCAGTGGCCGCACCCACGAAGACGCCAGCGTCAGAACGTCGCAGCCTCAGAACTTCACGTGCAAGCTCGCCATATAGCGCCGCCCACTTTTGTAGCGGCCAGCCAGATGATCCTTGTCGCCGAGATACTGCAGGTACTCTTCATCCAGCAGGTTTTGCCCATCGATCTGCAGCGACCAGTTCGGGCTGAGTGCATAGCCGATGCTGGCGCCGAGTTCGGCGTAGTCGTCCACGCTGGCCGGTGCCGCACCGGCCACATAGCCGCCGGCGAGATAGCTGTCGCGCCAGTTGTAGGTCAGTCGCGCGTTGAGCGGGCCTTTCTCAAAGTACGGGCTGAAGGCCACGCTGTTGCGTGACTGGTACGGCAGCGCATCGCCGGTGTTGTTTTCGCCGTTGGCGTAGGTGTAGTTGGCGGTCAGGCCAAAGCCGCTGTCGCCGAAGGGTTGCTGGAACGAGAGGTTGAAGCCCTTGACCTTGCCCTCGCCGGCATTGCGCGGCCGCTGCACGCTGTAGTCGCAGTAGCCGTCGGCGGTGCAGCCGTTGCTGCCGAGTAATTGCGCCCAGCTCTGCGGTGCGGTATCGCGCAGCGCGTTGTATTGACGTTCCACGCTGGCACTGGTGTCGATGTAGTTGTCGATCTTTTTGTAGAACACCGACCACGCCACCACCGATTGCTGCGCGAAGTAATACTCTGCCGAGAGATTGAAATTCCACGATTCGTACGGTGACAACTCGGCGTTGCCGCCGCTGCCGGTCAGCGTGGTGTCGTTGAGGAAGGTGTTGTTGACCATCTGGTTGTAGGGCGCCCAGGCGATCACCTTGGCCGCCGCGAAGCGGAACACCCAGTCCGCGCTGGTGTCGTAGGACACGGTCAGCGACGGCAGCAGAAAGTCCTCTTTGCGGGTACGCGTCTGCCACAGGCTGTCGGCGTTGGTCAGCGACGGTGTGCCGCTGTAGACAAAGCCGCTGCCCTCGGTCTTGGAGTCCACATAGCGCACGCCCAGATTGCCGCGCAGACTGCCGCCGGAGAAATTCAACTGCGCGTAGGCGGCGTTATTGGTCTGCTCCAGCGCCCAGCTGTTGTTGAGATAACTTGCCGGATCCGGCGCGTTGTAATCGACCGGGCTGTTGCGGATCCAGTTCAGTACATTGTTGCGCCCGGCCTGCACGTGCTGGCCGTGGTCGGGATAAAAATCCTGCAGGTCGGTCAGACCGATCGTGCCAACATCGGCCAATGTGCCAGGGGTCACTCCGCCGTAGACGTTGAGCTCGAAACGTTCCTCATGTTTGCCATGACGCACGCCCAGCAGTAACTGGTTGAACACGCCATCGAACTGCACATCCAGATCCAGTTGGCCGTAGGTGTCCTTGCTCTCGGTGGAGAAGATGCCGTTGTTGCCGAACCAGCCGCCGGCCGAGCCCCAATTGGCCGGGTCGCGTGCGCGCGCAGGGGCGTCGAACTGGATGCCACGGCGCGTGTCCCAACGGAAGCCGCCGTTGTAGAACGGCTCGATGAAGTATTGCGACAGATTCTTGTTTTCGGATTTGCTCTGTCCCACCTGTCCCTTCACACCCCAGCCATCGCCGCGGAACGCGCCGCGCAGATCCAGGCCTTTGGTGGTGACTTCCGATTCGCGCACGTTGTTGTCGTAGATCACCGTGCCGCCAAGCGGATCGGCATTGGCGCTGGAATGGCCGCTGGTCACCACGCCGTTGCGCACATCGCCGAGCTGGTCCACCGCGGCCACCGTGCCGGCATTCCAGGTCAAAAAGCTGTACATCGACTGGTTGTAGTTGTCGAACTTCTCGTTGATGTACACGCCGCTCAGATTGAATTCCAACGCGTCGCTGGGTTTGAGTTGCAGGTTGACCACTGCGCTGTCGCGCTCGCGGTCCTGCTGAAACCACGCAGCGTTGATCGAGTTGGGTACGTCTGCATCGGCCGGTACCGTGCCTGCGGCGTTGGCGAAGGTGCTGGCAGGCGCATAGCCGAATACTTCCATGCCACGGCGGTCCACGCGTTCTTCGTAGTGCTGCGCGGACACGGCAATGCCGAAGGTTTCTGCGGGATTTTTCCAGCTATAGAGCAGGGCCGCATTGGGGTTGCCCTTGCTGGCCTGATCGCTATAGCTGTAGCCGATGGAGCCGGCGATCTCGTTGGCTTTCAGATCCAGCGGTTGGCGCGTGTGCATCAGTACCGTGCCGCCCAGGCTGCCTTCGGTCAGCCGCGCTTCGGAGGACTTGAGGATCTCCACGCGGCCCAGGATCTGCGGCGCCAGCAAGGTGTAGTCGAATCCGCGGCTGGGCTGTTCGCCGTACAACCAGATCGCCTGCGCCACCGGGTGGCCATCCAGGAACGACAGATTCAAGCTGGGGTCGGTGCCGTCGATGCTGACGCGCTCGC
Source organism: Xanthomonas sp. WHRI 8932A (assembly GCF_035012785.1). Taxonomy (NCBI): domain Bacteria; kingdom Pseudomonadati; phylum Pseudomonadota; class Gammaproteobacteria; order Lysobacterales; family Lysobacteraceae; genus Xanthomonas; species Xanthomonas sp. WHRI 8932A. The sequence goes on from NZ_JAYGQQ010000005.1 coordinate 50,127, forward strand.
CCTGGCCGAAGCGTCGGTCCAGGGTGACGCCGGGAATCTGCGATAGCGCTTCGGCCACATTGGTGCTGGGAAACTTGCCGATGTCCTCGGCAGTGATCGCTTCGGAAATGCCGGTGTTGTTACGTTTGGTATCCAGCGATTTTTCCAGGCTGGCACGGATGCCGACCACCTGGACGGCGTCCAGCTCGGTGGCTTGCTGGCCAGGGCTGTCCTGGGCTTGCGCGGTGACCGCCAACGACAACGCAATCGCAGTGCACAGCAGGGTGGTGCTGTATTTCATGATGTCTCTCCTCATCACGCACAGGGATGGATGGCGGGCCGTGGCTCGCCGGATGCGGGGGCTGAAAGTAGCTAACAAAACTACTGTGCAGCCGCCAGGCGGGCGCGGCCGGTGCTCGGAATCGGCATGTACCCCCCTCGTACACTCCGGTTCTGAGCGCGCCGTCCACACCCGCCTGACGACTGCTCGCTACGTTTTGTTAGCCACTTTTAGTAACCGCACGTTCGGGAAAACGCGCGGTGGAACGCTTACGACACGTCAGCGTGGTGTTGCAGATACCAATTGGCCGCACCGAGCACGCCCAGCTGCCCGTGCTCGACCAGCTTGACCGGGATGCGTTCGAGCACCGCGCGCATGTTGCCCTTGTCGAGAAAGCGCGCGCCGAACGTGCTGGACGCCAGAAAATGTCCGATCGTCGGCAGGATGCCGCCGGCCAGATAGATGCCGCCGGCAGCGCCGTAGGCCAACGCCATGTCGCCGACGGCGTGGCCAAGCAGGGCGCAGAACACGTGCAGGGTTTCGCGCGCCAGTGCGTCGTCTTCATGCAATGCCGCATGCGTGATTGCCGCAGGCTGCTGATGACGTTGCGGCGAACCGTGCAGCGCACACACCGCGGCATACAGCCGCAACAGTCCAGGGCCGGACAGCACGTGCTCGAGCGGCAGATAGTGTTGGTCGCGCAGCAGGATGCGCAGCAACTGCTGTTCGTGCGCGTGCGTGCTGGCCAACGCGACCTGGCCTGCTTCGGTCGCCAGCACGATGGGGCGCGGCTTGGCATCGATCCACACCGCCGCGCCTAACCCGGTACCGGGGCCGACCACCAGCATTGGCCCGGCGCTGCGTGCATGCCGCGGCGTGGGGCCGCTCAGTTGCAGCACCGCACGCGCTTCCATCTGCGGCGCCGCATAGGCGACCGCTTCGAAGTCGTTGACCAGATGCACGTTGCGCAGTTCCAACGCGGCGCGCAGGCGGCTGGGCGAGATACTCCATGGCAGGTTATTGCTGATGAAGCTGCCGTCGTCCAGCGCAACGCCCGCGCTGGCGATCACGACCGTCTCGACACGGCTCACCTGCGGCAGGAAGTCGGCCAGGATGGCGTCCAGGCTGGCGTAGTCGCCGCAGCGATAGGTGCGGTAGTGGGCAAGCGCAATCGCTGCGCCCTCTGGCTGCAGCACGTGGCCAAGACGCACATGCGTGCCGCCGACATCGGCCGCGATAAAGCCGGTGGCCGCAGGAGCAGCAGGCGTGGCAGAAGCGTGAGCAGAACGCGAAGTCGCAGCCACATGCAGTCCTTAGTCCGTCTGATCAGCCGATGCCATCAGCGCGTAGCGGCTTGTTTAGAAGTTGGTGACAACGATGTCAATGGTCCAGTCGGGTTGGATCGATCTTGTTGGCAGGCTCAAGTGCAAAAACCGCCCTATGGACCGGTTCTATGCGGACTTCATTGCGCAAAGTGGACAAGACGATGCAGTCGGTACATTTGCAGTTGGCGCGGTGCCGGTGTGCAAGCGTGCTCAGCTCGTGCGCATGCACACGGTGCCAGTGACGTGCGAGTCCACCGACCATCTGTCTTTATTAGGGAGCGCTACGCGACATCGCGAACTATTGTCTGGTGAAGCCGAAGCCATTGGCATGCCCAGCGTCACGCAGCATCACTGCCGTTTGCGGATCAAGGTTGGCGATGCAAGATGCCGAACGGCGCGCCGCGCGATGTGTTGCCCGCGCTCACTGCAACAGCAATTACCGTTCAACCCGCAGCAGCGCGACTCGCAAGTCCGGGCAACGTGCTGCACGCGGCATTGTCGGTGGGCGGTGCTGTAGAGGGATATTGCTGCTTGCCAAGCACATAGGTCTGGCTGGTAGCGACGAATCCATCCGCATAGGTGGCTTCGACGAAATAGGCGCTCCAACCGGCATCCGGAGTCTGCACTGGCACCGAGACGCTGTTGCCGCGTGCAAGCGCAATCGGGGTGGCGTGGTAGCGGATGCCGCAGGCATAGCGGAAGTCGCGCGCCTGCGGATTGGTGGCCGCCCACAGCCGCACTTGCGTCGGTCGTTCCGACGAGCGGAAGCGAATGTGCGGTGCGTCGCCTGCGCGCAACGTGTCGCTCACATTGGGGAGCGAGCGCTGCTGCTGCAGCCGTGCAATAAACGGCACCAAGCTATCGACGATCGATGCGCGGATGCCGTTGTGCGCGCTGTTGGGCACCATGCGCAAGGCCTTGCTGCCAGGCAGCGCGTCATAGAAGAACTGCGTGTTGTCTGGCAGGAAAAAATCATCGCCGCTGGCGTTGACGATGTACTTGGGCAGCCTCAATCGCTTGCGGTAGGGCGTGTGCAGATAATTCAGCGGGTCCTGCAGTTGCACCAGTTGCGCGAACGCCGGGGTCTGCAATTGCGCGGTAATTCCCTGTTTGGCATATGCGTTAAATGCAATCGGCCAGTTGCCGCCGTACGCCCGATACATGTGGTCCAGCACGGCCGGCATGTTGAGGATGTCGATCACGAACGGCACCACAGCGTCCACGCGTGGGTCGGCGATCGTGGCGTGCCAGCTGGCCCAGCCGCGCTTGGACGCACCAGCAAGAATGAAGCGATGGATCTGCAGCGGTGCCAACTCGCGCTCGGCCAGACTCATGGTGCGCGCAATTGCCGCGGCCATCGGTATATGCAGCGGCATGGTCTTGCGCTGCTGCGGCGATTGCAGAAACAGCGACCAGCTGTAGGCGACGCTGTCGTCCTCGCGGCGCGGGGCGGAATCGCCCTGATACTGCAGCGCCTGATTGGGGATGTCGCTCAGCGCGATGACCACGGTGCGGCTGCGTTGCGCCAGCGCCGCCAGCACTTCCGGCGGCAATTCGCTGGCCGGCTGCGCCGCACTGCCGGCGACCGGGTGACGCGTGCCATTGGTGGAGATCAATAACGCGCGCGTCGGCAGCGCATCGGCGGGTACATACATCGCCACGTCATGCTGCCAGGTGGCCGGGGTGACGAGCCCTTCAGGCGACCATGTCTGCGAGGTCAGCAGATACTCGCGCCGCTCGACACCGGCGATGCGGCTTGTGGCCCCTCGCGTGTAGACCAGCGGCTGCTGTTCTACTGCATCGCGATAGCAGATCAGAGCTTGATCAAACCCGACCTCGGGCGCGGTGGCGCAGCGTTCGGTTGCAGTGGACGCCAGTGCTGGCCCTGCGATCAAGGCCAGCAATGCAATCCCGCAGCGTGTCATCAGGCGCATCGGCATTCTCCGTCAGCGGCGCTGGGGGGCAGCGCGATCAAGGGCCCGGCCCGCGCCAGATGCGCAGATCAAGCCTGTTGTCGGTGGCCAGTCTGGCACGTAGGACGCATCCATCCTTTGCAGTGCCCACACCAGATGCCGGCGAAAACGAAGTCAAGCTTGTCGGCGAACAGAGGCCGCTGCATTGACTCGTTAACTTTCCGCAGAAGCGCGCTTGCTTGCGATCGGACAGTGCCGGCCAGTCTTCATCGCACATCCGCGCGCGCCGGCAAGGGGCTGCGTTTCTCTGCTTCTGCAGCAGCTTTGCGCCATCCGCACTGCTTATACGCTTGTACGGGCTAACACTTGCAAGGGCTAAAAAGCGCAGCGAGCGGTCGTCAGCGATGCATTGACGGCGTACTCAGCACCGAAGCGTACGACTGGCCCATGCCGCACTGAGCACTGAGCACCGAGCACCGGCTACGCCCGCCTGACGGCGAGCGCAGTCGTTTTGTTGGCCGCGCTTACTTGATCCGCCGCACCTTGGCCGGGGTGTTGTACCCCTCGATCTGCAGGTACCACACGCCGACCAGGCCGGGCTTGATCTTGACCTTGGGAGCCTCCTTGCGCACGCCGGAGAGGCTGGCCACATCGGTCTGTTCCCATTCCTGACCATTGGCCAGCGTATAGACGCGGCCTTTGGAGAAGCCCTTGAACTCGCCGACGATGTTGCTCTCGATCGGCTCCTTGCTGCCGAAGTCGAAGAAACCACGGTTCTTGACGATGATTTCCTGGCGGCCGGCTTCCTTGGCCTGTTCGACCACGACGGCGGCTTCCTTGGCGACCTTGCCCTGCAGCCAGTCGTTGAGCGCAGCCAGTTCGCTGGCATCGAGCTTGTCCAGGCCAGCAGCCTTGAACTGTTCGGCGCTCATCTGCGACTGCAGATCGCCGTGGACTGCGCGCTGCGCCAGGGCCGGGGTGGCGGTCAATGCAAGAGACAGGCAGACCAGCAGGGGAATGCGGCGCACGAGCGACATGGAAGCCATCCGACAGGGAAGAGGTGGCTAGTGTAGACGCTGTGCCGTGCTAGCCGACGCCGGTCAGTCCACGCGGTCGGCAGTGGCCGATGACGCCTGCGCGGGGCGGGCGGGGCGGCGATAGATGAATTCCGGCGGCGACGCAGCCGCCTCGGTGTCGGCAATCGCGCGCACCCGCGCATGGTCGGGCGAGCGTTCGCAGACCGGGTCCAGCGTGGCGGCATCGCCGCTGAGCGCCAGCGCCTGGCAGCGGCAACCGCCCCAATCGATCTCGCGTTTGGGACACTCCTGGCAGACCTCGGGCATCCAGGCGGTGCCGCGAAACCGCACGAACGCCTCGCCGTTGTTCCAGATATCGGCCAGCGAGCGCTCGCGCAGGTTGTCGAAGCGCATGCCGTCGATGGTTTCGGCCGCGTGGCAGGGCAGCACGTCGCCGCGCGGAGAGATATTGACGAAGCGCTGGCCCCAGCCCCCCATGCAGGGCTTTGGCAGGCGCGCGTAGTAGTCGGGGGTGACGAAGTCGATCGCCAGACGGTCGCCGAGCTCGCGCCGCGCGGTTTCCACCGCGGAAATGGTGTCCATCAGCTGCTCGCGGCTGGGCATCAGCGCAGCACGATTGCGCAGGCCCCAGCCGTAGTACTGGGTGTGCGCCACTTCGATGCGCTCGGCCTGCCATTCCAGCGCCAGCGCAATCATGCCGGGCACGCGGTCCGCGTTGTGCCGGTGCAGCACTGCGTTGAGCGTGAGCGGCAGGCCGCGTGCGCGCACGGCCGCGGCAAAATCGCGCTTTTTCGACAGGCTATTGCGATACCCGGCAATGCGGTCGGCGCCGGCCGGGTCGACGTCTTGCACGCTCAGCTGCACATGCTCCAGTCCGGCGGCTTGCAGTTGGTCCAGCATCGGTTCGCCGCCGGCCACGCCGGAAGTGATCAGGTTGCTGTACAGCCCGAGCTCACGCGCATGCGCCACCAGCTCGGGCAGATCCTTGCGCAACATCGGTTCGCCGCCGGAAAAATGCGCCTGCAGCACCCCCATGTCGGCGGCCTGCTGCAGCAGCGAACGCCAGCCGGCGGTATCCATTTCTTCGCGTAGTGCCGCCAGTGCAATCGGGTTGGAGCAATACGGGCACGCCAGCGGGCAGCGGTGGGTCAGCTCCAGTAATACCGATAGCGGTGGCGGTGCAGTGTTCATAGCCGCAACAGACGTTTCTGGTGCAGGGTGTTGGTGAGTTCGATCACATCCACTTCGATCTCGGCGGCGTCGGCATCGAACTCTGCGGCCAATTCCTGCGCAATTTGCGCCAGCGAACGCGCGCCATCGAAGCGCTGCGCCACCACCTGGGCGATCTCGTCGAGTTCGACCACGCGTTCGGGCGCAAGCAGCACCCACTGGTCGCGTGTGCGGTCGTGCTGCAGACGCACGCCTGCGCGCAGTGCCGGCTGACTCTCGCGTGTAATGTCGCTCACGCAGCGGCCCGGCGGGCGTCGCGGTCGGGCACGAACGCGTCCGGCCACACGATGCCCGGCGTGACATAGGCCACGTGCAAGGCATCCAGCTGCGCCCATAACACCGAACATTTGAAATGCAGCGCGGCCTTGACCAGCTGCTGTTTTTCGACCGTATCGGCGTGCTGCTTGACGTAATCGAGCGCGAAATCCGAGTCGCGCGGCGCCTCGGTCAGGCGATGCTCGAAGTACGCCAGCGCCTCGGACGAGACGAAGTCGTAGTGCTTGAGCATGCCGGCCACGCGCTGGCCGATGATGTTGGGAGCGAACAGTTCGGTGAGCGAGGAAGCAATCGCCTCAAGCAGGCTTTTTTCGCGGACGAAGTGCAGATACGCCTGCACCGCAAACCGCGTGCCGGGCAGCAAGGCGCGCCCGGATTCGACCAGGCCGCGATCCAGGCCCAGCGCGTCGGTCAGATGCAGCCAACGTGCGATGCCGCCATCGGTGGCGCTATTGCCGTCGTGGTCGAGGATGCGCTGGCGCCAGATTCGCCGCAGCGCCGGGTCTTCCATGCGCGCCAGGATCGCCGCATCTTTCAGCGGAATGCAGCGCTGGTATTCGAAGCGATTCAGCGCCCAGGCCTGCACCTGGCCGCGATCGAGCTTGCCGTGGTGCAGCAGTGCATGAAACGGGTGCTGGTCGTGATACAGGCGTGCGCCGATCGCGCGCAGGTCCGCTTCCAGTTGGTCGGGGGTGAGCAGGGCGGTCACAGCGTGATCTCCAGGCCGTCGTGGGCAACGTCCCAGCCGCTGGCACGCGCACTGGCGTACTCCGGCGAGTGGATGTCGAGCACGGGATTGGTGGTGTTGAGATGGATGAAAAGCTTGCGTGCCACATCCAGCGAGGCAAAGGCAGCGATGGTGCCGTCGGCGCCATCGATACTCATGTGGCCCATGCGCTGGCCGGTCTTCTGGCTGATGCCAAGTTGCACCATCTCGTCGTCGCGCCACAGTGTGCCGTCGAAAAAGACCAATTCGGCTCCTTGCAGGCGCGCGCGCAGTGCATCGGTCATCGCCGCGCAGCCGGGGATGTAGTGCACGCGGTGCTGGCCATCGTCGATGGTGAGCCCGAGGGTTTCTTCGTTGGAGCCGGCCAGATCGCCGCCGCTGCGCGATTCCATGAACAGCGGCACCTTGCCTGGCACCGAGAAGGGCGTCAGTTGCAGGCCGAGCAGCGACACCGGCGTGTCCAGCGCAAATGGCTGGCGCGTCACGTAGTTTGGATTCACCGCGTCGAAGATGGGGTTTTGTGCCAGTAGGTCCAGCACGCGACTGCTGGCATGCAGCGAGAAGGCCTGGCTTTCTCGCATCGACAACAATCCGGCGATATGGTCGATCTCGCCACTGGTCAGCAGCACCGCTTCGATCGGCGAATGGCGCAGGCTGTGCTGCGGCCATAACGCGGGTGTGGCGAGAATCTGCTGACGGAAATCGGGGGACGCATTGATCAGAACCCAACGCTCGCCGTCGGCACTGACCGCGATGCTGGCTTGGGTACGACGTTGGGCACCGTCTGCTTGTTGCCAGGCCCGCTGACTTGCGGGTGTATGGCAATTCCACTGCGGGTGCCCACCGCCGGCCGCCGATCCCAAAACGATGATGCGCATGGAAACTGTTACCTACTCTGCCGGCAGTTGCCGGTCATGCATCAAAAGGAAGGGCGGCTGGTGCGATTGAGACGTGCCGGATCAAAACTCGCCAGAGACGTAGCAGTTGATTTCGGCGCCACAGTTGACTTCACGAACGACAGGCTTCTTCCAGGTCTTCATCGGCTACCTCGCAGTGGGTGGAAAAACGCCGTCGCGGCGCAATGCAGCGATGACGTGAGCCGAGCATAGGCAGCCGGTTTATTCCAATTGTAAAGAGCTTGTAAAAAGCCGGCATTGCGTCGCAATTGGCATGCCGCGCGAACGGCTATCCATCGCAGAGCGGTTGCGAATCAAGACCTTGGCGGGTGAACCGACCATAAGCGCAAACATGCTGCCGGCCGGCATTTGCGCCGAAATTGCGCGTTGTAGAGAAGGTGACGCGCACGTTACCGTAGCTGTCAGACCCCAGTGATCGCCGGCCGCCGTGTCCACCGTTGTGACCAGTTCCTCATTCGAACGCCTGCATGCCTTGCTGCAGCGCCCGGCCGTTGCGTCGATCGTACCGGCATTACGCGATGCATTGGCGCAGGCCTGGCAGGATGCGCCGCCCGCGCAGGCCGACAGCGTGCCGTGGGCGCTGCTGGCCGACACGTTAGACGTGCTGGCGTCGCTGGCAGCCGACGAGGCCACGGTGATTGCGGCATTGCTGTTCGATCTGCCGGCATTACGCGGTGCGGTGGCTGGCTTGCCCTGGCAACCGGCGGAGCGGCGCGTGGCCGTGGAAGGATTGCTGGATGGCCTGGATGCGGCCGATCAGGTCTGGGCGCTGCATGCCGGACGCGAGGCCGGGCGCAACAGCGAGGGCTTGCGGCGCCTGCTGTTGTCCATCATCCACGACCTGCGCGTGGTGCCAATCCTGCTGGCGCGGCAGCTGACGCGCATGCGCGTGGGCGACCGCCTCAGCGAGGAGCAGCGCCGCGCGCTGGCCCAGCTCACCCGCGACATCCACGCGCCGCTGGCCAACCGGCTGGGCATCTGGCAGGTGAAGTGGGAGCTGGAAGACCTGGCCTTCCGGCACCTGGAACCTGATACCTATCGCCGCATCGCGCGCGAAGTGGACGAAACCCGGGTGGCGCGCGAGCGTTACATCGAGGCGGTCAAGCGCACCTTGTCGAGCGCATTGGCGGGGCAGGGTCTGCGCGCAGAGGTGAGCGGGCGGCCGAAGCACATCTACAGCATCTGGCGCAAGATGCAGAAAAAGCGGCTGTCGTTCGACCAGCTCTACGACGTGCGCGCGGTGCGCGTGATGGTCGACGACGTGGCGGCCTGCTATGCGGCGTTGGGCGCTGTGCATTCGCTGTGGGCGCCCGTGCCCAGCGAGTTCGACGATTACATCGCCCGGCCCAAGGCCAACGACTACCGTTCGCTGCATACCGCGGTGGTCGGGCCGGAAGGGCGCACGATCGAGATCCAGATCCGCACCCACGAGATGCATGCCCAGGCCGAGCTCGGCGTGGCCGCGCACTGGAAGTACAAGGAAGGCGGCAAGGGCGCCGAAAAGGCGTTCGACCGCAAGATCCTGTGGATGCGCCAGTTGCTGGAACAGGTGCAGGAAGGCGACCACGGCGAGTTGGCCGGTGCGCTGGATGCCGAGCTGATCGAAGACCGCGTGTATGCGCTGACGCCCAAGGGCGAGGTCATCGATCTGCCGCAAGGCGCCACCCCGCTGGATTTTGCGTACCACGTGCACACCATGGTGGGGCACCGCTGCCGTGGCGCGCGGGTCAACGACCGCATCGTGCCGCTGACCTATCGGCTGCGCAGCGGCGACCGCGTGGAGATCATGACCGCCAAGGAAGCCGACCCGCGTCGCGACTGGCTGCTGGCGTCCAACGGCTTTCTGGCCAGCGGGCGTTCGCGCGACAAGGTGCGCGCCTGGTTCCACAAGCTCGACCGCGCGCGCAATGTGCAGGCGGGCAAGGAGCTGCTCGATCGCGAGCTCAAGCGTCTGGGTCTGCAGCATGCCGATCTGAGCGTGGCGACGCGCAAGTTCCATGCTGAAAATGTCGACGATTTGTATATCCAGGTGGCGCTGGGCGATACCGGGCCAAACCAGGTCAGCCGTGCGCTGCTGGAAGCCGAGCGCGCGGCCTCGCAACCTGCGGTGCCGGCGCCACCGCGACCGACTGCGCGCCGCGAGAGCTTGGGGAAATCCAAATTCACCGTGCAGGGCGTGGGCAATCTGCTGGTGCAACTGGCGCGGTGCTGCCAACCGGTGGCCGGCGAACCGATTGCCGGGTATCTCACCCGCGGGCGCGGCATCACCGTGCACCGCACCGACTGCGCGGCACTGGCACGGCTGGCGGCTGCCCACCCGCAACGCGTGTTGCCGGTGGAATGGGGCAAGGCCGGCAGCGGGTATGAAGTGGATGTGCAGGTACGCGCGGTGGACCGCCGCTGGCTGCTCAAGGACATCACCAACCTGATCGCGCAGGAAGATGCCCACGTGCTGGAAATCAACAGCGACAACGTGCGCGACACCGGCAGGGCGCAGCTGCGACTGCGGCTCAAGGTGAGCGACTACGACCAGCTGTCCGCCCTGCTTGGCAAACTGGATGCCTTGCCCGGCGTGAATGAGGTGCGGCGACTGGGCTGAGCGTGATCAAGCGGCGTTGCGTGTTTGTGGCGAATGCTGCTGGTGGTTGGGGTGGCGCAGATCGATCATCTTGGGGTGGCGCAAATCATCGGCTGACTCTCGGTGTACTGCGCTTCGGGAGTCGCTTGCGCGGTCGCTGTGCTGCGGTACCCACGTGTCAGCCACCCCAGGCGTCGTGCAACTGCCTTGACGATGCATCGATGCACCAGAGCAGTCCGGACCCCGCACCCGCAGCGCTTGCCTTGACCAATTCCGAATCCGCCAATCCCGCCCCTACACCGTCTTCGCAACAGGGCCAGCTACCATACGCACGTGAACGCGCCCCCGTCAGGTCGCGCCAAGGATGGACGCTACCGTATGTTCCCGCTGCCGCGCTGGGTCAGATCGCCGCGCCTTTGGGCGCCGTTGCGCAGCCGTGCACTGTGGCGCGTGGTGCTGGCGCTGGCCGCCTGTCTGCTGTTGAGCGTCATCGCGCTGCGCAAGCCGCTGGGCGATGTGCTGTGGCCGGATACACGGATCCAGCAACTGCTGCAACGTGGCGATGTTGCGCTGTCGCGCGGCAAGCTTAGTGCCGCCGATGGCAGCGGTGCGCGCGAACTGTTTACCGCTGCGCTTGCGTTGGACAACGATCGTAGCGAGGCGCGTGTCGGGTTGGCCCGGACCGGCGTGGCTGCCGTGGTGCAGGCGCGCGCCGCCATCGCGGCCGGCGATGCGGACGCCGCGCAGCGCACGCTGGCATTGGCAACTGCACTGGAGGTGCCGCAGGCACAGGTGGCGCCGGTTGCGCTGCGGCTGCGTCAACTGCAGGCGCGCCGCGCCGGGCTGGATGCCTTGCTGGCGCAGGCTGTTGCCGCCCAGCAGCAAGGTCGCCTGGATGGCACGCCCAATGGCGCGCTGCCGCTGTATCAGCGCATTTTGACCCTGGCGCCCGACCGCACCGACGCGCTGGAAGGGCGCGAAGATGCCTTGACCGATCTCTTGGCGCAGGCGCGTCACGCGCTGGCGCGCGACGCACTCGGCGAGGCAGCGCGCCTGCTGGCAGCGGCCAAACGGTACGACGCCGGGCATGCCGACGTGCCGTCGACCGAAGGGCACTATCACCGTGTGCTGGATCAGCGCCGGCAACGTGCCGAGGCATTGCTGCGACGTGGTCGCTTGGCCCCCGCTGCACGCGATTTCAACGCCGTGCTGGCGGCCGAGCCGGCCGATGTCGGCGCGCAGCGCGGGCTGGAACGTGTCGCCAGCGAATACGCCGCGCAGGCAGGCCGGCAGGCCGCGGACTTTCAGTTCGACGCGGCGATGCAGTCGTTGCAACAGGCGCAGTCGCTGGTGCCTGGCGCCGCATCCATCGCCCAGGCCGAGCAGGCCATCGCCCGCGCCCGCGACGCCCAGCGCAGCCCGGAAACCGGGCTGTCGCGCGGCGTGCGCGAGCGCCGTTTGCGCCTGCTGTTGCAACGCGTCGCCGATGCCGAAGCGCGGCAGCAATGGATGACGCCGCCCGGCGCCAGTGCGTACGACGCGGTGCGCGCGGCGCAAGCGCTGGCACCGCGCGATGCACGCGTGCTGCAGGCCGCCGCACGCGTGGTGCCGGCCAGCCAGCGCTGTTTCGAAGACGAGCTGCGCAATAACCGGCTGCGTGCCGCGCGCGGCTGCCTGGATGCCTGGCAGGCGCTGACGCCGAATGGCGATGCGTTGCCCGGCGCGCGTCGACGCTTGGCCCAGCGCTGGGTCGCAGTCGGCAGCGAGCGCCTGGGCCAGGAGGATGCGGCGTTCGCGCGCCGTGCCCAGGACGAAGCGCATCAACTAGATCCCGGCTTGCCGGAGCTGGCCGAATTCACGCGCCGGGTCAGAGCGGTGGCAGAGCAGCGCTGAGGCGTGCGCTGTTTTTGTCGGCGTTTGGCCTGTACATGCCGGTAGTGGATGGTGATCAGACCGGAGACATCCAGGGGCGCTTCGACGTCATCTTCACTGCAGGCACTGACCGACCAGCTTGGGCGCATCAGGCAATTGCTCAGGGAGAGATAACCATGGCGGCTGGCTGCACCCTCAGCACTGCCCCTGTCGCGCAGAAGATGACCTCAGAGCGGCTAGCAAGACGTAGTGCGCGGTTGACAGGTGGGTGTGGACGGCGCGCTCAGAACCGGAGCGTGCGCGTGATACATGAGCATTCCGAGTGCCGGATGCGCTCGCTTGGCGCAGCAAAGTAGTTTTGTTGGTTGCTCGCAGTCCGTACCGGTTGTTGCTCCCTTCCCCCATCGGGAGAAGGTGCCCGAAGAGCGGATGAGGGTACGAGCGAAGCTTGGCGATTCATGTGCGCGTTCGTCGTCGCGGTGAGCGAACTGTGCGAAGTCTCGCGTCCTGCGCGGCAAGACATCGATGCAGCCCGCAATGATCTGCGTGGTACGACGACCACTGCTCGATCCGCAACGCACCCGTGAGTCACCAGGGGCGCCACCTCACCCCGCGATAAACAGCTCGCAGACCGTCGCGCGCGCTGCGTCCAGCGAGAAGTGCTCGGCCACGTTGCGCAGCCCGTTGTCGGCCAGCTTCTGCCATAGCGCGGCATCCTGATACAGCCGCACGATGGCGCTGGCAAAGGCATCGGCTTCGTCGGCCACGCAGACATCGTCGCCATCGCGCAGATGCATGCCTTCCACCGCGCAAGTGGTGCCGACCACCGGCTGACCATGCGCCATGCTCAGATTGATCTTGCCTTTGACGCCGGCGCCGAAGCGCAGCGGGGCGACCGCAATGCGGACGCTGTCCATGAACGGCACCAGATCCGGTACGTGGCCATGCAATCGCACACCGGGACACTCGTCTGCAAGCAGCTTCAGCGCTGCCGGCAGATCCGCACCGATGCAATGAAATTCCACGTCGGGTAGCTGTGCGCGCACCTGCGGGAAGATCGCGCTGATGAACCACTGCACCGCATCCACATTGGGCGGATGGCGGAAGCCGCCCACGAACACCAGGTCGCGGCGTTGCACGAAGCTGTGGCCGCTGCCGGCGACCTCGTGCAGGTTGGAGAGCAGGGCAGTGCGGATCTGCGGCGCGTCCGCGCGCAATTGCGCCTGTTCGGCGGCAGACACCAGCAGGGTGACGTCGGTGGCCGCCATGATTTCCAGTTCGCGTACGCGGGTGCGTTCGGCGCTGCGCAGCAGATTGGCATCGCCGGCAAGCTCGGCGCCGCGGCGCTCGCGCAGGTAATGCAGGTCGACGGTGTCGAACAAGGTGCGTGCCTGCGGCGCGTACTGTTTCAAGAGTGGCAGGCAGGCGTGGGCAACGTGATGCCGCACCAGCAGCACCACCGCAAAACGCGGGCCGTGCGCGCGCAACCAGCTGCCGATGCCGTCCAGGAACGGCGCATACCAGACCTCCACGCCCAGTTGCTGCAGCGCCTGGGTGTGGCGTCCGGCATGTTCGCGCCGGGTCGGCACGAACACCACATGGGCGCCTTCTTCGCGCAATAGCCGGATCAGATTGAACTGCCGCAACGAGCCGGAATCGCGATCCGGGTGCGGCACGCCTTCGTCCAGGATCAGCACCTGGCGTTGCCCGCGATGCAGTTGCGCCGGCCCGGGCACCGTGCCGACCGGCAACTGCGTCGCCAGCGCCTGCTGCCATTTTTCTGCGAAAACGGCTTGATTGCGCACCTGATAGGCCTTTACTCCGGTGCGCGTGTCGGTGCCGTTGCTGGTGCCTTCGTCATGCACCACCACACTGGCCGGCTGCACCAGAACCTGATGCCCGGCGGCGCGCACTGCAAAGGCCAGGTCGGTGTCTTCGTAATAGGCCGGCATGTAGCGGCGATCCAGCCCGCCCAAGGTCTGCAGCAACAGCGCCCGTGGCAGCGCGATCGCCGCGCCCGAGCAGTAGTCCATCGCGCGCACATAGGCATAGCGCGGGTCGTCGGCCGATTCGAAGCGGCCGTAGCTCCAGGCGCTGCCGTCGCCGAAGACCACACCGCCGGATTCCTGCAGGCGCCCGTCCGGATACACCAATTGCGCGCCGACCAGGCCGGCGTTCGGGTGCGCGGTGAAGGTTCCGATCAGTCGATCCAGCCAGCCGGGCTGCGGGATGGTGTCGTTGTTGAGCAGTACCACGTATTCGCCACGTGCCAGCGCGATCCCGTCGTTGCAGGCAGCAATGAAGCCGCCGTTGCTGGCGCGTAGGTGGTAGTGCAGGCCGGCAATCTGCGGCAACTGCACGCTGGTGGTATCGCTGCTGCCGTCGTCCACCACGACGATCTCCACCTCCAGCGTTGGTGGATGCGCAGCCAGCGCACGCAGACAGGCCAGCGTATGGGCGATGTGGTTGTAGACCGGGATCACCACCGTCACGCGCGGCACGGCGCTGTGCGGTACTGCGAGTGCAGCAAATGGCGCGGCATCGGGCAGCCATAGCGGTGTGCCGAGCGCCACCGGCGGTGCCTGCGTGTGTACGCGAATGCGCTGCCAGGTGGCCCGCCACCCGCGTGTACGCATGCTGGCCACGCTGCGGTGGATCAGGCCGAGCACGCGATTGAACAGATAGCGCGCATCGGCCAGGGACATCGACATTGCGTTGAAACTCCAGCGGAGAGACGGGTGAATGGAGTCGGCAGGGAGTGCGATGGCGCAGCCGGCAGACAACCGCCGCCAGTGTACCGAGGAGCACTGGCCGCGCCGAGCACAGGCCGCGGCGGCGCGGCGGTGAGCGAGGGGGTTTGTTAGCCGCGCTTAAGTCGGCGGGGCCAGCGGGCCGCAACCATGACAGCGCTGCGCTAGACTCGCCCGACTCTACATTCTCGCATCCCTGTGCCCCGACGCTACGACCACGACGATTCCGACGACTTTCAGGACGACTCCAACGCGCAAGGCCCCCGCTGGCAACGCAGACTGATTGTCTGGGGATTTGCCGCGATCGCGCTGGCGCTCGGTTTCCTGATTCCTTACACGGTGTATCTGAACAAGCAGGTCACGCAACGCTTCGGCGAGCTGCGTTGGCAGATCCCGACCCGTGTGTACGGGCGCCCGTTGGTGCTGGTGCCCGGCAATGCGTTGGATGCGGCCACGCTGAAGACCGAGCTGGATGCGGCGTCCTACCGCGACGACGGTCAGGCCAAGCTGGCCGGCACCTATCAGCAGGATGGCAGCCGCTTCACCATCGCCAGCCGCGGCTATAACGATGTGGACGGGCGCGTGCCTGCCCGACGTATCGAGGTCAGCCTGGCTGGCGGCCGCGTGGCGAGCCTGCGCGATGCTGTCGACCGCAAGACGCTCAAGAGCGCGCGCCTGGATCCGGCGCGTATCGCCACGCTGTATGGCCAGAAGCAGGAAGAGCGCCGCCTGGTGCGCATGGAAGAAGTGCCGGAACTGCTGGTCACCGGCTTGCAGGCGGTAGAAGACCGCGATTTCAATAGCCACCACGGCATCGATCTGAGCGGCATGGTGCGTGCGGCGTGGATCATGGTGCGCTCCGGCGGCCAGGTCCGTCAGGGCGCCAGCACCTTGACCCAGCAGCTGGCGCGCAGCGGGCTGCTCGGCATAGGCAAGGAACAGACGGTCACGCGCAAATTCAACGAAATTCTGTATGCGGTGATCATGGAGGCGCGCTACGACAAGCGCACCATCCTGGAGGCGTACCTCAACCAGGTCTATCTGGGTCAGCGCGGTGGGCAGGCCATCCACGGCGTGTCATCGGGTGCGGAGCTGTGGTTCGGCCGCGAGCTCAATTCGATGACCACCGAGCAGATCGCACTGCTGATCGGGTTGGTCAAGGGGCCGTCGTATTACGACCCGCGGCGCAATCCGGAGCGCGCGCTGGATCGACGCAACTTTGTGCTGGGCAAGCTGCACGAGAACCAGCTGATCGACGACGCCGAATACAAGCGCGCGCTGGCCGCGCCGCTGGGTGTGCCTACCGAGCCGGGACTGGTCGCGGCCAACCGTTTCCCCGCGTATGTGGATCTGGTGCGCCGGCAGCTGGCCCACGATTACCCCGAAGGCGTGCTGCAAGGCGCCGGCATGAGCGTGCTCACCGGCATGTCGCCGTCCGCGCAGGCCTATGCCGAAGGCGCGGTGACCGGCACCATCAAGCGGCTGGACAACAAAAAGCGCCCGCCGCTGCAGGCTGGCCTGGTGATGACCGACGTGCACAACGGCGATGTGCTGGCAGTGGTCGGTAGCCGCGATGTGGCCAAGCCGGGCTTCAATCGCGCAGTCGAAGCGCAGCGGCAGGTGGGCTCGTTGCTCAAGCCGTTCGTCTACCTGCTGGCGCTGGCCTCGCCGGATCGTTGGGCGTTGTCCAGTTGGGTCGACGATTCACCGGTGACGGTGCAGCTCAGCCGCGGCAAGACCTGGTCGCCGGGCAATTCCGACAACCGCAGCCACGGCACGGTGCGCCTGATCGATGCGCTGGCGCATTCCTATAACCAGGCCACGGTGCGGGTGGGTATGCAGGTCGGCGCCGACCGCGTGGCGCAATTGATCCAGGTGCTGGCCGGCATCAAGGCCGACCCGAACCCATCGCTGATCCTGGGCGCCACCGATCAGAGTCCGTATGGCATGGCGCAGCTGTACCAGTTCCTGGCCGCCGGTGGCGAGATCCAGCCACTGCATGCGGTGCGTGGCGTGCTCGACCCGCAGGGCAAATTGCTCAAGCGCTACGACAAGACCCCGGCGCCAGCGCAGGAAGGCGATTCGGTGGCGGCCAACCTGATCAGCGTCGCTCTGCAGCAGGTGGTCAGTGGCGGTACTGCGCGTCAGCTGCTGGGCGATGGCCTCGGGCGCCTGTCGCCGGCCGGCAAGACCGGCACCTCCAACGACGGCCGCGACAGTTGGTATGCCGGCTACACCGGCGACCATCTGGCGGTGATCTGGATGGGTAACGATCAAAACGAGCAGACCGGCCTGTACGGCGCGACCGGCGCGATGCGGGTGTGGTCGAGCATTTTCGCGCGCCTGCCCAGCGCACCATTGAAGGTCAGTGGCAAGGGCCTGGACTGGCAGTCGGTAGATGCGGCGGGCACCGGCGTCACAGATGCTGGCTGCCCGGGCGCACGTCAGTTCCCGTTCGTGGTCGGCTTCACGCCGGCCTATGCGCCGTGTGCCGGTAATGCGCCCTCCATCGAAGACGTGCCGGACGATGGATCCGCACCCGCCGAGCAATCCAGCGGTGGCGGCTGGCGGCGTTTCTTCGGATTGGAAAAGAAGCCGGAAGAACCCGCACCGGCGCCTGCGTCGGCGCCCCCTGCACATTGAGTGGAGTGACCCCATGATCCGATTGCACCGCCTTGTTGTCCTGATCGGCGTGCTCGCCGCAGTCACTGCCTGCGTCAGTGCGCCGCCCGCGCCGCCGCCGACCCCGGTGGACCCGACCACGCCCACCCAACGGCTGTTGCTGATCGAACGCGAAGCCGGCGTCGACGACACCGAGTTGTCGGTGCAGCCGCTGCGCGACCCGCAGGTGGACGATCTGCGCGAGAGCGCCAAGGCCAAGCGCCAGGCCGGCGATCTGCCCGGCGCTGCGGCGGCGCTGGATCAGGCGCTGGGGCTGGTGTCCGGCGACCCCGCGATCCTGCAGGAGCGTGCTGAAGTGGCCGTGCTGCAGGCCGATTGGCCGGCCGCCGAACGCTTTGCCAACCAGGCGGTGGAGCTTGGCTCCAAGACCGGCCCGCTGTGCCGTCGCCATTGGGCCACCATCGAACAATCGCGGCTGGCGCGTGGCGAAAAGGAAAATGCCGCCTCGGCCAAGTCGCAGATCGCCGGCTGCACCGTGCCGGGTGTGAAGCGGTACTGAGTGCGGGTGGCACCGGTTGCGCTGCCAGCAGTGCGACCGGCTTGGCTGGCTGCGTCATGCGCGGTTGGGCGAGTAGTTTCGTAAGCGGGCCTCTCATAGGTCACTCGATAACAGCACCCTCTGCCTCGTCCGCAGCAGGTCTGGTGTTCGAGTGGTATGCGTTTGTGGTTGCGTGCCTTTGGCCGCTTCTGGGTGATGTGTGGCCACGCGCGTGGCATGGGCAATCTGCCTTGTTGTCTGCAAGTCGCGGATGCATGCCAACCAAACCGCTGGGTGACGAAGGTTGCATCGCCGATCGGGATGCAATCTGTGTCCGGATGGAGCAGGGCATCTGTAGCGAGAAGAACGCAACAGCGTGTTGGAGTCCACGGATGACGCAGCGATCAGCGCGCACCAACTGCATCGAAGGCGCTTGATCCTCGCTGGCAATCGGCATCAGCCGCGCATGGCACAACGCAGCTGTAAAATCGATGCATCCCCCTCTCACGTCTGCCGCAGTCGCCTTACGGCGATGAAGTGTTTACTGACTGCTGCAGACCCGATCCAGGCAGCATCACCGCGCACGCGCTAGGCTGTCGTGCTTCTTCTTCCGCATTCGTCGGTCTCATGTCCCAACTTGCCACTGCCAGCATCGAGGCGCTCAGCGAGGGCGGGGCGCTTGCGCGTCAGCTCGATGCGTTTGCGCCGCGCGATGCGCAGTTGCGCCTGACCGGCGCCATCGCCGAGGCGTTCGAACAGCGCGACGTGCTGCTGGCCGAGGCTGGCACCGGCACCGGCAAGACCTATGCGTATCTGGTGCCGGCATTGCTGTCCGGGCTCAAGACCATCGTCTCGACCGGCACCCGTGCGCTGCAGGATCAGCTGTTCCACCGCGATCTGCCGCGCGTGCGCGCCGCGTTGGGCATCGGGTTGCGCAGTGCGTTGTTGAAAGGTCGCGCCAATTACCTGTGCAAATACCGCACCCAGCAGGCACGCGGCGAGCCGCGCTTCGCCACGCCCGAGCAGGTGTCGCAATTCCAGCGCATCGTGGCCTGGAGCGGACGCACCCAGTACGGCGACATGGCCGAGATGGAAGCCTTGCCGGACGATTCGCCGCTGCTGCCGATGGTGACCTCCACCGTCGACAACTGCCTCGGCACCGAGTGCCCGTTCTACAGCGAGTGCTTCGTGGTGCAGGCACGCCAGCGTGCGCAGGCCGCCGATCTGGTGGTGGTCAATCACCATCTGCTGTTGGCCGATCTGGCGCTCAAGCAGGAAGGCTTCGGCGAGATCCTGCCGGGCGCGCAGGCCTTTGTCATCGACGAAGCGCACCAGCTGCCGGAGCTGGCGGCCAATTTCTTCGGCGAAAGTTTCGGTATGCGGCCGTGGCAGGAGCTGGCACGTGATTGCATGGTCGAAGCGCGTCTGGTCGCCGGTGCTCAGGCCAGTCTGCAAGAGCCGATCCTCGCCCTGGACGAGGCCTTGCGCGGCCTGCGTGCCGGCATGGAAGGCCTGCCGCCGCGCGGTACGCAATGGCGTGCACTGGCCAAACCGCAGGTGCGCGAAGGGTTCGATGCGGTGCTGTCGGCATTGGCGCGCTTGGGCGAATCGCTGCTGCCGTTGCGCGAGGCCTCACCGGGATTCGATGGCTGCACCGCACGTGCGCAGGAAGCGCTGAACCGCTTGTCGCGCTGGCTGGGCGAAGACGTGCCGGTGGCGGATTTTGCCCAGGATCTGCCGGAACAGGCCGTCGACAACGATGTGCTCTGGTATGAGCTCAGCCCGCGTGGATTCCGCTGCCAGCGCACGCCGCTGGACGTGTCCGGGCCGCTGCGCGAGCACCGCGAAAAATCACAGGCAGCCTGGGTATTCACCTCGGCCACGCTGGCGGTGGGCGGCGAGTTCGACCACATCGCGCTGCGATTGGGCTTGAGCGACCCGGTGACCTTGCTGCAGCCCAGTCCCTTCGACTGGGAACGTCAGGCGTTGTGCTACCTGCCACCCAATCTGCCCGATCCGGCCGCGCGCGGTTTCGGTACCGCCTTGATCGCGGCGTTGACTCCGGTGCTGGACGCCTCCAACGGCCGTGCGTTCTTGTTGTTCGCCTCGCACCGCGCGCTGCGCGAAGCGGCCGAAGCATTGCGTGGTGCGCCGTGGCCGTTGTTCGTACAGGGCGAAGCGCCGCGCGCCACGCTGCTGCAGCGCTTTCGCGATTCTGGCAACGGCGTGCTGCTGGGGTCGGCCAGTTTCCGCGAGGGCGTAGACGTGGTCGGCGATGCATTGAGCGTGGTGGTGATCGACAAACTGCCGTTTGCCGCGCCCGACGACCCGGTGTTCGAAGCACGCCTGGATGCGATCCGCCGCGACGGCGGCAACCCATTTCGCGACGAGCAATTGCCGCAGGCGGTCATCGCGCTCAAGCAGGGTGTTGGGCGGCTGATTCGCAGCGAGACCGACCGCGGCGTGCTGGTGCTGTGCGACCCGCGCTTGGTGAACAAGAGCTACGGACGCACTTTCATGAAGTCGCTGCCACCGTTTGCACGCACGCGTGAAATTGCCGATGTGCGGGCGTTTTTTGGCGTCTCCGCGCCGCTGGGCGACAATGCCGGATTGACGTTGCCGTTCGGCGACGGCTGATCTTTCTCCTTACTTCCTGCTGCGGTCCTGCCATGAACGTTCTCGCATTCGAAACCTCTACCGAAGCCTGTTCCGTCGCGCTGTCCGTAGGCGGGCGCATCATCGAGCGTTTCGAACTGGCGCCACGTCGCCACGCGGAACTGGCGTTGCCGTGGGCCGAGCAGTTGCTGGCCGAAGCCGGCATCACGCGGCGCCAGCTCGATGCGATTGCGGTCAGTCGTGGGCCCGGCGCGTTTACCGGCGTGCGCCTGGCTATCGGCATCGCGCAGGGCATTGCATTGGGTCTGGATCGACCGGTGCTGGCGATCTCCACGCTGCAGGTACTGGCGCTGCGTGCGCCTGCCGATGCCACGCATGTGCTGGCCTGCATCGATGCGCGCATGGGCGAGGTGTATGCCGGCGTCTTCGCGCGTCATGGCAATGGGTTTTTGGAGCTGGCGCCGGAAGTGGTTTGCACACCCGATACGCTGGTCGTGCCTGAAACACTGCACCGCTTCGCCGGAGTGGGCACCGGGTTCGCTGCCGCCGATGGTCTGCTGCAGCGGCGTTTCGCAACGCAGTTGAGCAGCGTCGATGCCAGCGCCTTGCCGCACGCCGCCGACCTGCTCACGCTGGCGGTACCGGCGTTGCAGCGCGGCGAAGGCGTGGCGCCGGAACGCGTGGAACCGGCCTATCTGCGCGATAACGTCGCGCTGACGCTGGTCGAGCAACAGGCCGCACGTGCAGCGAAGGCGGCCGCAGCGTCAGCCGCGCCATGACACGCGGCGATAGCGAACGCGCGCGGTTTCGCGGCTGTCTGCTGGGTCTGGCGGTCGGCGATGCGCTTGGCACCACGCTGGAATTTTGCGCGCCAGGCAGCTTTACCCCGATCGACGACATGCGCGGCGGTGGCCCGTTCGCACTGCGTGCCGGGCAATGGACCGACGACACCTCGATGGCCCTGTGCCTGGCGCACAGCCTGCTGTATCGGCACGGATTCGATGCCGCCGATCAGATGAATCGCTACTGCAACTGGTACCAGCACGGTTACCTCAGCAGCACCGGCACCTGTTTCGATATCGGCGGCACCGTGCGGCAGGCGCTGGAGCGGTATCTGGATGGCGGACCGGCCTTCAGCGGCAGCGAGGACCCGCGCACGGCCGGTAACGGCGCGTTGATGCGGCTGGCGCCGGTGCCGATGTATTACGCGCATCGCCCCGATGAATTGGGCGCGCGTGCCGCCGACAGTTCGCGCACCACGCATGCCGCCGCCGAAGCGCTGGATGCCTGCCGGCTGTTCGCGTTGCAGCTGCGCGCTGCGCTGCTCGGTGGCGAGCGTCATGCGGTGCTGCAGACGCAGTGCGACACCCTGGTGACGCCGGCAGTGCGCGCATTGGCCGCGCGCGACCACGCGTCCGTGCCCGCGGCGCAGATCCGCGGCACCGGCTACGTGGTCGATTCGCTGTCGGCCGCGCTCTGGTGCTTCGCCACCACCGAGACGTTCGCCGATGCGGTGCTGCGCGCAGCCAACCTGGGCGACGATGCCGACACCACCGCTGCGATCTGCGGCCAGTTGGCCGGCGCGTTCTACGGCGTCGACGGCATTCCGGCCGCTTGGCGCGAGCGGGTGCAGGATGCTGCCGAGATTGTGGCATTGGCCGACCAGTTGCATGCCGCAGCGCAGGTGGCCTGACTTACGCGGGCGACCCCTTGGCTGAACGCGCTGGCGGCCGCAGCCGGCTGTGATCGTTGTCAATGCTCCGCTCAATCAACGCGGGCAACGCGATCGCGCAGGCCTGCAGGTCGCACCCGCCTGAAGGCACGCCGCACCAGCCCAAGGGTGAAAATCCGCATCGTGCCCGAACCGCAACACCTCGCATGGCGCGCACAGGTCGGTCGCGTCCCACCACACCTTCAGCGGTCGTCGTGCAGCTCGCCGCCGGGCAGGAACAACCAGGTGCGCGTGACTTCCAGAATATCCACGTCGTCCTTGGTCCTGGGCAGGGGCGGGAACGGCTGGGCCAGCTGCACCACGCGCAGCGCGGCATCGTCCAGCGCCGGCACGCCGCTGGAGATCAGCACGCGGCTGCTTTCCACGCTGCCGTCGCGGCGTACGCCCACGCTGATGACCACCTTGCCGCCCAGTCGGCGCCGACGCGCGTCGTCCGGATAATTCAGGTTGCCCACGCGCTCGGCGCGATCCACCCAGGCGCGCAGATAATTGGCGTAAGCGTATTCGCGGGTACTGGCCGACACGAACTTGCGGTTCGGGCGCTTGGCGTATTGCTCCGAGCGCAGATGCACTTCGGCCGCAAGCCGGGCCATTTCCGCATCGCGCTGCACGCGTTGCGCATCGGCCGGGGTGAGCGGATCGGTCTGCGGATTGGGTTGTGGCGTCGGCACCGCCTGCTCGCCGCGACGGCTGCTCACCACGCGGGTCTGGGTCGGCTCCGGGGCCTGCACGCTGGTCGCGCGCTGCGCCTGTGGGGCAAGCCCGGTGCGGTCCTGCGGCACCACGCCAGGCTGGCTATCGCGCGGGCGCTGGGCGGTGTCATGGTTGCCGCCGCCCTGCTGGTTGGCCTGGGCCAGGAAGTCGGCCTGCTTGGGCGTCAACGGCGTGCTGGTCTGGCTGAAGATCACATCCAGCGTCGGTACCAGCGGCGCGTCTTCGCTGATCGTAAAACCCACGCCCAGGATCAGCGCGGCGTGCAGCAACAGCGAGATCACCAGCATCGCACTCAGGCGCTGGCGCTCGTCCATCGCAGCAGGCAGCGCCGCGGCCGTGCTCATTGCGCGGCGCCGGCCTCGATCGCGTCGAACAGCAGCCCGGCGATGTTCAGGCCGAACTGCGCGTCCAACTCGCGCACGCAGGTGGGGCTAGTTACGTTGACCTCGGTCAGGTAATCGCCGATCACGTCCAGGCCGACAAAGCGCATGCCGCGTCGACGCATTTCCGGGCCCACCTGTGCGGCGATCCAACGGTCGCGCTCGGACAACGGCCGGCCTTCGCCACGCCCACCCGCGGCCAGATTGCCGCGGAATTCATCGCCCTGCGGAATCCGCGCCAGGCAGTAGTCCACCGGCTCGCCATCCACCAGTAGGATGCGCTTGTCGCCGGCGGTGATGTCGGGGATGAAGCGCTGCGCCAGGGTCAGCTTGCGGTTGCCGTCGGTCAGCGTCTCAAGGATTACATTGAGATTGGGGTCGCCGGTGCCGCTGCGGAAGATCGAACGCCCGCCCATGCCGTCCAGCGGCTTGAGCACCGCCTGTCCATGTTCCAGTACGAAGGCTTTCAGCGTCGCCGCATCGCGGCTGACCAGGGTCGGCGGGCAGCACTGCGGAAACAGCAGCGCCGCCAGCTTCTCGTTGTAGTCGCGCAGGCCCTGCGGGTCGTTGACGATGTGCGCGCCGGCGCGCTGCGCCACGCTCAACACCTGGGTGTCGTAGACGAACTCGGCATCCACCGGCGGATCCTTGCGCATCAGCACCACCTGGCCGGGGCCGAATGCCAGTTCGGCGAACTCGCCCAGGGTGAACCAGCCGGCTTTATCCTCGCGTACGCTCAGTGGCGCGACCTGCGCCACCGCGCGGCCCTCGCGCAGGCTGAGCCCGCCCGGACGCACGTAATGCAGGCGATGACCACGGCGCTGGGCTTCCAGCAGCATGGCGAAGGTGGTGTCTTTGGCGATCTTGATGGAGGCGATGGGATCCATCACCACAACGACGTCGAGCAACATGGGGCTAAACCTTTCGAACAAGCTGCCGATGGTAACTTCAAGCGGTGGGCGATGGCGTGTCTGGCGGGTCGCAAATGCGCGACTTGCCGGTCCGGACGCACCCAGACGCGGTCGGAACGTCCGCCTGGCGGGGGCCCGGCAACGCGCCCTTGACAGTCAATGCGGGTCTTGGGATATACATGCAGTTTCGTAGCGACGTCGGAAGGGATGAAGCGTTGCGCGTCCGGGGATATTTGCATGAGTGAAAACATTGCTGCGGGTGGGGAACTCGCAGGACTGAAGGTGATGGTGATCGATGATTCGAAGACCATTCGCCGCACCGCCGAAACGCTGCTGAAGCGGGAAGGTTGTGAAGTAGTGACAGCGACGGATGGTTTCGAGGCACTGGCCAAAATTGCGGACCAGCAACCTCAGATCATTTTCGTCGACATCATGATGCCGCGCCTGGATGGGTACCAGACGTGTGCGTTGATCAAGGGCAACCAGCTCTTCAAGTCGACGCCGGTGATCATGTTGTCTTCCAAGGATGGCCTGTTCGACAAGGCACGCGGCCGCATCGTCGGCTCCGAGCAATATCTGACCAAGCCATTCACCCGTGAAGAACTACTGAGCGCGATCCGCACGTACGTCCACGCCTGACCAGGGGGAAAGGCAACATGGCTCGAATTATATTGATCGAGGACTCGCCCACCGATCGGGCAGTCTTCAGTCAATGGCTGGAAAAAGCTGGCCATACGGTTGTCGCCACCGACAACGCCGAAGCGGGACTTGAGCTGATTCGCAGCCAGGCGCCCGATTTGGTGTTGATGGATGTGGTGCTGCCCGGCATGAGCGGCTTCCAGGCAACGCGTGCACTTGCACGCGACCAGGCCACCAAGGACATCCCCGTGCTGCTGGTCAGCACCAAGGGCATGGAAACCGACAAGGCCTGGGGTTTGCGACAAGGTGCCAGCGACTACATCGTCAAGCCGCCGCGCGAAGACGATTTGATCGCACGCATCAAACAACTGGTGCGTTGATGCGTTCTCCATTCGATATTCTTGAAGACTACGAGCGTCGTAGTCTTGCGCATGCCACGCCGCTGCCGGAACGCCAGTTCTCGGTCGATATCTGGCGTGGTGTCGGCTACCGGGTCGGTACCCGGCGACTGGTGTCGGATTTCCGCGAAGTGGCGGAAATCGTGCCGATGCCGCCGGTGACGCCGGTGCCCGGCGGGCAGCCTTGGTTGCTGGGCGTGGGCAACCTGCGCGGCAATCTGTTTCCGGTGATCGATCTGAAGCAGTTCCTGGAGGGCCGTCGCACGGTGCTGCAGGAAGGCCAGCGTGTGCTGATCATGCGTCAGAGCGGCGGCGACGTCGCGCTGACCATCGATGAGCTGTACGGCCAACGCAGCTTCGAACAGTCACAGGCGGTCGAGCCCGGCGAGTTGGCCCAGGGCCGCTACGCGCACTTTATCGACCGTGCCTTCCGCAACGAGACGCAGGACTGGGGTGTGTTCTCCCTGGCGTTGCTGTCGCGCACTCCTGAATTCCGGCAGGCCGCGGCCTAAGCCGCGACCCCGCCACGTCATACAGATCGAGGTCGAACCATGAGTACCGCCCCGGACGCCCGCAAGACCAACAAGCTCGGCAGCGTCAGCACCAGCTTCTGGCTTGGCTTGCTGGTGTTGTCGATGATCGTGTTTGGCGCCAATACCGGCGTCGCGACCTGGCAAGGCAGTCGTCTTGCCGGTGCCGGCACCGGCGCGGCCGACTTGCAGGTGCTCTCGCAGCAGCTGGCCAACCAGGGCCGCGAAGCGGTGTCCGGCGATGCCAAGGCGTTTGCGGCCTTCAAGGAAACCAAGGGCCGCATCGACAGCACTGTGAGCGAACTGGATGGCCGTTACGGCCAGGAAGGCTCGGTGGCCAGTTCGATGGCGCAGCTCAAGGCAACCTGGGTGCCGCTCAGCAAGAACGCCGACCAGGTCATCGCCAGCGAACCGGCGGTGCTCGGTCTGGCCGGCAACGCCGAACGCTTTTCCGGCAACGTGCCGCAGCTGCAGGCGCAGTTGAATGAAGTGGTGCGCGCGATGACGGTCAGCGGCGCACCCGCATCGCAGATCTACAACACGCTGCAGCAGGTCGTGGTTGCCGGCACCATGGCGCGTCGGGTGACCGAAATGCGCGCCGGTGGCGCCAATGCCGCCGCCTCGGGCGACGCGCTGGCACGCGACTCGGTGGTGTTCACGCAGATGCTGGAAGGCCTGCGCGCAGGTAACGAAGAAATGGGCATCGCCGCGGTGCGCAACCCGGCCGCGTTGTCGGCGCTGGAGCAGTCGCAGGCGCAGTGGACGACGATGAAGAAGGACATCGACGCCATCCTCGCCACCTCGCGCAACCTGTTCGCCGCGCAGTCGTCGGCCGCCGCGCTGACCGCCGGCTCCAACAAGATGCTGGACGACAGCAAGAAGCTGTTCGATGCGTTCTCCGCCTTCGGTTCGGTGCGCGATACGCGCCTGTTTCCGAACTTCTGGCTGGGTGTGGTCTCGGGCCTGATCGCGTTGCTGGCCATCGTCGGTTTCGTGTGGAGCTCGGTGCGCGTACGGACCCGCGAGCAGGACGTGCGCTACCAGGCACAGGTGGAATTCAACAGCCGCAACCAGCAGGCGATTATGCGGTTGCTGGACGAAATCAGCTCGCTCGGTGAAGGCGATCTGACCGTCAAGGCCTCGGTGACCGAAGACATGACCGGCGCCATCGCAGACGCCATCAACTACGCCGTGGACGAGCTGCGCCACCTGGTGACCACCATCAACGACACCTCGGCCAAGGTGGCCGTGTCGACCCAGGAAACCCAGGCCACTGCGATGCAGCTGGCCGAAGCCGCCGGCCAGCAGGCCAACCAGATCACCACCGCGTCCGAGCGCATCAGCGAAATCGCTGCCAGCATCGAACAGGTGTCGCGCAACTCCACCGAGTCGGCCGAAGTGGCGCAGCGCTCGGTGGTCATCGCCGCCGAAGGTGCTGGCGTGGTGCGCGAAACGATTCAGGGTATGGACCAGATTCGCGACCAGATCCAGGAAACCTCCAAGCGCATCAAGCGCCTGGGCGAATCGACCCAGGAAATCGGCTCGATCGTGGAACTGATCAACGACATTTCCGAGCAGACCAACATCCTGGCGCTCAACGCCGCGGTGCAGGCGGCCTCGGCAGGCGAGGCCGGTCGCGGTTTCGCCGTGGTGGCCGACGAAGTGCAACGCCTGGCCGAACGCACCTCCGGTGCGACGCGCCGGATCGAAGGCCTGGTGCAGACCATTCAGGCCGATACCAACGAGGCGGTCAGCTCGATGGAGCAGACCACCTCCGAAGTGGTGTCCGGTGCACGCCTGGCCGAAGACGCCGGCACCGCGCTGACCGAAATCGAGCGCGTGTCCAACGCACTGAACAACCTCATTAAGAACATCTCCATCGCCGCACACCAGCAGTCGGCGGCGGCGACCGATATCACACAGACCATGGGCGTGATCCGTCAGATCACCAGCCAGACATCGCAGGGTGCGGAACAGACGGCCGACTCGATCGGCAACCTGGCTCAGCTCGCTGCCGATCTGCGCCGTTCGGTCGCCGACTTCAAACTGCCGGCGTGACCACGACGCGGAACGGGAAAGGATCAGCAGATGGCGCGTAGTCGCATTACGTCGATGCAGGAAGTGACCGGTGACCGCGCAAGCGGTGAGCCGGCCGTTGTCAGGGGGCTGCAATGAGTGCGCTTCGCGATGCGATGAGCCACGCCGCACTGGGCTGGGTCAAGCCGGAGCTGGACGAAACGTTGCGCCAGGCGCGCAACGAGATCGAATACTTCGCCGAAGAACCGTCCGATACCAGTCGGATGCGCCTGTGCGCCGGTTACCTGCACCAAGTGCAGGGCACCTTGCGCATGGTGGAGCTGTACGCGCCGGCGATGGTGGCCGAGGAGCTCGAGCTGCTCGCCCAGGCCGTGCAGGCCGGCGAAGTGGCCGACCGCGACGAAGCCTGCGCCATGCTGATGCGTGGCACCGTGCTGTTGCCCGATTATCTGGAGCGTCTGCAGAACGGTCACCGCGATATTCCGATCGTGCTGCTGCCGCTGCTCAATGAAATCCGCGCCACTCGTGGCCAGCCGGGTCTCAACGAGAGTGTGCTGTTCGCATTCGACCCGCAGGCCGGTGTTGCCACCGAAGCCGAGCTGGATCACGCGCGCGGCAGCCTGTCTGGCCGCAACCGCGAACTGCTCGACACTGTCGGCAGTGCGGTCAAGGAAGAATTGCTGCGCGTGAAAGACGCGCTGGACCTGCACCTGCGCACCGGCGGCGACATCGCCGAGTTGCAGACCCAGGTCAAGGACCTCGGCAGCGTTGCCGACACCCTGGGCATGATGGGCCTGGGCGTGGCACGCAACGTCGTCGTGCAACAGCGCGATGCGCTGGCGCGCGTGGTCGATGGCCAGGTGCAGATGGACGAAGGCGTGCTGCTGGATATCGCCGGCGCGCTGTTGTACGTGGATGCGTCGCTGGACGATCAGGTTGCCAGTCTTGGTGCCGACATCGGCGACGGCAATGAGGCCGGCAACAGCGCCACCTCGGCGGAAGTGCGCCGCACCGTGGATGTGCTGGCGCAGGAAGCGATCGCCAATTTCGGTGCGGCGCGCGAGCATTTCGTCGCCTTCATCGAAACCAATTGGGATCACGCGCGTCTGACCGATGTGCCGCATTTGCTCGGCGAAGTCGGTGGTGCCTTGCGCATCCTCGAACTGCCGCAGGCCGCCGATTATCTTGAAGGTGTGCGTCGCTACGTCGATCTGGAGTTGATCGGTAAGCAGCGCGTGCCCAGCGGCCGCCAGCTGGATACGCTGGCCGACGCGATGGCCAGCCTGGAGTACTACCTGGAAGCCCTGCGCGAGCGCCGTCCCGGCCGCGAAGAGATTCTGGACATCACCCGCAACAGCCTGGAAACGCTGCGGTATTGGCCGCTGCCGTCGGGCCAGCCGTCCGAATTGCCGGTCGGTGCCGACCAGCCGGGCAACGTGGCCGAGTCGCAGCCGGTCGCTGCGTCGCTTACCCAGCACGCCGGCACGCCGGAAGCGGCGGCCAACGATGCGGCGCCTGTCGCGTCGCTGGAATGGGCCAACGAAACCGTGGTCGAAACGCCGTTCGCGGCCAGCGTGGTGCATGACACCGGCGCTGCGGCCACCGATACGGTGTTCTCGTTCGACCCGGTGGCCGCGGAAGAAACCCTCTCCGGGCAGGCGCACGTGCCGTTTACGGTTGCGCCGCTGGATCTGTCCGACGACGGTGCGCACGCGCCCGGTGACTGGCAGCTGCAAACCACCGAACAGACCACACCGATCGCCACGTCCGCGTTCGACCCGGTGTCGGCCGAGCAGGACAGCCACGCGCCGAGCGAGGCCGCACAGGTCAGCTACACCGTGGATCTGAGCGCGCTGGAACAGGAGCAGGCCGCTGCGCCTGCGGTGGCCGAGACGACGCCGCTGCACATCGAGCAGATCGATCTGCCGGGCGATGCGGACCAGACCGACGCGCCGCTGGATTTCATTGCAGAGAACGAAGCGCGCCGCGCGCAGATCAGCATCGACGATGCGTTCTCGCCGCCGCCGGCTCCGCCGCAGGAACTGGACGATCCGTTCGTCGAGTCCGCGCCGGATGACGCACAGGATGCGCCGACCGACGCCACTGCCGAGCAGACCGCTGCGCGTGTGCAGCAGGCGACCGTCAGCGAGTTCGAACTGGACGATGCATCGTCTGCCTTCCTGGCACAGCTCGACGCGGCCGCCGCGCAATTCGACGTGGAGCGTCCGCAGGATGCATCGGCACGCAGCGACGCAGCGTCCGACGCCACGCCGGTGCAGGCCGCGAGCGAACCGGCTCTGGCCGCTACTGCCGATGCCGATGCCGGCATTTTCGGCGGCTTTGGCGACAGCGATATCGACGACGATATCCGCGATGTCTTCCTGGAAGAATTCGACGAAGAGCTGGTCAACCTCGGGCAGTTGCTGCCGGTCTGGCGCGCTGCGCCGAATAGCCCGGAACATCTGCGCCCGATCCGCCGCGTCTTCCACACCTTGAAGGGCAGTGGGCGTCTGGTGGGTGCCAATGTGCTCGGCGAGTTCAGCTGGAAGGTCGAGAGCATGCTCAACCGCGTGCTCGACAACTCGCGCCCGGCCAGCCCGGCGGTCGTGGCGATGGTCGAGCTGGCCTACGAGGTGCTGCCGCAATTCAATGCAGCGCTGCGCGACCAGGGCCGCATCAGTGCCGATCTGCCGGAAATCCAGGCGATCGCCGAGCGGGTTGCCGCCGGCGAAGAGATCTATTACGTGCCCGCCCCGGTCACGCCGGTGGCGGCCGAGACTGTTGCGATTCCTGCGATTGCCGGTGCGTTTGTCGCCAGCGGCGGGACCCCCGCATCGGTGGACAGCGTGCTGCGCGAGATCCTCGAAGCCGAAGTCGCCACCCATCTGGAAACGGTCAACGCCTGGTTGCAGGCCACCCAGGCCGAGCCGCAACTGGCAACCGAAGAATTGTTGCGCGCCGTGCACACCATGAGTGGCGCGTTCGCGATGACCGATGTGCCGGAAATCACCTTGGTGACCTCGCCGGCCGAAAGTTATGTCAAGCGTCTGCTGGGGGCGTCGCAAACGCCATCGCAGGACGGGATCGATGCGATCACGGCCACGGCCGCAGCGATCGCCACCACGGTCACCGCACTGCGCGCCGATGCGCCGTTGATTCCATCGTTTGCGCCCCTGACCGAGCGCTTGCGCGCGTTGGTGGACACGCTTCCCGAAGCGCAGTGGCCACCGCAGGCGTTCCTGGACGAACTGGACGACCTCGACGCTGCCAGCGATGAAGTTGCCGCCAGCGAAGCGGTCGAACTCACCGGCGTGGAAGATCTGTCGCAGTACCTGGACTCCAGCGCACTGCCGGCCGATACCGCCGCACCGACGCATCTGTCCGACCAGCCGCAAGACGCCGACGCACACGCCGAGGCACCGATTGCGGTGGACGAGCTGGCCGAGGCCGAGGCAGACGAATCGCTGCAAGCACCTGCAGCGAGCGATGCACACGTCGCAGCGCTGGAGCAGGACACTGCAGATGCCGCGTCCAGCGATGGCGCCGCAGCGGTGACGCACACAGAGCAGTCCGAACAGCTGCCTGGCGATGCCGAGCAGCACGACGAAGCGGCCTCGCAGGCCGCCGAGACGCACGACACCTCCGATGAGCCGGCGGTCGAAGCCGACGCCTGGGATGCCACTGAAGTGCAGCACGCCGAGGCAGCGGAAACGGCGTTGCAGCCTGCAGACCATGCCGAAGCTGCAGCGACCGAAGCGGACGTCGCTTCCGATGCAACGCCTTCCGCTGCGTCCGACGCGGCAGAACATGGCACGCACGCAGACGATGCCGTTGCGGTAGACGAGCTGGCCGAGGCAGAAGCCACTCTGGGCGAATCGCAGACGCTTGCGCCAGTGGCCGATACCGACACGGTTGCAGACGAAGCGACTGTCGAAACCATCGACGCATTGGAAGCAGTGCACGCCGATGCGCCGGTCGCCGACGAAGCGCCTGCCGCAATCGCCGAAGACTGGACCCCGGAAACCGCGGCGCTGGACAGCGTCTCGACCGATCAGGAGGGTCAGTACGCCGATCAGGGCCACCTCGACCACGTTGCTGCGTCGTCCGAGCATGACGTCGGTGCGCAGGATCAGCAGGCCGAGCACGTCGCAGACCAGGGCTCAGAACACGCCGAGTCGCTGCAGGCGCACGACGCCGATGCACAGGTCAGCGAACAGGAACAGCACGCCGCGCAAGCGGACGAGCACGCAGGGTCGCAAGGCCATGCGGACGCCGAGCAGCTTGCGCATTCCGAGGCGCAGACGGCGTCCGACGCACCGTCGCAGTCGGACGCGCAAGGCGAATCGAGCGAGCAGCTGGATGCGATCGAACAGGCGCAGCCGGACCAGCTGTCGCACGACGACGCGTTGACTGCCGAGACTGTCGACGAAGCCGCGCAGGCGGACGTCGAGCATTTGGACGCAGCGCACGCAGAGGCCGAGCATGCCGACGCGCAGCAGGCCGAGACGGCGCAGGCCGATGAGGCAGTGTCGGAGCAGACCATCGAGTCGGTGCAGGCGTTCGAAATGGCGCATGCAGCCGATCAGGTCGAGGAATCGGGTGACCCGCAGTCCGAGATTGCACCCGAGTTGTATGACCAGATCGCGACGGCCGACGCCGATGCGCAGCATGACGACGCGACCGCAACGCGCGATCAGCTCGAACATCCGGAGCATGCAGAGCATGGCGACGCCGGCGAGCATGCAAACCACAGCGCACCCGACACCCAGCACGCAGACGCCGAGCATGAAACCACCGCCGCCGCGGCCTTCAGCGCACCGGTGGAGGACGCCGCGCCGGTCGAGACGGCCACTAACGAAGTGGGCGCCGCGTTCGATATCGGCCCGCTCAACTTCGACCGGCTCGATGGCGAGCTGATCGACATCTTTGTCGAAGAAGGCCGCGACCTGCTGGACCATTGCGATGGTCTGATCGCCCGCATGCGCGAAGTGCCGGAAGACCGCGAGGTCCTCAACGGACTGCAGCGCGATCTGCACACGCTCAAGGGCGGCGCGCGCATGGCCGGCATCAACGCCATCGGCGACCTCGGGCATGCGATCGAATCGCTGCTCGAAGCGGTGGCGGCCAACCGTACCGACATCGATCGCGACGACGTGCGCTTGTTCGAACGTGGCTTCGACCGATTGCATCAGTTGTTGACCCGCACCGGCATGCACCGCGCGGTGTCGATGCCGACCGACCTGGTGGAAGCATTCGAAACCCGCACCCGTGGCCGCGATGCCGCCCCGCCCAGCGACGCCGATGTCCGCGCGATCGCCAAGGCGTCGGTGGAGCAGGCACCGTTGTCGGCGCCGATCCCGGTCGAAGGCCAGGTCGAAGAAGAGTTGATGCCGCGTGCACAGCAGGAACAGGTGCGCGTGCGTGCCGACCTGCTGGACCGTCTGGTCAACCATGCCGGCGAAGTGGCGATCTATCGGTCGCGCCTGGAACAGCAGTTGGGTGCATTCCGTGGCGCCATGGGCGAACTGGATCGCACCAACGCCCGTCTGCGCGACCAGTTGCGGCGTCTGGATCTGGAAACCGAAGCGCAGATCGTGGCGCGCTATCAGCGTGAGCAGGACCAGGGCGATCGCACTT
Source organism: Xanthomonas sp. WHRI 8932A (assembly GCF_035012785.1). Lineage (NCBI taxonomy): Bacteria > Pseudomonadati > Pseudomonadota > Gammaproteobacteria > Lysobacterales > Lysobacteraceae > Xanthomonas > Xanthomonas sp. WHRI 8932A. The sequence goes on from NZ_JAYGQQ010000005.1 coordinate 83,765, forward strand.
TCGATCCGCTGGAACTGGACCGCTTCTCCACCCTGCAGCAGCTCAGCCGCGCGCTGAACGAATCGGCCGCCGACTTGGGCGGTCTGCAAGGTGTACTGGAAGACCTCTCGCGTCAGTACGACGGCTTGCTGCAACAGCAGTCGCGCGTCAGCTCCGAGCTGCAGGACGGCCTGATGCGTGCGCGCATGGTGCCGTTCGACGGCCTGGTGCCGCGTCTGCGCCGTGTGGTGCGCCAGGCGGCCAGCGAGACCGGCAAGCAAGTGCATCTGCTGCTGGAAGGCACCCAGGGCGAACTGGACCGCAACGTGCTCGACCGCATGGTCGCGCCGTTGGAACACATGCTGCGCAACTCTGTTGCGCACGGGCTGGAGACGCCGGAACAGCGGCGCGACGCAGGCAAGCCGGAAGAAGGCAACATCGCGATCCGGTTGCGCCGCGAAGGCTCGGAAATCGTGCTGGAAGTGGCCGACGACGGCGCCGGGCTGGACCGCGAGGCGATCCGTCGCCGTGGCGAGCAGCGCGGCCTGATCGAACCGGGCCAGGAGCTCAGCGAGGCCGAACTCGATGGGCTGATCTTCGCCTCCGGTTTCAGCACCTCCGAACAGGTCAGTCAGTTGTCCGGCCGTGGTGTGGGCATGGACGTGGTGCGCAACGAAGTGCGTCAGCTCGGCGGCTCGGTGGACATCCACTCGGTACGCGGGCAGGGCGTCACCTTCACGCTGCGCCTGCCGCAGACGTTGGCGGTCACCCAGGCGGTGTTCGTGCGCATCGGCGAGACGACGTTCGCGGTGCCGGTGGGTTCGGTCAGCGGTATCGGCCGCATCTCGCGCACCCGTTACGAGTCGGGCGAGGGCGGTTACCACTACGCCGGCGAGGAGTATGTGCTGCACGATCTGGGCTCGCTGGTCGGCCAGCCCGTTGCACGTGCCGATGGTCAGGCGCAGGTGCCGTTGTTGCTGGTGCGTGCGGGCGATCTGCGCGCGGCGGTGGCGATCGATCAGGTGCTGGGCAACCGCGAAATCGTGGTCAAGCCAGTAGGTCTGCAGATCGCCTCGGTGCCGGGTATCTACGGCGCCACCATCACCGGCGATGGCCGCGTGGTAGTGATCCTGGACGTGGCGCCGCTGGTGCGTCGTTACCTCAGCCAGCCGGCGCGTCCGACGCTGGAAACCCCGGCCGAGGCGCAGCGCCAGGTGCCGTTGGTGATGGTGGTCGACGACTCGCTGACCATGCGCAAGGTCACCAGCCGCGTGCTGGAACGTCACAACCTGGATGTCACCACCGCCCGCGACGGCGTCGAGGCCCTGGAACTGCTCGAAGAGCGCGTTCCGGATCTGATGCTGCTGGATATCGAAATGCCGCGCATGGACGGCTACGAGCTGGCCACCGCGATGCGTGCCGACCCACGCTTCAAGGCGGTGCCGATCGTGATGATCACCTCGCGCAGTGGCGAGAAGCATCGCCAGCGCGCCTTCGAGATCGGCGTGCAGCGCTACCTGGGCAAGCCTTACCAAGAGTTGGATCTGATGCGCAACGTGTATGACCTGCTGGGGATCGCTCGTGTCCGAGACTAATGGCGCAATGGGAACTCCGGTCGCCCTGCTGGGCCGGCCGGGTGAGGCGCGCGAGCGTCTGCGCGAAGCGCTCGGCCTGGCCGGTGCGCAGGTCGTGCTGGAAGACGAACCGTCGGCGGTCGACGTGCAGATGCTGCGCGATGCCGAGCCGGTGGCGGTGCTGGTTTCGCTGGAACCGTCGATCGAAGACGCGCTGGAAGCGTTGGAGCCGGCCTTCAACATGCCTGGCGTGACGGTGATCTTCGACGAAGCCGAACTCACGGTGCGCCGCGAGGGCTGGGAAGCGCAGCGTTGGGTACGCCATCTGGCCGCCAAGCTGCACGGCCACGCCGATGTGTTGCCGCCGGGCACCGAAAGCGAGCCCTCGCTGCAACCCGAGCCGGGCCTGACGCTCGCCCCGCGCCAGCATTCGGACCTGCAACTCGATCAACATCTGGAAGCGGCCGCGCATGCCTTCGAAAGCATGCCGGGTGATGCCATGTTTACGCGCGCTGTCGATCACGCGCAGACGCCTGCCGCTGCCGACAAGCCGAGTACGACGCTGGGCGATTCCAGTACCTGGGGTCTGGTCGACGAGGTTGCCGTGGTGGTGCGCCCGCGTACCGAAGTGGACGTGGCAGCGCTGTCGACCGGCGGCTTGTCGCTGGTGGATCTGGAACACAGCGGCGAAGTGACCGGCGCGGTGCTGGTGATGGCCGGCATTGGTGGGCCGGATGCGATCCGCCGGCTGCTGGCGGCGCTGCCGCCTAACTTCCCGCGTGCGGTACTGGTGCGCATGACCCTCGATGGCGGCCAGTACGGCAACCTGGTGCGGCAGATGGGGCGCGTCTCCGCGTTGCCGGTCGAGCTGGGTGAGCCGGGACAGGTCGTTTCGCCGGGCAAGGTCTACGTGTTGTCCGACGAAATTGGCCTGCAGCAGCACGCAGGTGCACTGGCCTTCGTGGCGCATAGCGATCCTGCGGCGCTGATCGCGGCGCTGCCGGCCACCGACAGTGCAGTGCTGATGCTCAGCGGCGCCAACGAGACGCTGGTGGATGCATCGCTGGCATTGGCCGAGCAGGGTGGCTGGTTGGCCGGTCAGTCCGCCGACGGTTGCTACGACCCGGCCGCTGCGGCGCGCCTGGCACGACAAGGCATTTTGACCGGCGATCCCGCGCAGTTGGCGCAGGCGTTGGCACAGCGTTGGCCGGCGTAAGCCGGGCGCTCCCTCTCAGATCGGAATGGTGCGATGAGCTACGCCAACAATGACGAAATCCGCGGCGTCCTGATTCAGGCCGGCACCGAGCGGGTGCTGCTGCCGAACGCCACGGTGGCCGAGGTGATGTCGCGCGTGGCAGTCGAAGCGCTGCCGGACATGCCGCGCTGGGTGGTTGGGCGCATCGACTGGTACGGCTGGAAGGTGCCGCTGCTGTCGTTCGCACGCCTCAGCGGCTTGGGCGACGAACCTACGGCCGTCAACAACAAGGTGATCGTGCTGAAGGCGCTGGGCGGCAATCCCGTGCTGCCGTACTTCGCGTTGCTCACTGCCTCGTTCCCGCAACTGATTTCGGTGCCGCGCGACGGTTTGCTGGCCGACGCCTCGGAAGACGCGCTGCCGGACGGCGTGCACATGCGCGTGTTGCTCGGTGAGCAGAGCGCGCTGCTGCCGAATCTGGACGCCATCGAGTCGCAGGTGGCGCAGGCGCTTGCCTCGGCTGCCGCCGCCTAGAGCAGCTGGCACAGAGACACCGCAGCCGTCGGACCGGCGTGTGCGGTGCTCTCCTTCGGCAGGGCGTGCGCGCAGAGTGCAGCCTCTGTGTGATCTCCAGATCCAAGCGGGACATGCACGCAGCGTGTGGATCGCCGCGCTTGAAACGACTGGAATCCAGGCGATGCGTCTGCGGTCACGTGCATGCGTGAGCGCGGCGGGTGGATGGTTCGGCGTCAGCGTTGCGGCTTTCGCATCGCGCTGCGCAGCTGGCGCTGATCGATACGATGCGCGATATCGCGATTGTAGAGTGACGTCATGAGCCTGCCCGCCTTCAAGCCCGTGTGCCATGCGGACGGTGTGGTGTTGTCCGATCTGGCCAACGCCGACCCCGCCGCAGTGGCCGACTATCACGCGCGCAACCGCGGCCATCTGATCGAGGCGATGCCGCTGCGGCCGCCTGCGTTCTACACCGTCGAAGGCTGGCGCAGGTTGTGCATCGCCTACCGCGCGTCGGTGCCCGGTGAGCGCGAACTGCAACTGGTGCTGTGCTCCGGGCAAGACGTGATCGGCACGGTGGGCTTCACCCAGATTCAGCGCGGGGCGTTTCAGGGCTGTCATCTCGGCTACGGGCTGGATGCGTCCCATCAGGGGCGCGGTTTGATGCAGTGGGCCGCCACGCAGGGCATCGCATTCGTGTTCGGGCCGCTCGGGTTGCATCGGGTCATGGCGCAATACGTGCCGGACAATGTGCGCAGCGCGCAGGTGCTGGCGCGGTTGGGCTTCCAGATCGAGGGCCGCGCGCGACGCTATCTGCAGTTGAACGGCGTCTGGCGCGATCATGTGCTGACCAGCCTGCTGCGCGAAGACGGGGAGTTCGACGTGGAGTGAGGTGTGCCGCATTCTGCTGGCGATAGCGGATGCTTGCGATAGCGATAGCGCGGCATCGACCGGCGCGACCGATGGTCTTAGTCGACATGGATCACTTTGACACTGCGATTCCTGTGCGCCGTCCACAGTCGCCTGCCGTCTGTTCGCTACGTTTTGTTGGCTGCACTCACTTCGGTTGCGTTGGGCTCACCGTTTCGACGCGCACGCGGTCTGTTGGCAAGTGTGGGTCGCGGGCGATGTCCAGTTGCGCCGGTACATTGCGCTTGCTGTATGCCTTGCGCAGTTGATCGAGCCACTGTCGGAACGCGTTCGCCTCGGGATCTGCCGTCCAGATGTGCAGCTGCACAGGCCCACGTTGTCCGGCAGGCAGCGCGTGGTCGAGCCACGTATCCGGCGAGGTCGTCAACGCAAGCAAGTGCACCGGCTTGGAAGATCTTGCGGCATCGCCTGCAGCGCTGGCTTGCGGAGCAGCCACTGTCGATACCGGCCCGGGAGTCTGCGCTGCGGTGTGTTCTTGCACGCGTTGTTGCGTGGCAGCGTCTTTCTGCAATGGTGCGCGTTTGATCGAGGGCGCACGCGACAGCTGCGTATCCTGAGGCGCCCGGGAGACCACTGCAGCGGCTAGCGTGGAGTGCGCAGAGTTCCCCGCGTCCAATTGCCCGAATGGCTGCATGTCGTTTGCCGGTGTCGCAGCGGCAAACGCAGGCGCCGCTGCCGGCTTCGCGTTGTTGCGTGCGGGTGCCTGCGCGGCATTGGCGGTGTTCGGCACAGCGGCGTTGCGATTTGCGGACGGAGACGGCATCTCGGCGACTGATGCGCTGACGGACGGCGCAACCGGTGCAGGTAGCGCTGGCAGCGCGAGGTCGGCGGCAGGGGCTGCTGCGATTGGCGCGGGTTCGGAAGGTGCCGCGGCCGGCGCCGGGGGAGCCGGAACGACAACCAACGACTCCACAGGTTGCGCGGGCGCGGGCATCGGCGGTGGCGCAAACGCTGGCGGCGGTGGGGCAGCAGCGGGTTGACGCATGCGTTCTTCGACCGTGCTATCAAAATCTGTTGACGCTGACGCTGACGCTGACGCTGACGCTGACGCGGGCGCGGGCGCGGGCTCTGGCTGCGGGATCTGAGACAGCGGTGCCTGATTGTCCGGGGCCGATCTTGTTTGCGATTCCGCTTCGGCCTGGGCCTGGGCTTGATCGGCTGGCACAGCCGCAGCCGGCGCAGCCTCCATCGATGTTGTCGGCGGCGTAGTCGCTTGCCATTGCAGGCCGACGCCGACCGCCAAGGTGACCGAGGCCGCCAGCGCCAATGCCGGCATCCAGCGCTGGCGTCGTGCGCGACGCGCGACAGGGGGATGCGCGCGCGTTGCATCGGTTGCTTGTGCTGCATCGACGGTCTGCGCGGCATGCGAGGTGATCGGTGACGTCGCTGCTACCAGCACTGGAGCCGGCGACGTATCACCTGGTGCAACGCTGGAGGACGAGCGACTCGCCGTCTGCGTCGCCTCCACTGGCGCAGTGCCATCACCCACAAACGTATCGGCGCCATCGTTCTCCCGCAACGCAGGCGCGGCGACATGCGTGGCTGTGGACGTCACCGGCAGCTGCTGCTGCAACCACGCACGCGTGCTGTCGTGTACCTGCGCACCCAGTGCCTGCGTCGCGTCGTCGCCGTCTGCCAGTCGTGCGTGGATGGCCGCGCGCTGTGCGGCCTGCGCCTGCTCCGCCTGCGCGGCAGCCGCAGCGAAGATGGCGCCCATCGTCGCCGGTGGCTCGAACTGCAAGGTGTCCGCTGCGTCTGTCGATATTGTCTGCGCCGATCCAGGCTCAGCGGTATTGCGCGTGCTGTCGGCCTGCGCAGCGGCCTGCGCAAACCACGCTTGCATGCGGTCGGGCGGCGCGTAGGCCGGCAATGCACCTAGCAAAGAGGCCAGGCCATCTTCGCCAGCAATAAAACGCTCGAATAGTGTGCTCACTGCGCGGCGTCCAGGCTCAGGCGCAACTTGGCAAACGCATAACGCAGCCGGCTTTTGACGGTCTCGAAGCCTTCTCCGACCACCTGTGCGATGTCTTCGATGGCCAAACCTGAGAAGAACCGCAGCACGACCACTTCGCGTTGTGCATCGGGCAAGGCCATCACCGCGCTGCGCACACGATGTTGCTGCTGGCCCAGCATTGCCAGCTGCTCGGTGGACAGGTCGTCGTCGGGCAGGTGCAGATGGCTGTCGTCCAACGGCACCGAGGTGGCGACGTAAGCACTACGACGCGTGTCGATCCACGCATTGCGCGCGATCTGGTATAGAAAACTGCCGAAGGCGGCTTGCTCGGGGCGGTAGTCGCTGCAGCGGGTCATCAGCTTGAGCCAGGTCTTCTGTGCCAGGTCTTCGGCCTCGCCGACATTGCCCTCGCACTGCCACGCCAGAAAATTGAACAAGGCACGGTTATGCCGCTTGAACAGCTCGGTGGCGGGCTGTTCGACAAAACCATTGGCGACGAGGAGCATGAGCTCCTCGTCGGGGAGATGCGCAAGATCGGCAGGATGCATGCGCGCAGTATAGGCAACCGCTGTGCGCATCAGTCGGTGGTGGCGACCGGCCGGCTGCTCAGCGTTTCGGCCTGCTGCACCATGCGCAGGAAGTCGGCGCGATAGCCGAAGCGGTCCTTGCCGATGCTGCCTGCTGCCAAGGCGCGCAGCTGCGGATAATCCCAGCCGTGCAATTGGTTGCCGCCGCGCAGGCGTTGGCCGAAACCAGCGACCGCTGCTGCAAACCGGAACGCGTCGCTGGAGGCATTCAGTGCAACCTGCTGGTCGCTGCGGATGACGGTGTCGAGCAGGCGGCTGCGGTGCGCGTCCGGCAATTTGTAGCGCAGCTTGAGATGGGCAAGCTCGTTGCCGTTGTCTGCGGCCTGGCGTTTGGCTTTAGTGGCATAACGTAGCGGGTCGACCGAGGCTTCACCGCGTGCGGGGGTGATTTCATACAGCGCGGTGACGCTGTGGCCTGCGCCGATGTCGCCAGCGTCGACCTGGTCGTTGTTGAAATCTTCGCGGCGCAGTGCACGGTTTTCGTAGCCGATCAGGCGGTATTCCTGCACGGTGGCCGGGTTGAACTCGACCTGGATCTTGACGTCGCGCGCGATGGTTTCCAGCGTGGCGCCCAGCTCGTGGGTCAACACCTTGCGCGCTTCCAGCGGCGAATCGATGTAAGCGTAGGCACCGTCGCCGGCGTCGGCCAATTGCTCCATCAAGGTGTCGTTGTAGTTGCCGGTGCCAAAGCCGAGCGTGGACAACGCCACACCGGAACGGCGCTTTTCGGCCACCATGCCCTTGAGCGTATCGAAGTCGGTGACGCCCACATTGAAGTCGCCATCGGTAGCCAGCAGGATGCGGTTGATGCCGCCACGCAGATAGCTCTGCTGCGCTGCCTTGTAGGCCAGCTCGATGCCGCTGGCACCGGCAGTGCCGCCGCCCGATTGCAGGCTGTCGATGGCTTCGACGATGCGTGCTTGCTGATTACCTGACGTGGGCGGCAACACCACGGCGGTGTTGCCGGCGTAGGTCACCAAGGTGATGCGGTCCTGCGCGCGCAGCTGGCGTGTCAGCAGCTTGAGCGAGGACTGCAACAGCGGCAGCTTGTCGGGCGCTTCCATCGAGCCGGAGACGTCGACCAGGAACACCAGGTTGGCTGCCGGCATGGCAGACGCGGCGACATCGCGGCCGGTAATGCCGATGCGCAATAGCACGCTGTTCTTGTTCCAGGGCGTGGGCGCCAGTTCGGTACGCACGGCAAACGGTTGGCCGTCGCGGGGTGCGGGGTCGTCGTAGCGGAAGTAGTTGATCATCTCTTCCACACGCACTGCATCGACCGGCGGCAGGCTGCCACTGGTGAGATAGCGCCGCACATTGCTGTAGCTGCCGGTGTCGACGTCGATGCTGAAGGTAGACACCGGATTGTCTGCGGCCTGCACGACCGGGTTGTCGCTGAGGGTCTGGTAGGTTTCGCGATTCTCGGCCGGTGTTATCGACGCAATGGGTGGTGCGGGCATGGACCGATCCGGCAGTGCGTGCTTGGCCATCAGCGTGGCCGCAGGTGCTTGCCGCGCAAGTGCGCCATTGGCACTCTGCGGCGCCGCGGGTGCTGGCGGGCTGGGCGCATAGACCATGTCAGCCTGGCTTGGTTGTATCGGTGCGGGATCCGCGAGCACGGGTGGACGCGCGGGTTGGGGTTCGGGTTTGGCTGCGGGCGTATACGCGATCTCGCCGGTGTAGGGGGGCGATGACGGCGGGTCGCCAACGACGGGTGCGGTGGGTTCGTGCGAGCAGGCGCTCAGCAGCAGGGCGAGCGCGAGAAGGCTGTGACGTGGCATGGGAATCCTTTGCGTGGCGATGACGAAGTGGGTAACAACCAGACAGCCCGAGGTCGCCGTGCACTGCGCCTCTGTAGGTAAAACGGGCCAGCGCGGAAAATGGGGTTAACTGAAGAAAGATTTTTTGCGATGGGCTTGCGATTGGGTTTGCGATGGCTGGTGCTGCTTCGTTGCTGCGGCCTGCGGACGTCTGGTCCGCCCACCGAAATCCCTTTCCTGTGGGCAGAGGTTCGTACCTCTGCGTGATTGCCGGGAGGTCAGGAGGTCTGCTGGGAGGCTGGGGTCTCTACCAGCCGGACGTCGGCGTACCGCACCGGATAGGACGCGCAACAACTGCACGCCAGCCAGAGAGGGAGTGGCTAACACAACGACTTCGCTCACCACCAGGCGGGCACGACCGGTGCCCGGTGCGGCATGCCACTCGTCCACTCCGGCTCTGAGCGCGCCATCCACGCCTACCTGACGACCACTCGCTACTTTTGGCCAGCCGCGCTAAGCCAGGCGCGGTTGTGCATGGATCCGCACCGGTTGCGCACGGCAATGCGGTTTATCCGCAGCCAGCGCTGTCGCATGATGGGAGGCTGCGGCGCAATGCGCGGCATCTGTTTCCGTCATGGAGTTCGCCTGGATGATTCAACGTCGTCATTTCCTCAAGAGCGCCACGCTGGGCGCCATTGCTTCCGGCCTGGCCGGGTGGGGCGCGCGTGCGCAGGCCGCCGCGAAATCCACCGCAGCAGCACGCCCTGCGGCCTTGCCGGCGGGCGCGGCGCGAGTGATCTCGACCTGGGATTTCGGCGTGGCCGCCAATCAGGCCGCGTGGCAAATCCTGAGTGCCGGCGGTATCGCGCTGGATGCAGTGGAAGCGGGCGTGCGCGTGCCAGAAGCGGACCCGACCAATCCCACCGTCGGCCTGGGCGGGTATCCGGATCGCGACGGTCGAGTGACGCTGGATGCCTGCATCATGGATCACCTGGGCAATTGCGGCGCGGTGGCATCGCTGGAAGATGTGGTGCATGCCATTTCGGTGGCGCGCGCGGTGATGGAAAAAACCCCGCACGTGATGCTGGTCGGCGATGGCGCGCGGCAGTTCGCGTTGGAACAGGGCTTTCCGAAGACCAAGCTGCTCACGCCCAGCTCTGAAGCAGCGTGGAAGCAGTGGTTGAAGACGTCCAGGTATTCGCCCGAAGCCAATGTGGAAAACCGTGCGTGGCGCGACGCCAAATTGCCCGGCGGTAAAGACAACCACGACACCATCGGCATGTTGGCGCTGGATGCGCACGGCAATCTGTCCGGTGCCTGCACCACCAGCGGCATGGCGTGGAAGATGCACGGCCGGGTTGGCGACAGCCCGATCATCGGTGCTGGCTTGTACGTGGATAACGAGGTGGGCGGCGCGACCTCCACTGGCGTGGGCGAAGAAGTGATTCGTAACGTGGGCAGTTTTGCAGTGGTGGAAATGATGCGCCAGGGCAAGTCGCCGGCCGACGCCTGCCGCGAGGTGGTGATGCGGTTGATCCACCGCAAGCCGGAACTGACGCGCACGTTGCAGGTCGGGTTTTTGGCGATGAACAAGCGTGGCGAAGTGGGCGCGTTTGCGATCCAGAAAGGCTTTAGCTACGCGGTATGCGATGCGACGCGGCAGGACCTGCTGGTGCCCGGCGAAAGCCACTACACCCAGGAGCCTGCGGCATGAGCGCAGCTGACAAGTCGGTGGCGATGGGGCTTGAGGTGGCCGCCGATTCGGTGGGCTCGGCGCTGGCCGCGCAGCAGGGCGGTGCGATGCGTGTCGAACTCTGTGGCGGGCTGGATGGCGGTGGCTTGACGCCCTCGTTCGGCACGCTGGCGGTGGTGCGTGAGCGGTTGCAGATTCCGCTGTATGTCTTGATTCGCCCGCGCGTGGGCGACTTCGTGTTCGATGCCGCCGAGGTCGAGGCGATGCAGCGCGATGTGGAGCAGTGCGTGCGGTTGGGCTGCGATGGCGTGGTGCTGGGCGCGCTGGATCGGCACGGGCAGGTCGATATGGCCACGATGCGTGTGTTGATCGAAGCGGCCGGATCGCTGGGCGTGACCTTCCATCGTGCGATCGATGTGAGTGCCGATCCGGCACGCGTACTGGAAGACGCGATCGCGCTGGGCTGCGAGCGCGTGCTGACCTCGGGCGCGCGGGCGAGTGCGTTGGAGGGCATCGACACCATCGCTGCGCTGGTGGCGCAGGCCGCCGGCCGCATCGGCATCATGCCCGGAGCCGGCGTGTCCGAGCACACCATTGCAGCCTTGCGTGCGCGGACTGGCGCGCATGAATTTCATGCCTCCTTGCGCGGGCCGGTGGCCGCACAGGTGCATGCGCCGCATGCCTACATCAGCGACCTGGGTGGCGATTACCAACGCACGGATGTGGAGCGTGTGCGGCGTCTCGTGGCGTTGCTGCGCGGGTGAGTTGCGCGTGCGTTGTGCGCAGCTGATGTGCTTTATCGATGACAACATCTCACGCTGCGGGTTGGGCAGCAGTGCCGCGAGCGGGGGAGGGGTCGTAGATTGTTTTGCCTTCTTTCTGGGGAACATTGACGCGTAACAGACCATCAAGGGCAATGCCGATGTGCCTCTTTCCCGCTGGGAGAAGTGGGCGGGGTAATGAGGGTACGAGGCGATCGGCCGGTACCAGATCGCAGCGCGCTGCCTGCGTTAACCCCATTATCTTCTTGAAGCCGGCAGCGCTTGCAGGCACTCGCCCAACGTTGCAACGCGCGTGTTCACCAGGCAACGCCAAGCTACGCCGTACCCTCATCCGCTCCTGCGGGGCACCTTCTCCCGAGGGGAGAAGGGACCAGACTCCGCTGCCCTCGGCAGAGCCCCTCTCCCCTCGGGAGATGGGTTGGGGCGAGGGTCGTTACGTTCGCGGTTTACCTGCCGCAACCAGCATTCAACGTATTTGAAGTGACATTGAAAACACAGCAGACAGCGCGCAACACCACGGTAGTGCTTATCGATAGCGACTCCGACGCAGCCGCATCCACCGCGCTTGTTGCGTGTTATTCGCCGCCACCAAGCCGCGTCGGATCGACCACCACATGCTTGATGCGCTGACGCTTCCAGGTGTAGCTGATGTGCACCAGCCCGTCGCGGGTCTGGATCACCGCCGGATACGAAAATTCGTCTTTTGCGCTGTCTTCCAGCGTCAACACGTGCTGCCAGCGCACGCCATCGTCGGACACCGCCACGGCCAGGGTGCCGCGCCCGTCCCACCAGTCCTTGCCGGCAATACCGGGGTTATAGACCAGGAGCGAGCGACCATCGCGCAGCGTCACCGCATCGGTGCCGGAGTTGGGGTTTTCCACATCGAGCAACTGCATCGGCTGCCAATGCAGGCCGCCATCGTGCGAAAACGTGCTGAAGAGTTTGTTCTGCTGGCTGCGGCCCAGCGCCTGCAAGCGGCCATCGCTGTGCAGCAACAGACTGGGCTGGATCGCACCGATCACGCTGGGGTCGTTGAGCGGCATGCCACGCTGCCAGTGCTCACCGTCGTCGTCGCTCCATTCGAGATGCGCACGCCAACCGCGATCTTCGCTGCTGCTTGGTGCCAAGATGCGCCCGCTCGGCAGTTGCACGGGTTTGTTCTTGATCGGCCCAAGGATGCCATTGGGCAACGGCTGTGGCGCAGACCAATGCGTTCCATCGTCGGCTGAGGTCAGGCGCAGCCCCCACCACTGCCGCGGGTTGGGGCCGAGCTTGTAAAACAGCTGCACCGGACCGGTGGTCGATTGAAACAGTACCGGGTTCCAGGCCGGCACGGTCGCGCCCTGCTTGCCGGCACGCGTGCCATCGGCGATGCGACGCGGTGGCTGCCAGTGCTGTGCGTCGCGCTGGGTCAGCCAGATGCCGACGTCGGCCGCGCCTTCGTACGCGCCCCCGAACCAGGCAGCCAGCAGGCGGCCATCGCGGGTCTCCAATAACGTGGAGGCATGCGCCTGCGGGGTGGGTGACGGGTCGGCAATGAACTCGCTGAGCACGATCGGCGAAGGCGGCGAGGCGGGCGTCTGTGCCCCGGCGATAAAGGCGGCAAGGCTGGCAATCAGGCCAATCAGCAGGCGTGGCGAAGCCATCGTGGTCCAGTCCTGTGCGGATTTTAAGAATACCTATTTATTATCTCTTAAATACCATGTGCTCTGGTCATCGCAGGCGTCCTTGGTCGCCGCCTACTGCGAGCCCCCGCGATGTCGTCACGCCCGCTCTGCCCGTTGCGCTGGCTGGCCGCCCTTGGCCTCAGCGCGCTGACCCTGCCTTGAGCCATTGCGCAAAACGTTGCCGAGGTGACTGCGACGTGCATGGCGAAGCTGCGCTGTGAGGTTTCAGGCGCGGGGTTGCACGCCGCTATCGGGAGGGCATGGTGTGTTGTGTCTTGCGGCCTGGTCGGTGTAGCGCGATGCGGTCGACAGCCGCCGAGCTTGGCTGCCGGGGCAGGTAACGCCGTGCGTCCGTTCACTCAGGAGCGCAGCATGGCTTTTCCAACCGCAGTCAACAATCAGATCACCGATGCCGTCACCCAGTCCAACGTCAAGGTCATCGGCGAGGCGCCTGCCATGGCAATGGGCACGATCTACCAGAGCATGGCCCAAGCGGCCGGCATCCTGTTCCAGAACGCGGTAGCGGCGCAGCAGCAACAGAACACGCTGGCGCAGGCCGCGACCAACCAGGGCGTGATGCAGATTTACGGTGTGGATACCACGGCGTCAGCCGGTGCCACCGAGACGGTTGCGCAGGCAGGCGTGCCCGATACCTGAGCAGCCTGCTGACGGTGCTCAACGCGTTTGAATAACGCTGCGGGCTGGGCGTTGGCAAGCGTGCACCGCTGTCGGCAGCGGCGCACGCGTCGGGCCGTGCTTAGGCAGCGTTCTCGTCGCGCACCTGTGGCGGCAACAGTGTCTGCGGTTTCTTGGCCGACTGGGTCTGGCACAGGAACGTCATCATGTGCGCCGCTTCGGTGCTGCCCATGGGCTTGCTATGGACCTGCTCTGCAAACGCGTGCTGGGTGTGCTCCGGGGCAACGGAGGTGGAATCTTGGGCAACAACGGTGGACGACGACATGCAACGCTCCTGGAACCTGCAATCAGGCCGTCTACGTAGCAACCAAAGCGCCCCCGTAACGGTGTCAGCCGGTGATCTTGCCTGGAATATGGTCCGCCCGATACCAGGACGGCAACGGGCGGTACAGGTGCACCGGACTTCCAGATAACGGCGCACAAGGCGCGGTCTGAAGGGGCGGCAGTTGAGGCGCCTTGCACCGAGTTGGTTGGCGGTGAGTTTGGCGGTGGCGCAGGGGATGGCGAGCGACGCAGGCTGCCCTGCAGTGCGTGCGGCTTGCCCCGTACCCTCACCCCAACGCTTTCTCCCGAAGGGAGAGGGGCTTTGATTTCCCTTCTCCCCTCAAGAGAAGGTGCCCCGCAGGGGCGGATGAGGGTGCGGCGTAACTTCGTCTGGTTGTCGAACAAACGCTTTGTGGAACGGCACGCTTACCCGCGAACGCTGGTGGGTTTAAAGCGCTGATGGGTTTGACGCGTGCAGCGCCCCTTCATCTGATACATGCGGCCCGCCCAGTGCCCTCACCCCAACCCCTCTCCCGAGGGGAGAGGGGCTTTGAGTTGAGTGTTGCAGTTACTTACCACCTTCTGGATCTGCGCGAAGGTGACGTCATCAGTCCTTCGGCTTGATCCACACCTGCTGTTTCAGGCCGCGCACACTGGGGTTGGCGGTGCTGTCCAGGTCGAACACCACCACGCTGTTATCGCCCTTGCGCTGAAAGGGCGCAGGGAAATACAGCACGGTCTGGGGGCCGATGGACCAATGCCGGCCGAGATTGACGCCGTTGGCCCAGGCGATGCCCTTGCCGAAGCCATGCATGTCCAGATAGGTGTCGGTGGGCGTGCCGATGCGCAGGCTGCCGCGATGGAACGCCGGGCCTTGCACGGGCTTGCGGGTCCAGCCGCGGATGCTGTCGGGCGAGCGCATCGGTAGCGGGAAGGCCTGCCAGCCGGTGAGCTGCTGGTTGTCCAGCAGCACCGGGTCGATCAGGCCGGCGCGGCCATCTGCCATGCGCGTGCCGTAGTTGATGCGACCGCTGTTTTCGACCAAAACGTCCAGCGTGTGTTCGCCCGCCGGGATGTCCACGTCGGTGGAGACCTGCTGCAGCCGACGTTCGACACTGCCGACCGGCTTCTTATCGACATACACCCGCGCCAGATCGCGCACCTCGCCCAGATACAGCGCGCCCTTGTGCGGGCCGGTGATGGTGGTGCGGTAGAGGATGTAGCCGTAATCCTGGCCGAAATGTTCCATCGGTTGCGGAGTGTCGATGGCGATTGGTGCGGGCAGGTTGTCCCACAGCGACGCAGATTCGCGCAGTCGGGTGTCCGGTAGTGCGGCCATGGCGATCGGTGCCGGCAACGCGGGCGGTTGCACGCCGGTGACGCGCGCGATGGCATCGCGCATCAATGCGAACTTGGGCGTGGGCTGGCCGGCTTCGTCGAGGATGGCGTCGTAGTCGTAGCTGGTGGTCTGCGACGCGTAATGGTCGCTGGGATTGCCCTGGAAATTGGCGCCATTCATGAAGCCGAAACTGGTGCCGCCGATGAACATGTAGAGGTTGGCCGAGTGGCCCTGGCGCAGGATCCACTCCAGTTCTTCGGTCTGCTGTTTGGCATTGGTGCTGGCGTGCGGCGTGCCCCAATGGTCGAACCAGCCGGCCCAGTATTCGCCGACCATGCGCGGTTGCTCGGGACGGAACTTGATCAGTTTGTCGAACGCGCTCTTGGCTTCGCCTGGCGCAAAATTCACCACCGCCAAGGTGTCCGGCAGGGTGCCGTTGGCGAGCATGTCGGCACCGTCGGAGGTGAACAGTAGCGCCTTGTCGAAGCCGGCCTTGACGAACATGGCGCGGTTGTCGGCCATGTAGGCATGGTCGTCGTCGTAGGAGCCGTATTCGTTTTCTACCTGCACGGCGATGATGGGGCCGCCGTTGTGGTTGAGCAGCGGTTGGACCTGTTTTGCCACTGCATCCAGGTATGCCTGGCTGGCGCCGAGAAAGCGCGGGTCGCGGCTGCGCACGCGGATGTTGTCCTTACCGAACAACCACGCGGGATAACCGCCGGCTTCCCATTCGGCGCAGACGTAAGGGCCGGGGCGCAGGATGACGTTGAGGCCTTGCGCCGCGGCTTCGCGGACGAAGGCAGCCACATCGTTGTTGCCAGCAAAATCGAACTGGCCTTGCTGCGGTTCGACCAGGTTCCAGAACACGTAGGTCTCCACCGTGTTCAAGCCGAGCGCGCGCGCCTTTTGCAGACGGTCCTTCCAGTACGCGCGTGGAATGCGCTGAAAATGGATGGCGCCGGAGAGGATCTGATACGGCTTGCCGTCGCGCACGAACTGCGTGCCCTGCGTGCCGACGCTGGGCCAGCGCTCGGTGTCGGCGGCAATGGCGGTGACGGGAAGCGCGAACGCGAGGGCCAGGACGAGGGGGCTGAGGGTGGTGCGCAACATGGGCGATTCTCGGCGGTGACGCATGACTGGTGACAAGCGTGGTGAATGGGGTGTTGGGTGGGGCGGGGTGCGGGTGGGGCCCTCATCCGCCCTTCGGGCACCTTCTCCCGCTTGCGGGAGAAGGGAAAGGCAAGACTCCCGCTTGCGGGAGAAAGGAAAAAGCGGGTCTCCCGCTTGCGGGAGAAGGGAGAAAGAATCTTCCGCTTGCGGGAGACGTGGACTGCAATCCGCTCGCTTACGCCAGGAATGAGGCGCGTGCCTTTAGCTTGCATGGCAGGGATCGGTCGACTTCCCTATGGGATGAGTTGCTTGGGGCGTGCGCCGTTATGCGAACGACGGCGGTAAATCCTCCTTGTTCGCACCGAAGGCTGGGTTCGGCTTGGCACCCATGGTGAATTCCAGCGTGCCGCCTGCGGCCAGATCGGCGTGGCGTAGCCAGGCGCGATTGATCGGCTTGCCATTCCACGTCAGCGATTGCACATAGACATTTTGTGCGCTGGTGTTATTGGCCACGATGCGCAGCGTGCGGTCTTTGCCCACATCCAGTTCTGCGCGCTTGAACAACGGGCTGCCGACGATGTAGTTGCCGCTGACCGGGTCCACCGCATACAGGCCCAGCGCGCTGAGGACGAACCACGCGCTCATCTGCCCACAATCTTCATTGCCGGACAGGCCATTGCGCGCGTCGTGGTATTGCTCGCGCAGCAAGCGGCGCACCATCGCCTGGGTTTTATACGGTTGGCCTGCATAGGCGAACAGATAGGCCACGTGGTGGCTGGGCTCGTTGCCGTGCGCGTACTGGCCGACCAGGCCGTCGATATCCGGCGGCGCATCGGCCGGCAGTTCGGAACTGGTGGAAAACAGTTCGTCGAGCTTGGCGACGAAACCATCGCGGCCACCGTACAAATCCATGTAACCGTACAAGTCATGCTGATTGAGGAAGGTGGCTTGCCAGGCGTTGGATTCGGTGAAATCGCGCCACTTGGCGATGTGGCCCATGCCGCGTGGGTCGAACGGTTTGGCCCAGCTGCCGTCTTCCAGGCGCGCCTGCACAAAGCCGCTGTCGCGATTGAACACGTTGCGGTAGTTGCGCGAGCGTTTGCGCAACGCGCGTGCATCGTCCACCGCGCCGGCGGCCTGCGCCAGGTGCGCGCAGGCCCAGTCGTCATAGGCGTATTCGAGGGTGCGGCTTACTGCTTCGTCCACCTTGTCGGCGGGGATGTAACCCAGCGTGCGGTAGTACGCTAGGCCGTGGGTGGTGTCGTCCATCGCGCGCTTGCGGTAGGCCGGCCACGCGGCAGCGTAGTCGATGCCGGTAAAGCCTTTGGCGTGCGCTTCGGCCAGCACCACGGCGGAGTGGTAGCCGATCATGCAGCCGGTTTCCACGCCTTGCAGCGGCCAGATGCCGACGCCGTCCGGGCATTCGTTGGCGCCGCGCACCAAGCATTGCACCAGGTCGGGCACGCGCTCGGGTTGCACCAGGGTGAGCAGCGGATGCGCGGCGCGGTAGGTGTCCCACAACGAGTAAGTGCTGTAGTTGTTGTAGCCCTTGGGCGCGGTGTGGATCTGCAGGTCCATGCCGCGGTACCGGTTGTCCACATCGCTGAAGAGCGTGGGTGCAAGCAGGCTGTGATACAGGCCGGTGTAGAAGATGCGGCGTTGCGCATCGTCATCGCTGTCGATGCGCACGCGACCCAGCTCTTTTTCCCAGGTCGCCACGGCTTGCGCATGCACGCGTGCGAAGTCGAAGTCCGGTAGCTCAGCGTCGAGATTGGCCAGCGCGTTGTCGGCGCTGACGGCAGAGATGCCGACCTTGATCAGCAGCGGGGCATCGGAGGCATCCGGAAAGTGCAGCGCGGCCTTGAGATGGGTGCCATCGAGGCTGCGGGTGTCGGCTGCCAGCGGCTGGTCTTCGTTGTACAGCTGCACGCGTGCGAACGGCCGCGACAGCCGCATGGCGAAGTAGATGTAGCGCCCTTTGGCCCACTGGTAGACGCGGCGCCCGCCGGTGAGAGTTTGCGCGTCGACCACGCGTAACTGTGCATCGCTGACGCGTGTGGGAATGCCCGGTTTGTCCTGCATGCCGTGGCACAGGTCGAGCAATACGTGCGCCGGCTTGCCCTTGGGGAAGTGGTAACGGTGCAGGCCTGCACGTGCGGTGGCGGTGAGTTCGGCATGCACGCCGCTGTCCTTGAGCCGCACGCGGTAATAGCCGGGCGAGGCGGCTTCGTCGCTGTGATCGAAGCGCGAGCGGTAACCAGCATCCGGGTTATCCAGCGAGCCAGGCACCAGCTTGACCTCGCCGGTGGCGGGCACCAGCAGAAAATCCAGCATGTCGCCGATACCGGTGCCGGACAGATGCGTGTGCGAAAAGCCCATGATTGAGCCGTCGGATTCGTGATAGCCCGAGCACGAATCCCACACCGCGTTGTAGGTGTCCGGGCTCAGCTGCACCATGCCGAACGGCAGCGTGGCGCCGGGGAAGGTGTGGCCATGACCACCGGTGCCGATGAATACATCGACATGGCGGGTGAGCTCGGCACGCGTGCGCGCATCGGCGGGCAGCGCGTAGTTGCCGGCCCGTGCGCGGGCTGCGCCGGGCAGGCCCACGCTGCCGAACAATGCTGCAGCAATGGCGCCTTGGAGAAAACCGCGTCGTGTTGCCATGGGGTGTTGTCTCTGAATGTGCGGGCCGATGCCGGGGCACCCTCATCCGCCCTTCGGGCACCTTCTCCCGCAGGCGGGAGAAGGAAGGAATCCAGCGCTTTGGATAGCAATCAAGCGCTTCGAGTAGCAATCAAGCGCTTCGGATAGCAATCAAGCGCCGCGGGGTGTTCAGGCGCTGCGCAGCAGTTGGGGCTTGCGTTGGTGCAGGTCGATGATCAGCTCGCCGAACAAGGTATTGGCCCAGGCGAACCAGTCGCGGGTAAACGTGCTCGGGGTGTCCTTGTCGAACGCTTCGTGCATGAAGCCGGTGCCGGCGTGGGTGGTCTTGAGCCACTGCAGGCATTGGCGCAATTGCGCGTCGTCATCGCTGACCAGCGCGTATTGCACGATGGACATCGGCCAGATGGTGCCCATGCCGCTGTGCGGGCTGCCGACGCCTTCGGCCGCGGTGCCGCGCGAAAAATAGGGGTTGCGTTCGCTCCAGGCCAGCTGGCGTGTACGCAAAAATACCGGGTCGCGCCGATCGCAGCAGCCCAGGTACGCCAGGCTGAGCAGGCCGGGGGCGTTGGCGTCGTCGATAAACAACTGGTTGCCGAAGCCGTCCACTTCGAAGGCCCAATAGGCTTGCCCATCGGTATCGCGCAACTGCCCGAACTGGCGCGTTGCGGTTTCCACTTCATCGGCCAGTGCGGTGCACTCGGCGGCGAAGGCGGTGTCGCGATGCAACGCGTTGCTCATCGTCGCCAACTGCCGCAGCGAGGCCACCGCAAACAGGTTGGCCGGTACGAACAACGGAAACACGCAGGCATCGTCAGACGGGCGGAACATCGAGTGGATCATGCCGTTGGGTTTGGTCGGCTGGCCGTAGCCTTCCAGCACCAGGGTTTCGGTGGCCAGCGGGGAGGGGCGCTGGAACACGTACGGGCCGCGATTGTCCTTGCGCTGTTGTTCGCGGAAGGTTTTGACTACTACGTGCATCGCCTCGCGCCAGTCGTCGTCGAAGGGTGCGGTGTCGCCGGTGGCGCGCCAGTATTCGTGCGCGATGCGGATGGGGTAGCACAGCGAATCGATTTCCCACTTGCGCTCGCCCACGCCGGGCTTCATTTCGGTGATGTCGTTGAGCGACCACTTCAGGCGCTGGGTCTGGCCATCGGGCAGGAAGGCGTTGGCATACGGGTCGAGCCGGATGCACGCGGCCTGGCGTTGGATCAGCCCATGGAACATGCGCCGTAACGCGGGGTCGCGCTTGGCCAACGGCACGTAAGGATGCACCTGTGCGGACGAATCGCGCAGCCACATCGCATGGATGTCGCCGGTGATGACGAAGGTATCCGGCTTGCCGTTGCGGGTGCCGGTTTCCACCGTGGTGTCGAGCGTATTGGGGTAGCAGTTCTCGAACAGCCAGGCCAGTTCCGGGTCGGCGATCTGCGCCTTGATCTGCACGATCTGCTGCTCGACCGCCTTGCTGACGAAGCGGCGCTGCGCCTTGGGCGGACGCTTGCTGACGAAGGCGCCGCCGGCCGTGGAAGCGCCGGCAGCAGGCGCTGCCGCGAACGCGGGCAGCAGGCCGGCACCGGCGCTGGCGCCCAGTAGCTGAAGGATGTCGCGGCGGGTATGCATGACCTCAAGACTCCATGGATTCGACCTGCGATCCGCATGACGGTTCTCCCTGCGCTGGCGGCTGCGAGACGGCAGCCTGGGCGATGAGACCTATGCATGACCAATTCCCGATGACCATACAACGTGTGCGTCGAAACTGCATAGTGCGCTCGCACAATTTTGGGGGTGCGCGCGCCGCCGGATGCCTGCCAGGCCGTGGCGGCGCGGCCTGGCGGGAACACCTGCGGATATCAACGTGGTGCCTGCCACGCCGATATCCGCAGGCCGGCTCCATCACCCAGCCACATGCCCGCGCCAGTGCGCCGGGCCGGCGCAGTGGCCGTCGTCGTGGTCGTGCCCGAACAAGGCGTCCAGCGTCGGCGTGGTGCCGGCCACGCCGACATCCGCAGGCCGGCTCCATCACCCGGCCGCATGCCCGCGCCAGTGCGCCGGGCCGGCGCAGTGGCCGTCGTTGTCGTGGTCGTGCCCGAACAAGGCGTCCAGCGTCGGCGTGGTGCCGGCCACGCCGACATCCGCAGGCCGGCTCCATCACCCGGCCGCATGCCCGCGCCAGTGTGCCGGGCCGGCGCAGTGGCCGTCGTGGTGGTCGTGCCCGAACAAGGCGTCCAGCAGGCGCTGCGATGGGCCCCACTCGCCGATCGCCGGATGGATCAGCATGGCCTTGCAGGCATCCCGATGGCTGCCGCTGAGTGCGGCGTCGATCGCGGCGTGTTCGTAGGCCTTGAACGCACGCACCAGGCCATGCACCGCGTCCGGCAGGGGCGCGGCGGGAATCGGCACGATGCGGTCGCGGTCGATGTCTGCGGCGATTTCCACCACGTCGTCGTCGGCCAGCTCGGCCATTGCGCCGCGGTTGCGCACGTTGACCACGTGCCGGCCCGGGCGTGCGCCGGTCAATGCGCTCATCACGTCCACCGCGATGCGGTGATAGCCGGTGCTGGCGCGGAACGGATCCGGCTGCGGCGCCAGATCCGGTGCGAACGCCGAGCCGGCTTCGGCCTCCAGCTTCATGTACGAGCCGGAGCGCTGCGCCAGGTAGGCGGCATAGGTCTGCACCGCGCCGGCGTTGTCGCCAGCC
The DNA here is from genome assembly GCF_035012785.1 of Xanthomonas sp. WHRI 8932A. Classification (NCBI taxonomy): domain Bacteria; kingdom Pseudomonadati; phylum Pseudomonadota; class Gammaproteobacteria; order Lysobacterales; family Lysobacteraceae; genus Xanthomonas; species Xanthomonas sp. WHRI 8932A. Next base: position 105,173 of record NZ_JAYGQQ010000005.1, read on the forward strand.
TCCAGGCGGCTGCGCAGGTCGGCGATCAGGCTGCGGTTGAGCCGCTCGATCTCGCCCCCGCGGCTGGCCCCGCTGGCGCGCTGGTTGTCCAGGGCGCGGCGGCGTTCGTAGAAGAAATACAGGTACTCGGTGGGGATCAGCCGCAACGCGCGCAGCATTTCGACATCGAACAGCGGCGCCAGATACAGCTGACGCAGGATGGCGTCGTCGTCGAGGATGCGATCCATGATGTCCTGCCCGCGCAAACGCACCGCGCGGATCCAGCCCAGGTGATTGAGGCCGACGTAGTCGCACTCCACATCGGCGGCCGGCTCGCCCAGCGCGCGCGCGATGTTGTGGAATAGCTCCACCGGCGTATCGCAGATGCCGACCACGCGCGCGCGGGTGTGCGCGGTGATGGCCTGGGTGACCAGCCCGGCCGGGTTGGTGAAGCTGACCAGCCATGCGTCCGGACTCAGCCGCTCGATCATGCGTGCCTGCTCGATCGCCACCGGCACCGTGCGCAGCGCCTTGGCCACGCCGCCGGGTCCAGTGGTCTCCTGACCGGAATAGCCGTGGTCGATGATGGTTTTTTCATCGGAGGCGCGCTGGGCGATGCCGCCGATGCGGATGCTGTTGAGCACGAAGTGCGCGCCTTCGATGGCCGCTTCCAACGACGTTGCGGCATGCACCTGCAGGGTGCCGCCGGACTCGGCCACGATGGCGCGGCCCATCGCCACCATCAAGGCCAGCCGCTCCTGGTCGGGGTCGTACAGCACGATCTCGCGGGCGCCGAGTGCCTCGGCGGCTTCGTTGACGCCGTACACCACCAATGGTGTGCGCACGCCGCCGCCGCCGATCAGGGTCAGCTTGCGATTGTCGACAGAACTGCTCATGGAACGTCCTCAGTGGGGGGAGAAAAGGAGAGAGATAGAAATCAGACCGTCCAGTGCGCCCAGCGCGCTGCAACACGCCGCGCCGCAGCGGCAGCCCTGTTGGGCGGCGGCGTCCAATGACTGCCCTTGCAGGGACGCGGCGATGAAGCCGGCATCGAAGGCATCGCCGGCGCCGGTGCTGTCGCGCAGCTGCACCTGGGGCGCGGCAATCAGACGCGCACCGCCGGCATCGACGACCATCGCGCCGGCAGCGCCGTGCTTGATCACCGTCTGATGCAGGCCTTGCGCCTGTGCCCAGGCACTGCAGGCGTCGGCGCCGTCGCCGCAGCCCATCTGTGCGGCTTCCTTCTGGTTGGGCAGGAACCAGGTCACTGCGCGACAGGTGGCGCGGTTGTCTGGGTCGGCGAGCCATTGCGGGCTGAAGCCGACATCCAGCGAGGTGCTGCAGCCGGCGCGCGCCAGCTGCGGCAATAACGTGCGTGCCACTACGGCCGGCAACGGCAGCGCGAAATGCACATGCGTGGCCGCACACAGGGCGGCGATGGTGTCTTCGCGCAGCAGCAACGCGGGGAGCTCCGCATTGGCGCCGGCATAGGTGAAGAACGAACGGTCGTCGTGCAGCGAGACGCTGGTGGTCACGCCGGTACCGCTGGGCGAGTCGATCAGCCCGTCGGCCGAAACGCCAAAGTCGCCCAGGCGCTGCACGAACAGTGCGCGATCCTGCGCGCCGATCGCACCGATCACACGCACGCTGTAGCCCAGTTGCGCCAGTGCGCAGGCGGTGATGACGGTGCCGCCGCCGAGTTCGCGCCGGTAGTGCTGCGCGAACGCTTCTTCGCCCGGTGCCGGCCAGCGTGCGAAGCCGCTGAAGATATGGTCGAGATATACCTCGCCGACCACCGCGATCTGCGCAGTGCTCATTGCAGCTGGAACGGCCATGCGCGCTCCCTCCGTGCCTGGATCAGATACACCGCACTACCCACGCACAGCGCCAACACTGCCGCGAGCAGGCGCCGTCCCGGGCTGGTGGCCAGCAGGTAGAGCCAGCCCACGACGCTGATCAGCAGCGGCCAGGGATACAGCGGCATCGCAAACGCACGCCTGCGACGCTTGCGACGCAGCAGCACCACCGCCAGGCATTGCGCCAGAAACTGGAACAGGATCTGGATGATCATCAAGGTGGCGATCAAATCTTCCAGCGACAGCAGGCAGGCCAGGGTCGAGGTTGCGCCGACGAACAGCAGCGACACGGTAGGAAATCCACCACGCGGATGCAGCCGCGCGAACACCGCGAAGAACTGCCCGGCCGCAGCGGCCGCATACGGCACCCGCGAATAGCCCAGCAGCACCACCAGCGCCGAGCCCCATGCCGCCAGCGCGATCAGTGCCACCGCCACTGTGGCGCCGATGGGGCCGTAGATGGTATGCATGAAGTCGGCCATCACCGCCTTCGACTGCGCGGCCTGTTGCCACGGCAGCACGCCGAGCAGGGTGATGTTGAGGCCCAGATACAGCAGCGCTACGATCGGGATCGAGAGCAGTACCGCGCGCGGAATCGTGCGTCGCGGCCTGCGGATTTCGCCGCCGAGCATGCACACGTTGTTGTAGCCGCCGTAGTCGTAGACCGCGATCAGCGCCACCGCGCCGAAGCCCAACCAGAATCCATGCGGCGACGCAGGGCGTGCGTGCAAAAACTCTGCCGCGATGCCGGTATCGAAATGCAGTACGCCGCTGCCGATGATCCACACGCAAGCGCCGATCACCACCGCGCTGACCAGCAGCGACAGCACCTGCACCGAGCGCACTTTGCGATACAGCAGCAGCGTGTTGAACGCGCAGAGCGTCATCGCGATTGCGGTGAGCTGAGCATGGCCCAGCCCTGGCATCAGGAAGGCCAGGTACTGCGCGCAGCCCACCGCCGCCGAGCCCACCGACAGCGGGGCGGTCAACAGCGTCTGCCACAGATACAGAAAGCCGAACAGCCGCCCCCAGTGTTCGCGCCCATAGGCCTCGCGCAGATAGTGATACGGCCCGCCCGAGCGCGGAATCGCCGCGCCCAGTTCGGCCCACACCAGTCCATCGCACAGGCACAGCAGTGCACCGGCGACCCAGCCCAGCAACACCGCCGGCCCGGCTAGCGCCGACAACGCCAGCGGAATGGTGATGAACGGGCCGATGCCGATCATGTTGAGCAGGTTGGCCGACAGCGCGCTCCACACGCCGAGCGTGCGCGGCGGTGCAGCGACGGGCGTGGCTGAAAGTGGCGCGATGGGGGCGGTCAACATGCGCAGCGCTCTGGGTGTGCGAGTGCCGCGACAGGGCGCGCGCTGTGTGCCGAGGTCAGCCCATCGGCGCAGTGAATGGCGGTCGGTTCCAGTTGGTGTAGATCCAGCACCAGCACTGCGTTGTTGCCCGGCTGCAGCCACGCGCCAGGGCAGAACAGACACTGCTGCGGGCCGATGTTCCAGTAACGCCCGAGCAGGCGGCCGTTGATCCACAGATAGCCTTTGCGCCACTGACCCATGTCCAGATAGATGTCGCCGACCGTCTCCAACGCGATGTCGGCAGCGAAGAACAGGCCGGGCCGAGTGGGTGCTGCTTGCAGCGGGCGTAGCGTCGGCGCGTGGTCGCCGTCCAGCGGCAGGCCCTGCACCTGCCAGTCGTGCAGCTCCTTGCCATCCAGCTGCACCGGGCCCAGCAAGCCTTTTGCATCGCCCAAGGCCGGGCCGAAATTGATATGCCCGAAGCTGTCGACCAACACCTCCAACGTGCGCTCGGTAGCGGTGGACGGCGGCAATGCCAGCTGCGGGTCGCTGTGCAGGCGTGCGTGCTGCATGCGCGACACATGCCCAAGTTCGGCACCGTCCAGATGCACCAGCGCGTAGTCGTGCACTTGCCCCAGATGCAGTTGTGCGCCGGCCGCGATGCGACGCTGGTACACCACCAATCCAAGGTTCTGCTTGAGCAGGGTCTGGTTGTCGGTGGGCCGCTCGGTGTGTACAGGGTCGACACGCAAGTTGTCCCACAGCGCGGCCACCGGGCGGGCAGTGACTGATGCAAAACGCGCGCGCGGCGGTGCAGCCGGTATCGGCGGCAGCGATGTGCCGAGATGCGTTGCGATGATCCCGCGCAGCGCCATGTAGGCGGGTGTGGCACGTCCACTTTCGTCGATGGGAGCGCTGTAGTCGTAGCTGGTCAGCGCCGGCTGGAATTGCGAGCCGTCGTCTTCGGCATTGGCACCGGCGCTGAGGCCGAAGTTGCTGCCGCCGTGCACCACGTACAGATTGAACGAGTCGCCGGCGGCCATCAGTTGCCGCAGCATCGGCGCGTAATCGCGCCGTGCAACGTCGTCGTCGCCCCAATGCGTCAACCAGCCCGGATAGCCTTCGGCCACCCAGGCCGGCGCGTCGCCCGCGAACTGCTTGGCGGCCTGCAGGTCTGCCATGTCCGCACCATCCAGGCCCAGTGCCGCACCAGGCAGATACGCCTTGCGGCGACGCAGATCCTTCAGACCCTCGGCCAGGGAGAATGGGCCGGCGATGCCGTGCGAGCGCCAGAGCGCGGCCAAGGCCTGCAGGTAGCCCACATCGGCTCCGTGCATGTTGTATTCGTTCTCGATCTGCAGCATCAGCACCGGTCCGCCCGCGCTGGCCATCAGCGGTGCGATCCGTGGCGCCACTGCGTCGATGTAGCGCTGCACCGCAGCCATGTAGCGCGCGTCGGTGGCATCGCGCAGGCGCATGTCCGGCTCGCGCAGCAGATACGGCGGCAGCCCGCCCAGCGTCCACTCGGCGCACACGTACGGGCCGGGCCGTAGATACACCCACATCCCTTCCTGCTGGCATAGCCGGATGAAGGCGGCGAAATCGCGCTCGCCGGTGTCCAGATCGAACTGCCCCGGTTCGCGTTCCAGCGCGTTCCACATCAGGTACAACGCGATGGTGTTCAACCCCATTGCCTTGGCCATGCGGATGCGGTGCAGCCAATCGGCGCGCGCGATGCGCAGCGGATGCATTTCGCCGCTGCGCAATTGCCAGGGCTGCCCGTCCAGGGTGAAGCGGCCGTGCGCGAACCCGAACGCATGCGGCTGCCCATCCGGTAGCGGCACCGGCAGCGCGGTGCGCGCCGGCGATCGCAGCGCTGGTGTGGCCGCCAAGCCTAACGGCGCGAACAGGCCGAACGTGCACAAGGTCCTGCGCTTCATCGTCTCTCCAGCCGAAAGGGAAGGCGTCGCCACGCCGCCACCGGCGACGCGGCGTCATGCACCGCTGCGCTAGAACGCGTACTTCACCGTCAACAGCGCTGTGCTGCCAGCATCGACGATGTCGGAGATCGCCAGATTCCTGCGGCCCACATGCGCCCAGTAGCTGTATTCCTTGGTCAGGTTGGAGATCGACATGTCCATGCTCACGCCGTTGTCGAAGCGGTAGCCGGTGTGCAGATCCACGCGCCGGGTCGGGCGTGCCCACAGGTCGTTCCACGGTGCGCCTTCATGCAGGAAGTCGTAGCCCAGCAGGTACGAGCTGCTGAAGTGATAGCTCAGGTTCAACGAAAAACCGCTGTGTTCGTAGAACAGTTCCAGGTTGGCCATCGCCGACGGCGCCGACTGCATGTGTTCGTTGTCGAAGCCGTCCAGCCCGAGGTCGGCGCGCGCGTGTTGGCGGGTGGCATTGGCACTGATGCCCAGGCCGTCGAACGGCGCCGGCAGGTCCTGGAACTTTTGCCGCGCACTGAGTTCCACCCCGTAGATTTTGCCGTCGCCGCCATTGGTGGGCATGTGGTACAGCACCGTTCCGCTGCCGGTGGTGCTGCCGTTGGCCTGGGCCGAGCCGGCGTCGTAGATGTAGTTGCGCAGCTGCTTGTAGAAGCCGGCCAGCGAAAAGAACCCACCGCGTTCGGTAGACCATTCGCCGGATAGATCCAGGTTGGTCGATTCGATCGGCTTCAGATCCGGATTGCCTTGCGTGATGGTGGTGACGCCATTGGAGATGTCGATCTGGCTGCCGCCGCCCAATTGCACGAACGCCGGGCGCGTGTAGCTGGTCCAGAGCGACGCACGGTACGCGGTGCGCAGATTCGGCCGCCAGGTCAGGAACACGCTGGGCAGCGGTTCGTTGTAGGAGGTGCTGTTGTGGTCGAAGTAACCGACGATCTGGTTACCGTCCGCATCCACCGGGCTCACCCAGAACGTGTTGTCGATGCCGGTGTGTTCGAAGCGCACGCCCGGCACGATATCCAGGTTGCCCACAGTGAAGGTGGCGGTGGCATAGGCGGCGCTGACCGCCTCGGTGCCGCGCATGGTGTTGCAGTTGAAGTTGTTGACGTAGAACGCGCTGCCGCAGGTGTCCAGGTCATCGTCGGTCAGATGCTGGGCGATCACGCCGGCCACCGCCGCTTCGCTCACGCGCGGTGTGTTCCAGGCGTATTTACCGGGAAAGATCGACCCATAGGTGCCGGTGAAAATACCCAGGTCGCCCAGCATGGTGGCGCCATCCACGCCACCGGTATACCAGTCGCGATTGGTGTAGCGGCGGCTGCTCTTGCTGTACTTCACCCCGAACTGCACCGACCGCAGCGCGCCATCTTCGAAGTCGTAGCGGGTATCGAAACGCGCGCCGCCTTTCTTCTGGCCGGAGTAGATCTTGGTCTGCTCGCCATAGCTGCTGGCAAACAACGAGGGGATATTGTTGACCTGCGCCAGCAGTGCGGGTGTGAGCTGCGGGTACGGGAACGCACCGCCGCCGTAGCGCACGAACGTGTTGCCGGAATAGGCGTAGTTGTCCTGAGTGAACTTGTCTTGCCGCCCGTCGATTTCGACATGGTCGGGGCGGTCGTTGTCACCGAAGCTGTAGAACAGGTTGGGCATGAAGGTCCAGCCGCCTGCCGTTTTTTTTGCGCCGATCTGGAAGGTCGCCAGGTCGGCGATTTCCGGATTGGTTTCGTACCAGAAGCGCGCCGCGATGCGGCCGATGTCGGGCGTGAAACCTCCCGGCGTGCCGCTCGGTACGTAGCGCACATCCTGCGGTAGCAACTGCACGAAGGTGGTGCCTTGCTCGGTCTTGGCGTAGGCGTAGGTCATGCGCGCGTACAGCGACAGGCTGTCGTCCACATGCCAGTCGAACGAGGCATTGCCGCCGTAACGGCGCTCCCATCCCGCGGCGATACCGACATTCATGCCGGTGCTGGTGAGGTTGTGTTGCGGATCGAAGCCGGCCGCGTTGCCGCCGCTGGCATCGGTGTTCAAGTACTCCCACGAGCCATCGTTGAGCGCGCTGGTGGCGGCGGCCACTTCGCTGTTGGTGGTGGTGCGGTAGTCGTAGTAGGCGCTGGCATACACGCCGAACTGCTGCGCGTCGCCGAACTTGTGCTGGAACTCGCCGCCAAACCCGCCGCCCAATCCATCGCCGCCGTAATCGCGCGCACGGCTTTCCACCCGGCCGCTACCGGTAACGCTGCCGCTGCTCACGTCCTTGAAGTCGTAGGCGGTGGGGGTGCGGAAATCCAGCGTGCCGCCGATCGCATCGCCGTCCATGTCGGCGGTGGAGGTCTTGTTGGCCACGATGGTCTGCAGGCCGGTGGGCGGCAACAAACTCAGTTGCACGCTGCGGCTATACGGCATGCCTTGCGCCACGGTGACGCCGTCGATCATGTTGACGTTGTATTCGGACGGCAACCCACGCACCGAGGCGAACATGCCTTCGCCGCGTGCGGCGCCATCGATGCCGCCGAAGTATCCCGAGCCGGTACTGGTGATGTTGATGCCGGCGATCAGGCCCAGCGCTTCGGCCACGTTGTGCACAGCGGTGCGCTGCAGATCGTTGGCCGACAGCACATCGACGGTATTGGCGGCATTGATCTTCAGATCGCTGGCGTCGTAGCGGTTGCTCACCACGCTGATCGCCTTCAATTGCTTGACCTCGTCCAGTGCGATGGTTACCGCAGCGTTGCCGCTGTCGCCGACCTGTACGCTGGTGTCGGCTGCGCTGAAACCGGGGTAGTCCAGATTCAGTGCGTACTGCCCGGCAGGTACGTCGTGGATGACAAAGTGCCCGCCCGCATCGGCCACCGCGCTGTACGCGGTGCCGGCGATGCGTACTTTCGCATTGGCAGCCGGTTTGCCGCTGCTGCGTTCCTTGAGGGTTCCCTCCACCGTGCCCGCCAACGCAGTTGCGGCCGAGGCCATGCCGGTCACGGCCAGGATCGCCACGATCAATTGCTTACGGGTCAAACGCTCATGCTTATGCACATGCCACCTCGCCAGATGCTGGGCCGCGTTACCAGGGGGTAACGGCCTTGCGATGCCTTGTGTCAGGGCAGACGATCTGCACGGCGATACACGCGCACGGCAATAAACGCCACGCGCGATGCGTGTGCGAAAGACCGAACGGGAATTGCGCCGGAGCGTCTGCCAGCTAGAACAGCGTTGCAGGCGTCAGTGGCGTGGCGGCGAGTAGCCGGCGATGCATTTGGAACGCGAGCGCATGGCGCTCAATTTGTAGTGCTTGGTCATGCGCGCTGCACCCTCGGGGCAGCGATCACGGCAACGCGGATACGCGGGTGGATACGACGCTGCTGCATACAATCCTCTCCCAGTGTGCGTGCCGCGTGGAAACGCTTTTGCCGTCGATGAGTCGTACCGATCGCCGATGGCGTGGACTGCCGACCGCAGCCAGTGATAGACCTCATGCTTGGGTCTGTCAAGCAGGTGTGAAGTATGTGCGGACATCATCGTGTTGCTTGCCGATTGCGCACCAATTCGGCCGCGCACAGCAGCGATATGGCGGTCATGCGATGCAGCGCAACACGTGTCAATAACCCAGCAGGCGCCGGTAACGGCATCCGACTCCTGTTGCAGATCATGCGTACAAAATACTTAAAAGACATTGTTCAAGGAGGGGGTGTTAGCCGTTCTGGATCCAGTCGCTATCCAGGACTGTGGGCGTCGCACGGACAAGGTTAGAGCGGTAAACTTTTGCGCAGAAAAATGGGGTGGCGGCTACATGGAGGAGACCGGATACATGGAAAAGAAGACGATCAACGAACCCAAGGTCGGTGAGTTCTTCCAGTTGCGTCCCGATGCCCGCCGAGGTGGAAAAGGTCACGGCGTGGTCTTCGAGAACGAGAAGGCATTGCTGTCGCCTCCGCGGCTCATCTTGAAGCCAGACGAGGGTGGGTTTCCCCCACTGCACGAGACTCCGCGCCTGGTCTATATCCCCAGCGAAGGGGGATTGCCGCAGGATCTGGAGGGTGGCTTCAGTGGGTACTGGTTGGTCTCCCAACGGCTTCGCCAAGTGATGGAGTCCGTGGACGCAGATGCCTTCGTTTTCACTGACGCCGACTATCGCTTGATCGATGGCTCCAGGGGGCCGACCGTCTTCCTTTGCGATGTCGTGCGGACGTTGGATGCCTTGGACGAGGAAGCCTCCGAGCTCGATATCAAGATCAGCGATGACTATGAGGACGGAAGGTATTACAGCTTGGCCGGTGGGAGTCGTTTGGCTTTTAAACGGGACGTGCTTGGAGAGGCCCACGTTTTCAGGCTTCCCTTCCATGGCGGTGTTTTTTGCGATCGGGTGTTCAAGGACGCTGTTGAGGCAGCGGGGATTGGCAACGAAGGCCAATCGGACGGCCTCTGGTTCTACGACGTCGTGAACCGTTGAAGCGAGCCGCGAGCCAATAGGAAGGAGCCTGAGTCATGCCGAACTACCGGACGCTTTTTCAAGATCACCACAACATCGAGCAGCAGACGCTTAAGAACAACGAGTTGCTGGCGAAGCTTCAAGAGACTGGCCGATTCGACATCCACGCGCCGGAGAATCGCCTGTTCCTGCCGTCCGCAAAGTTCCCGCTGCATGCGCGAAGCGCACGATTGCCGTTTAGTACAGCTGTGTGGGACATGCCGGCTTTGACTTGCTTGCCAGTAGTAGCCATCGACAGCCCGACCGACTCATAACCCGCGGTTACGAGGCCCCCGGCTCGGGAGTCCGACAATGTGTTGCAATACCGCGCGCAATGAAGCATGGAACATTGCCGCATGATGCAGGGCGGGGAACTCGCGGTAGCGCACTGCAAGACCTGGCAGCGTCGCCAGGCGCCTTGCCAGATGCAATGCTGCATCAGCTGGCGCGCCTTGAATTGCAGTCAATAAGTCTGTGTGATCAGGACGTTCACGGCTACGCGGATCGATCTGGCCGGCTCGCTCTGCTCCACCGAGAAATATCCATATACGCGCGGGATAGTGCGACCCGCCTGCAATGAAGTGCTCCTCGGGCGTGCCTAACAGTGCGCCTTGCCCCCACCATAGTGATGGGCTGGCAGTGGCAAAATCGGTGAACAGGCCGTCGCCGGCATACAACGCGTGCAACACGAACAGTCCGGCCAATGAGTGTCCCCACAGCGCCTGCCTACTGTGATCCAACCGCACGTGGTGTGTGATAGCAGGCATTGCTTTCAGCAGCAGAGCATTGAGCAATGCTTGCGCGCCGCCACCTACCAGCCCGTCTGGCGCATCGGGAGCTTTAAGAAACGGATGGTCGGCCGGCTGGAACGTATAATCGCGAGCGCGGGTAGGCAAATCGATCAGCAGGTCGTGGTCGGCATCGATAAACACCAGCACGGGCGGCGCCGGCAGCTGCGACAACCGGCACAGCAAGACGGTATCGAAGTGGGTAAGCGCCCGGTTACCGTCCAGCATCCACAGGGACGGAAAACCGCGGCTGGGTGGCTGCACACATGGACGTGCAATACGAATGCGCCAGCGACGTCCATTATCTTCATCAATCACTACGCTGTCGAAAAAACGGTAGCAACGAGTCGGCGGCAAGCGCTTGCTCGTTGCCCGGATGCCAAGCCTCAGCCGGCCCGAGCTAAGCCTGTTTTGCTGTGGATTGATGCCGCGCCATGTTGTTGAGATCATTGGAGCATTGGGCAGGCGCGACCTAGTAAAAAAACTGCGCTCGACAAATCACGCCTGAATAATTCAAGTATTTTCTATATGAATCCATGATTTTTGTATCAGGCCTGTTGATTTTTAATAAAAGATTGCGCTAGCAATAAAGAGCTGCACTACCAAAAGCAATACATGCTATTGATAGCATTTTTCCGGACCAATTGTGCGTTGTCGTTAAGGTGGGTGACTCGTAATTTGCGTTGAATAGATATTTTTTTAGACGATTTTAATTGAATGTAAATGGAAACAAAGGGTGAAGCGCTAGATCGCTCTTTAGTCCATCAACCAGCCTCAGCCCCACTTGATTTGGACTGAGGGCATGGGGCGAGCAGCAACAGAACGATGCATCTGTAAATGCACTCACTCTTTACGCCCTCTCAGCCAAGCTTCAATTTCCGGAACCCGTCGCTCTCTCAGCGTGACGCGCGTTTGAATGGCGGCGATGGCTTTTTCTGCATTGCTGCGTGCGTCTGGCTCAAGATAGTGGTCTGCGTACACCTTGACCTTGTCGGCGGTCTGCCGGTTGGCCGAGGTGGCAACCAGGCGCGTGTAGAAGCCGCTGGGGGAGGTTGCGCCGATCAGTGTGTCTACTTGTTCGCGATGCGCGACTGCGAAGTCAAACGCCAGGTCCGGGTGCTGGCGTGCCACCTGCGAAATCATGCGCATGCCGATGTTGCCGCCAGGCTCGCTGGTCATGCCTAGGTCAAGTGCACGTTGTGCCAGCGCAGCATCTTGCGTATTCGCAAGCAGCACGTAGTACTGCGTACGCAGCGTGTTGCTGGTCTGTGCCTTGGCCAGAACGTGTAGACGATCCCATGTGGCGGCGTCGGCATGGCGGGACACGATGTCCAACACACTCTTACGCAGATCAAGCGGCAATGCATCGGGATCGGATTCAAACGCGACAAAGCGGCGCCGCGCTTCTGCGACGATGGCAGGCTCGCCCATGGCGCCCAGCGCGCTGAGCAATTGCGCGCGCGCTAGCTTCACCTGGCTGCGCTCGTTGACGCGGCTGTCCCAGCCCAGGTTGCCAAAAGCTGGCGTCAACCGCGACGCCGCGTAGCTACGCCATGCGGCCTGCTCTTTGGGCGCGCCATCGAATACCGTGTCGATTCCGTCGAACAGCTCGGCCACCACCTGCCACACGTCTGGTGGTGCCGTGGATGCCACGCTGGTGGTGAGATCGAGCAGGTCGGCCTCCGGTTGCAGGGCGTTGGTGGCAAGCGCACTGGTGTCCATCAGTGCGCCCATCTGATCCACGACCGGCAATGTGGAGAAACCTGTGCGCAGCACCTTGAAATCAGCGGGCGAATAAAGCGTGCGGAAGTAGCCGTTTTGCCCGGCATTAACCACAACAGGCCCACCGCACCCAGGCAATTGTAGTTGCGCGGTGCCGTCCACCAGCACACGCGTGAGCGTGCCACTGGCACCGCGTACAGCCACCGGTACGCGCCAGCGCAGCGGCGTCTTGTTCGGGCGATCCAGCGTGTACTCGCCCTGCTCCAGATCAACCGTGGTGCTGCCCACAGTGCAGGTGGTGCGCACCTTGATCAAGGGCACGCCCGGTTGCAGGGTGAAGTCATGCGCCACGTGAGTGAATTGCTTGCCTGGCGCTACGGCATCGAATTGCTGCCAAAGGTCATCGGTGGTGGTGTTGCCGTAGCGATGCTGGCGGATGTAGCGCCGGACACCATCGCGCCATTGCTCGGCACCAAGGTAATCTTCCAGCATCGCAATGATCGCTTCACCCTTGTTGTAGGTGATCTGGTCGAACGCCTGATCGGCTTGCTCCACCGTGGTCACGTGCTGCACCACCGGGTGAGTGGTGGCAGATGCGTCGCCCTGCATAGCACTGCGGCTACGCAGAGCTGGAAACATGTTGTTGCTGTCCCACTCCGGGTGCAGCTTCTGCGTCGTACGCGCTCCCATCCAGTTGGCAAAGCCCTCGTTGAGCCACAGGTCGTCCCACCAGGCCATGGTGACTAGGTTGCCAAACCACTGATGCGCGATTTCATGCGCGGCCACGCCGAAGGCACGTTGCCTGTCGTCAATGCCAGCCACTGCCGGATCCAGCAACAGATAAGCTTCGGCACTGAGAATGGCGCCCCAGGTCTCCATAGCTGCGTTGTAGCGTGCCGGTGCGGCAATGTTGTCTAGCTTTGGCAACGGGTAAGGCTCGCCGAAATATGCGTTGTATTCATGCAGAAGGTTGCGCGACGACTCCAGCGCAAACTGCGCCTGACCCAGCTTGCCGGTCTGGGCCACCACGCCGATCTCGGTGCCATTCTCGGCCTTGATCGTGGCGCGCTCAAAATCGCCAACACCCAGGAACAGTAGATACGTGGACATAGGGGGCGTGCGCTGGAACACCACCCGCTTCAATCCGCCGGCGATCGCTGTGGACTTGGCCACCGATAGGTTGCTGATCGCCATTTGCGCGGCCGGTACATTCACAGCCAGATCAAAGGTGGCCTTGAAGTTGGGCTCGTCCCAGGAGGGAATGAAGTTGCGTGCATTGGCCGCCTCAAACTGAGTAAGCAATGCACGCCGTGGGCCCTGCGGTGTCGGGTAATCAGCAGCAAACAGTCCGTTGGATTGGGTGTTTATCACCCCGCTATAGGCGATGGATAGCACGTAGTTACCGGGCGCCAGCGACTTTTCAAAAGTGAAGCTGGCAGTCTGTTCCTCATCATTGGCGCTGACCATGGCTGGCTGCGGCGTGCCACGCTTGCGCTGGGTGAGCGTGGCGTTGACAAAGGTGAGCTTGGCCGCATGTAGCGTGATGCTGTCAGTGGGTTGCAGCACGACGACGTCAATGGTCACCTTGCCATCAAAGGTAAGTGCATCGGCATGCGGCGTTATCTCTACCGCGTAATGCGTGGGCCTAGCGGAACGGGGCAACTGGGTCGTAACCGTGCTCACCGGCGAGCTTGATCTGCGTTGGGCAGCAGCCCCCCCTTGAGCCAAGGAAGGCAGAGAAGTACTGATCAAAGTCAACGTGATGGCAGCTTGCAGGATGTATCGCACAGTGATTGCCTTGGAGAGGTGGACGCGATGTTCGGCTTATATCTAAAGTTATTAAAAAAATATTAGAAAATTATTGTAGGGTGCGAAATACTATGCGCGGGAGCGTAGTTCAAGCCCGCAAGACGCAGGAGCCGCTGAATGGCTAGACGCCATCGATCCGCAGGACTTAATAACTCATCCTCAATAAGTTTCATTATTTATATTTTGACATGACTGTGCTTGCAAGAAATCGCAAGCCATTTTTGCTTTGTGTGGAAAAAATGCCGAAAAATTAGTTTTCCTTATGGGGCTGAGGGTATCATTAGGTCGCCGAATGCCATTTCATTCAAAGCATATATTGGGAATTCAACGAAAAAATAAGAGCTCCGCGCTTGTTAAGCGCGGAGCCAATAAAGGCATTTTATGCAAATGCGGCTTCTTCAAAAAAAATTAATGAAATTCATGCTAATCGGCAGGCGTGCTCTCTCCTTGGTAGGAATACTTGCGTTTATTGATGAATTTATCATTTCTTTTCGCTTGCGCTGCGCGATTTGGCTAGATAACTGACGGCCAGTATCAGGAACCACATCGGGCTGGCCAACAGCGCCTGGCGTGTGTCGGTCTGTAAGGTCAGTAAGACAATTACGAAGGCGAAGAACGCGAGGCATACGTAGCACATCAGCACACCGCCGGGCATCTTGAAAGCTGACACTGCGTGTAGCTCCGGGCGCTTGCGCCTATAGGCGATGTAAGCGCACAGAATCAACGACCACACGAACATGAAGAGCACCGCCGACAATGTCGTGACCAGAGTAAAGGCGGTGATTAGGTTGGGGATTAGGTACACCAGCATGGCGCCCAACAACAAGCAAACGCAGGAGAACAGCAAGCCGCGTGCTGGCACTGCTGCACGAGAGAGCTTCGCAAATCCCTTTGGTGCATTTTGCTCTTCGGCAAGGCCGTAAAGCATGCGACTGGTCGAAAATAGACCGCTGTTAGCCGACGAGGTGGCGGAGGTGAGCACTACAAAATTAATCAGACTTGCCGCCGCTGGTATTCCGGCAAGTACGAATAGCTCCACGAACGGACTTTTGCCGGCCACTACCTGCCGCCAGGGCGTCACGGCCATGATAGCGATCAGGGCAAGCACATAGAAAATCAGAATTCGGACAGGGATTGAATTGATCGCTTTAGGCAGGTTGCGATGCGGGTCGGCGGTTTCTGCAGCAGTGGTGCCGACCAGCTCGATGCCGACAAAGGCGAACACTGCGATCTGGAATCCGGCGAAGAACCCGCCAATTCCCATTGGGAACATGCCGCTGTCATTCCACAGATTGGACAGCGATGCCAGGTTGCCGGAAGGCGAACGGAACCCCCACATCACCAGCCCCGCGCCAGTAATGATTAATGCGCAGATGGCGATGATCTTAACTAGTGCGAACCAGAACTCTAGCTCGCCGAAGAGCTTCACTGTCACCAGGTTCAACGCAAGCAAGAGTAATACACAAATCACCGCTGGAATCCACGGCGCTAGGTCCGGAAACCAGAACTGTGCGTAAGCAGCGATCGCGATGACATCCGCAATGGCGGTGATGATCCAGCAGAACCAATAGGTCCATCCACAGAAGAAGCCCGCCCATGGGCCAAGCAAATCTGTGGAAAAGTCGATGAAGGACTTATATTCGAGGTTGGACAGCAGCAGCTCGCCCATGGCACGCATAACAAAGAACAGCATTGCGCCGATGATCAGGTAGACGAACAGGATTGAAGGCCCAGCCAAGCTGATCGTCTTGCCCGAACCCATGAACAAGCCGGTGCCGATTGCCCCGCCAATGGCGATTAGCTGCAAGTGGCGGTTGGAAAGACTGCGCTGTAGATGATCGGGCGCGGATGGGTCAGACATGGGGAGCGGACCGGCGACTAATGAGCTGGCTAACGTACATCTTCGTTGATCATATTGTTGCCTAGTAACGCAAATTGAAACCGCGAAGCGAATGTTTCAAGATTATTGGAAGCGCAATAAAATTTATAATCGTCACTGCTACATGAGAGCTTCGTAAAAAAATACGTGACTGCATATTGGATAATGATTGACTAATGATTTGGCGTGCAAATTTTACTGGCGAGCTCGATTCGTCTTAACCAGTTATCGCTTGGCGTTGAAATAATGGCCTAGGCTGGAACGTGCCGACCAGGAAGCCCACGGTTGAGATGAATTTCGTTCGAAACACTGAGTAACCTTCTTATGCCTGTGCTGTCCTGCGTGGCAGAGTGGGCCGAGCCGCCGCCGCAGACCTGCGTCCGGAGCGATGGCGCGATGCATGCCAATCTTGTCCGCAACGAGCGCGACGAACGCTCGCACTTAAAGTGGACACATCTATGTTTATCGGGGTTAGGGAGCGTTTAAAAGACTGCGCCCGCCGTGTTGCTGTTCAATGCTTGATATCAGTTGCAGCTGCTCACTGAAGCGCTGCAGATCGCTGGCTTCTCCGGGGCTGGTAAGGCCGTGTGTAGGAGTGAGACTGATAATGAATGCACGAACTGGCTAGGCTGATATTGTTCCACTCCAGTATGCGTACCAGCCGCCGCTCGCGGTCGCTGACCAGCGGCTGGTTCACGCAGCGTAGGATCTTGACCTACGATTTCAAGTTGGGCGCGCCATCTGCGTTGTCCGATGCATAGGCGTTGATGATCGCTGCTACCAGCCCTGGGAAGCGGGCGTTGATTTCTGAAAATCTCGAATGGTTCCGCATCTCAACACCGTGACGCTCGCTGCGGATCAGTCCAGCCTCGCGCAAGATCTTGAAATGATTCGACAGCGATGATTTCGGAATCACGCGATCGCCCAGCTCGGCGACAGAAGCACACGCCTCGACATGGCCGTCAGTGAGGATCTTGGCAAGGATCGCCGCACGGTTGGGGTCCGACAGCGCATGGAGAATCGCGGCGGGTCGAACGTCTTCGATAGCAGGGTGAAGTAAGGGTCTCATGGTGATTTTCTGCAGCGCTTGACCTTGGTGGCCATAGTTCATAATATCCGAACTACGGGACTAGGGTGTGCGTTCTGCAGCTCTGGTCAATGTCGATGTCAAAAGTAACAACCGAGGATAGCAACATGAAGAAGCTGGCAGGTAGGGTGGCAGTGGTGACGGGGTCCTCAAAGGGGATCGGCGCTGGCATCGCAAAGGCGTTGGCGGCAGAAGGCGCATCAGTAGTGGTCAACTACGCGTCGAGCAAGGCGGGAGCAGATGCCGTGGTTGAGGCTATCTCCGCAGCAGGCGGCAATGCGTTTGCAGTCCGGGCAGACATCTCCATCGCCATCGAAGCACAGGCACTTATTGAATCTGCGGTGACGCAGTTCGGGCGTCTCGACATACTGGTAAACAACACTGGGGTCTGGGATGTGGGAGCGGTAGAGCACGTCACAGAGGATCAGTACCGTCGCCTATTCGACGTTAATGTTCTAGGCATGGTCATGACCACACAGGCCGCCATCAAGCATCTTCAAGATGAAGGCAGCATCGTCAACATCTCCTCCTCAATCACCACCTTGCGATCGCCAGGTACATCGCTGTACACCGCTAGCAAGGCGGCCGTGAACGCAGTTTCTGGTGTGTTAGCCAAGGAACTTGCCCCCCGCAAGATTCGGGTCAACGTCGTCAGCCCAGGATTTGTAATCACTGAAGGAACGATCACTGCCGGCATCGTCGGTTCGGAAATGGCAAGTGGCATCGTGGCGCAGACGCCCCTTGGACGTGCAGGCCAGCCGGAAGACATCGCAAGCGTGGTGACGTTCCTTGCATCTGACGATGCCCGATTCGTGACCGGTGAGGAGATCCTGGTCACCGGCGGATTACGCTGACCAATGCCTTCATGCAGCTGGCCTGACCCGGCCGGCTGCAAAAGGCGCGAGACTTTCCTCAATAAGTATGCGGAACTGTTGTGGCGCGTCTACCTGCGGACAGGCGGACACCCCTCGGACGTCCGCGGACACCGTGCGACCAGTAGGGATAACATCTGTCGCGGAAGAGCTTGGCATGGATCCTGCCTGACCTACCTGATCTATCAAGGCTCTCATCTAATGGCATCCGTTCCAAAGCACCGCCCGTCTTCGAGCCGCGTACTTTCTGTCTTCTGCGCCGCCTTGGTGCTCGGGTCCGAGATGCTTTCCCCTGCTAGCGCGCAACAGGCCCCACAGTCGAGCACCGCTTATCAGGGATGGGCTGCCATGGCGGACAAAGATGTCGACTTCTCGCTGCAATGGTTCCGGGACCAATCCATCATGGCCGTGTACCCAGATCCTTCAGGGTTCGAGGTCACTCTGTCGAAAGCTCGCAAACAAGCCGATGCGTGCCTACAGCAGGTCAAGAATTTTGAGGGCTCGACGTCCCCCCGCCGTGAATAGCGGTCGGATTTAGAGTCCAGAGTTGATGATATGGGTGTTTGCTAAGTGTTGGGCATAAGTAGCCGGCGTCATGCCGCCGATTGCCTTCTTGGGTCGTTCCTCGTTGTATTCGCGTCGCCAGCGTTCGATCTCGGTGCGCGCATGCAGCAGTGTTGGGAACCAGTGTTCGTTGAGGCATTCGTCGCGTAGCCGGCCGTTGAAGGATTCGACGTAGGCGTTCTGGTTCGGTTTGCCTGGTTGGATCAGTCGCAACTGCACGCCACGGGCATGCGCCCAGACGACTATGGCATTGCCGCAAAACTCCTTGCCGTTGTCGGTACGGATGACCTGAGGCAAGCCACGACTGAGGGCCAGCCGGTCCAGCACCCGCGTCACACCATGGCCCGAGATTGCACGCTCCACCTCAATGGTCACTGCTTCGTGTGTCGCGTCGTCTACGATCACCAGACACTTGATCACCCGGCCTTCGGCGGTGCGGTCGAAGACGAAATCCATCGACCACACCTGGTTGGCCCGCGCCGGCCGAAGCAGCGGCTGGCGCTCACCCACCGGTACTTTTTTCCGCTTGCGGCAACGGACTTGTAGCTGCTGCTCGCGGTACAACCGCTCGACCCGCTTGTAGTTCACGAGGCGTCCCTCCTGTCGCAGTTTGAGATAGATCATTTCCACGCCATAACGGCGATGGTGATGCGCCAACGCACCGATGCGTTCGCGCAGTTCGACGTTGCGATCTTCGCGC
This sequence comes from Xanthomonas sp. WHRI 8932A, assembly GCF_035012785.1. Taxonomy (NCBI): domain Bacteria; kingdom Pseudomonadati; phylum Pseudomonadota; class Gammaproteobacteria; order Lysobacterales; family Lysobacteraceae; genus Xanthomonas; species Xanthomonas sp. WHRI 8932A. Next base: position 124,147 of record NZ_JAYGQQ010000005.1, read on the forward strand.
TGGCGATAACGCAGTGCACTGGCGCTCATGCCGATCACTGCCAACGCATGACGCTCGCTAGCACCACGATCGATCCACTCGCGCACCAGCGTACGACGTGCCGGTGCGCTCACCACTTTTTTCGCATTGCATCCTTGATCAGGTCGTTCTCGAATAGCTGCTCGGCTAGCAACTTCTTCAGTCGCGTGTTCTCGGCCTCAAGGTCCTTGAGCCGCTTGGCATCGGGCACACTCATGCCGCCGAACTTGCTGCGCCATAGGTAATAGGAGGCCTCGCTGAAGCCATTCCGCCGGCAAAGGTCCTTGATGGCCACGCTCGCTTCAGCCTCGCGCAGGAAGCCAATGATCTGCTCTTCGGAAAAACGCTTCTTCACGTCCAATCTCCTCGGGATAGGAAATTGGACTCCAAACTGGGGCGCTACTCAAAATCGGGGGGCGTCGACCTGGACACAACTGACGCCGGGTTGAATGGCTTGCGCAACCGCACCACGCTTGAACTCCGCTTTGAACTTCCTTCGCTCGGACATGAGCAATCATCAGGGCCTCGATCGGCTTTCTTGTAAGGTCCGTGATAGCCAGGGTAAACCCGTTAGTAACTCTTACTTCGGCAACGGCGAGCGCCCCGAAATCGACAATGCCGCTGCCTCACCCGCGGCGCCGGTACCGGGCTGGCCACCACCGACAAATACGCGGTAATCGCCGGCTTCCACCGCGCGCTGGCCGCTGCGGTCCACATCGCTCAGTGCACGCGCATCCAGCGAAAAGGTGAGTTCGCGTTGTTCGCCGGGCGCGAGGTGGACGCGTTGAAAACCGACCAGACTGCGCAGCGGCGATTGCGGGCGGTCCGGATACTGCAGATATACCTGCGCCACTTCATCGCCGGCGCGGCTGCCGGTATTGCGCACCGTTGTGGTCACCTGCAGCGTGCTGCCAGCTTGCAGTGTGCTGGTGGACAGGCGCGGTGCGTCGTAGGCAAAACTTGTGTAGCTCAGCCCATAGCCGAACGGAAACAGCGGCTCGCCCTTGAAATAGCGATAAGTGCGGCCTTTCATGTCGTAGCTGACGTACGGCGGCAGGTCCTTGGTGGAGCGGTAGAACGTCACCGGCAGGCGCCCGCCGGGGTTGTCGTCGCCCGCTAGTGCGCGCGCGATGGCGGTGCCGCCGGACTGGCCGGGATACCAGGCCGCCACGATGGCGTCGGCGTTGGCCTTGGCCCAGTTCAGCGCCACCGCGCTGCCGCTCATCAACACCACCACCAGCGGTTTGCCGGAGGCTTTGGCCCGTTCCAGCAAGGCTTGCTGTGGGGCGGGCAGGGCGATGTCGTTGCGATCGCCACCGTCGAAGCCGGGCACATCGATGCGCAGTTCCTCGCCTTCCACATCCGGCGACAGGCCGACGAAGGCCACGACCGCATCGGACTGCGCCACCGCCTGTTCGGCCTCGGCCAGTTGCGCGGCGGCCGGTGCCAGCCACTCCAGGCGCAGGCCCTGGTCCTGTCCGCGATGCTCCATTTCCAGACGGATCTTGCGCGGGCGGGTGTCGTCGAAATGCAGCACGGTTTCCACACTGCGGCCATCGGCGTTGTGCATGCCGGCCGGCACGTGCTTGTCTTCGGCGTTGCCGGCGACCACCAGCTTGTCGTCGATGTAGAGCCGCACCGGGTCATGCCCGGTGCAATCGAAGCAGCGCGCCACACGCACCGCCAATGTGTAATCGCCGGTACCCGGCGGCAACAGCTCGCCGCTCCAGCGCACCGCGTAGCGATCGGCCGGCACGCCCTTGGCCGGGCTGACCTGATCCCAGTTGAAGCTGATGGTGCGGTCTTGCCGCACCACGCGCGGGCTACCGTCCAGATCGACATTGTCGAAGTATTCGCCGCGCAATCCCGGCTTGTCGTCGCTGCGCAATGCGGTTTCCGGAATCATGCCCGGCACGCCGGCGGCCAGCGGCGCGCCTTGCGCGTAGCGCACCTGCTGCGCACCGAAGTGCTGGCGCAGGCCGAGCAGCGGGGTGATCGGTGTGGAGGAAGTGCCCTGATAGTTGGCTTCCAGTGCGGCCAACGCATCGGCATTGGGGCCGATCACCGCCAGCCGCGTGCCGGCTTTCAACGGTAGGGTATTGGCGTTGTTTTTCAGCAGCACGATCGATTCGGCAGCGGCCTGCAAGGCCAGTGCGCGGTTGGCGGTGTTGTCGATGTCCTTGGCGCCCAGGCGCGCATACGGGTCCTTGCGCGGTGCCTCCAGTTCGCCCAGCCGATAGCGCGCGGCAAACAGGCGCACCAGCGATTGGTCCAGCAGTGCTTCGTCGACTTCGCCACGTTCGATGGCGGTGCCCAGTGCGCGATACGCATGCCCGCAATTGAGGTCGTGGCCGGCCTTGAGCGATGCGGCCGACGAGCCGGCATTGTCCGGGCGGAAGTAATGGAACTGGGTCATGTCGTCCACCGCATCGCAGTCGGACACCACAAAACCCTTGAAGCCCCAATCGCCACGCACGCGGCCATTGAGCAACCAGTCGGCCGCGCAGGCCGGTGTGCCATGCAGGGAGTTGTAGGCGCACATCACCGACCAGGCCTGTCCATCGACCAGTGCGGCGCGGAAGGCGGGGGTATAGGTCGCTTCGACATCGCGCGGCGACACGTCCACATCGAAACCATGCCGGCCCGGTTCCGGGCCGCTGTGCACGGCAATGTGCTTGGGCGTGGCGATGGTGCGGGGATGGTTCAGATCATCGCCTTGCAGGCCGCGAATGAAGCCCACTGCGAGCTGCCCGGTCAGAAACGGATCCTCGCCATAGGTTTCCATGCCACGGCCCCAGCGCGGGTCGCGGAAGATATTGATATTGGGCGACCAGATGGTCAGCCCCGCGTAACGGGTGTGGTCCTTGCCGGGGCCGCCGGCCAGATTGAACTTGGCGCGTGCCTCGGTGGACACCACGGTGCCCACCTGCTGCATCAGCGCAGTGTTCCAACTGGCGGCCAGGCCGATCGCCTGCGGAAACACCGTGGCATAGCCATTGCGCGCGATGCCGTGCAGGCCTTCGCTCCACCATTCGTAGGCGGGGATGCCCAGGCGCGGAATGGCTGGCGCATCGTTCATGGCCTGCGCCACTTTTTCGTCGCGGCTCATCTGCGCCACCAGCGCAGCGGCGCGTTGTTCGGGGCTGCTGCTGCGGTCGGTGGTGGCGGCGTGCGCGATGCACGGCAGCCCAAGGCTCAGGCCCAGCGCAATGGCAAGGCGCGATACAAACACGGATGACATCAATGCACTCCTGCGCAGTGGCGCTGCCGCCATGCGTCTTTTGTTTTTGTTATTGAGGCGGGGGCAACAAGAGGGATCACTTTTTTACGGACAGCGTTGCCCTCATCCGCCCCTGCGGGGCACCTTCTCCCGCAGGCGGGAGAAGGAGATGCTCTCGGTGCTCGGGTGGCAAGGTGCTCGGTTGCCAAGTTGCTCGGTTGCCAATGGGAAACGCGATCCACTCGTTCTGTTGATCTTCCTGCAGTTGATCGCCCTGCAATCGCCAGATGTTCCTTCTCCCGCCCTGCGGGAGAAGGTGCCCGCAGGGCGGATGAGGGCCGCATCACTTCGCTTCGGCCGGCTCCGGCGGCGCGCCGGCCAGCGTGCTGGCCAGGTCGCGCACCTGCAGCGCGGCCTGCACCTGCGCCAGCGGCAGCTTGCTGGAGACGTGCACCGTCAGCGGTTCGCCCGGCAACAGGTCGAAGGCGTTGTCGGCCACGTTCACTTCCAGATCGCCGAACGACAACCACACCTCGCGCGCCAGCGTGTCGCTGCGCAAAGTCAGCGCGTAGCCATCGCCATCGGCGCGCCATTGGCTGTCGATCTTGGCGGTGGGCAACGCCAGCTGCTTGGCCGGCGCGAAGAACACCACTTCGCGCGACAACGGCTTCTCGCCATCGAACAACTCGAACACCGCATAGCTGCGCTTCGGGTCGGCCTTGCCCAGCAATTGCGCATCGCTAAAGTTGCCCACCTGCAGGCTGCTCAGCGGTTTGACGCTGGCTTTTTGCTCGCGCTTGCTCAGCACCTTGCCGTCCATGCTCATCACCCGCATGCGCCAGCGTGCATCAAGCGGTGTGGTGCGGTCCGACACCAGCGACACCTGGGTCTGGCCCTTGTCATTACGCAGCGCGGCGATCATCTCCGGCGCATAGAAGCGGCGCGCGTGGTATTGCAGCGCCTTCCAGCGGCCGTAGTAATCCACGCTGGACCACGACGCGCCCGGCCACACATCGTTGAGCTGCCAATACAGCGAGCCCATCGATTGCGGACGCGAGGCACGCAGATGAGAGGCGGCCAGGTTGATGCCTTCGGCCTGCATCAACTGGCTCAGATACACAAAGCTTTCGAAGTCCTTGGGCTCGCCGAACTCGCGGCGGATGTACAGCATCAGCCGCTTGTTGCCATTGCCCTTGTCGAACTTCTGATGCGCGCGCATCACCGGCGATTCCGGGTCCATGTCGGCGGCATCGGCAAACACACGCACGGTGCGCATGTCCGGGAACGACTGCAGCCCGTATTCGGACATGAAGCGCGGGGTGACGTTGAGGTATTCGGTCACCGGCAGGGCCGGGCCGCCCCACACTTTCCAGTAATGCATGTCGCCATCGTTGGCCTGGTCGGCGCCACCGTCGAAATCGGTGCCCGGCGAGGTGGCCCAATACGGCACATCGCTATCGTAGGTGGCCACCACTTCGCGGAACACGGTGCCGAACAGCGTGGTCATGCCGCGCTCGATGCGGGTGCGTTCTTCCGGGTCCACCGACTGCTTGAACTTGACCCGATCGCCCCAGTTTTCCCAGCCGGTCTGCACTTCGTTGTTGCCGCACCACAACACGATGCTGGGGTGATCGCGCAGGCGCTTGACCTGTTCGATCGCCTCCTGCCGCGTGTTCTCGTGGAATTCCACGTCGTACGGCGGCACCGCGCCACCGAACATGAAGTCCTGCCAGATCATGATGCCCAGCTCGTCGGCCACCTCGTAGAAGTGATCGTCCTGGTAATGCCCGCCGCCCCACATGCGCAGCATGTTCATGTTGGCATCGCGCGCATCCTGCAAGGTGCTGCGCATGCGCTCCTGGCTGACGCGCGAGGGGAACGCATCCAGCGGGATCAGGTTGGCGCCCTTGGCGAAGATCGGGATGCCGTTGATCACGATCTCCATGCTCTTGCCCCACTTGTCCTTTTCGCGGCGCAGCTCCACCGAACGCAGGCCGGTGACGCGCTTGATCTGCTGGCTGTCGCCATCGGCATCGCGCACGGTGGCCACGAAGGTGTAGCGGTCCTGCGTGCCGTAGCCGGCCGGGAACCAACGCTTGGGCTTGGCAATCCGCACTGCGAGATCGATGCGGTTCTGGCCCGGGTCGATCACCGCGTCCTGGGTGAACTGGCCGACCTTTTGTCCATCCGGACCCAGTACATCCAGCGTCACCTGCACCGGGCCGCTGCGGCCAGCCTGCAGTTCCAGTTGCGCCTGCAATTGCGCGCTGTCAGCGTCCACGCGCTGCTGGTCGATATGCAAGCCGTCCACGCGCACGGCATCCCATGCTTCCACGCGCACGTCTTTCCAGATGCCGGCATTGACCATGCGCGGGCCCCAGTCCCAGCCGTAGCTATACGGCGCCTTGCGCACGTAGGTGGAACTGTGGCGTCCATCCGGCTCGTCGCCGAACGCCGAATCGTAGGCGCCCGGCAGCGCATATGGCTGCTTGGCCAGCCACGGCTGGATCTTCTTGATCGGCGAGAAGAAGGTAATTTCCAGCACATTGTCGCCGCGCTTGAGCAGCGATTTGGCGTCCACGCGCCATTGCCGGAACATGTTGTCGGCACTGAGCAGCTTCTTGCCGTTGAGAGTGACCTCGGCCAGCGTGTCCAGGCCATCGAACACCAGCTCCACATGCGCGCGCTTGAGCGTGGCCGCATCCACGTTGAAGCGGGTCTGGTATTGCCAATCGCTTAAGCCCGCCCACTGGATCTTGCCCTCGTTGTCGCGCAGGAACGGGTCTGGCACCACCTTGGCGGCGATCAGATCGGTCTGCACCACGCCCGGCACCTGCGCCGGCATCCAGCTGGCCGCCTTGGGATAGGTCTTTGCCTGTTCCTGCCCCGGCACCAGGCGCACCTGCCAGCCGCTGTCCAGGGTCACTGCCGTGGGCGGTGCCGCCCAGGCCTGCGAAAGTGCAAAGGTCAGGGCAAGCCCGAGCCGGGCGGGGGTGAGCAGGGACAGTGCGGGGGCAGTGCGGTGCGACAGGGGCATGGGTGAGTCTCCTTGGATGGATCAGCGCGTGGCGGCGGGGGGCGCCTGCGCGGTGGTTTCAATCAGTTGGACGGCGCCGATGGCATACAACGGGCCGCGAATCGGCGCAGTGAAGCGCAGGCACAGATCGTGGGTGCCGGTGCGTGCAGGCAGTGGCGTTTCCAGGGTGAATTGTTCGCCCAGGGTGTCGCTCTTGGGCAGTTGCACGCTGGCGATCAGTTCGCCGTCACAACCCTGGCGCACTTCCAGCTCGCCGCCGCGGGTCTTGGCCGGGTACTGCACCACCTTGGATTGCTCGTGCGCCAGGCCGAAGTTGTTGGGCAGGCGCGCGGCCTCGATGCGGATCGCGCCGATGCCATCCAGGCGTGCCTGCGGATACAGCCGGCAGGCATGAAACAGATCGACGTTGTAAACCGGTGTATCGGCGCCGGTCATCTCCGACAGCAACGGCAGGCGCAGGCCAAGCGTGCCAGTCTCCACGCAATCGCGCAGGCCTTGCGTGTCCACGCGCAACAGCGATGCACGGTCGAAGGTGCGGCTGCGCGTGGCGGCCAGCGGCGCGCCGTCGGCGGTGAATGCGGTGGCCTTGACCGTGGTCGGCAGGTTGATCGTAAACGGCGCCTCATAGCGCGGCGATGCAGGGCTGGGGTCGCTGCCGTCCACGGTGTAGTGCAGTGTGCCTGCGCCCGTCTGCGTGCTCAGCGCCACCTTGGCCGGGCTGCCGGCGAGCACCGGGTTGGGGCCGCTTTCCAGCGCGATATCGGCAGCAAATGCGCCGTCGCTGTAGGCGATGTCCAGTGCCTTGTAGCGCTGCAACTGCGCCGGCAACCGCGCCAGAAAGTTTTTCCACTCGCGTGCGCTCGGCGGCGACCAGGTCATCTCCGCTACCGCCGACAGACGCGGGAACAGCGCGTGATCCACGTGCCAGCGCGAGGGGATGTATTCGGACCACAAGGCGCCTTGTGCGCCCAGCACATGCCTGGCCTGCTCGGCGGTGAGGTCGCTCGGGACCGGATCGAACGCGTACACCTTCGACAATGGCAACACCGTCAGGCGGCCATTGGGCTCGTCGCTACGCGTGGTCTGCAGGTTATCCAGATACAGCCAGTTGCCCGGTGCCAGCACCACATCGTGTCCCTGTCTGGCGGCGGTGACCGCACCTTCGACGCCACGCCACGACATCACCGACGCACTGGCCGGCACGCCGCCTTCCAGAATCTCGTCCCAGCCGATCATGCGCCGTCCGTGCGTAGTCAGATACTGCGCCAGTTGTTCGTTGAACCAGCCTTGCATGGCATGGGCATCCTTGACGCCCAGCTTGCGCATCTGTGCGCGGACGGCCGGCGAGGCTTCCCATTGATCCTTGACCGCCTCATCGCCACCGATGTGGATGTAGCTGGACGGGAACAGCGTCAACACCTCGTCCAGCACGTTGGTGATGAAACTCAGGCTGCGTTCGCTGGTGTTGAACAGATACGGGTTGACGCCCCAGTCCACGCCCACCTGAGTGCGCACGCCGGGGACGCCCACCTCTTCCGGGTAGGCGGCAACCGCCGCCTGCGCGTGGCCGGGCATGTCCAGCTCGGGCAGCACGGTGATGTGCAGGCGCGCCGCATACGCGACGATTTCGCTGATCTGCTCTTGCGTGTAAAAGCCGCCGGAGCGCTCTGGTGTGCCGTGTCTGCCGGCACCCGGCGGCGTGCGCCAAGCACCGACCTCGGTGAGTTTGGGGTAACGCTTGATTTCGATGCGCCAGCCCTGGTCATCGGTGAGATGCCAATGCAGCACATTGAGCTTGTGCACCGCCATCGCATCGAGCACATGCTTGACGGTATCCACGTTGTGGAAGTGGCGGGCCACGTCCAGATGCTGACCACGCCAGCCAAAGCGCGGCCAGTCGCGGATACTGACGCCGGGCACGGCCACCGCGCCCTTGCGCGCATCCGGGGTCATCAATTGCCAGGCGCTGATTGCGCCATAAAACAGGCCGGCGCCATCGCGCGCGGCAATGCGGATACCGGTGGCGTCCACATCCAGGCGATAGCCTTCTTTCTGCGTCACCGCTGCCTGCGCATTGCGTTCCAGGCGGATGCTGGCCGGCGAGGGCGTGGCTTCTGCACGCACTTCCAGTGCAAGCCCACGTGTGCGCTTGAGCAGGTTGGCAAGATACTCAGCGCTGCGACGCGCATCGGCGTCGCCTGCCACGATCGAGATCACCGTGCCGGTGCCAACGCTGAAACTGCCGGCGTTGCGCTTGGCCTCCACCGGTGCGGGAATCAGCGGCAGCGGCGCTGTTGCGGAAGGTGACGCCGCCGTCGCGCCTGCGCTGACCGCTGCCGGTGCCGTGCCTGCATCGCGTTTGCCGCAACCGGTGAACGCCAGTGCGGCCAACGACAGTGCAAGCAACCGCGACGGCAACTGCATCGATAACGGCTTCTTGCCTGACGGCATGTCCAACAACAGCGCCCTCGACAACAACATGCGTGGCGTACGGCCGGTGTTGGACATCATGCAATCACATCCCGAAGTAGCGGAGAGCGTGTCGCTGCGCGGTTGCATGCGCGCAGCCAAATGGAATAACACCATATCGCATCGACACCATCGCTCGGTCATGCCGACGATGGCGATGCGCGGCAGCCACGCACAGTAGCAAAGCCGCAGCGACTCACACAGGCACTGGCGCACGCTTCATCGGCGTGCGCCAGGCATGCAACAGGGATCAGCGCTGCGCGGTCGGCAGCTCGTCCCACACCTTCGGGTCTTCGGCGCCCAGCACCCAGCAGCTGAAACCTTCCAGACCGTATTGCTTTGCCATCTCGTAGCGTGCCTTGAAGCTACGCGCGTCCGGGCGGAACACCCACTCGCGCATGTCGTCGCGGTAGAAGTAAAACCAGGATTCCTGTTCGACCGGATCCCACTGCACGGTAGCGTTCTGTTCGATCGCCAGCGGGAAGGATTCGTCGGCATCGATGTAGGTTGCGGAAATATTCGACGCCTCGGTGCCGTCTTCCTTCACCGGGTTGCCGGTGAACCAGCGGTAGCCATAGGTGGCGATGCCCAGCGAGAGCTTTTCTTTCGGCACCTGGGTGATCGCGTAATCCAGATGCTTCTTCATCCACACCATGCCATCGACCGGGCCGGGCGTGGTCCAGCGGGTGTGCTGGTCGTAGGTCATGATGCTGACCAGATCCGCCGCCTGGCCCAGCGCCTTCAGGTCATACGCACCGCGCCAGTATTCCCACATCCACTTGGAAAACTGGCCGCCTTCGGCGTGGCCCGGTGCATTGGGCACCACCGCCACCGACATCTTGAAACCGGCCTTGTGCAGCGCATCGGCGGTCTGCTTCACCATCAAGGTGTAGGCGTCGCGATCGGTCCAGGCGATGTTCTCGAAATCAAACTGGAAGCCGTAGTACTTGTGCTGCTTGCCGTGGATCAGCAGCGATTCGATCATGCGCTTCTTGGCCGCTTCGTCGTGCATCAGCTTGTGGAAGCCGTCGCGGCCGGTGGTCATCGACAGGATCGGCATCACCCGCAGCTTCTTCTGCTTGGCGATGTCGTACAGGTACATATTGGGCGTGCCGTTGACCAGGCCGTTCTGATCCACGCCATACCAGGTCGGCACCACCACATCGATCTTGTCGACGTTGGCAATGAACGAGTTGGTCGATTTCTGCGTGTTCATCAGATAGAACAACGCCGTGGGGTTCTTGGCCAGGGCCGGGACGCAGGCAAATGCCAGCGCAAGCAACATCCAGGTCAATCGTTTGCTCATGGAGGACAACATCCGTCAGGGAGTAGGGGTAGAAAGGTCGATGCGGAACACATACGCGCTCTCGCCAACCGGCTTTGCGGGGAGGCGCAGATGCAGGCCATCGGCGCGTTGTTCGAACGGGATCTTCTTGCCGTTGGCCAGCAAAGTGACCCCGCGCACGCCATCGGCGGCGTTGAGCGAGCGGATCACCGTCTCGCCATCGGTCGGCCAACCCAGCTCGATCGCATACAGCGCGCCATCGCGGGTGGTGAAGCGGAAATCGTCGGACGTATACGGCTTGGTCTTGACGTCCTGGAAGGTGCCGCCCACCACTTCGGTCGGGCCTTCGCCATACACGCGCCACGGCTTGCTGTCGTAGATCGCGCCGCCGTTGGTCTTGAGCCACTTGCCGATCGCCAGCAGGATGCCGCGCTCGGTGTCGGGGATCGAGCCATCGGCACGCGGGCCGATGTTGAGCATCAGGTTGCCGTTCTTGGCCACCACATCGGCCAGCATGTGGATGATGAAAGTGGGCGATTTGTAGGTGTCGTTTTCGATGTAGCCCCACGACGCATTGCTGACCGAGGTATCGGTCTGCCAATGGGTGGGATGGATGCCGGTGAGCTGGCCGCGTTCGATATCCAGCGTGCCGGCCCCTTCGGGGAAGGCGCCCAGCTTGTAATTCACCACCACGCCGCGATCGGCCTCGGTACGCGCCGCGCCCTGGTTGTAGTAATACGCCAGCATCGTTGGCAGGCTGCGCCGGAACGTTGGGTGGGCAATCCACCAATCGAAATAGATCAGGTCCGGTTGATAGGTATCGATCAACTCGGTGGTGCGCGCCAGCCAGTCGTCCAGCCAGGCCTGCGACACCGGCGTCCAGTCGTTGGCCACATCGCCGTCGTCCTTGCCCGGCAGGCGCACCTGCGCCGGGCCGTACAGCGCTGCATAGCGCGGGTCGTTGACGTCGGAATCGAACTTACGCCCGCCATCGAAGAACCAGTTGTGTTCGGCGCGGTGCGACGACAAACCGAAGTGCAGGCCTTGCGCACGGATTGCGGTGGACAGCTCACCCAGCAGGTCGCGCTTGGGCCCCATCTTCATTGCGGTCCAGTCCGACAGCTTGGAGTCGTACAGCGCAAAGCCGTCATGGTGTTCGGCCACCGGCACCACGTAGCGCGCGCCGGATTGCCGGAACAGCTTGGCCCAGCCAGTGGGGTCGAACTTGGGCGCGGTGAACTTGGGAATCAGATCCTTGTAGCCGCTGGTCGCTTGCGGGCCGTAGGTCGCCACGTGATGGGCGAATTCCTTGGAGCCTTGCAGATACATGTTGCGCGAATACCACTCGCTACCAAACGCCGGCACCGAGAACACGCCCCAATGGATGAAGATGCCGAACTTGGCATTGTCGTACCACGCAGGCGATTGATACGCCTTCAGCGCAGCCCAGTCGGGGCGGAACGGACCCTTGCGCGCGCCAGCTTCGGCTTCGCGCACCAGACGCTCGCGTTCGGGAGCGTACTTGGCGGTGGCATCGAGCCACTGCTGGTCGATGACCTCGGGGCTGAGCGTGGTGGCGGTGGCTGCAGTGGGCGATTGCGCGCTGAGCGTGGCAGCAGGCAACGCCAGCAGCAGACCGAGCGCGAGCATTCGCGTTCTGGGTGCAGCTCCGGCGTGGCGGCGGAATGGAGCCGCATGGATGCGGCTATCGGTCGTCATGGGAACTGCTCCTCTAAGCGAAACGTGTCGGTTGCATGCAGCCGGCACGTGGATGGCAAAAGCGGGCCTGGCCATGCTCCCTCAACCGCGAAGGGGCGTGGCCAGTACCACTCCTTGGTACAACATCGACCTGTGCGCTGCATGCAACGCACAGGTCAAAAAAAAGCGCGCCACCGTGGAGGGTCGGTGGCGCGCCGGTGCTACATCAGAACTTGAAGTTGAGCTGGGCCTGATAGCCGCGGCCGTTCTTGTAGAACGCCGTGGGGGTATCGCGGGTGTTGCTGAAGACCCGGTAGGTGGAATCCAGCAGATTGGTCGCGCCGACGGTGATGCCCATGTAGTCGGTGATCTGGTACGAGGCGTTCAGATCCAGCTGCTTGTAAGCATCTGCAAAGTCACGCGACTCCAGACGACCGATCTGGGTGAAGTACTTCGAGCGGTAGCTGTAGTTCACACGCACCATCCAGTCGCCGTGTTCCCAGTAGGGGATCACGTTGTAGGTATCGCGCGACAGGTACGGCAGATTCAGACCAGAGCTGGAGTCGGACTCGGCAAAGGTGTAGTTGGCCTGCAAACCGAAGCCCAGCCCGAAGCTCTGCTGGTAATTGACCGACACACCCTTGACCTTGGCATCGGACACGTTGACCGGTGTGGTCACCTGGTACAGGCCAGCGATGGCCGGCGGTGCCGGATTCAGCTGCTGGGTGACCGTGGTGTTGACGATGTAGGAACTGATGTCGCGGTAGAACACTTCACCGGACAACATGCTGGACGGAGCGAAATACCACTCGGCCGCCAGATCGTAGTTGGTGGACTCGTACGGCTTCAGATCCGGGTTGCCGCCGTTGGCGGTCAGGTTGCCGTTACCACTGTTGACAGTGAACGTACCTGCCAGATCGGCGTAACGCGGACGGGCGATGACCTTGGCCGCCGAGAAGCGCAGCACGGTGTCGTCGGTGATGTCGTAGGCGATGTTGAAGCTCGGCAACGCCTTGCGGTAGTCATTGGTTTCGGCCACGCGCTGGAAGCTGGTGCCGCCGTCATTGCTCTGCCAGAACTGCGACTTGTCGGTGGTGTCGACCAGGCGCACGCCGACGTTACCGCGCCACTTGCCGGTCTCGTAGTTCAACTGCGTGTAGACGTTCTGAGTGATTTCCTTGACGTCGAACGACGCGCCAAAATCGGTGCGGTACGGGCCCTGCGGCTGCGACAGCAAGTAGCTGCGCACGGCGCCCAGGTTGGCGGTTGGCCAGGTGGTCAAGTCGCCGCTGGCACCCAGGCCGTCGTACAGGCTGCTGGGTGTGGTGCCTGGGTTGAACTGCGTCAGCGACACCGGGTCGGTGGTGTTGATGCGGTTACCGCGGGCGTCGACGCCGTTGTTGTGGTTGATGTACTTGTAGCCGAACTGCAGCTTGGTGAACGGGCCCCATTCCAGGTCGCGCGCGGCATCCCACTGGAAGTACTTTTCGTCGTCCTTGCTCTTCTGGTAAGCGATACCGCCGGCCTGCATGATGCCGGTGGTGGTGCCCGGGATATTGCCTTCCTGGCCCGGCGCCAGGCCGGCGGGGTTGCCCGGCAGTGCCCAGTTGGAGGCGCCGCCGTTGTCGTAGTTGACCGACGTATTGCTGCCGTCGAACGCGTAATTGTAGCCACCGTCCTGCATCAGGTACTTCATCAGGTATTCGGGGTTCTTGCCACCTGTGGCCTCGGTGTAGCCGGCCTGGGTGGTGAATACCCACTTCTCGCCGGACCAGTCGTGACGCAGGTTCAGGCTCTTGGTGGTGACGGTGCTCTCGCGGTAGTTCGCATCCAGCTGCGCGTACGGCTGACCGGCTGCGCCATCGCTGACCGTGGCCGAGGTCACCACGCCGTTCTGCACATTGGCCTGGGTGATCTTCTGGCGGTCGTCGTTACAGGCCGGGCACACATAGCGCGCCTGGCTGAAGTTGTTGTACTTGCCCTTGATGTACAGACCGGTCAGGTTGAACTCGTTCTGCTCGTTGGGCTTCCACTGCAACGCACCCTGCAGGCCGCTGCGCTCACGGGTCTGCTGGAAGAACGCGCTGCTGATACCGGCCGGCACACGTGCGGTGGCCACATCGCTGCCGTCGCCGGTGATGGTGGCCGTCGGCGGAATGCCGGCGCCGGTGGTATAGCCGAAGTACTCGATACCGGCACGTGCCAGGTCCTGCTTGTCGTGCGTGGCGGAGATCAACGCGCCGAAGGTTTCGTCGTCGTTCTTCCAGCTCCACAGCGCCGAACCGCGCGGATTGCCTTCTTCGGAACGGTCGTTGTAGTTGTAGCCGACCGAGCCGCGAATGGTGTTCTTGGGCAGGTCCAGCGGCTTGCGGGTGTGCACGATCACGGTGCCGCCGATCGAGCCTTCATCGATGCGCGCTTCAGGAGTCTTGTAGACCTCCATCAGACCGATGATTTCCGGCGACAGCAGGGTGTAGTTGAAGGTACGGCCGCTGGTGTCGGTCGGATTGCCGCCCCAGTCGCCCGAGGCGATGGTCTGGCCGTTGAGCAGCACGCGGTTCAACGCCGGGTCGGTGCCGTTGATGCTGACCTTTTCGCCTTCGCCGAACTGGCGGTCGACGCTGATGCCCGGCAGGTGCGACAGCGATTCGGCCGCATTGATGTCCGGGAACTTGCCGATGTCTTCGGCGCTGATCGCATCGACGATGGAGTTGGCCGAGCGCTTGACCGCCTGGCTCTTCTCCAGCGACGCGCGGTAACCGGTGACGGTGATGGTGTCCAGCTCGGTGGTGGCCGACGGCGTGGTGCCAGCCGGAGCTTGTTGTTCTTGTCCGGCAGCCATTGCAGAGCCGGAGCAGTACAGAGCGGCGGTGATACAGAGTGCTAACGTCGTGGTGCGGCTGTGCATGGCTAAACCTCATTGGTTAGTGCTGTGAGTGCGCATGGCCCGTAGTGGGCACAACGCGCTCGGCGTGGCCGGCAAAACAACACGCCCTGACCGATCGCGGTGATCGCACTCCGTGCTCCGCAATGGCAGCAGGTGGCGTCGATGCGCGTGGTAGAGGAGGTGTCCCCCGTGTGGTGAAGCGGTGGAGCGAATGCGACATCGGCGAGTCGAACGTCGGATGACGCGCCACTCACGAATCTGGCGTGGCAGGCGAGGGAAGCGCCGTTCTTCAGTACCGAACAGTTGCTGGCCCCTCCTGCCAGAACCCCGATTTGGATCGAGTCTCGCGTAGCGTTGACAGCGTTGTCAACACATCGTCACAGATCTCTGAAGCGGTTGCGATTGCGCTGCAATGCAGCATTTTTTGCGACGGGATCGTCGAAGTCGCTGAGAGCGTGCGCACATGCGGGATTCCGCCAGCAACACGCAATTGGCGGCTTCTATGGCCGGATGGCATTCCACTGGTACATACGCGGTTTTTATGCAGAAATCTCCGTGATGCATGCGGATTTTTCGTGGATGATGGGCGGTGCGGGAGAATGCCCTGATCGTCGCCGCCACGGTTGCGTTACAGGGCGATTACTGACAACGTTGTCTACCCGCTGCCGTTCGTCGGACAACGGGACATGACGCCAGCCCGCTGCCACTTATCAGGAGAATGCGTGAGCGCAAGCAGCCCAATGGAAGCGGTGGCCTTTCCGCGCCCCGACACCTTCGTTGCCGCAGACGTGGGAGGGACGCATGTGCGCCTGGCGCTGGTCTGCGCAAGCACCGATACGCGCAAGCCGGTCACCGTGCTGGAGTATCGCAAGTACCGCTGCGCCGATTATCCGGGCCTGGCCGAGATCATGTCCGTGTTCTTTGCCGAGATGGGATGCGCGCCAGTGCGGCGCGGCGTGATCGCCAGTGCCGGTTATGCGCTGGAAGACGGTAGCGTGATCACCGCGAACCTGCCATGGGTGCTGGCGCCGGAACAGATTCGCCGCCAGCTCGGCATGCAGGCGCTGCATCTGGTCAACGATTTCGAAGCGGTCGCCTACGCGGCCAATTACATGACCGGCAATCAGGTCATGCAGCTGTCCGGCCCCGCTCAGGGCGCGCCCGGCCCGGCGCTGGTGCTCGGTCCCGGAACCGGGCTGGGCGCGGCGGTGTGGATTCCCAACGGCGCAAACCCGATGGTGCTGCCGACCGAAGCCGGCCACGCCGCGCTTGCCGCCGCCAGCGATCTGGAAGTGGCCTTGCTGCAGGAGCTGCGTCGCACGCGCACGCATGTGGGCACCGAAACCTTGTTGTCCGGTCCGGGCCTGTTGAACCTTTACACCGCGTTGGCCGCGCTGCGTAGCGAGCCTGCCGTGCATCAAGGCCCGGCCGATGTCACCGCCGCCGCATTGGCCGGTAACGACGTGCTCGCGCGCGATGCGTTGCAGGCGTTCTGTGGGTTCATGGGTAGCGTGGTCGGCGACATGATGCTGCTTTACGGCATCCGTAGTGGTGTCTATCTGGCCGGCGGGTTCCTGCCGCAGATCGCCGAGTTCATTGCCGCCAGCGACTTCACCGCCCGCCTGCTCGACAAGGGCACGCTGCGTCCTGCCCTGGAGCAGGTGCCGGTCAGCATCGTCGAACACGGCCAGCTCGGCGTCATCGGCGCAGCCAGTTGGTTTTTGCAGCACGGCCGCTGACGCACGACACACCGTAGGGGCGCACTTGGGCGCACTTGGGCGCGATAGGGCGTTACCGGTGACGCTTCTCGGCCCGGGTGCGCTCCTACGCATTGGCCGGGCGTCGTGCGTCTTTGCAGTAATTCCACTCGTGCTGTATCGGGCCTACCGGCAATCGCATCGCCACACGCCGTAGGAGCGCACCTGGGCGCGATAGGGCTTTACCGGTAAGGCTTCTCGCGCCCGGGTGCGCTCCTACGCATTGGCCGGCGTCGTGCGTCTTTGCAGTAATTCCAACTGTGCTGTATCGGGCCTATCGGCAATCGCATCGCCGCATTCCGTAGGAGCGCACCTGGGCGCGACGGGGCTTTACCGGTAAGGCTTCTCGCGCCCGGGTGCGCTCCTGCGTGGGTTGCCCGCCACCGTGGGGGATCGCCAATCGTTCGGTCACACGAGGCGCGACGCTACCTACACTGCGCATCAGCGACCTGCACGTCCTCGAACCTACAGGTCCCCGAACCGCGCCTGCAACGCGGCGATGGCGGCCAGGCCGGCGGTCTCGGTGCGCAGGATGCGTGGACCTAATTGCAGGCCGGTGAAACCGGCAGCGGCGAGCGTGGCGCGGTCGCGTGGCGACCAGCCACCTTCCGGCCCGATCGCCACGATGAGCCCCTGCTCGACATCTGCACTCAGGGTGGACAGGCGATGCTCGCCCTGCGGGTCCAGGGTCAGCCGTCGCGCCTGCGGGTCGCTGGCCTGCGCAGCTTCTTGCAAGCCCAGCGGCGCGGCGACGGTCGGCACGCGTGCGCGGCCGGATTGTTCGCAGGCCGACACCACCACACTGCGCCAATGCGCGATGCGTTTTTCCATGCGCGCTGCATCGAGCTTGACCTCGGTGCGCTCGGCGTTGACCGGCACGATGGCGGCCACGCCCAACTCGGTGGCTTTCTGCAGGATCAGGTCCATTTTTTCGCCGCGCGCGATGCCCTGGAGCAGCGTGATGCGTAAAGGCGATTCGTTGGACAGCGCTTCCGCACGCTCGACCAGCGCACGCGCTTCGCGCTTGCCGGCCACGGTGATCCGCGCGTGGTAGTCGCTGCCATCGCCGTTGAACAGGATGCAGGCATCGCCCTCGCGCAAGCGCAACACGCGCAGCAGATGATTGGCGGACTCTTCGGGCAGGGTCACTTCCTGGTCGCACTGCAGCGGCAACGCAACATGGGACCGGGTCAGGCGCATGCGACGGCCTCGTCGATGGCGTGACGGGTGGTTGCGGCAAGCAAGGCCAGTTGCGCCTCATCCACACAATACGGTGGCATCCAGTACAGCACGTCGCCCAGCGGGCGCAGCACCACGCCGCGCTCCAGCGCCGCGCGATACGCCTTCAATCCAACCCGTGCCGCGGCGGGGAAGGGGGTGCGTTTGTCGCCGCCCTGGGTCAACTCGAAGGCCACGATCATGCCGGCCTGGCGCACGTCCGACACCGCGCTGTGCTTGCCGATCTGCGCAGCGAGGGCGCTCATGCGCGCGGCGGTGTGCTGGTTACGCGCAATCACTTCGTCGTCTGCGAAGATCTGCAACGTCGCCAATGCCGCCGCGCACGCCAGTGGGTTGCCGGTATAGCTATGCGAATGCAGAAACGCGCGCTCGCGCGAATCGTCCAGAAACGCGTCGTATAACTGCTGCGTGGCCAGCACTGCCGACAGCGGCAGGAAGCCGCCAGTCAGTCCCTTGGACAAGCACAGCAGATCGGGCATCACGCCGGCCTGTTCGCAGGCGAACAGGGTGCCGGTGCGTCCGAAGCCGGTGGCGATCTCGTCGGCGATCAGGAATACGCCATGCGCATCGCACAATGCGCGCGCACGGCGCAGATACGCAGGGTGATACATGCGCATGCCGCCGGCGCATTGCACCCGTGGCTCCAGTATCAACGCGCAAATTTCGCCCGGCAACTGTTCGAACAGTGCCTGCAGTGCATCGGCCGCCTGCAGTGCGTAGTCTTCTGCGCTCTGGCCCGGCTCGGCCAGGTAGGCGTCGGGCGACGGCGCAAACAGCGATTGCAACAACAGCGGTGCATACACGCGCCGATACAACGGGATGTCGCCGACCGACAGTGCGCCGATGGTTTCGCCGTGATACCCGTTTTCCAATGCGATGAAACGCGTGCGGCGATGCTCGCCACGGTTGTGGAAATAATGGAAGGCCATCTTCAAGGCCACTTCGACGCCGGCCGAGCCGTTGTCGGCATAGAACACCTTGGACAGCGGTGGGCGGTCGGGCTGGCGCGGCGCAATCGCCAGCAGGCGCTCGGCCAGCTGCACTGCCGGCGCGTGGGTGAAGCCGGCCAGCATCACCTGCTCCAGGGTGCCGGCCTGCTGCGCGATGGCCGCGCCGATACGCGGCTCGGCATGGCCGAACAGGTTGGTCCACCAGCTGCTGACCGCGTCCAGATAGCGACGGCCATCGTGACCGATCAGCCACGCACCCTGCCCACCGGCGATAGGGACCAGCGGAAGCGTGTGCGGATGCTCGCGCATCTGCGTGCACGGGTGCCACAGCACCGCAAGATCGCGTTGCCGCCAATGTTCGGCAGCTTCGGAGGCTGCAGGGTCTGCTAGGATTTCGGGCTCATGAACATGTCGATGCATCTGCCTATTCTATCGGTCCGCTCCGCGGCTGCGTGCCACGCATGAGCCCGCGTCTGCCGACCATCCACAAGATCACCGATCTTGGCGACGGGCCGTTCCGTCGCCAGCAACTGGATCTGGAGTTTTCCAACGGGCAGCGCCGTCTCTACGAACGGCAACTCAGCCAGGGCCACGGTGCCGTGGTCGTGGTGCCGATGCTCGACGCGACCACCGTGCTGCTGGTGCGCGAGTACGCCGCCGGCGTGCACCGCTACGAGCTGGGTCTGGTCAAGGGGCGCATCGATGCCGGCGAGACGCCGGAGCAGGCGGCCGACCGCGAGCTCAAGGAAGAAGCCGGCTACGGCGCGCGCCAGGTTCAGGTGCTGCGCGCGATGACGCTCGCTCCTACTTATATGAGTCACCAATCCTGGTTGGTGCTGGCGCGCGACCTGTATCCCGAGCGCCTGGTCGGCGATGAGCCGGAAGAGATGGAAGTGGTGCCCTGGCCAATCGCTCGTCTGGACGAATTGATGCTGCGCGACGATTTCTCCGAAGGCCGCTCGCTGGCCGCCTTGTTCATCGCGCGCGAGTGGCTGGAGCGCAACCCATGATCCGTATCCCGATGGAACTGCGCGAAACCGTGATCGCTATTGCCCGCGAAGCGGGTGAGGCCATCATGCAGGTGTACGCGCAGGACTTCGCGGTCGAGATCAAGGACGACGCCAGTCCGTTGACCCAGGCCGACCTGGCTGCCAATCGCGTCATCGTCGATGGTCTGCGTCGGGTCACGCCCGACGTGCCGGTGCTGTCGGAAGAATCCGCGCACGTGGCCTGGGAAGAGCGGCAGTACTGGACCAGCTACTGGCTAGTCGATCCGCTGGATGGAACCCGCGAGTTCGTCAAACGCAACGGCGAGTTCAGCGTCAACATCGCCCTCATTCACATGGGCGCGCCGGTGCTGGGCGTAGTGCAGGCGCCGGTCGATGGCCGAGTCTGGTACGCCGCACGCGGCGAGAACGCGTTCCGCCGCGACGGCGACCGCGACGAGATGCTGCACACCCGTACACCGGCCGCCACACCCTTGCGGGTAGCTGCCAGCCGCTCGCATCGCGACGCGCGCACTGCAGCCGCGCTGGAGCGCATGGGGGAGATCGACGTGGTGGCGCAAGGCTCGTCGTTGAAGTTCTGCCGCATCGCCGAAGGCGACCTGGATGTCTATCCGCGCTTCGGCCCCACCTCCGAATGGGACACCGCGGCCGGCCAATGCGTGTTGCACGCTGCCGGCGGTGTGCTGCTGGCCGGCGGTTCCGGCAAGCCGTTCCGCTATAACCGCCGCGACACCTTGCTCAATGGCGACTTCATCGCGCTGGGCGATCCCAGTCTGCCTTGGCGCGATTGGCTGGCCTGAGCATGCCCGCCTGCCGTGTGCGCGTCACACGCCAGGCAACACGGATGCGCAAGGTCGTGATTGGCTGACCGGTACACTGCGGCGGCATCGCGCGTCGGAGTTGCTGCCACGCGCAATGCCGCACTGCGTCAGCGCTCTCGCCGCGGATGCGCCTTCCAACATCGCTCCAGGAACACACCATGCTCCAGACTCCGCCCACCGGCGATATCCACCGCCTGCTGCAGTTGATGGCGCGCCTGCGCGACCGTGAGCACGGTTGCCCCTGGGATGTGGAGCAGAGCTTTGCCACCATCGCGCCGTACACCATCGAAGAAGCCTACGAGGTCGCCGACGCGATCGATCGCAACGACCTGCCCGGGCTGCGCGACGAGTTGGGCGACCTGCTGCTGCAGGTGGTCTTCCATGCGCAGATGGCGTCCGAACAGGGCGCGTTCGACTTTGCCGACGTCGTCGCCACACTCAGCGACAAGCTGGTGCGCCGACACCCGCATGTGTTCGCGGCGCAAACGGCGGACGATGCGCAGGCGGTGAGCGCCAACTGGGACCAGATCAAACGCGAAGAACGCCGCGCCGCAGGACACCAGGACGACTCTGCACTGGCCGGCATCGCGCGCGGACTGCCCGAGTGGCAGCGTTCCACCAAGTTGCAGTCGCGCGCGGCGCGGGTGGGCTTCGATTGGCCTGGCCCGGCGCCGGTGCTGGAAAAACTGCAGGAAGAAATCGAGGAGCTGCGGGTGGAATTCGCCCGCGGCCCGGTAGCCGACAATCAGGCGCGGCTGGAAGACGAACTGGGCGATGTGCTGTTCGTCTGCGCCAATCTCGCGCGACATGCCAAGGTCGATGTGGGCGCCGCGCTCCGGCATGCCAATCTGAAATTCGAACGGCGCTTCCGTGCGATGGAAGCGCAGGCGCACGCGCAGGGCACCACGCTGGATGGGTTGTCGCTGGGCGCGCAGGAAGCGCTGTGGCAACAGGTCAAGCGCGACGAATCCCTCGCCGCGGTGCCGGATGCCGGCGCCGTGCCCGGCGCATGAGCGCCGCGCTGACCACACTGTTGCTGTTTGTCGCCACCGCCGTGGCCGAACTGGTCGGCTGCTACCTTCCTTATCTATGGCTACGCAAAGGCGGCAGCGCGTGGCTGCTGCTGCCCAGCGCGCTGAGCCTTGCAATCTTCGTGTGGCTGTTGAGTCTGCATCCGACTGCCAGCGGACGCGTGTATGCCGCCTATGGCGGGGTCTATATCGCCAGTGCCTTGCTGTGGTTGTGGTGGGTGGACCGCATCACTCCGACGCGATGGGATCTGCTCGGCGCCGCCTGCTGTCTGCTCGGCATGGCCGTCATCATGTTCGCGCCGCGCAACGTCTGAGCCTGGCGGTCGTGTGATCCGCGCACGCCGAGGCGCTTGCTGCCCGACGCGGCAATGGTCGCGAGCGCATTCCTGCACAGCATCCCCAAGCCGGTGACGGGCAGCGCGGGTGCATACTGCTGCAAGGATCGACTCGTCATATGCAAGGGGGATGCACATGTTTCCGACTTCGTTTTTGGCCATGGCCGTTCTGGTCGCTGGCGTCATCGTGTTGTTCAAGACCGTGCGCATGGTGCCGCAGGGATTTCAGTGGACGGTGGAGCGCTTCGGCCGCTACACCCACACCCTGAGTCCGGGTCTGCACTTTCTGGTGCCGGTGGTCTACGGCGTGGGCCGCAAGATCAACATGATGGAACAGGTACTGGACGTGCCCAGCCAGGACGTCATCACCAAGGACAACGCGGTGGTACGCGTGGACGGTGTGGTGTTCTTCCAGGTGCTGGATGCCGCCAAGGCCGCCTATGAAGTCTCCAATCTGGAGATCGCCAGCATCGCGCTGGTGCAAACCAATATCCGTACCGTGATCGGTTCGATGGATCTGGACGAATCGCTGAGCCAGCGCGAAACCATCAATGCGCAGTTGCTGAGCGTGGTGGACCAGGCCACCAACCCATGGGGCATCAAGGTCACGCGAATCGAAATTCGCGATATCCAGCCGCCGCGCGATCTGATCGACTCGATGGCGCGGCAGATGAAGGCCGAGCGCGAAAAGCGCGCGCAGATTCTGGAAGCCGAAGGCTCGCGTCAATCGGAGATCCTGCGCGCGGAGGGCGAGAAGCAGGCGGCCGTGCTCGAAGCCGAAGGCCGCAAGGAAGCCGCCTTCCGCGACGCCGAGGCCCGCGAGCGTCTGGCCGAGGCCGAAGCCCGCGCCACCCAGGTGGTGTCCGATGCGATCGCCAACGGCAGCGTGCAGGCAATCAATTATTTCGTCGCACAAAAGTATGTGGAGGCGTTCAAGGCACTGGCCACCGCGCCCAACCAGAAGTTCGTGCTGATGCCGATGGAATCCAGCGGCATCATCGGCTCGCTCGCCGGCATCGCCGAGCTGGCCAAGGAAGCGATGGGCAAGCCCGACGCGCCAGCCGTACGCATGCCGCCGATGCCGCCGCGTGCGGGAGGCTGAGCCATGCGCTGGGACGTTGTGATCTGGGCGGTGCTGGCGCTGCTGTTGATCGCCGCAGAGACGCTGGTGCCCGGCGCGTTTCTGCTGTGGATGGGGATTGCCGCCGCCGCCGTCTGCGTGCTCGTGTTGGCGCTGCCGGGCATGTCGCTGCTGGTGCAGATTGTGGCGTTCGTCGTGCTCAGCTTTGTGTCGGTGCAGGTCTATCGCACCTGGTTCCGCGGCAAGGGGCGGCAGAGCGATCGCCCCTTGCTCAACAGACGTGCCGAGCAGTTGATCGGCCGTCGTGTGCTGCTCGATCAAGCCATCCACGATGGCCGCGGTCGCGCCAAGGTCGACGATGCGTTCTGGGTGGTCAGTGGTCCGGATCTGCCTGCCGGCGCGCCGGTGCGCATCGTCGGCGTCGATGGCATGACCTTGCAGGTGCAAGCCACTAGCTGATCGACAAGCAAGGCGAGCAGCCCTGCCGCACATTGCTGCAGTGCGGCGTGCTTGTGCCCAATTGCACGGTTGGGCCGGTGCTGCGTCTGCGCAGTGACGGGGTTACCCGCAAGCACGGCCAGGCAGCGATAATGGGCATCTTTCCCTTGGACCGGCGCCCATGACCCAGAAGACCATCCTCAACGACACCCATCGCGCGCTCGGCGCCAAGATGGTCGACTTCGGCGGTTGGGACATGCCGATCCACTATGGCTCGCAGCTGGACGAACACCATCAGGTGCGTCGCGACGCCGGCATGTTCGACGTCAGTCACATGACCGTGGTCGATCTGCGCGGCGCACGCGTGCGCGAGTTCCTGCGCTACCTGCTCGCCAACTCGGTGGACAAGCTCAAGGTCTCCGGCAAGGCGCTGTACACCTGCATGCTCAATCCGCAGGGCGGGGTGATCGACGACCTCATCGTCTATTTCATGACCGAAGATTTTTTCCGTCTGGTGGTCAACGCCGCTACCCGCGAAAAGGATCTGCAGTGGATCGGCGAACAGGCCGCACGCTTCGAGGTACGCGTGGAAGAGCGCGGCGACTTCGCGATGATCGCCGTGCAGGGCCCCAACGCACGCGCCAAGGTCATCGAACTGGTCGATCCGGCCGACGCCACGGCAGCGAGCAAGCTCGGCCGTTTCGCCGCACTGCAGACGCGCTCACGCGATGGCATCGACCTGTTTGTTGCGCGCACCGGCTACACCGGCGAAGACGGTTTCGAAATCGTGTTGCCGCAAGACGCAGCGGTCGCGTTCTGGAATGCGCTGCTCGCGCAGGGCGTCAAGCCGGCCGGTCTGGGTGCGCGCGATACCTTGCGTCTGGAAGCGGGCATGAATCTCTATGGGCAGGACATGGACGACGCGGTCACTCCTTATGAGGCTGCGTTGGCGTGGACGATCACCCTGGACGAAGGCCGCGACTTCATCGGTCGCGCCGTGCTCGAAACGCAAAAGGCGCAGGGCGCACCGCGTCAACTGATCGGTGTGGTGATGGATGAGAAGGGCGTGCTGCGCCACGGCCAGAGCGTGTTCACCGTCAGCGGCGAAGGCGAGATCCTGTCCGGTACCTTCTCACCGACGCTCGGCAAGGCGATCGCATTCGCACGCGTGCCGGCCGGCAGCATCGACGACCTGCGCGTGGACATTCGCGGCAAGCAGGTCCCGTTGCGCGCGGTGAAGTTTCCGTTCGTGCGCGACGGTCAGGCGCAGCCCGGCGTTCTTGGCGAATAAATCGCAAGATGCCGGTCGCAGTGGCCGGCCTCCTGTCACCTGATGCAGCCCAGCCATACCGACACGCGTGCACCTGTCTTGTCGCGCGGTCTAAACTAACCACCTGTCCCCAACCCCAGTTTCCCCGGAGCACACCCATGAGCGAGATTCCTGGCGACCTCAAGTTCCTCAAATCCCACGAGTGGGCCCGTGTCGAAAGCAGCGGCCGCGTGACCGTCGGTATTTCCGACCACGCGCAGGGCTTGCTGGGCGACCTGGTCTACGTCGAGCTGCCGAGCGTCGGCGACACAGTGCAGGTCGGCAACGGCGCGGCGGTGGTCGAGTCGGTCAAGGCCGCATCCGATGTCTATAGCCCGGTCAGCGGCACCGTGGTCGAGGTCAACGGCGCGCTGAGCGACAAGCCGGAAACCATCAACGAAGACGCCTATGGCGAGGGCTGGATCTTCGTTGTCGAACTCGACGACAAGGAGCAGCTCAACGATCTACTGTCGCCCGACGACTACGCCGAGCTGCTCGAAGACGACGACCACTGAGTCCGTCTTCCCTGCTGCGCACGGATGGCCGCTCTCAGAGCGGCCATTTTTTTTTGGCGCGCCGCCGCTGTGCGGTGTGTGTTCGAGATCGAGGGGGCGGTTGGGCAGCCACCTGCACGTGCTGACACTCGCAGGCTGGAAGGGCGGTTGGCGATGCGCTGACGCGATGCGCGTGGAGGCATCCATGCGCGATCTGTCGCCGCACAACCGCCTGCATCCCGGTGCGCCGGATTTCTGACGTGAGTCGCTCGTGAGGGTCTGGGGTGTGCTCGGTGAAAAAAATTCGACGCTCGCAACATGCATCGATGACCGATCGACGTTGCGCAACACGCTGTCGGCGATGCGCAAGCGCACCTGCATGGCGATCGAACGGCGCAATAAGTTTGCGCATTTCTGCTCGTACGACGTCGGAAGCGGAGTTGTCGGATAAAAAATTTTCAGCTGGCGGACAGGCGGCAAGCGATGCCGCAACGCGCAGCGCATCGTCGCAGCGTTACCGCGCCCTGCATCGTGCGGATTTAGAGCACTTGAAGAAAACAGCGGAAAAGAAGTGCTTTTTCGCTAACGCTGTTGCGTGGGCGCGCGCTTCCAACCCATCCAGCTTGCCGCGCGCGGTGCGTTTGCCCGACGTCGATGGCGAACATGGCAATGGTCGGCTGAAAAAAAAATGCAAAAGAGTGTTGACAGTAAAAAAAAGCGTGATTAGGTTTCGCCCAGCAGACATTGCTGCGAAAGAGAGTGAGCAGAATCGACATCGAGCCGACACGCTTGTTCAAGACGTCCACCGAAGCACACTCAATGGTGGAGTCGGGTCCGCTTCTCTCCAAAAAAGCAGTTGTCGTTTCGACTACGCACCCGTGTCGCCGTTCGATGCGGGTGTTTCTGTATCCGTCCCGTCGCGCATTACCTGCGGACGGTACCCGACGACGGCATGCCGACGCGGGGTTTGGTTCAACTGGGCGTTTCACCTCCATAGTTCACTGACGAGGAGCCAATTACATGGCCACTAAAAAAGCTGCGAAAAAGAAACCCACCGCCAAAAAGGCAGTGAAGAAGACCGCCGCCAAGAAGGCGACCAAGAAGGTCGCTAAGAAGGCAACTGCCAAGAAAGCAGTGAAGAAGACTGCTGCCAAGAAGGCCGTCAAAAAGACTGCCAAGAAGGCAACCGCCAAGAAAGCAGTGAAGAAGACTGCCAAGAAGGCAACCAAGAAGACTGCCGCCAAGAAGGCAGTGAAGAAGACCGCAAAGAAGGCGACCAAGAAGACTGCCGCCAAAAAGGCCGTCAAGAAGGCCGCCAAGAAAGCAGTGAAGAAAACTGCCAAAAAGGCAGTAGCGAAGAAGGCGACCAAGAAGTCCGCCACCAAGAAGGCTGCTACCAAGAAGCCTGCTGTGAAGAAGGTCGCCAAGAAGAAGCCGGCCGCTCGCAAGAAGAAGGCCGCTCCGGTCGCGCTGCCCGCAACTCCGGCACCGCTGATCTGATCTGCAACACCCGATCGCCGTAAACATCGAGCTCTCTCCCCGACGCCCAGCGGGGAGGGAGCTTTTTTATTGCACGGCTCCGTGACCACGTCCGATGCAGCGCGCGAATGCCGACCGCCATCGAGGCGACACGGTTCGCGAGGTGGCACGGTCTGGAGCTGTAGCCAACCGCCAACGCCAACGCCAACGCCGAGAGCTTCTTAAAAAGAGAGTGCTGCGCGACGCATTGACGCGTCCGATGCATCTCCCAAGGCTGCACTTGCGTTGAGGCGGCGATGCTTCCAACCCGTACCGAGATCGGCATCGGTATCGGCGTTCCCGAGGGATTGTTCGGCCACCACTTGTCCAGTCCGATTCCCTGGGCCATTGGTCAGCTGGATGCAATGACAGTTCGCCGCCGTCGCACTGCCCGACGCCCGTCTCCCGACCACGCGACAGCCAGATGTTTTAGAGCAGCTAACAACACGACTGTGCTCACCGTCAGGCGAGCGCGGCCGGTGCTCGGTGCCGCATGGACCACACGTCCACTCCGGTTCTGAGTGTGCGGTCCACACCACCAGACGACTGCTCGCGACGTGTTGTTAGCGCTCTTGGTCCGATACGTTGTGGTGCAGGGTGTCGTGGATCCAGCAATGACGCGTGCGGCAGCCTGACGGCGCCTGCGAGCCGGCGTCTTCGCACGAAGAAGGCGTGATCAAGGCGCCTACATCTACTCGCGTCGATCCGCTGTCCAGCAACCGCATCCACTCTCTACATGCAAAAACGACGTGCAGCGGCGACGAACCAAGCCCAGCAGGGCGCCCAGATGCAGTATCGCGTTGTAGCGTTGTAGCCAAGCACGCTGCCCAGCACATGCCTGGCGCCAGGGCGTTCAAACCACCCGCAGACTCCAGCGATCAGAAACAACACAGGCGGCCAAGGCCGCCTGTGTTTCAGCATGCACCGCTACGGTGCCGGCGCTTCGCCTTAGCGCGGCGATGCCACCGACTTGCCGGACGATGCGCCCTTGCCAGCCGGGTCGGCCTTCTCTGCCAGCATGTTCTCGCTGCCGAAGTCGCCGTCCACATCGATATCCAGCCAACGCTTGGTCGGCAAACCGAGGGCGCGGTCCAGAATGGTCGGCAGCATGCCGGAGGGCAGGCCGCTTTCGCCATTCCACATGATGGCGATACCGACGTCGCGCTCGGGCAGCAACGCGACCAGGCCGCGGTAGCCCTGCACCGCACCGGCATGGAAGACCACCTGGTGGCCCGCATAGTCGAACACGCGCCAGCCCAGCGCGTAGCTGGCCGCGTCCACGCGCTCATGGCGCCAACCCGAACGCATTTCGCCCGGCGTGGAAATCAGTGGCGCGTGCAATGTCGCAAGCAGCGGCGCAGGCAACACGTCGGTGCGATGGCCGGTATGTGCGAGCAGCCATTGCGCCATGTCGCTGGCGCTGGCATTGACGCCGGCAGCAGGAGCAAGACGGTAGTAAGTGGGCTTGGGCGTGAGCGACACCCAGCCGTTGCGGCTGCGCACGTGCGGGCGTGCCCAATGCGGACTGGCCTGGATGCCGGCCAGACCCATGCTGGCATCGTTCATGCCGAGCGGCTTGAAGATGCGGCGCTCCACCGATTGCTCGTAAAAACTGCCGGAGGCGGCGAAGACCACATCGCCGACCAGGCTGAAGGCCACGTTCTGATACGCATAGCAATCGCCTGGCGCGCACCGCAGCGGCGCGGCGGCCAGCTTGTGGCTCAGCGAGTAATAGTCTACGTTGGATTCGATATCGCGGTCGTAGGCATTGCGGGTCAGGCCGACGCGATGACTGAGCACCTCGGCGACAGTGAGCTGCCGGGTGGCGACGTTGTCGCTCAGCTGGAAGCCGGGCACGTAGTCGACCACCTTGCTGTCCCAACGCAACACGCCATCGTTGACCAGCAGGCCAGCCATGGTGCCGGCGAAGGCCTTGGACAGCGACGCCAGGCGGAACACGGTATGCGCATCGACCGGTTGCGGGTGATTGACGTCGGTGACGCCATAGCCGCGCGCGCTGAGCACCTTGCCGCCCTGCACGATGGCCATCGCCATGCCGGGCACACGGTTGCCGTAAGTCAACTGGTCGGCCATCGATTCGAATGCCGCCACGTCGAAGCCGGCGGCCGGCGCCAACACGCTGCTGGCCGGCAACGAGGTGCGATATGGAAGCGGGGCGGTGGGCGACTGCGCGACGGTCGCCGGCTGCAGCGCATAAGCGGTGGGCGCGGGCGTCTGTGCCGTGGAAGAGAGGGCCAGAGGCAATAACGCCCCGAGCAGCCCGATGGCCAACGGACGGAACCGTCGGCGCCTGCGCATTACTGTCATGGTTGTCCCGCCTGTTCCACTGCTTGGAGCGATTCTAGCCCCGCGCTTCGCAATAGCACAAACTGCCGGAAGATGAATGGGCATCATATTGATCCTATTGACGATTTTGGTTCAGAAATCGGGCTGCTCAGGGCCGTGGCGACGCCACGCAAGGTGCATGCGAAGCGGGTTGCAAGTGCCGTGCCGGGGCAGCCCACGTGCGCGTCGCAGCGTCCTGCCTCCGCCGCTGGTGGTGCTGCGCCGCATCGGCTAACTTGCGCGCTACTTCGTCAGGTGCCGCCGCCGCCATGTTCTTGTTGTCGGGCTCGTTCGCACGGGCGATGTTGACGCCATGACCCGTCCCTCTTCCCCGCGCTCGGCGGCTGGCCGTCTGGGCGCTGCGCTGCGCAGTTCGCCACCGCTGGCGTGGTCGTTCCTGTATTTCTTCTGCCTGCTCAGCGGTTACTACGTGCTGCGTCCGGTGCGCGAGGCGATGGGTGCATCGTCGGATGTGGCCGCGTTGTTTCCGGCCGGCATGATCGGCTTCTTTGCCGCGCACGGCATGCCGCTCAAGGACTTCACCTTGCAGGTGCTGTTTACCTGCACCTTCCTGATCATGCTGCTGCTGCAGCCGGTGTACGGCGCGGTGGTCAGCCGCTATCCGCGGCGCGTGTTCCTGCCGCTGGTCTACGGGTTCTTCATTGCGACCCTGCTGCTGTTCTACGTGCTGTTCGACAGCGGCGTGCCAGGGCGCGGGATGGCGTTCTTTTTGTGGCTGACGGTCTTCAACCTGTTTGCCGTGGCGGTGTTCTGGAGCTTCATGGCCGATGTCTTCAGCAATGCCGAAGCGCGCAACTACTACGGCTATATCGGCGCGGCCGGCACCCTGGGCGCGTTTCTCGGGCCGATCCTCACTCGCACCTTGGTCGAGCGCATCGGCATTGCGCACCTGATGCTGGTGTCGGCCGGGTTCCTGACGGTCTGCGTGGTGTGCGTGCTGCGTCTGCGCCTGTGGGCGGTGGCGCGCGAGCAGGAGCGTCAACTGGACTCCGGCGAGGTGCCGATGGGCGGCGACGTGCTGGGCGGCCTCAAGCTGATCGTGCGCGAGCCGTTGCTGCGCTGGCTGGCGTTGATGACGTTATTCGGCGTGGGCGTGGGCACCTTGCTCTACAACGAGCAGGCGGCGCTGGTACGGCGGCTCTATACCGATGCGGCGGCCAGCACCGCGTACTACGCCAGTATCGACCTGGCGGTCAACGCGCTCGCACTGGTGCTGCAATTGTTGGTGACGCGCGCGCTGTTGTCGCGCTTCGGCATCGCACCGGCGCTGCTGATTCCGGGGGTGGCCATTACCTTGGGATATGCGGTGCTGGCAGCCTCTCCGCTGCCGCTGATGATCGCCATCGTGCAGGTGATCACGCGCTCCAGCGAGTTTGCGCTGGCCAAGCCGGCGCGCGAAACCTTGTACACGCGAGTCAGTCGCGAATGGCGCTACAAGGCCGGTGCGGCGATCGACACGGTGGTCTATCGCGGCGGCGACCTGAGCTTTGTTTGGATCCACAAGCTGGTATCGGGCTTGGGCTCCACCGCGGTGTTCGGGGTTGGTCTATTGGCGGCGGTGGGCATGACACTGGGCACGTTCGGCCTGCTGCGCGAAGCACGCAAGTTGCCTGCAGAGCGCGACGGTGTGGCGGACGGGCGCGCAGCGGAGTCGCAGGGCTGACACGCGCCACCTGCTTGCAGCTGCGCAGGGCGGCCTTGCCGGGACATCCATGGAGCGATGGCGCGCGCATAGTCGGGCGGCCAGGTAATGACGCGTGGTAGCGCTTGTACGGGGCATCTATCCCGCGACTGCGCGCGCACCCCTCAGCCAGCGGATGACAGCCAGCACGCGACATCGTTCATCACGCGTGGGCCAGTGCTGCGCTGGTGACGCCATCTCGTTCAAGGCACGATCTCTGTGCGTGTTGCAAGACAGCCGGCGCGGCATCGCGGCTATGCTTGCCGCCACGTCCACACGACTTTCTCGCCATGTCCCTGTTCGCGATCATCGCCGGCATCCTTGTCGGCCTGCTGCATGTCTACATCCTGGTGCTGGAGATGGCGCTGTGGACGCACCCATTGGGCTTGAAGACCTTCCGCAACACATTGGAGAAGGCACAGGCCACCCGCGTGCTGGCGGCCAACCAGGGCCTCTACAACGGCTTTCTCGCCGCAGGTCTGCTCTGGGGCGCGCTGGCGGCACGGGTCGATGTGCTGAGCTTCTTCCTGGGCTGTGTGGTGGTTGCGGGGTGCTACGGTGCCTACAGCGTCAACCGCCGCATTTTTTTCGTGCAGGCGGTGCCCGCGTTGATCGCGCTCGGGTTGGTGTGGCTACCGCACTGAGGCGTCTGTTGGCAGGGTGTTTGCCTCTCGTCAGCAGGCTTGCCCGCGATGCCACATCACCGGTCACGCCGCTTCGCGGGCAAGCCCACGCCTGCAAGACAGCCACCTGAGACTGACAGGTCGGCAGCCCATGGCTGCTCGCATCTGCTCACAGCGTAACCGGGTGATGGGCGGCCCCCGCAAACAACGACGGCGGGCTAAAAGCCCGCCGTCGTCGCTGAGAACCTTGGCACGAACCTTACGCGGCTTCGCGCGGCTGCTGTGCCTGCGGCTTGTCGTAGAAGCTCGCCGCACGCAACTCGTGCGGATCGAAGTCGTCCACGGTGATGGTGTCCATCATGATCTCGCGCAGCTCTTCCAGTAGCTTGCGCTCGTCCACGGTGAGCACGCCCTCGGCCACCGCTTCGTCGAGCTGTGCACTGAAGTCGAGGGCTTCGATGCCCTTGGTCTTGAGCGCCTTCAGGAACTTGCGTTCCACCGGCTCGGCCATCACCGCCTTGGCCAGATAGCTGGAAATGCGGCCACCCGGGTTGTTGGCGCACGGGGTCAGAAACACGCCCTGTGCCAGGCGATCGCGCGCTTCGTTCGGGGCCATCAGGATCGATGCCACACGGTGTCCCAGGCGATCGCCCGGCGCTTCGGCACGACGGCCCAGCGGGAAGATCAACACCCACATCAGCCAACCCACCGGGCGGATCGGGAAGTTACGCAGCGCCGCCGATAGCGAGGTCTCGATCTTGTGCACGCTGTCGTGGAAGGCCCAGGCCAGCAGCGGCTGGTCGGCCGCCGGCGCGCCTTCGTCGTGATATCGCTTGAGCATCGCGCTGGTCATGTAGATATGGCTCAGCACATCGCCCAGCCGACCCGACAACGACTCCTTGAACTTCAACTTGCCGCCCAGCATCAGCATCGACACGTCGGCCATCAGGGCCAGGTTGGCCGAGTAGCGATCCAGCTTGCGGAAAAAGCGACGGGTGTATGCATCACCCGGCGCTGCGCCGATACGCGCACCGGTCAGACCGAACCAGAACGAACGCACCGCATTGGAGATACCGAAGCGGATGTGCCCGAACAGGCTCTGGTCGAACTCTTCCAGACCACGGCGCGTATCCGGATCCTGCGCCGCCTTCATTTCCTTCATCACCCACGGATGGCACAGGATCGCGCCCTGGCCGAAGATCAGCAGACTGCGGGTCATGATGTTGGCGCCTTCCACGGTCACGCCGATCGGCGCGGCCTGCCAGGCACGGCCGGCGAAGTTACGCGGCCCCAGAATGATGCCCTTGCCGCCGATCACATCCATCATGTCGCTGACCACTTCGCGGCCCATGGTGGTGCAGTGGTACTTGGCGATCGCCGACGGCACCGACGGCACGTCGCCGCGATCCACCGCCGCCGCGGTGGCCTGCGCCAGCGCGCTGATCGCATAGGCTTTGCCGCCGATCCGCGCGAGCGCTTCTTCCACGCCCTCGAAGCGGCCGATCGACAGACCGAACTGCTTGCGGATGCGCGCATACGCACCGGTCACCACCGCGGCGTACTTGCCGCCACCGCTGGCGGTGGAGGGCAGGGTGATCGAGCGACCCACTGCCAGGCACTCGTTGAGCATGTTCCAGCCCTTGCCCACCATCTCCACGCCGCCGATCAGCTGGCTGAGCGGAATGAACACCTCGGTGCCACGGATCGGGCCGTTCTGGAAGGTGGAATTCAGCGGGAAATGACGGCGGCCGATTTCCACTCCCGGGGTCTCGCGCGGCAGCAGCGCCAGGGTGATGCCGATGTCCTTCTTGTCGCCGATCAGGCCGTCCGGGTCATAGGCGCGGAACGCCAGGCCGATCAGCGAGGCGACCGGTGCCAGGGTGATGTAGCGCTTGTCGAAGGTGAGCTTGACGCCGAGCACGTTTGCGCCATTCCACTCGCCCTTGCAGACGATGCCGTAGTCGGGGATCGAGGTCGCATCCGAGCCGGCAAACGGGCCGGTCAGACCGAAACACGGTACTTCTGCACCGACGGCCAGACGCGGCAGGTAATAGTCTTTCTGTTCCGGGGTGCCGTAATGCAGCAGCAGCTCACCCGGCCCGAGCGAGTTCGGCACACCGACGGTGGAGCTGACCACGCTGGAGATCGACGACAGCTTCTGAATCACCTTGTGGTGCGCCAGCGCGCTGAAACCCAGCCCACCGTACTGCTTGGGAATGATCATGCCGAAGAACTTGTTCTTCTTGATGTAGTCCCAGAGCTCCGGCGGCAGATCGGCGTGGACGTGGGTGATTTCCCAGTCGTTGACCATCTTGCACAGCTCTTCCACCGGTCCATCCAGGAACGCCTGCTCTTCAGCGGTCAACTGCGGCTTGGGGTAGTTGAGCAGCTTCTGCCAATCCGGGTCGCCGGTGAACAGCTCGCCCTCGAAACCGACCGAGCCGGTCTCCAACGCGATGCGCTCGGTCTGCGACAGCGGCGGCAATACCTTGCGGAAAAAGCCCATCAACGGCGTCGTCAGCAGCGGCTTGCGCAGGAACGGCAACAGCACCGGAGCGGATACCAGCACCACCAGTGCGGCGGCGACGATGGTGGCGGTGAGATTGGCACCCAGCAGCCAGCACGCCACCAGCACGCAGGCGCTGATCGCAACCCAGGTGGCAAGGCGCATGCGGTGATAGGCAGCGATACCCGCCGCCAGGATGACGAGGAGGAACGGTGCAACGATGCTCATGGTCTTGCTCCAGTGACATGCTCGGTGATGTTGGACGCTGCAATGGTGCCAACCGAGGGCAGTGCGTCCAGATAATGCAACACGGTGGCGGTAAAGGTGGTGTTGTCGTCGCCTGCCAGCATGTGCGTGGCGTCGGCCAGCTGCACGTGCTGCGCATGTGGGGCGATCGACAGGAATTCAGTGATGTTGTGCGGCGTGACCAGATCGCTGCGCCCGCCGCTGATCAACAGCATCGGGCAACGCACCTGCGCTGCGGCTTCCACCAAGGCGTGCTGCTGCAGCTGCGCATCCTGCCCGGCTAGTTCGTCGACCAGGCGCGGGTCCCAGTGCCAATGCCAACGGCCATCTGCGCGTTGACGCAGCAATGCCTGTAACTGATGCGCAGTCTTGCGCGGGCGATGCGGCAGATACGCGGCAATTGCATCGGCCGCCGCATCCAGCGAGGCAAATCCATCCGGATGCGCGGTCATGAAGCGCAGAATGCGCTCCACGCCCGTGGTGTCCCACCGCGGCGTGATGTCGACCAGCACGATCGCGCGGAACAGCCCCGGCCAGCGCGCTTCGGCAAGCAGCCCGAACAGGCCGCCCATCGAGGCAGCGACCAGCACCGGCGGCTCTGGCTGCTCGCCGGCCAACACAATCAGGTCATCGGTGAATTGGGTGGGCGAGTAGGGCAGGTCGGCGTCGTTGAAGCCCGAGTCGCCATGCCCGCGTGCGTCGTACGACAGCGCGCGGTAACCGGCCTGCGCCAGCGCGGTTGCCGTTGCTTCCCAGGCATGCCGCGTCTGCCCAAACCCATGCGCCAGCAGCACCATGGGTGCGTGCTGCGCACCCCGTACCGACACGGCCAGCTCCACGTCGCCAGCGCTAACGCACGACATGGTCGCAATGGGGGCAAGCGTAGATGGAGATATAACCATACCTAATGGTATGGATGCAGGACACCTGCTGTCAATACTCCCTCGTATGGAGTGTTAAGCCCTTGAATCATGGCAGTTGTCTGTCATTTTTGTGATGCATACTGCAACTGACCCAGGCGTATGGTTAAATCGCGCCATGAACGACATCACCGAATCCACCCCCACCACGCCCCGTGCCAGTTCCGGTCGCGGTAATCGCCTCAGCGCGGACGATTGGGCGCAGGCGGCGCTGGACCTGATCGCCGAACAAGGCGTGAGTGCCGTCGCTGTCGAGCCATTGGCGCGTCGTCTCGGCGTCACCAAGGGCAGCTTCTACTGGCATTTCCCCTCGCGCGACGCCCTGTTGCAGGCCGCACTGGAGCGCTGGGAAATCTTCGAGCAGAAGGAAGTTTTCGGCAGTCTGGAAGACGTTCCCGATCCCAGCGCCCGTCTGCGCGCGCTGTTTCAGCTGGTCGCCCACGAAGTCAAACCGCACGTCATCTACAGCGAACTGCTCAAGGCACTCGACCACCCGGCCGTGCGTCCGGTCATCGACCGCGTCTCGCAACGCCGCCTCGACTACTTGATCGCCTCGTTCCGCCAGGCCGGCCTCAGCCGCACCGACGCCCAGCATCGCGCCCGCCTCGCCTACGCGGCTTACGTCGGCTTCCTGCAGTTATCGCTGCAACTGCAGCAACCCAAACAGGCCCGCGAAGAATTCGAATCCTACGTCGAGCATGTGATTCAGACATTGATTCCTGGGTAGAGCTGCTAATGCTGGGTAGGTGGGCCGATGATGGTTTGCTTTTCTTCGACGCATTGATATGAAAACGGCCCCTTTCGGGGCCGTTTTTTAAACTATGAAATCCTTTTGCATTAGAAGCGCTGCTGGTACTTCATGTACATAAAGCGGCCGATATCGTATCCGCCGTAATAGGAATAGCCAGAGTTGGGCTGGCCATACGCAGGTGCCGAGTAATGCTCGAAGATGTTGTTAGCACCAACGGCCACTGTAGCGTTCCAAGGCAGGACATACGCGACCTGCAGGTCATG
Source organism: Xanthomonas sp. WHRI 8932A (assembly GCF_035012785.1). Taxonomy (NCBI): domain Bacteria; kingdom Pseudomonadati; phylum Pseudomonadota; class Gammaproteobacteria; order Lysobacterales; family Lysobacteraceae; genus Xanthomonas; species Xanthomonas sp. WHRI 8932A. The sequence continues at coordinate 160,098 of NZ_JAYGQQ010000005.1, forward strand.
GAACGTGTTCGAGCCGAGCTCGTTCATGCCGACGATGGAACCCTGAAACTCGGGAGCGCTAAAGTTCGGCAAGCTGCAGCGGTCGTCCGAGAAACAACGTTCCTTGGTGCGCGAGAAGTAACGCGTGCTCCAGGTGACAGACCAGTCATCCCACTGCCAATTCACCGACAAGTTGGAGCGTACGCGGAAGTTGCCGCCGTAGCCGTTCTGCTGGCTCGGAGGATTAACTGTGTTATCAGCCTTCAATTCGTTCTTGGACACATAGGTGTTCAACAACGCTGCTGTGAAGTTGCCCCACTGGGTTTCAAAACGGTAGTTCAGATCAAAGTCGAAACCTTCAGTCTCAACATAACCCGCGTTGCGTAAACCAAAAGAGAGTGTGCTGATATTACCTGCCGCATTGCGCGTAAATCCGACGCAACGAGATTCCAGGCCGCGCAGGTAGCAATCGTCCAGCAGATCCGTCGGCGTATCCGCCACGATCGTGTTTTCAATCCGAATGTTCCACCAGTCCAGCGAGGCATTCAGACCAGTGATGAAGCCCGGGCTCCATACAAATCCGAGAGTCTTGGAGGTAGAGGTCTCCGGGGTCAGAGTCGGAGTGCTACCAGAAATGAAGGGCACGTTCGATTGTTCGCCGGGGCCGTCTGCGGGAGCGATGGCGGAAGCATTGAGCTGACGGAACCCCGCCGGCACATCCGCCGAGCAGCGCGCATTGCCTGCAGCCGGACCGAACGAGGTGTCACACGGATCGGTGTAGTTCTCGAAGCTCTGCGACAGGCCACCAAACAGGTCTGCAACCGTCGGCGCACGAAAGCCTTCCGACCAAGTGCCGCGGATGAGCAGCGATTCGATCGGCTTCCACTTAAATCCGAACTTGCTGTTGGTCGTATTTCCGAAGGTGTCGTAATCCGAATAACGGGTGGCGAGAGTTACGCTTAATTCTTGCGCGCCCGGAAGATCTGCAAGCAGTGGAACCTGCAATTCGGCATAGATTTCGTTGAGGTTGTAACCGCCCCGTGTCGGGCCGGCAGCCAAGTCAGTTGAGATGCCGGTTTGTGCTAACGCGTCAGGAGAGAATGAGCCGTTTTCTTCGCGGCGCTCGACGCCTAACGCCATGCCAAGGTCACCGGCCGGCAGCGTCGCGAGAACGCCAGCCACGCTTGCGAAGTAGTTCTTCGTGGTGGTTTCAGATAGCGCTTGACCCGGCTGATACAGATAAGCCTGCACATTTGGGTCCCCCAGGCCGTTCGGCGCGTTATAGCCAAACGGAACCAGCGGATTCCACGGTGTGCAGGCCCCTGGGCCGGAACCAAGCGGAATCGAAGCGCCGGCACTACCACATTGGGCAACACCATCTGCATTGATGAAAGAAGGACCAGTGGCCTGACCGACTGCAAAGGTATTGAGGTTACCCGTACTGATCTGGGTCCCCTTGTTCTGGTTGTAAAGGAAGCCAGCTTCCCAATCCCAGTATTTCTCACCGAAGTTGAAGCTGCCGCTGAACTTGCCAGTAAACCGCGAGGTGGTCAGGTTGTTTTGAACTTCACGCGGAACTTCCCAGCCGCGTCGAACGTACTGAACATTCTGCGGCGCTACTCCCGGCGGAAGTGCACCACTTGCCTGGTTGCCCAGAGGGTTGAACACACTGTCTACCGAAAGGCCGCCGTTGCTCAGATCAAATGCGGCACTTTGCATCGGGTAGCCGGCATTTTGCGCAAACGATTCGCGGTCCGTGTAGAGGACGCTGGTATCGAATGCCACATTGTCGGTGAAGTCGAAGTGCCCGTTAAGAAATGCTGACTTACGCTTAATGCCACTGTAAACGGTCGAGGCGAGTGCAGGATTGGAGGTGTCCGTCCCGTTGAGTGGACGAAAACTTGAGAAATCTGCGGGGTTGAGCCCCGCCACGTCGCGGCGTAGCGTTGCGGTGGATGTTCCGCCGGTAGCATTGCGATATGCCAAACGGCCGAATTCCGTGGTGCCGGAGAGACCGCCTGGACGCGGATCAGTCTTTTCGCCAGTGGGAAAACGGTTGCGGCTAAACCAGCGATCACGTGCCCATACCGGATCTTCATTGGTGTATTCGACACCAGCGGTCAGCGAACCACGATCGCCACGGAAACCCATGGTGAAGTCGTAGACTTCGCGCTGACCGTCACCTTGGCCCCATTGACCGATATAGACGTTGGCTTCGGCGCCTTCGAAGTCCTTGCGGGTGATGATGTTGATGACGCCAGCGATCGCATCCGAACCATAGATCGTCGACGCACCGTCCTTAAGGACTTCGATGCGCTCGACCATGACAGAGGGAATCGACGCCACGTCCTGCAAGCCACCATTGGTGATGCCCAGTCGGTGACCGTCGACCAATATCAGGGTGCGGTTTGCGCCCAGATTACGCAGGTCGATGTAGTAGCCACCGACGTTTTCGCCAGAGCTCAGAGGCGACGTGCGGCTAATGGCCGGCGAACCTGCGGTAGGAATGTTCTGCAGGATGTCTGCGACCGACTTGAAACCCTGCTTCTCGATCTGGTCGCGGCTGATCAACAGTACCGGCTGAGCGGTTTCACTGTCGACCTGGCGAATACGCGAACCAGTGACTTCGATCTTGTCGAGGTTGGTGGCTCCGCCGGCTTCCTGAGCGATGGCGGTACCAGTACCGCCCACACCCACGACAAGCGCGAGGACAACTGCATCGCGCAGCTTGTTGGACTTGCAATTCATTAGCTCTCTCTCCAAGTGATCTTGGGTACTGCCAAGGGTTGTTTGCCTGTCGGGGGTTCCGAAGTAGCGGATCCAAAACGTCAGGGTGAACCGATGGTATATGCGTTGCGCCAGGAATTAAAGTCCCGTTAACGAAAAAGAAGGAAGTCGTGAAAAAGTACCGTTTCAGGCATTCCTGAACGAAAAACGCCACCGATTTTGTGATCGGTGGCGTTCTTGGAATTTCGTTTCAGGTCAGTGGCTTACAGGTCTTGCTCATACCTGACATAAGGAATGGTGCCGTCGCTGTTGCTCTCGTTGTTGGGAGCAAACGGGTTCTTACCGCGGGAGATGACGTTCTCCGCGCCGACTGTCAACTGCCCGCTCCAGGGGGTGCGCCAGGTCAGGCCAAGGCCCAGACCTTCCCATTTTTCCGGCTGGCCGGGGACATCGACGACGCGGCCGATGACATTGGCGCTGAAGGCGCCGTAGCCGCCGCCCACGCTGAGCGTCTTGCTGTCCCACTGGTCGGCGATGGCCGGGGAGACGTCAGCCAGCGGGACCAGGCGCGCACGGGCGTAGGTGCCGCCGATCGAGACAAAGCCTTCGCGCCCGATGTTCTTCTGGCCGAAAACGGTCAGGTCATTTTGCTCCACGCGGGTCAACGGTGCCTTACCGGCGCCGATCAGCCAGGCGGGCAGGGTGTCGCGACCGGCACCTGCGGTGACGCCGACGCGGCCACTGCCACGGTTGAAGCCCAGCGTGCCGGAGACGCGACGCGACGCGGCGGCGCTGTCTTCTTCATCGTCGCCGATGCCGGCCAGCAGGCAGTGACTGGCGAGACCGCTGATGTTGGTGCCACGGCTGCTATTGCAGAGCAGGCCTAAGGAATCGCCCGAGGTCATGCCAAGCGCAGCATCCAGCGAATTGCGGCCGAAATGCCAGCGCGCGCCAGCCTTCTGCTCGCCGGTGGGTTCCAGGTACAGAAACGCTTCCACCTTGCCGCTGCCCTTGTTCCACACCGGCAGGATGGTGCTCTCGCGCAACTGCTGGGATGCCGACTGCGCATGCACACCCGTGGCTGCCGCAAGGGCAACCAGCAAAGCGAGCGGAAGGCGCAGAAGGTGTCGCATACCAGAGTTCAGACCCTAGGGGCAGTTGTTAAGTTCCCGAGAGCGGGCAGTGAGAATGCTAGGGCGTTTATGATTATTTAACAAGTGGTCACGTTCCCCAGAACGCACCGCCGATGCTATCTATTGCAACCGTTCCGGCGCCTGCTGAGAGGGCTGCGCCGTGCTGAAAAGTACGGCCAACTCGGTCAACGGAAAGTGATACTCGCGGCCACAGAACTCGCACCGCACTTCCACCTCGCCGGTTTCTTCAGCGGCTGCGCGCGCCTCTTCTTCACCCAGCGATTCCAGCATCGACGCGACCCGCTCGCGGGAGCAGGAGCAACCGAAGCTGAGCGGCTTGCCGCCCAACAACTGCGGGTCTTCTTCGTGGAACAGGCGGTGCAGCAGGTCGTCGCCGGCCACCGACAGCAGCTCGGGGGCGCCGAGGGTGTCGAACAGGGCGCCGATGCGGGTCCAGCCGTCGTTGTCGCCTTCGTCGCCAGGCAATTTCTGCAGTAGCAGGCCGGCGGCGTGATCCGGGCCAGCGGCCAGCAACAAGCGGGTCGGCAGCTGCTCGGACTGCTTGAAGTAGGTTTCGAAGGCTTCGGCCAGATCTGGGGCCTGCATGCCGACCAGGCTCTGGTAGCGCTGCGGTTCGCGCGGGTCCAGGCCGGGGTTTTCGATGGTGATCGCCAGCAGGGCGGCCTCGCCCAGCTCACGCAGGTCGGTGGGCGCGTCGGCACCCTCGGCCAGTTGCACGATGCCGCGCAAGGTGCCTGCGGCCGTGCATTCGGCAAACAGGGTGCGCAGGGTGTCGTTGCCGCGCAACTGCACCGACAGACGCCCGTCGACCTTGGTGTGGCCGGTGAACAGGGCGGCCGCCACCGCGGCTTCGCCCAGCAGCTGGCGCGCGGCAGGAGGGTACTCGGCGGCGCCCTGGACGTCGTGCCAGGCCTTGGTCAGACGCACGTGGACACCGCGCACGCCGGCGGCAGGCAGCAGGAAACGGGAAAGCTGATCGTGATCGGTCATGGAGACATCGGACGTAAGGGACGCTGGTTGCCGGATAATGCGGCAGGCATCGGGATTGAAGGTCGAAGCGAACTAATGGGGACGGATGCATTGGATGGCAAGCAGGTGACAGCACCGCGGCGCCGACGCTGGCTGCGCTGGATCCTGGCGGCGCCGCTGCTGTTTGCGGCGGCGAGCGTGCTGCAGGTGCTGGTGTTGCGGGTGGTCGACCCGCCGATCAGCAGCATGATGGTCGGGCGCTACCTGGAGGCCTGGGGCGAGGGGGACGGGAGTTTTTCGCTGCACCAGCAGTGGCGCGATTACGATCAGATCGCCGCCAGCCTGCCGATTTCGGTGGTCGCTGCCGAGGACCAGCAGTTTCCGATGCATCACGGTTTCGATCTGCAGGCCATCGAGAAGGCGCGCGATCACAATGCGCGCGGCGGACGTGTGCGCGGCGCCAGCACGATCAGTCAGCAGGTCGCCAAGAATGTCTTTCTGTGGCAGGGCCGCAGTTGGGTGCGCAAAGGCCTGGAGGCCTGGTACACCGTGTTGATCGAGCTGCTCTGGCCCAAGCAGCGCATCCTGGAGATGTACCTCAACGTGGCCGAATTTGGCGACGGGGTGTACGGCGCGCAGGCGGCTGCGCGGCAGTTCTGGGGTAAGGATGCGGCGGGCCTGTCGCCGGCCGAATCGGCGCGTCTTGCCGCGGTATTGCCCTCTCCACGCCGGTACGATGCGCGCCGGCCGGGCGCGTATGTGCAGCGGCGCACCGCCTGGATCCAGCGGCAGGCGCGCCAGTTGGGCGGCGCTGCGTATCTGCAGGCGCCGTGAGGTGAGCTCGATCGATACCGCTCAATTGCCGGTCGCCACCGAACGCCTCACGGTGGTCATTGCGGCGTTCAATGAAGAAACCAGCATTGCGCTGTTGCATCCGCGCCTGTGTGCGGTGCTGGCGCGCTTGCATGGCCTGCAGACGCATGTGCTGTATGTCGATGACGGCAGCACCGACGGCACCTGGAATGTGCTGCAGGCACTTGTACAGGGCGATGCGCAGGTCAGCGCGCTGCGGCTGTCGCGCAATTTCGGTAAGGAGGTAGCCATTTCCGCAGGTCTGGACCATGTGCTGCCCGGTGCGGTGGTCCTGCTCGATGCCGATGGCCAGGATCCGCCGGAATTGATTCCCGAATTCGTTGCATTGTGGCGTGCCGGCTACGACAACATCTTTGGCACGCGCGTCTTTCGTGATGGCGAAAGCTGGATGAAGCGTGCTTCTGCGCACGCGTTCTATCGGGTCATCGGACAGCTGTCGCGCACACCGATTCCAGCCGATAGCGGCGATTTTCGCCTGCTGTCGCCACGCGTGGTGCAGGCGCTGCAGCAGTTGCGCGAGCGCCACCGTTTCATGAAGGGATTGTTCGGTTGGGTCGGGTTTCGACAGGTGGCATTGCCGTACCGGCGCGCGCCGCGTCTGTCTGGAGGCAGCAAGTTCACGGCGTGGCGGCTATGGAATCTGGCGCTGGATGGCATCACCAGCTTTTCAACGGCGCCGCTACGCGTGGCGACGTATCTGGGGTTGTTCACCGCAGTACTTGCGCTGTTGTTCGGCGCCTGGGTGGTGGTCAAGGCGGCGCTGATCGGCGACCCGGTGGCCGGTTGGCCGACCATGATGTCGGTCATCCTGTTTCTGGGCGGCATCCAGTTGATTGCCTTGGGATTGATCGGCGAATACCTGGGCCGGTTGTACGACGAGGCCAAACAGCGCCCGTTGTACCTGGTCGATACCCACCGCGGCGCGGTGGGAGTAGTCTGCGACGACCAGACCAAGCGCGGAGCGGGCCATGCAGACCGTACGACAGCTGTTGGGGACCAAACAGGTTGAGGTATTCGCAGTTGCGGCCGATGCCGCGGTGATCGAGGCGATCCGGCTGATGGCTGAAAAGGGCATCGGTGCGGTCTTGGTGATGGATGGCCAGCGCCTCGCCGGCATCGTGTCCGAGCGCGATTACGCGCGCAAAGTGGTGCTGCGCGATCGCTCGTCGTCCACCACCAGCGTGGCGGAGATCATGAGTTCTCAGGTAGTGACGGTGTCGCCATCGGAGACCGTTGAGTGCTGCATGCAGTTGATGACCGACGGCCGCTTTCGGCATCTTCCGGTGGTCGAGAACGGCCGCGTGCACGGCGTGATCTCCATCGGCGATCTGGTCAAGGCGGTGATCGAAGCGCAGCGGCAGGATATCGACCAGTTGCAGCGCTATATCGCCAGTTGAGCGTTACCCCGGTTGACGGTTGGTGGCCGGTGTAGTTTGCCAGCCGGCTGATCGTGCCAGTGGGGTCGGCGCATGCACGTCGAGTGCAGCATTAAGAGTGCCTAAAAAATGTTGCGAGCACTCGTCAGGTGGGTGCGGGTGGTGCGCTCAGAACCGGAATGCACCAGCGGTACATGCCGCGCCGAGCACTGGTCGTGCCCGCCCGGCGGTGAGCACAGTCGTTGTGTCAGCGGCTACAAGCGTCACACGACACCAGCGCGATCATTGCACGTACTTGCCGCCGCAATCGCTGTCCTTGCCCGGGCCAGGTTCGAAGGTGGCAAGCAATGCTGCAGGCGGCGCAATGGTGGCGAGTGCGACAGCAATCGCGCCGCGTAGCCCGAGTGCCTTGAAATCCGGGCGGAAGCTCGGGTCCTTGAAGGTCCCGGCAATCCGCAACGGCGAACGCAGGCTCAGAATGCTGCGATCTTTCGGGCGTGGGCGCAGCAGCAGATCGAGCGTCTCGTTCTTGAGGCTGATGTTGCCCTCGCCGACGATGATGGTGTCGGTGCTGTCAAACGCCAGGGCACGCGACTGCATGAGTCCGTCCTTGACGCCGAAATCGCCGAACATGCAACGCACCGGGATCTGACGATCCTTGATGATCAGATACTTCAGCGATTCGGCGATGTCCAGACCGGCCAGTTCCATGATCAGGTTGCCGACATGACCGCGGCCCATGCCAACGCCGATCGAGCCGTCAGCGCTGCCGAGCATCGCCGCAATCGAATTGCCGCGGCCACGCAGGTCCAGCTCACCACCGATTGCGCCTGAGGCCTGTTTGGCGAGTGTGGCGTCTGGAAATAGCCGGTCCAGCCGAATGCCGCGAATGCCGGCCTTCAGCTGCGTGGTGATGACGGGGTTGCGCGCATCCATGCGGATGGTCGAACGGATATCTCCGCCGGCCACGCCGAAGTTGAGCGGGTCCAGTTGCAGCAGACCATCCTTCAACGTCAACGATGCATCCATGTCGTCCAATGGCCAGGACGGTGCATTGATGCGCTGCGCGCGCCAACGCACCTGCGCATCCATCGCGCGCAGTTTGGACAGATCGTAGGGCGTGGTCGGCAGGATGCGCGCGCTGGCGGCAAGTTGCGCCGCCTGCTTTTTCTGCTCCGCATTAGCCGATTCGTTCGCGCCGGTCTTGGGTGGTGCACCGATAAAGCCGGCCAGATCGTCGAAGTCCAGCCGTTTGGATGCGAGATCGGCACGCAGAAACGGGCGTTTGTTGCGCAGGTCTACCTCGGCCGTGCCGGACAGATCGCTGTCGCCGGCAGTGCCGGTGAACGTCTCGTAGCGCCATACATCGCCATCGCGGCGCAGGTGGCCGTCGAGTGTGTAGGGCGGCGTGGATGGCATGGCGACGCCGGTCAGCGGATACAGGTCTTGCATGTCCTGGCCGCTGAGCGCCATCTGCAGATTGAAGACGCGGAACTGAAACGGATTGGTCAGCGTGCCGCGCACGTGCGTACGGGTGGCGCCGGCACTGCCGCGCAAATCGATGCGGAAGGGATGTTCGCTCTGGCTCAACTCGAGCGGCGAGGCGGTGTTGCCTTTCAGCGTAAACGGGTAGCCCTTCCAGCGGCCCTTGCCGTCGATGCCGATCGGCGCTGCACGTTGGTCGCTGCGCGGGGGCGCCAGACTGTCGATGGCCACATCGATATTGGAACGCATGGCATCGTCGATGTATTGCAGCCGTCCCTTGGCCACCAGCAGCCGGCCGAGCCGCGGCATGCTGCCATCGCCTTTCTCGGTATCGAACACCCAGTTGCCTGGATGCGTCTCATTGCCGGCTTCCAGCAGAACGGTGGGCTGATCGAGGCGGATTTCTGGCAGCCGCACCTTGCCGCGCAGCAGGGGCCACAGCTCGACATCGATCTCGGCAGCGTTCAGTTCTGCCATCGCGCCGCGCTTGGACCACGCGGCATTGCCCAGCTGCAAGCGCTCGCCGCGAACGGTGGTGGTGCGGCCCAGGTCCACATCCAGATGTCCCAGATGGAAAACGCGGCCGGTCTTGGCGCTGACCATGCGTTCGACCGGGCCGCGTAGCCAGTTCCAGTCGAAGAGCAGCAGCAGGATCGCCACGATGGCGACAACGCTGCCGAGCCCGATCAGCCAGCGTCGACGGCGCGCTGTGCGGGCGGAAGGGGTGGCAGCAGTCGGGGGCGCGTTGTTCACGCGACCCATGGTTGGCGATGGCTCGTGACCGGCGCGCGAACGCGACGACGATCACACCACCTGTTCGATCACCGCAACGAAGTGGCAGGCGCTGCCGGCCAGCACGAACAGATGCCAGATCGCGTGGAAATAGCGCTGGGTGTCGCGTTGGTAGAAGTAGGTGCCCAAGGTGTAGAAGAGCCCACCGGCGAGCAACCAGCACAGCGACCAGGTGTCGACCGAACGCAACAGCGGTTCGATCGCCACGACGATCAGCCAGCCCATTGCCAGATACAGCACGGTGGACAGCAACCGAAAGCGGCCGGTGAAAAACAGTTTGAAGATCACCCCGGCCGCGGCGATGGTCCAGATCGCGGCAAACAATCCCCAGCCCCAGGAGCCACGCAGGTTGATCAGGGTAAACGGCGTGTAGGTGCCGGCGATCAGCAGGTAGATCGCGCAGTGATCGAGCACCTGCAGGCGTGCCTTGGCGCCGGCATGCGGGATGGCGTGGAACAGCGTGGAGGCGACGTAGAGCAGCACCAGCGTGGCGCTGAAGACGATGGAGGTGGCCAGCTGCCAGCCATCGCCATAGATGGCTGCCAGCGTGATCAGCACCGAGCCACCGGTCAATGCGGCAACTGCGCCCAGGCCATGGGTCAGCGCACTGGCGATTTCGTCGCGCAGGTCGGTCGAGGGGGAAGCGTCTGCATTCATGCCAAAAATGTAGCGCAACTGCGAGCAATTCGCATCGCCAGCAGTCGCGTAGCGTTTTTCCCGTTAAGCGCGGCTCAATCGATGGCCTTGGCGTGCGCATGTTCGCGCGTCGCCGAGAAGCGCACATCCGGCGCACGTTCCTGCGCCAGCTGCAGGTTGACGCGCGTGGGAGCGAGATAGACCAGCTGGCCGGCCGCATCGATGCTCAGATTGCCGGCGTTTTTCTCGCGGAATTCCTCAAGCTTCTTGGCGTTGTCGCACTGCACCCAGCGCGCGGTAGTGACGCTCACCGGCTCGAAGATCGCATCCACGCCGTATTCGTCCTTGAGCCGGTAGGCCACCACGTCGAACTGCAGCACACCCACCGCGCCCAGGATCAGGTCGTTGCTCATCAACGGGCGGAAGAACTGTGTGGCGCCTTCTTCGGACAGCTGCGCCAGGCCCTTTTGCAACTGCTTGAGCTTGAGCGGGTCACGAAGGCGCGCGCGGCGGAACAGTTCCGGCGCGAAGTTCGGAATGCCGGTGAACGACAGCGATTCGCCTTCGGTGAAGGTATCGCCGATGGAAATGGTGCCGTGGTTGTGGATGCCGATCACATCGCCCGGCCAGGCTTCGGCAGCGATCTCGCGGTCGGAGGCCATAAAGGTCAGCGCGTTGGCGAGCTTGACGTCCTTGCCGCTACGCACGTGCAGGGTCTTCATGCCGGCGGTGAACTTGCCCGAGCACACGCGCATGAAGGCCACGCGGTCGCGATGCTGCGGGTCCATGTTGGCCTGGATCTTGAACACGAAGCCGCTGAGTTTGGCTTCGGTGGCCTCGACGCGGCGGCCGGTGGTGTCGCGCGCCTGCGGCGGCGGGGCGTGTTCGATGAAGAAGTCCAGCAGCGGCTGCACGCCGAAGTTGTTGACGCCGGAGCCAAAGAACACCGGTGTCTGCTGGCCGGCGCGGTAGGCGTCCACATCGAAGGCGTTGCTGGCGCCTTGCACCAGTTCCAGCTCGTCGCGCAGCTCGGCCAGCATCTGCTCGCCGATCTTGGCGGCAAGGCCGGGTGCATCCAGCGACGGGAAGATGGTTGAATCCTGACGGGTGAAGTTGCGCCCCTGTTCGTACAGATGCACCTCGCCGGTGATCAGATGCACCACGCCCTTCAGCCGCTGGCCCATGCCGATCGGCCAGGTCACCGGTGCGCACTGGATGCCGAGCACGGTTTCCACTTCATCCAGCAGGTCGATCGGGTTCTTGCCCTCGCGATCTAGCTTGTTGATGAAGGTCATGATGGGCGTGTCGCGCAGGCGGCAGACTTCCATCAACTTGATGGTGCGTTCTTCCACGCCCTTGGCGACGTCGATCACCATCAGCGCCGAGTCCACCGCGGTGAGCACGCGATAGGTGTCCTCGCCGAAGTCGGCGTGGCCGGGGGTGTCGAGCAGGTTGATCACCTTGCCCTCGTACGGGAACTGCATCACCGAGGAGGTCACCGAGATGCCGCGCTCTTTTTCCAGCGCCATCCAGTCCGAGGTGGCATGGCGGGCGGCCTTGCGGCCCTTCACGGAGCCGGCCATCTGGATCGCGCCGCCGAACAACAGCAGCTTTTCGGTCAGCGTGGTCTTGCCGGCGTCGGGGTGGGAAATGATCGCGAAGGTGCGGCGGCGCGCGGCTTCGTTGGAGACTTCGGACATGGGCGGGGCGCGCCCGGTCGGACGCCTGCGGAAACTGAGGAAGCCGGTGATTATAGCGGCTTCGGCGCAGGGGGCTTTTATGGACCCGCGGCCAGGCGGCATCGGGCCGCTGTGCCGGCGGCGGCGCGCTACGGGGCCGGCGAGGGAAAGTGCAGCTCGCCTTGCGGGCCCAGCATGCGGAACGGCACCGACACCAGCTGCAGATCGGCGTTGCGCTGCACCGAAAAATGCAGGTGCGCGGCGGTGCTGTAGCCGGTAGTGCCGGAGGCGCCCAGCCGCTCGCCGGTGCCGACCCGCTGCCCTGGGCGGACCGCTACGCCGTTCGGGGCCAGATGGGCATAGAGCGCCATGCTGCCGTCGGCGTGCAGCACCCGCACCAGGTTGCCGCCGCCGGCGCTGGGGTCGTGGGCGCTGCCTTCGGCAACATCCTGGCGTACTTCCATGACCATGCCCTCGCGCGCCGCCAGCACCGGCGTGCCCTGCGGCAGGGCGAAGTCCACTGCGTACCAATTGGGCAGGTCGGCATGGCTGAACTGGCCGCCGAAGCCCTGATCCACCTGTATCGGTGCGTCGCGGAACGGCAGCTGGTAGCGCACCGGCTGCGGCTGCGCCAGCGGATCGCCGGGCACCATGTCGAGTTTGAGTCCCAGCCCGCCCAGCGTGCGCTGGTTGCTGGCCGGGTACAGCCGCGCCAGCAGGCGCCGCTCGTGCGCCGCCAGCAACATCGTCAGCGGCAACTGTGGCACGGCGCGGTAATCCTCGCTGGGCGGCGCACTCAGCCGGACCTGCGCAGGTCCGGCCAGCGGGTTGGTCACCCACGCCAGATAGACCGGCGCCTGCCATTCCAGTTGCAGGGTCGGGCCCGTGCCGGTTGAGGCAATGGCGGTTTGCGCTGGCGTGGTGGCAGGTGAGGCGGGTGCCGCGCCGCCGTTCCAATGCCAGCGTTGTTGCGCAGCGGCGTGCGGCGCACCGGTCAACAGGGCGGTAACCAGCACCGGAACAAGTGCGGGCGAAAGAGGGCGAAAGACGCGGTGATGCACGCGATTGGCTTGAGCGAGCGGGGGCGCAAGTATGCGGCCCATCACGGTACCCGGTGGTATCGAATGAAAATATATCTTTCCATCCGCATGAAGCGATTGACATCGCAAAAGTGCGGTGGCATCTTAGCCTCACCATCGAGACCGGCGGAGGGACAGGCCCTTTGATGCCGGGGCAGCCAGCGGAGCGCGCAAGCGCCCGCGTTTGGTGCCAAATCCTGCGGGGACCTCCGCGTCCGCCGAAAGATGGTTCGAATCGTGCCTTGTGCACCTCGAACGCGAGCTCCCGCGAAGCTCGATGGCCGATCCACCCCGGATATCGCCATGAGCCTCGTGACCACAGCATCGCCAACTATCACTGATTACCTGGATACACCTGCCGCCGACATCGACGGCGCCATCGCGTTGCGCGGCGACATTGCCGTGTCGTTGCCGATGCGCCATGCCGGTATGCGCGAGGTGCGCCTGCGCTACGAGCTGATCGGCGCTGCCAATGCGCCGGTGGTATTCGTTGCCGGCGGCATCTCTGCCCATCGGCATCTTGCGGCCAGCGATGTGTTCCCCGAAAAAGGCTGGGTGGATGGCCAGGTCGGTGCGGGCCGCGCGCTGGATCCTGCATCGCGCCGTCTGTTGGCATTCGACTTTCTCGGCGCCGATGGCACGCTGGATGCGCCGATCGATACAGCCGACCAGGCTGACGCGATTGCGGCGCTGCTGGACGCGTTGGGAATCGCCCGCCTGCACGGCTTTGTCGGTTACTCGTATGGCGCGCTGGTCGGGCTGCAATTCGCCACCCGTCATGCTGGCCGCGTGGGTACCTTGATTGCGGTGAGCGGGGCGCATCGCGCGCATCCCTATGCCGCGGCATGGCGCGCACTGCAGCGCCGCGCAGTGGCGCTGGGCCAGCTGCAATGCGCGGAAAATCATGGGCTGGCGCTGGCGCGGCAGTTCGCGATGCTCAGCTATCGCACGCCGGAAGAGTTCAGCGAGCGCTTCGATGCGCCGCCGGAAGTGATCAATGGCCGCGTGCGTGTGGCCGCCGAAGACTATCTGGATGCCGCCGGTGCGCAGTACGTGGCGCGCACGCCGGTCACCGCATACCTGCGCCTGTCCGAATCCATCGACCTGCACCGTATCGACCCGGCGCAAGTGAGCGTGCCCACCGTCGTGGTGGCGGTGGAAGGCGATCGCCTGGTGCCGTTGGCCGACATGGTCAGCCTGGTCGAAGGTCTTGGCCCGCGCGGCAGCCTGCGTGTGTTGCGCTCGCCATATGGGCACGACGCCTTTCTGAAAGAAATCGATCGCATCGACGCGATCCTCACTACTGCCCTTCGCATCACCGGAGAAACCGCATGAGCTATCGTGACCCCGCCGACGCCCCTTGTACCGCCGCCACTGCCGCCGTGCGCGCGGGCATCGACCGCGATACCGCCTACGGTGCGGTGACCCCGCCGATCGTGCTGTCGTCGAACTTCTCCTTCGACGGGTTCGGCAACAAGCGCCAGTACGACTACACCCGCAGCGGCAACCCCACCCGCGATCTGCTCGGCGAAGCGTTGGCCGAGCTGGAAGGCGGCGCGGGTGGGGTGATCACCTCCACCGGCATGGGCGCGATCAATCTGGTGCTCAATGCGCTGTTGCAGCCCGGCGATACGCTGGTGGTGCCGCACGATGCCTACGGCGGCAGCTGGCGTCTGTTCAATGCGCTGGCCAAGAAGGGCCATTTCGCGCTGATCACCGCAGACCTCACCGACCCGCGCTCGCTGGCCGATGCATTGGCGCAGTCGCCCAAGCTGGTGTTGATCGAAACCCCGTCCAACCCGCTGCTGCGCATCACCGATCTGCGCTTTGTCATCGAAGCGGCGAAGAAGGTGGGTGCGTTGACGGTGGTCGACAACACCTTCCTGTCGCCGGCGCTGCAAAAACCGCTGGAATTCGGCGCCGACGTGGTGCTGCACTCCACCACTAAATACATCAACGGCCATAGCGATGTGGTGGGCGGTGCGGTGGTGGCGCGCGATGCCGAGCTGCATCAGCAACTGGTGTGGTGGGCCAATGCGCTGGGCCTGACCGGCTCGCCGTTCGATGCTTTCCTCACCTTGCGCGGCCTGCGCACGCTGGATGCGCGTCTGCGCGTGCATCAGGAAAATGCCGATGCGATCGCTGGGTTGCTGGACGGGCACGCGGTGGTCAATCAGGTGTATTTCCCGGGACTGGCATCGCATCCGGGCCATGCGCTGGCGGCGCGTCAGCAGAAGGGCTTCGGCGCGATGATGAGTTTTGAGTTGAATGGTGGCGAAGCGGCGGTGCGCGCCTTCGTCGATGGGTTGCGCTACTTCACGCTGGCCGAGTCGCTGGGCGGAGTGGAAAGCCTGATCGCGCATCCGGCTTCGATGACGCATGCGGCGATGACCGCCGAGGCACGTGCGGCGGCCGGAATTTCCGATGGTTTGTTGCGGTTGTCGATCGGGATCGAATCGGCCGAAGACCTGCTGATCGACCTGCGCGCCGGTCTGGCGCGTGCCGAAGCGACCCTGACTGCGGCCTCCCGCAAACAGGTCGACGCGTGAGCAGCGTATTGCCTGTTTCGCGACGTGCATCCGCGGCGACGGTCACCCCCACGCCACGTTTGGCATTGCTGGGTACTGGTACCGTGGGACGCGCCTTCGTGACGCGCTACACCGCCCTGCAGCAACGCCAGCTGCGGTTGCCGCGCTTCGATTGGCTTGCCAACTCGCGGATCGCTCAGGATTGTGGCGTGAGTGCGGAGCAGGCATTGCTGCAGGCCAACGCGGCGCCGCGTGGCCAGGCGGTGTTGCAGCCGTGGGCCGAAACCGTGGCGCTACGTGCTGGTGACGTGCTGGTGGATGCCACGGCCAGCGATGTGGTGGCCGATTGGCATGTGGAGTGGTTGGGGCGCGGCGTGCATGTGGTCACCGCCAACAAGCTGGGTCAGGGCACGGCGTTGTCGCGTGCGCAGGCGCTGCTTGCCGCCCGCCATGCCAGCGGTGCGCATTACGGCGACAGCGCCACCGTGGGCGCAGGCTTGCCGGTGTTGAGCAGCGTGCGCGCACTGGTGGCAGGTGGCGACCATATTCATTCGATCGAGGGCGTGCTGTCGGGATCGTTGGCATGGCTGTTTCATCGCTACGACGGCAGCGGCGCGTTTTCGCAATGCGTGCGTGAGGCAGTGGCAGCGGGGTACACCGAGCCGGATCCGCGGATCGATCTGTCCGGCGAGGATGTGCGGCGCAAGCTGTTGATCCTGGCGCGTGCGGCCGGTTGGCAGCTGGAGGCCGAACAGGTGCATGTTGAGTCGCTGGTGCCCACCGGCTTGGCCAGCGTGTCGATCGCTGAACTGGACGCGCGATTGGGCGCGCTGGATGCCGAGATGAGCGCGCGTTGGCAGCAAGCACGCGCAGCAGGGCGGTGTCTGCGCTTTGTAGGCCGCGTGGACGCGCATGGCGCAAGCGTGGGTCTGCGTGAGCTTGCGTTGGACCATCCCTTGGCCGGTGGCGCCGGCACCGACAACCGTGTCGCCATCAGCAGCGACCGTTATCGCGAGCAGCCGTTGTTGATCCAGGGCCCGGGTGCGGGTGCGGAGGTCACTGCGGCCGCGTTGCTGGACGATGTACTGCGGATCGTGGCTGGTTGATTTGGGGAGTGGGGTCGCGAGACGTGCGGTATCTCTCGCAAGCGTGTCCGGGTTGTGTGCAGGCGTCTGGGTTGTTGGCGGTCGAGGACGAGAGAACGTCTGCGCGTTCTCTGCGTCTTGTCGCTTGACCGGCGTGTGTGCGGCTCCCAGCGCTGTAACGCGCCTCGTCGCTCGCAAGACGACGATTCAGTCACGACAAGCATCCGACCGATTCGATCCCGGTGGCCTGCAGCCGTCTTCTGCAGTAATCGTCTGACCAACGCTGCGCGATGGCCGCAACCGGGAGCAATCCGGCTGCGGTTCGCACAAGGCATTCACCCACGGCATCGGTCTGCCGCGCGCTGTGGCGGTTACGGCGTGAGCGCCTTCAACAGCGCGGCGTTGAAACGCGCCGGGTCCTGCACCTGCGGCGAGTGCCCCAGGTCTGCAAATTCGATCAAGGTCGCATTCGGAATGGCCGCAGCTGCCTGCTTGCCCAGTTTGGTGTAATCGCCGACGCGCGCCTTGACCTCTGGCGGGGCGGTGTCCTTGCCGATTGCGGTGCGGTCCTTGAGACCGATGAACAGCGTGGTCGGCACCGCCAACTTGGGCAGCTCATAGACGACCGGTTGGTTGAAGACCATGTCGTAGGTCAGGGCCTGATTCCAGGCGACCGCCTGTTTGCCGTCGCCCAGCGACATGCCTGCCTGCATGCGCGCCCAGCGTTCGAATTCGGGCTTCCATTGACCGGCGTAATACACGTCCATCTGGTACTTCTTGATACGGTCGAAGCTGATCTTGAGTTCGTTGTCGTACCAGGCATCCACGCTGCGCCACGGAATGCCGGCGGCCTTCCAGTCTTCCAGGCCGATCGGGTCGACCAGGGCGAGGTGTTCGGTGGCCTGCGGGTACATCAGCGCGTAGCGGATCGCGAGCATGCCGCCCATCGAATGGCCGACGACCACGGCGCGGTCGATCCCCAGCTTTTGCAGTAGCGCGTGTGTGTTGTCGGCGAGCTGCGCAAACGAGAACTGGTAGGCCGCCGGCTTGCTCGATTTGCAGAAGCCCACCTGATCCGGCGCGATCACGCGATAGCCGGCCTGGCTCAGGGCCGCGATGCTGGATTCCCAGGTGGCCGCGCAAAAATTCTTGCCATGCAGCAGCACGGCGGTGCGCCCGTTCGGCTTGCCGGTGGGGGCGACATCCAGATACGCCATTTCCAGCGCTTGCTGCTGCGACGTGAACGCGTAGGTCTTGACCGGGTAGGGGTAATCGAAGCCTTCCAGACGCGGGCCATAGCTGGCTTGCTGGGCCATCAGCGGGCCGCAGGCCAGGGTCAGTGCGAGTGCACAGGCGAGGTGTCGCATCGTGTTTCTCCATCCGGGATCCGTGCGGGAAGGCTACATGGCGCACCGTGGTGGAGGCGTGGATCCGGGCGTTGCCGCGGCAGTGCGCACGTTGTGGTGGAAGCCGCGGGTGCGTGCGGGTTGTCCTCATCCGCCCTTCGAGCAGCTTCGCGCGTGGCGGGATGGGCAGATGCCGTCTTGCTATTTTCGCTGCTGCGGTTTCAGCTAACTACAGACAGTGCGTGGTGTCTTGAGCCATGCGAACGAGGCGCGCGCTGTCGCTGGTCTTCTCAGGGCAAACTGACGTGCAGTGTGACTTTTCGAAAGAAGCGCAAGTGCGATTTAGCGCTGTTGTTCGCCAGACGCGCAGGGCGGCAGCGTGGTACGCAAGTGGGTGTCGCACTGCGTGGTCGAGATGCCGCTTTGCGCTGCGCGTCGGGCAGACGCGCGCGGACGCTGCGCTTGCTGCATCGTGCAGACCGACCACGCCTTGCGCTCACCGCGGCGCGGCTAGTCCCTGCATTTCGCTACGACGCACAAACGCATTCCAATGCTGGGCACAGACGCCGCATCAAAATGCTATCGGCAGACTCAGCACTCGATCACGTTCACCGCCAGGCCGCCGCGGCTGGTTTCCTTGTATTTGTCCTGCATGTCGCGGCCGGTGTCGCGCATGGTCTTGATGACCTTGTCCAGCGAGACCTTGTGCTTGCCGTCGCCGCGCATCGCCATACGGCTGGCGTTGATTGCCTTCACCGCGCCCATCGCATTGCGTTCGATGCACGGGATCTGCACCAAGCCACCGATCGGATCGCAGGTCAGGCCGAGGTTGTGTTCCATGCCGATTTCGGCGGCGTTTTCGATCTGGCCCGGGTTGCCGCCAAGTGCGGCAACCAGGCCGCCGGCTGCCATCGAACAGGCCACGCCCACTTCGCCCTGACAACCGACTTCGGCGCCGGAGATCGAGGCGTTTTCCTTGTACAAGATGCCGATGGCCGCTGCGGTGAGCAGGAAGTCGAAGATGCGTTGTTCGGACGCGCCGGCGCAAAAACGATCGAAGTAATGCAACACCGAGGGAATGATGCCGGCCGCGCCATTGGTCGGCGCGGTGACCACGCGGCCGCCGGCTGCGTTTTCTTCGTTGACCGCGAGTGCGTACAGGTTGACCCAATCCAGCGTGGTCAGTGGGTCGCGCATGGCCGCCTCGGGTTTGGACGAGAGCTCGCGATACAGTGCCGGCGCGCGACGCGACACGTTCAATCCACCGGGCAACGTGCCTTCCTGGCGGATACCACGCTCCACGCAGGACTGCATCGCCACCCACAGTTCGCGCAGGCCGGCGCGGATTTCGTCTTCGCTGCGCCAGCTCTTTTCGTTTTCGAACATCAGCGCGGCGATGCTCAGGCCGCTGCGTGCGCACTGGGCCAGCAGTTCGTCACCACTGAGAAACGGATACGGCAGCGGCGTTTCGTCGGCCACGATGCGGTCGTCGGCGGCGTCGTCCTGATTGACCACAAATCCGCCGCCCACCGAGTAGTAATCGCGAGTAGCGATCACGCCTTCATCGGCATCGTAGGCAGTGAAGCGCATGCCGTTGGTGTGGTACGGCAACTTCTGCCGCTTGTTCATCGGCAGGTCGCGCTTTTCGTCGAAGCCGATCTCGTGCTGCCCCATCAGTGTGATGCGCTTGCTGCTGCGGATACGATCGAGCGTGGCAGGAATGACGTCCGGGTCGATCAGGTTGGGGCGATGGCCTTCCAGCCCGAGCAGCAACGCCTTGTCGGTGCCGTGGCCGCGGCCGGTCAGCGCCAGCGAGCCGAACACCTCGGCGCGGATGCGCACCACATCCTGCAGGCGGCCGGCATCGAGCAACCAGCGATGCACGAAACGCTCGGCGGCGCGCATCGGCCCCACGGTGTGCGATGAACTCGGACCGATGCCGATCTTGAACAGGTCGAACGTGCTGACAGCCATGGGTGCCGGAGAGGTGAGCTTAAAGGCGGTTATTCTAGTCGTTCGACGATTGCGGCACGGCTGCAGCGCAGCATGAGACCTGTTCGATGGCCCTGACCCTGTACCAGCGCGACGATTGCCATCTCTGCGACCTGGCGGTGGAAGTACTGGCGCAGGCGCGTGCCGGCGAGTTCAGTAGCGTGTTTATCGACGACGATGTGGCGCTTGAGGCCGCTTATGGCGCACGTGTGCCGGTGTTGCGCGACGTGCACGGACGCGAGCTGGACTGGCCGTTCGATGGCGCGCGGTTGCGAGAGTGGTTGAACGCCGGTACACGCTGATGCGGCGTATGCGCATGCGATATGCGCCAGCTTAGGGATTTGGAGCGGCTGAAAACGACTTCATGCCGGTCTGGTGCGGAGCTGCGGGTCTGCGACTTGGCTGCAGGGTCCTTGCCCGCCCACCGTCGCGGGACACGCTGCAAGTACGTCCTTGTAAGTTCTTACGCGGCATCCATGCCGCGTAAGGTCCCGCGACGGTGGGCGGGCAAGGACCAGTCGAGAGTGTCGGGGTGCACGGCTTTAAAAAAAGCCACCGACTCACTCGCTGGAGCGGTGTCCTTGCCGATCGCGGGACCGTATGGCGGCATGGATACACGGACGTACTCGCGGCGTGTCCCGCGAGCGGTGAGGGTACCGCGCCCTCGACCGACTCGGCCTTTGACCTGGGCTTTTGACTGCATCTAACAAGATGCGGCTAACACACGATTCTTGTCGGCCGACCGTTCAATGTGTCAGCCGCATTGATTCAGCGGCACCACTGGTCCTCGCACGGCACACCATCGTGGTCGCCGTCCATTACGGTGTTTGGGCAGTGCTGCAGTACGTAAGTAGCTTCGGCGCAGGAACTCATCTGTGTGCAACGCGTGCGCCCGCCACAGCTGTATTGCGCGGTGGGCGCAGACGCGGGAGCGGTTGCTACGGACGGTGTTGGCGACGACGTTTGCTCCAATGCCGGTGTCGGGGTGAACACATCGATCAAGTAATCGCGCTGCTGATAGGCAAACGCCCCGCAACCGAGCGCCAGCATCATGAGCAAGGCCTTGCCAAGCCCGATCTGCCCTTTTGCCGGCGGCGTGCGTGTCGTATTGCTTCGTGCAGGGGCGTTGTATTTTGGCGCGTGCGTACCGGCACGCACGACCCGCACCGCGCGCGGGCGACCATCCGGACCCGGCTCTGTTTCGAAAGAGACCACTTCGCCGATACGTGGCGCCTCGGCGCTGCGCGCAAACGCAGAAATGTGCGCGAACACGTCATCGCCCGGTTGAGCAGGGGTGATGAAGCCGAAGCCACGGTCGGTATTCCAGCGGGTCAACGTTCCATGTGTGCGCATTGGCGGCGTCCCCGAGTAGACGCCAAGTCTAGCTGTCGTGCGGTGTCATCCCGCATGCGGGCATAAAAAAGCGGCGGACCCGACGAGGTAGTCCGCCGCTCAGTGGCCGCGTCCGGTTGCGGCCTGTGGCTTTACTTCGCCTTCAACACGACCTTGGTGCTGATCGCGGTTTCGTTGGGGATGGTCTTGGTGTCGGCCCAGTCGCCACCGCCCACGCCGAAGTCCAGCCGCTTCACCAATGCCTTGCCGGCCAGCACGGGCTGCGCGCCCGGTGTCCAGGTAAAGGTCAGCGTGACCGGCTTGCTGACGCCGCGCAGTTCCAGGGTGCCGTCGGCCGCGTACTGATTGCCGCCGAGCGCACGGAACTTGTCGGCGCGATAGCGCGCGGTGGCGAACTTGGCGACGTTGAAAAAGTCCGGGCCTTGCAGGGTCGAATCGCGATCGTTATTGCCGCTGATCGCGCTGGCCAGCGGGATGCGCACATCGAGCTTGGCGGCGGCCAGATTGGCCGGATCGAAACTCAGCGTGGTGTCGAAACCTGGGAATTTGCCGGTGAACACTTCGCCTTCGTACTTGCTGGCGAACACCAGCGACGAGCCGGGCGCCTGGACGTAGTCGGCGGCCAGCACCGGCGCGGTGGCGAAGGTGGCGACCAGCGACGCGGCGACCAGCAGGGGAGAGGCGAACAACTTGGACGACATGGGAAATCCTTAGGGTTTGGAGGACAGCCAGCCGCGCGGCAACATCCGCGCCAGGGTGGCATCACGCTGGAAAATGTGGTGGTACAGCGCAGCGCCGGCGTGTGCCAGCACGACAGCGATCAACAGCCAGAAGCCCCACTCG
This sequence comes from Xanthomonas sp. WHRI 8932A, assembly GCF_035012785.1. NCBI lineage: Bacteria > Pseudomonadati > Pseudomonadota > Gammaproteobacteria > Lysobacterales > Lysobacteraceae > Xanthomonas > Xanthomonas sp. WHRI 8932A. The sequence goes on from NZ_JAYGQQ010000005.1 coordinate 181,994, forward strand.
TGGATGGCATGGGAGGTGGCGCGTAGCTGCTCGTCCGGGCCGCTGAGCTTGGGCACCGCGAACAGGCCGAACCAGCGGAACGGGCGCAAACCGCTGCTGGAGTCGTACAACCAGCCAGAGAGCGGCATGGCGAAGATCATTGCGTACAGCAGCCAGTGGGTCAGCCCGGCGATCCGTTCCTGCCAGCGCGGGGTGCCCGCCACCGGCGGCGGCGCGCCTGCGTACAGACGCCAACCCAGCCGCGCGATCACCAGCGCCAGCACGGTCAGCCCCACCGATTTGTGCGCGGTATAGACCCAGAAGTATTTCGGTGTCTTGGGCAGTTCGCCCATGGTCAGGCCGACGATGCCCAGCACCAGAATCAGCAAGGCGATCAGCCAATGCAGGGTCTGGCTGACACCGCCCCAGCGCTCGTTGTTTTTCAGGCTCATGTTCCCGATTCCTGGGCGGCGGGCGCGTCAGTGGTGGCAGGTTCGGCTTGCGGTGGCGCTGCGTCGTCGTCGGCACGGCCTTCGCGCACGGCTTCGGCTTCGATGCGCAGTTCCACGCTGTCGCCGATCATCGATTTCCACGCATCGATGCCGAACTCCGCCCGACTCAGCGTGGCGGTTGCCGAGAACCCGACAGTGCGGCGAAACGGCGGCAGCGGATGGCGTTTGAGTGCGTTGAGGGTGACGTCCAGGGTCACCGGGCGGGTGACGCCGTGCAGGGTCAGGTTGCCGGTGACCTTGGCGTGGTTCTCGCCGCTGGCTTCCACGCGCGTGGAGACGAAATGCGCGTCGGGAAAGCGCTCGGCGTCGAGTAGGTTACGTGCCAGGGTGGCCTCGTTCCACTTGGCATCGCCCAGGTCGGCGCGGTGTATCGGCACGGTCACGTCCAGCCGCGCGGCTGCCCAGTCGTCCGGGTCGAACACCAGGGTGCCGCTACTGCCCGATACGGTGCCCAATGCCTTGGAAAAGCCGGCATGTTCGACCGCAAACAACACGCGGGTGTGCACCGGATCCAGCGCATAGCGCACCGGTGCGGCGGAGGCGGCCAGGCTGGTCAATGCCAGAGCGGGAAGGAGCAACAGGCGGGCGAGGGGTGTCATGGGCGGATTCTAGACACATCCCGGCGCTGCGCGCGCGGCTTGCGCTTGCAACGATCCATTGCGAGCATGCCGGCTGGACGTGGAAAGGATTCCCGCATGCGCGGTCTGTTATTGGGGTTGCTCGTTGCGTTGATGGCGTTGCCGGCCCTGGCCGAGGTGCCGGCCATCCCGCGCTTTCGCATCGTGGGTGCCGCCGAAGGGCTGCCCTCGACCATGATTACCGCAATCGCACAGGATCGTGCGGGCTATCTGTGGATGACCACCACCGATGGCCTGGTTCGGTATGACGGCGCCGAGTTCAAGGTATGGCGTAACGATCCGACCGATCGCTACTCGCTGCGCAGCAATAACCTGCAGGCGATGTATATCGACGACCAGGATCGCATCTGGCTGGCGCTGGCGGGTGCCGGGTTGACAATGCTGAGCGCCGATCGCAACAAATTTACCGCCTATCTGCCCGACGACGTTCCCGCGCTGTCGTTGGGAGACATCTATGCCATTGCCGGCCGCGGCGATGAGATCTGGCTCGGCATGTCGACCGGGAATGTCTTGCGCCTGAATGCCAAGGGAAATTTCAGCTCACTCGATCTTGCCAAGATGGAAGACCCACTAGACCCCAATCCGGTCTATGCCCTGGCCCTGGACGACCGTGAGCGCATGTGGATCGGGACGCTCGGCGGTTTGGCGTACTACGACGGGCTGGCCTTGCACCGCGTGCGACCGGATGGCGATGCCGGCGGCATCAATGCGCTGCAGTGGGTAGGGCAACGGCTGTGGAGCTCCTCGGACACCGGGTTGCGCTATATGGATTCGTCCGGTGGGTGGCATACGCCCACCTGGGCCTCGATGTTTGCGACAGGCAATCGGGTCTGGACGGTGGCCGATGCCGGAGATGGCGAATTCTGGCTCGGCACCGAGCAGGGGTTATGGCACACCCGCGCCGGTCATCCACCGACGCCGGTCAACAACGGGGATGAACCGTTGGTTTCCAATCGTCATGTCACCACCATCTGGCGAAGTCCGCATGGAGGGATCTGGGTGCCCCTGCATGGCCGCGGGCTTGCCTACCTGCGCGAAGACTGGCGTCGGACGGCAGCCTTCAAGCAGGTCAACGATCAAGGCAAAGGCATCTCTTGCAGTCTTGCATTGGCCAATCGCTCTGGTGGTCTGTGGCAATTCGACAGCAGTGGCAGGTTGCTGCGCTACGACACGTCGTCTGGTGCCTTGGTGCAGACCGGAATCCAGCATCCGGATTTGCGTGAGATGGCAATCACCTCCGCACTGGAAGACAGTCGCGGGCAGCTCTGGCTTGGTAATGGACGGCATGCACTGTCGCGTCTGGATCTGACCACTGGTGGGCTGACCCATTTCACCGGGGATGGACCCGACGAGGCGGTGTTCTGGATCGGGGAGCCGGGCGATGGCACCGTGTGGACAGCGTTCGAGCAAGTGATCCAGCGACGCGACCTCGTCAGCGGGCGCGTCCTGGAGACGATCTCCCCAAACGATCTGCATGGCCTGAAGGAGTTGCCGTACTACCAGATCAGCCTGGGGCCGGATGGGCGCGTGTGGATCAGCGGTACTGGCGGAGTGTATGCCTGGCATGCCGACACGCATCGATTCATGCTGGTGCCGGGGCTGGATGTCGACTTCATCCAGCGCTTTGTCGTCAAGGATCGCAATCGCATCTGGCTTTACATCGCCGGCAGACTCGAGCGCTGGGAGCAACGTAATGGTGTCTGGAAACGGGTAAGCCGCATTCGCGCTGCCGAAGGATTTCCTGCCATGGATGCCTACGGTCTTGAGCTGGATGCGCTTGGGCGTGTGTGGATGTCCGGCCCGCGTGGCCTATGGCGTATCGACCCCCGCACGACGCCTGCCAAGATCCGCAGTTTCAGTGCACGTGACGGGTTGACCAGCCAGGAGTTCAGTCGCCGCTGTCTGCTGATGTCCAACAACGGTGTGTTGGTGGGCGGGACCGCCGACGGATTCACGCTGCTGATCGATACCAATGCGCCAGACGTTCCCTCGTTTACCCCGCAGATGCGACTGGAAGCGGTGAGTGTCCAGCAGGGCGATCGACGTCGCGCATTGCCGATCGGCGGTGGTTTTTCGCTGGTACCGAGCGATCGTCAGTTGCGCATCAATATGCGGCTGCTGTCTTTCATCGACCCGATGGCGAACCGTTACCGCACGCGATTGAACGGCTTCGACACCGATTGGGTCGAGCATGGGGCTGCGGGGATGCGCGAGTTTTCATCGTTGCCGCCGGGCAATTATGTGCTTGAGATGCAGGGTGTCGATCCACTTGGCAATGCATCGCAGGTGCAATCGTTGCAGTTCTCGGTGCTGCCACCCTGGTGGCGCAGCGATATCGGTATTGCAGTGATCTGCATGCTCGGCCTGCTGCTCAGTGCACTGCTTGCCGCGGCCTACCGGCATCGTGTGCGCATGCGGGCGCAGTGGCAGCTGGCCCAGCACAAGCGCGAGTTGGCAGAGCAGGCGTCGTTGGCCAAGACACGCTTTCTGGCGACCTTGGGGCATGAGGTGCGCACGCCGATGACCGGTGTGCTGGGGATGAGCGAGCTGTTGTTGCAGACACCGCTGGATGCGCGCCAGCAGGGCTACGCCGGCGCGATCCAGTCGGCCGGCAAGCACTTGCTGCGACTGGTCAACGATGCCCTGGATCTGGCGCGGATCGAAGCCGGCAAGCTGCCGCTGGACAATCGCGATTTCGATCTGCGCCTGTTGATCGGGCAGGTGGTCGAACTGGTTCGTCCCAGTGCCGAGCAGAAGCAACTGGCGTTCGCGTGCGAACTGGATGACACGCTGCCGCCGGCACTGCATGGCGATGCCAGTCGGGTGCAGCAGATTCTGCTCAATCTGCTGTTCAATGCAGTCAAGTTCACCGAGCGCGGCGGCGTGCATTTGCGCGTCTCGGCGTTGCCGCAGAGCCCGACGCAAGGCATCCGGGTGGAGGTGCGCGACACCGGCCCCGGCATGAGCGTCGAGCAGCGTGGGCGCCTGTTCCAGCGCTTCGAACAGGCCGAAGGCGCACTGACCCTGGCCCGGCATGGCGGCAGTGGGCTGGGCCTGGCGATCTGCCGTGAGCTTGCTGCGGCGATGGGCGGCGTGGTGAGCGTGGACAGCGAATTGGGGCAGGGCGCGTGCTTCGTGGTGGAGCTGCCGCTGCGTTGGGTGGCGACGTTGCCTGCGGCGGCACCGGCTCCAGCACGCGCGGTCGCTGCCCGGGATCAGGCACCGCTGCAGTTGCTGCTGGTGGAAGACGACCCGACCGTGGCGCAGGTGATCGTGGGGTTGCTGCAGACGCGCGGGCACCAGGTCACCCATGTCTTGCATGGGTTGGCCGCCTTGGCCGAGGTGAGCACGCGTAGCTTCGACGCCGGATTATGCGATCTGGATCTGCCTGGCCTGGACGGTGCCGCGCTGGTGGCGCAACTGCGCGCGCGCGGGGTGCGCTTCCCGATCGTGGCGGTGACCGCGCGGGCCGACGCCGATGCCGAGCCGCAGGCGATGGCGGCTGGCTGCAATGGTTTCCTGCGCAAGCCGGTCACCGGTGAACTGCTGGCGAACGCGCTGGCAAGAGCGCTTGCCGACGCTGCCGACTCGCCGGACGACAGCGCCGCCGACTAGGGGCAAGTGTGCTGGAGCGGGTAAAGTGCAGTCCGGCCGGGGAGTGCGCGCGATCGCGCAAGTGGCCGCGACAAGGACGACCATGAAGACGCTAGTGCGGTGTTTGCTGGCATCCATGCTGCTGCTGTTTGGCATGGATGCGGTGGCAGTCAATCAAATCGAGACGCCGCGGATGCGCCGGTTCGGGCCGGCCGAAGGTCTGCCTTCGCGCATGGTGCTGGCAATGGCGCAGGATCGGCAGGGCTATGTCTGGGCGGCGACCAGCGACGGCCTGGCGCGTCATGACGGTGTCGGCCTGGAGGTGTGGCAGCACGACCCGCACAATGCCCGCTCGATTCCCGGCAACGAGGTGGAAACGCTGCTGGTCGACGATCGCGACCGGGTGTGGTTGGGCGTCAACGACTCGCCACTCAGCATGCTGGATGCGGACCGTGCGGTATTCACGACCTTTCCGGACGTTGCGCAAGCCTGTGTCGGGCAGGTCTGGGCGCTGGCGCAGGCACAGGGTGCGCTGTGGATCGGCAGCAGCGGCGGTGGCCTGTGCCGCCGTGAGGAAAATGGCCGCATCACGGTCTTCCGTGCCACGCCTGACGCAACGGACGGGCTGCCCAGCGACACCATCTTGAGCATGCTCACCGATGCGCGCGGCAGCTTGTGGATCGGTACCGCGGGCGGGTTGGTGATGCGCGACGGCGAGCGCTTCGTACGCGTCGCACCCGACCGCCTGAGCGCGACTGTCTTCAAGCTCAGCAAGGATCCGGACGGCACGCTGTGGGTGGGAAGCGGCAAAGGCCTGTACCGGGTGACACCGGCCGGCGTGTTCGAACCCGCACCCTGGGAAGGAGCTTCCAGCGTGCGTGCCGGCAGCGTGGTGCACGACGTGCATGGCGGTTACTGGGTGGGTGCAGCCGATGGGTTTTTTCGCATTGCCCCGGGCGAAACCACGCTACGCGTCATGGAGGGCGATCGGGGCAGCGGCTTTCTCACCGCCCACAGCGGCGTACTCGATGTGATGCAGGACCGTCAGGGCGGTCTGTGGTTGGGGCTGATTTCGCAGGGGTTGGCCTATCTGCCGCCGGACTGGCGGCGTTTCTCCACGATCCTGCAGGCGCAGGGCAAGCCGCTGGAAAGTCTGTACCTGATGAACGCGGCCGCTGACGGCGACAGCTTCCTGGTGACAACCGGCGAAGGGGTGTATCGCGTCGGCGATCAAGGCGAGATCGTCCCTGTGCTGCATAGCGATGTGCTGGGCGGCGGCAGCGTGCAGTCGGTGCTGCCGGCCGGCGACGGCAGCCTGTGGGTGGCGCTGCAGAACGGCGTGACCCGCTATCAGCCCAAGACCGGAGAAAAACACCCACTGGCAATGCAGATCGACACCTCCGACGCGCATCGCGTGGAGCTGATGACGCCGGGCATCGATGGTGAGTTCTGGTTGTCGATCGTCGAAGGCGGCGTGCAGCGGCGTGCGGCCGATGGCCGCCTGCTGGCCACCTTTCGCTTCGGTACCGACCTCAGCGAAGTGGGTGACATGGTGCAACAACTGCTCGTGCGTCCGGATGGCTCGGCATGGGTGGCCGCCGGTGACGGGCTGTGGGTCTGGCAGGGCGAGCGCTTTCGCAAGGTGATCGGCGGCGCCGGCGCTGCGTCTGAAGTCTATGCGTTGGCGTTCGTGTCGCCGCGCGAGTTCTGGGCCGGGCGGCCTGGGGCGATCGAGCGCTACCGCTGGGATGGCCGGCAGGCACATCTGCTGGAGCGGGTGGGCCACGCGCAGGGCATGCCCTCCACCGAGATCCGCGGCCTGGCGCTGGGCGGCACCGACACCGTATGGGCGACCACCTCGCGCGGCCTGTACGCCTACCGGCGCGGGCAACCGCAGGTGCGCATGTTCGGGCAGCGCGACGGCCTGCCGGACAGCGAATTCTCGATGCGCCCACCGGTGACCGGCCCCAGCGGGCAGGTGTTGGCATTGACCACCAGCGGCATCGTGTTGTTCGACCCTGCGCAGCCATTCGCGCCGGCACCGGTGGCGCGGCTGGTGATCGAATCGGTGCAGGTCCGCCGCAACGATGCCGAGCGTCCGCAGGCACTGCCGCACAAAGAGACGATCGTGCTGCAGGCACGCGATCGCGATCTGCGCATCAGCGCGCGGTTGTTGTCGTTCGTCGATCCTGCCTCGGCGCGCTATCGCTACCGTGTGGAGGGCTACGACGCGGGGTGGGTGGAGCAGGGCGCTACCGGCGAGCGCGTGATGTCGCGGCTGCCGCCCGGCGACTACCGCATCGACGTGCAGGCGCGTTCCGGCGACGGCGACTGGATCGCCGCACCGTCCCTGCACCTGCAGGTGCGTCCGCCGTGGTGGCTGAGTACGCCAGCGCAATTGGTTGCGGTGCTGCTGGGCGTGCTGCTGGTTTGCATGGGCGTGTGGGGCTGGCGGCGACGCGTGCGGCGCCAGCAGGAGTGGGTGCTGGCGCAGCAGCGCCAGCAACTTGCCGAGCAGGCCTCGATCGCCAAATCGCACTTTCTGGCCACGCTGGGGCATGAGGTGCGTACGCCGATGACCGGTGTGCTGGGCATGAGCGAGCTGTTGCTGGCCACGCCGCTGGATGCGAAACAGCGCAGCCATGTCGATGCGATCCGCAAGGCCGGCGCGCATCTGCTACGGCTGGTCAACGATGCGCTGGATCTGGCACGGATCGAAGCGGGCAAACTGGAATTGGTGCAGCAGCCGTTCGATCCATCGCAGCTGACCCAGGACCTGGCCGACTTCATGCAGCCCATCGTCGAGGCGCGCAGGCTGCGGTTTCATTACCGCAATCAGCTGCCCGCCAATCTGTCGGTGATGGGCGACGCCACGCGCGTGCGGCAGATCCTGATCAACCTGCTCGGCAATGCGATCAAGTTCGCCGAGCGCGGTGAAGTGGGGCTCTCCGTCAGCCGGCATGGCGACTGCCTGCGCTTCAAGGTGCGCGATTCCGGCCCCGGCATCGGGCCCGAGCAACAGAAGCATCTGTTTCAACGCTTCGAACAGGGGGAGGGCGCGCGTACCAGTTCGCGCTATGGCGGCAGTGGGTTGGGGCTGGCGATCTGCCAGGAGCTCACGGTGGCGATGAAGGGTCAGATCCGCGTCCGCAGCCGACTCGGCGTCGGGACCCAGTTCACTGTGGATTTGCCGTTGCCGATCGATCGGTCGGCCCCGCGTAGTGCTGCGGGCGAAACACGCACGCTGGCCGGCGCGCCGCTGCGCATCCTGCTGGTGGAAGACGACCCCACCGTGGCCGAAGTGATCAGCGGGCTGTTGATCGGGCGCGGCCATCGCGTGGTGCATGCCGCACACGGTCTGGCGGCATTGTCCGAAGCGGTCGATGGCGGCTTCGATGTCGCGTTGCTGGACCTGGATCTGCCAGGCCTGGACGGCTTTGCGCTGGCCTCGCAACTGCGCCGGCTCGGTCACGGCTTCCCGTTGCTGGCGGTCACCGCACGCGCCGATGGCGATGCCGAACGCCAGGCACAGATCGCCGGCTTCGACGGATTCCTGCGCAAACCGGTGACGGCGGACATGTTGATCGAGGCGATTGCGGCGGCATGCGCAACGGCGCGCGCGCGCGATCAGTCCATGTCTATGCCAGGCTGAGCTGGCGGACAGCGCTCACCGCGCACGGCCTGCTTCAGTGCCATGACGGAGATGGCACTGAAGCACTGGAGGTGGCCCGCATCGGGATGGGCATGCGGGCAGTGGGCCGCACATCGACGCTGCCTGACAGTGCGCGCCACGGGTATGCCAACCCGGCCGCGCAAGCCTTGTGATCTGCCGGGCAACGACAGTTGGCCGAAGCTTGAGCCCATGGCCTTGCGGTCCAGGTGCCGCTGGCGATGCTGCAATCTGGCCAAATGACCATGGTGCCCATCCTGCGTGGGCTCGACACCCTGTGCCGCTAGCCGCGGCGTCGCGATCGAATTGCTGGCGCTGCCGGCGCTGCTGGAGCGGCTGCTTGAGGCCGCTTGGGCTTGCCCGCGTACCGCGCGGCCCGCACTATGCGGCGACTTGTCGTGAAACGTATCCAGTGCGCCTTTTTTTGTCTTTTCTCTATCGGTTATCGGTCTTGCTGCCGCTTGGCTTGTGCATCGGTGTGCCAACCGCATTGGCAGTACGCGCACCGGTGACTCCGGTGCCTACCCAGATCACGCTTGCGGATGGGCTGCCGTCGGAGACCATCAGCGAACTCGCCGAAGACAAACAGGGCTATCTCTGGCTTGCCAGCGATGATGGTCTGGCCCGATTCGACGGGCGCAACTTCCGCATCTGGCGCATGGAAGAAGGGCTGCCCAGCAATGCGGTCTGGACGGTCTGCGTCAGCGCCGACAATCGGGTGTGGATGGGCTTCGAGAACGGCGGTGCCGGTTTCCTGGAGAACAAGACGCGCATCTTCAAGCCGTTTGAGAGCCCGCAGTTTCCGGAGTTGCGCGAAATCACGGTGTGGGCATTGGCGCAGACCCCGAACGGCGACATCTGGCTGGGCACCGCAACCCATGGTCTGTATCGGCGGCGACCCGATGGCAGCGTGCAACGCTTCTCCTATGTGCCGGGCGATGACACGAGCCTGCCGGCTGACAGCGTCATGGGGTTCGAGGTGGCGCCAGATGGAACGTTGTGGATTGGCACTCCTGGCGGGGTCGCACGCTGGAACGGCACGCGGCTCGAACGTGTGGCGCTTCCCGGAAACTCCCAGGCCGTCAACCGGCTGTACCTGGAGCGTAGCGGCGACACACTGTGGGTGTCGGATGTTACCGGCGATTTTTTCGGGGTGAAGGCCAACGGTCAGGTCCGTCCCCAGCCATGGCGTGACATCTCGCGCAAACAACGCATCCTGGGCGTGCTGCTGCACGATCGCAGTGGGCGGTACTGGCTGGACGCCAATCGTGGCATCGGCTTGGCGGTTACAGGGCAAAACATTCGTAACGTGCCGATCTACAGCTTTTCGGCACACGGCCTGGTCGAGCGGAACTGGATGTCCGCCTACGAAGACCGCGAAGGTGGACTGTGGTTTGCGGCGCTCGAAGGAGGGCTGTGGCACCTGCCTCCCCACTGGGACATGTTTGCCGTGCTGTCTCACCATAGCAACGCTCTGCAGTCGCCGGCCAATCCGTCCATCACGGCAACGACGTCGGCGGCCTCTGGCGGCATCTGGTTGACGGGCACGAAAGGCGTGCTGGAATACCTCGACCCGGCAACCGGGAACCTGCGGCAAGAGCGGCCCAAGATCGGCAAGTACGTTGCCGCGGACTACATGCTCGAAAGCCGGGCCGGCTACGTCTGGATTGGGGTCCACGACGAATTGGTGCGGTATGACCCGCGCTCGCGCCAGGTCAAACGCTGGCAGTTGGGCAGCAATGTCGATGCCGATGCATCCCTGGAGCGGGCAGGCCGGATGGCCGAGGATGCGCAGGGGCGACTGTGGGTCACCGTTGTGCAGCAGGGGCTGCAGATCAGAAGCGAGGAAGGGCAATTGCTTCGGACCATCGTCGAAGGCAGTCATGGGCTGGAGGCGTTGACCATTCTCGACATCCGCGCGGGTCCGGATGGACAGATCTGGCTTGCCAACAATGCCGGGTTGCGGCGCTGGGATCCGGCTGCCGACCGTTTTGTGCCGGTGCGCGGCGCGCCAACGCTGCCAACGCAGGTCTTTCGTCTCGCAGAAGGCAACATCGTCTGGATCGGATTGACGGGGCAGATACAGCGCTACCTCTGGGATGGTCGGCAGCTCAAGCATCTGGACACGGTGGGGAAAGATCAGGAATTCCCGATGGTGGCGCCGAACGGCTTGGTGGTCGATGCCAAAGGTGTGGCCTGGGTGTCGAGTCAGCGCGGCTTGATCCGTATCGATCCCGGCAGCAAGCTGGTGCGGGTGTATGGGGTACACGACGGGCTTCCAAGCCCGCAATTGCAGCCCAACACCCTGGTGCAGGCGACGGGCGGGCAGATCGTTGCAGGTTCTCCCGACGGCGTGGTGGTGTTCGATCCCACTGCCATGCGCCCCAACACCCGCAGGCCGCCCCTGCTGATCGAGCGGGTTGGCCTGCGGCGTGGCGAACGTGGGCTGGATGTCACCGGGCAAGAGCCGTTGAGGATGCAGGACGACGACCGCGACCTGCACATCGTGGCGCGTATGCCCACCTTTACCCACCCGGAGTCGTCCAGCTACCGCTTCCGTCTGAGCGGCTACGACCCGGACTGGATCGACGTCGGTCCCAGCGGTGAACGTCTGTTCTCGCGGCTGCCGTCGGGGGACTACACCCTGGACGTGCAGGGGCGTACCGCCGATGGCATCTGGTCGGCGACCCAGACATTGAAGTTTCAGGTCCTGCCGCCGTGGTGGCGTAGCCCGTGGGGGCTGCTGCTGCTGGTCACCTTGGCGGTGTGCGTGGTGGTGGCAGCGGTGCTGTTGTATCGCCGGCGATTGCGCCGGTTGAATGCCTGGCAGTTGGCGGTGCACAAGCAGGAGTTGGCCGAGCAGGCATCGCTGGCCAAGACCCGCTTTCTGGCCACGCTGGGGCATGAAGTGCGTACGCCGATGACCGGTGTGATGGGCATGAGCGAGCTGCTGCTCAAGACGCAACTGGATCACCGGCAACGCAGCTACACCGAATCCATCCGTCGTGCCGGTGCGCACCTGTTGCGGTTGGTCAACGATGCGCTGGACCTGGCGCGCATCGAATCCGGGCGCCTTGAGCTGGATCAGCAGCCGTTCTCGTTGCGTCAGTTGATTGCCGAGGTCGAAGCGTTGATGGCGCCGCTCGCACAGGAGCGTGGCCTGCGTTTCAGCCTGGAAGTGGGCCTGCTCGGGGACATCACCGCCAGCGGCGACCCTACCCGGATTCGGCAGATTCTGCTCAATCTGCTCAGCAACGCGATCAAGTTCACCGAGCGCGGGGTGGTCGGTTTGAAGTTGACCACGCTGGGGTCGTATCAGGGCCTGCGGTTCGAAGTCGCCGATACCGGCCCGGGCATCAATGCCGACCAGAAAGCGCGGTTGTTCCAGCGGTTCGAGCAGGGCGATGGCGCCAAGACCACCTCGCGCTACGGCGGTAGCGGTCTGGGTCTTGCGATCTGCCAGGAGCTTGCCCTGGCGATGGGCGGGCATATCGAGGTGATCAGCCGGCTTGGCTCCGGGACGCGATTTGTCGTGGACCTGCCGCTGCGTTGGGTCACCTCCAACGCTGCGCTCAGCGGTGAGGTGACGCGTGCCAGCGCGGTGATCGCGCCGCAGCGCATCCTGCTGGTAGAAGACGACCCGACCATCGCCGAGGTCATCATCGGCCTGCTGCGCTCGCAGGGGCATTCAATGGTGCATGCGCCGCACGGCCTGGCCGCATTGACCGAGGCCGCCGACAACACGTTCGACCTGGCGCTGCTGGATCTGGATCTGCCCGGCCTGGACGGGTTCGCACTCGCGCGGCAATTGCGCGTTTTCGGTTACGAGATGCCGCTGATTGCGGTGACCGCACGTTCCGATGAAGCCGCCGAACCAACCGCCAAGGAAGCAGGCTTCGACAGTTTCCTGCGCAAGCCGCTGACCGGCGACATGCTGGCCGACACCATTGCCGATGCATTGCGACGGGTCCGTCCGCGCGAAGACATCTAAAAAAAACCGCCGCATCATTGGCGGCACCTGTGCCATGCGCGGCCCGCACGCCCCGCGTTTCAACGCGTCCGCGCCAAGCCGTTGCGCCGATTACTCGGCCACCGCTTCCACGTCCTTGGGATGCGGCCGTGTGTCGGCCAGCTGCCAGAAGATCAGCGTCGACGTCAGCGTAATGCCGCCCACGCACAGGAAGGTGGCATGCAGTGCCGCAGTGGCGCCGTGCGTATCGCCCAGATGAGTGTTGAAGGCGGCCAGCAGGCTGCCGGCGGCCGCCGCGCCGAAGCCGGTGGCCAGCATCATCACCATCGACAACAGGCTATTGCCCGGGCTGGCCTGATCGCGATCCAGGTCGCGCAAGGTCACGGTATTCATGACGGTAAATTGCAGCGAATTGACGCCGCCGAAGCAGGCTAGCTGCAGCAGCCGCAACCATAGCGGTTGGCCCACATCGATCAGTGCGAAGCTGGCCATCGCCAGGCCCACCAGCACGGTATTGATCATCAAGGTGTTGCGGTAGCCGAAGCGTCCGACCAGCTTTACCGCTGCGCGTTTTGCGGCCATGCCGGCCAGCGCCACCGGCACCATCATCAGCCCGGCATTCATCGGGCTCATCTCCAGGCCCACCTGCAGCAGCAACGGAATCAAGAACGGCATCGAGCCACTGCCGACCCGCGCGAACAGGTTACCCAGAATGCCGATGCGATAACTCGCTACCTTGAACAGCGCCAACGGAAACAGTGCGTTGCCGGTATTGCCGGCATGCAGCCAATAGCCGGCCAATGCCGCCAGCCCACCGATTGCCAGCAACATCACAAACGCATGCCGCAGCCCGAGTTCGGAAATGCCATCCAGCGCCAGCGATAGCGCCACCATGCCGACCGCGAGCATCAGATAGCCGGCCAGATCGAAGCGCCTGCGTGCATCGCCGTAGTGGTCCGGCATGATCTTCAGTGCGGCGATAAAGCCGATGATGCCGATCGGCAGGTTGATCAAAAACACCCAGTGCCAGGACGCCACTTCCACCAGCCAACCGCCCAAGGTCGGGCCGATCAGCGGGCCGATCAGCGCGGGAATGGCGATAAAACTCATGGCGCGCAGGAAGTCCTCGCGCTCCACCGTCTTGAGCACCGCCAGCCGGCCCACCGGCAACAACATCGCACCGCCGATGCCTTGCACGATGCGCGCGCCCACCAGCTGCGGCAGCTGCTGCGCTGCCGCGCACAGCAACGAGCCCAGCGTGAACACGATGATTGCGGCCAGAAAGGTACGCCGTGTCCCGATGCGATCCGCGATCCAGCCCGATGCCGGGATGAACATCGCCACCGCCAGCGCGTAGCTGAAAACCACCGACTGCATCTGTAGCGGACTCTCGTGCAGGCTGCGCGCCATCGACGGCAATGCCGTATTGACGATGGTCGCATCCAGCATCTGCATGAAGATTGCCAGCGATACCAGCCACAACAGCGGCTTGATGGTGGCGTAGCCACGCAGGATGGGGGCGGGCTGGGACATGGGGATCGCCATCGGAAGGACAGCGCATTCTCTCAGCGCCGTTGTGCAGAAAGTCGCAACGGTGTGCGCATCTGATCAGAACGTGCATGTCCTGCGGACTGCAGTGAAGGGTCGCCCGAGGTGTTGCCGAGCTGCTTGCAGGGCGCGCGGTCGATTCATGTACCCCGGCACTGCGTGGCAGCGAACGCCTTGCCACCCCGGCGCTGCGTCACTGCTTCCGATGCCTTGCATGCGAGGACTGCATCGCAGTGTCTTGGCATCAGCGCATCCGCTAACGTCGCTCGCTTGCTCGGCGCAATGCGGGCTCGTTTGCACGGGTGGTTGCTGGAGATCTTCGCAGCACGCCATCGCCATGCCGGCAACGAATGAGACGAGCCTCACCCAATGGACGATAGGGGCAGCCACATGCCACGAATGGTCGGGACAGGCACTAAGCAGCGTGTTAATGCCCAATATGGCTTTGCAACAAGCGTCTGATTCGCTGGCGACTACTTGGTGCCTCCAACGGGTCCAGCCAACGCAAGCGAGGTTCATCCCACAGTGCGATGGATCGATCGAGCGGGACACGCGGGGAGCATTGGATTGTCGCGAAAAGCCGAGTCGTTTCTTGGAGCGTTGCCGACGGTCTGGTCAGGGATGGCGCGACTTGGGTATGGCCGCCTTCTGAGCGCGCCAGTATCGGGTCGGACTATCAATGAAAAAGCAGGTCTTCGATGTATTGCGGCGCGCCTATCTTCCGGGCGATCCCCAGGCAACAATGCTCGGAAAGATCGCCGCGGAACTGGCGCAGAGCGAACTCTTGAACGACGCGACATGCGCGTTTTTCGGGGTGGAGGGCAGCGATGCGCCTGCTCCGGATCTGGCGAACGAGCAGACGACGATCACCCATGATTTTCCTGTCCAGCATGCCCATCACGTTCTTGGCACACTGAGAGTGACGCCGGCCCAGGGCGGTATGACCACGCAGGCGATGACGTTGTGCCAGCGAATCGCCACCTGTTGTGCCTATCTGATCAAGCGTGATGCCGCGCGGGCCTGGGCGGAAGATCGATTCGATCGGTCGTTGTTTGTGGCAGGCGTGTGCGAACAGGTCTGGATGATCGATGCGTTCGTCGAGCGTGCCGCAGGCAGTCGCTTGCCGGCCATCGTGCGTGGTGGGTTCGGCACCGAGAAAGAGGAAGTGGCCGTCTTGCTGCATGCAACGGGGCCCTGGCGGGATGGGCCGTTTGTCGCGGTGGATTGCGACGAAGCGGATGGCGACCCGTCGGCCTGGTTCGAGCGCGCGGCCGGCGGAACGCTGTACTTGCAAGGGGTGGATGAGCTGGACGCAGCGCTGCAGCGTCAGTTGTCGCGGTGTCTTCGGGGGCGGCACGGCCGCTGGTCCGCCTCGGGTGCCGATGTTTTCACCCGGGTGATCGCCTCCACCACTGCCGATCTGTCGCAGCGCGTGCGCTCGGGGCAATTCTCGCGTTCGCTGTTGTCGCAACTCGATGTGCTGTCGATCGAGCTTGCCGCGTTGTGTGAGCGGTTGCCGGACATCGCGTTTCATCTCGAGCACGTGCTGGAACGGCACGGCTTCGATTCCCGGCAATGGGTGACTGACACACTGATGGATGCCCTGACGCAGTATCCATGGCCCGAAAACCTGCTGGAACTGGAGCGGGTGGTGCTGCGCCTGGCGGTCATGACCGCAGGCAGGCCGATTCAGCTCGCCGATCTCCAGCAACATGCACCTCGCCTGGCCGCAAGCCTGCTGCAAGGACAACAGCGTGTCGCGGGCTCAGTGCCATCGCAGCCGCACGATGGTCCGCTCGCGCCCACGCTACCGGCAGCGCCTGTCGATTGGATCGACGGTCTTCCGCACCGTCCAGGTCAACGCCTCGCCACCTTGCATGACGCCCTGCGGCGAGCTCTGGTCTATCTCGGCGCGCATTACGCCGAGCCGCTGACCCTGGGCGATCTGGCGCGACAGGCGCACGTCAGCCAGTCACATCTGGGCTTTCTGTTCCGCGAGGAGCTGGGCACCACGTTCAAGCCGCTGCTGCAGCAGCTCCGTATTGAGAAGGCCAGGCAACTGCTGCATCAGCAACGCAAGCTGCGCATCACCGAAGTGGCGCTGAAGGTCGGTTTCGGCGACCTGAGCCATTTCGAGAAGAGCTTCCGGAGGCTTGTTGGCCTGAGTCCGCGCGAATTCCGCAACGCTGATAGAGCAGGTGGGATTGACTAGCCGCAAATGCGGCCTGCTCAGACTGGGTCCCTCTGGTGACCCAGTACGGAGTCGTATGCCTGGTAGAGGAGGGCCGTGGTGACAGGAAGCGGGTTTTGGGCCAATGCCGTTGCAATCAGCAGTTCGGCTTCTTCGATAGCATTCCCAAACTGCTTGATGTACAGGTCACGGTGATGCCAGTTCACGAAGACCGGGGGCTGCCGCAACATCGGCAATGAGCCCAGCCCCACACCCCAGTAGCCGGAGCCCACTCCCACATTTCTGTCCGTACTTCTCCAGGCATGTTCGGCAACGGTGTAGGTGTGACTGCGCATCGCAACATAGCCTTCGTTATCCCTGAGGATTTCGTCATATAGACCAAGCAACTCCAGAACGTTCAGGTTCAGGCATGCATCGAGCTGGGTCCCATTGCTCTTCAAGAATTCTTCCGCCAAATGCCGCACGATCCTTCCTGGTGCTGAGAAGCTCTGTGCACCCCTGTCGCCCCCATTCGCGAACGCGTTTCCCGCCAGGGTGGCGTGCTTGCCCGGTAGTGACAGCAACGTGTTGTTCCTCTGCACATCCGGAATGATCGGGGCAAATCCTTTGGATCTCTCATCTCGCGCGTACACCGCAAAATAATTAAGGACGTTGGCGCCCAAGGTAGTCCTGCTGGCCTGGAAATTGCCGGTGCCCGGCACAGGGTCCACTGCAAAGATGTTGACGGGGATATCGCCAAGTTCCGCGTCTGCGCGCATTGCGTTTGCCATCATGTGGCATGTGACGGCGCCGCGGCTCCAGCCAATCAGGTTCACGCAAGTAGGCAGTGGCTGCTGCAGAATCCGCGCCCGCTCATGCTGCAAGGCCTGTGGCGTGATCTTCCGGTCTGGCTTGCGAAACACCCCACCGAAGTCGATGGGCATGTCATACCCTGCCAACCTGGCCTTGGCCATTTCGTTACGCAGAATGTTTTTTTCCGTATCCGTCATCTTGGTGCGCATGTAGGTGGGATCTTTCTTGATCACCGCAATCGCATGTTTGACGTTCTCCTCCCATCCTGTACCGAATAAATTCCCTCTAGAATTTAGATAATATCCTGGGCGGGTCCACTTGTGGTCTTCCTGGTGATTTCCGCTGCCCGGGCCGTCTGCGATGATCCAGTCGTCAAACTCGATTCCCTGATGGTTGCGTGCCAGTGTGGAAATGAGCTCTCCATTCAAATAGTTCGCATTGTTGTAGTCTTCACTGTTGGAGCCGGTTCCGCTGAAAAATACGGTAAAAACAGACATTATGATCGCCTCCAGGTTTGCTGGTTGATAAGGCCTGCGTCCCTTCGGGTCAGGATGACTGCAGGGCGCAATATCGCGTCGTGGCGCGATGAGGTCGGTATTCTTGAATTCCCCAGGGGAGCGATACTCTGGAGGTAAGTAGGTGAAATCGATGATGTGGGTCGATTTGATTTTTCACAAACAGACAGGTTCCCATTCCAGGAAAAGCGAGTGGCTCTGACAGGCTACTGAAATCCGTCCATCATGTTTTGCATCAGGTGGCCCTGTAGTGAGTCCTCGACTTTTGTCAGCTGAGAAACATAGCTGGAGTAGTCGTTTGTTGAGTCGAGGAGGTAGTTGATGAGGATCGTAAGAGACGCGAGGACACAGTTGAAACTGTTGAATCCATCTCCGCTTCTCAATGCATAAACGTTAATTTGCGACGACGCCACATCGAACCATTGTGGGAAATTCTCGGCATCTTCCGCCGTCACCGGTATCTCGAAGCTGATGCAGGTAGGGTCGCTCAGCATGGCGATGTCGTCCTGCCAATGGCCGCCACCGCCTTCGCCGAAGAACGCCCAGGGATAGCCTGTCACGTTTGGCACAAGCCCCCTCGCGAGTTGGACTTGCCCACCGACACGGGAAATGACGGCCGTATGTCCGGTAAACTGCTCCAGCAGTGGGGAGCGCGATAATCTTGAGGATCCGATTCCTAGATTCTGCTCGGTCCAGGTGATTAGCCCTCGGTCGGGATTGACCTCGTAGCGCATGTTTGGCGAATGGTTCCACCACCCCTGATGGCGCGACATGCCCACAATACCGACGGAGTTGTCTTGTCCTGACATCGAGTTGAGTAGCACTGTCATCTTACATCTCCTTTATAACGAAACGGAACATGCCCGTTGGCGTGTCTCGTGCCAGGTCGAGCGACCAGGATGGAACCCCGTCGCTGATACAGCGGGCCATGCCTTGCCAGTAAATAGGCAGTGGCTGAATGCCGGCTAATGCTGGATTATTAGAATGGTTCGCTCACCGAAAGAGTCGGTGGCTAGGGTTTACATATGGATGTGATTACACGCTCAATAAAGTCGCGAGTGCTCGGAAAGCGCGTGTTGAATCAGCTCGTATTGTCGCCCCGATTGTCTTCGTAGTACGTAGTCTGCAGTCAATGCGATAGCCGCCTTGCGTTGCGCTTGTATATCCAGCAGTGACGCGCGGCATTTTTTGAGATCTTCTCCGAGAGGGTGGAACGGTGCTTCATATGAAGTTGCGCTGGTAAGGGTGATCAGGGTCAGTATCGTGTTTTCGTTACATAAGGCGATCGTCGTTTCATGACTGATACTGCCCGCTCGCGGAGTGCTATGTCGGTGCATTCGTATTAGTGGAAAATCGTCTAGAGAGCGAGACAATTCGGCGGATTTCAGCGTTATCTGTTTCTCGTAAGGGATGCGAACGACAGCGGCCATGTCCATTCCAAGGAATGGAAATTGTTCAACATCAATGTAGGGATGTCTCTTGAGCAATTCGATCAACGCAAGGTCGTCGCTGAACGCCGCTGAGAGAGGGGGTAGCTCAGGGAATGCAGTGCGATGAATTTGGTGGACTATCGCTTTTAGGGCACTGCGTGCGCGCATAATGCGGTGCGATGTTGCCATGTCGGCATTAAACGCTTGATCGGCGGGGCTGCGTTGGGGATCAAGGGAGAGACTCCGTAACTCGACTGATGTCATCAAGTCTTTCATCAGTCTGGTCGGGTTTTCCTCCTTCAATGTTTTCCCGGCGATGGTGCTGAGCGTCGTTATGAAACAAGTGCGGTAGGTGTCCTGCCGGTCTACCTGTGCCGTATCGCTCTCCCCGTTTGCCTGGTCAAACGATGTGGCCGAGTCGTATAACCTGATAAAGCGCCTCTCGTACTCGCTCAGCGCTTGTTTTTCGCGGGAACTGTTGTCGGCAACCTTGCACAGCGCGATCATGGTTTTGCGGAAGTGGTAATCCAGGCTTGGGAGCGCCAGTTTTCCCAGCTCCGGATCCCTGCTCATCGGTCGATAAGGTTCAAGGTCGGACCAGGCCATGATGGCGCCGATCGTGTCGGGCCTCAGGATGGTTATGCCGACAAGCTTCATCAGTACATGGTGACTGCCGGTATCATCCTTGTACGTTTTGTGTTTTTCCTCGATGCTGTGGTTGTTCCTGCGAGAATGGCTGGTGTTCGCTCCTGCTGGGCTTTGCTCGAAATGCCAGGTGTATGCGAGGCGATACGCTTTACTGAAATCTCCCCGTTTGCTGGTCAGAATGCTGGGTGTGGGTGTCGTCGTAGGTCCGTTACTTGCGGCGGGCCCAGCATCGCCCTTTCCATATCGGTCGTGCCGTTGCTTGCTGACGTCTTTGGGTGTCAAGCGTTGTGCGTGTCGTTCCAGATCAAGTGAGTTCAGTCCATACGGATTTTGTGTGTGTTTCAGCTCTTCGCAAATGAGGTTTGCCGCTTGAACAGTTCCGCTTCTGAGCTCAAGAAGATCGATTGTTCGGACACTAAGAGGCTGGTTCGGCGTCTCTGCAGGAGCGATTTTTGACCTCATCTGAGTGTCTCGATGCAGGCCGAGCGCAATCTGTATGCGAGCCGCAGCCAGTTCGTCGGAAACGATCCTTTTCGCGCGTCTGTAGCAGTTTTGTTGAGCTCTTGCCGGAAGCCATGGGTTAACGAGAATTTGCATCTCCCATGCGGAAGTGCCGCTCCGTAGCGGATCGGCATCCTCGCTCAGGCAGGCATTGAGTGCATTGCGTCCTGTGAGATGGATGCGCACGAGGCATCGATCCCGGTGCGGAGTTTGCCTGGTCACGATGCAGTCGATCTCGGTCTGGTTGAGGCCGCTGATGCGCTTGTCCAGTTGCGTCAGGATTTGAATAACCGCGCAGCGAACATTGGGGTATTGCTTGGCGTCGTTGATCGAGGTGGTGAGTACCCGGCTGGCGGCGCGATGCTTTTCATGGTGTTGCTGACTTTCGTGCATTCGACTTCTCCTTGACGCAGGACCCATGCGGAATCACTACGCGCTTGGATCGGCCATGCTTGAATAGCTGAGGTCCAGTTCAAGGCCGTCGCACGGCGTACCAGGAAGCGATAGCGCCGCATTCTGCTCGTATTGCCAGAGCATGGCCTGGGAATAGCCGCAGCCGGCCGGGTCGGCGGCCTGGATATGCTGAATGTCGCCGGCGTAGGGATGGCGGCCCGCGGTGGAGACGCGCCAGGCCCAGACGCGTGGGGATGGGCCGGGGCCGATCCGCGACAGCAATTCCACTGCGCGCGCGTGCGAGCAATACAGGCCTGGCGAATATCCATTGCCTACCAGCGCGGCGATCCACATACGGATGTAGTCGATGGCCGCCTGGGACGGGCTGCCGCCATCTTCCCAGTCGAGATAGACCACCGCGCCGTCGGGGAAACCTTCGGCGCGTGCCAGCGCTGCGGCTTGTGTTCCATCGATGCTGCCCTGCCGGGCGGTGACGTCGCGCGAGCCTGGGCCGGTCGTTTGCTGACCGAGGTAGACGGGCGCAAGGCCCCAGCCTTGCGCGGTCAGCGCAGCGCGTTGGCCCATCCAGCCCTTATTGGCATGGCTTGGCGCCGGTGCCAGGTAGTAGCCGCACCATGCCAGGTCGGTCTGGGTCTTGAGCCAGTCGAGGGCGGGCGATCCGGGGAATTGATCGATGTCGAAGCCTGTGTAGAACGGCATGTCAGAAGTCCTTGGGATCGGCGTTGGCTGGACCAGGGCGAGATGGCCGGAACGAATTGGCTGCGCCGCTGGAGTGACGTTGCGGCAGGGAATCGGGCGACCGGTTCCCTAAGAGACCGGTTGGTTCACCGCAAGAACGGGCGTCACCGCAGCGCCGAAACGCATCGCTCCGTCAGCTGGCTGTTCCGTCGCCGGCGTTCGGAGTGGCCGGCGACGTCGCCGCCATCGCCTGCTCGGCCTGCTGCTGCGCGGCGGCAACGGCAGCGGTTGCGGCTTCATCGGCCTGCTGCAATGCCTGACGGGATGCATAAACCGCCTGCTCGTTGTCGGTGACGGCGGCGGTTGCGGCCTGCATCGCCGCCTGTACGGCCCTGTCGCTGGCGGCTATTGCCTGTTCGACCTGAGCTTGTGCGGCCTGCAACGCGGCATCGATTGCCGATGGCTCAGGCGGTTGCGCAGTACTTGCGGTTGGCGCTGCAGCGGTCGTGGCTGCTGGGGTCGGAAGGGTGTCGTCGGACATGTCGGTGTCTCCTGAAGTGGAAGCGGGTTGGAGCGGGGCAATGGCATCGCTTCGCGGGTGCTGTATCGGTGCCGGCAGCGATGCAGTATCGGGCGGGCGCTGCGCTGCAGATGTGCGCAGCATCTCGCCCAGTGCGTGTTCGGCCTGCGTCATACCCTGGCGTGCGGCCGCCAGGGCCGCGGCGCGTCCTGCGTGCACCGCGTTGCGGACTGCGTCGGCGGCGCTGATCGTCGGCGGTGCCTGGTCTGTTGCCGCGGGAAGCGACGTTGGTGCGTTCACTCCGGCTCCTCTGCATCCTGGGGCACGCTCGCACTCATACTCGCACCCGCACTCGCCGGCGCCGCCCCGAAATCGCGGAGCGAGATGATGCCGTTGTTGACCTGTAGCAACGCAGCCAGAGTGTCGTTCTGCATGGCGAACACGCAGCTGTTGCCATCCTGGCCCAGCACGCCATGGCTGGGCCGGTTGGCCGCCAGGAATGCCTGTGCGGACTGCAGATAGAGGCGGATTGCATCGCTCGCTGCCTGGTTGTCGCCTTCGCCTTGGTAGCTGGTGTGTTGGACGATCTGCTGGGCGGCCAGCGATAACCGCGCGAAACCGATCTGGCGACCGCGCGCCAGCCATTCGGCAACACTCATTGCGACCTCGTTGGGCGAGGGCAGCCCCTGCACTTGTGGGCAATCCAGGGCAGCGAACAGCAGCGGCAGCAGTGTCTGCAGTGCCGAGGATGCCGCAAGCGCGCGCTCGTCCTCAGTGGCGAGCGTGGCGGTGCAGGCCAGATAGAAGCGGTAGTAATCGCAAAATTCCAGCGGTGTGCGCGCCTGCTCGATGGCGAATGCGGCGGCCTCCTGTTGCAGCGCAGGCGTCACGTTGGCTGGCGGCGCTTCGGCGGCCAGTTGGCGCAGCGCCAGGCTTTCCTGCAGGTCCAGCGACTGGAACACTCCGGCGCCCTCGACCTTCAACTGCGTCAGAAGACTACGGCCTGCGGCTAGGTCGCTTGCGGTAAACAAGGCGTTGTCGTGAAAAATGCGCTGCAGCTGCGCTTTGACCACCGACCCGGTATCGCCGGATTCTGCCTGTGCGAGCGTGCCCAGGTCGGCCGAACTCAAGGTCATCAGCTTGACCGGGCTGACCTTCAGCGCCAGCTGCGGGAGCAAGGTCAGGCGCGAGCCATGCAGACCTTGCTGCACCTCGTCGAGCAAGCTGGTCTCGTCGGGGAAGTCATAGCGCGCGCCGGGCGATTGGATCGCCCAGTCCAGCCATTGCGTGCCTCCATCAATAAAGGCCATGGCCTGCCTGCCCAGTGACGACAACATTCTTGGCATCGAGATCAGGCGGCCTGCGACAGAAACGGACATTGCATGACTCCTTGTGGATTCAACCAGCGGGGAAATTCTTCAGCACCAGGCCTGCCGCCGAGCCGATCCTGGCGAAGTCGTCGGTGGCGCCCTGCATCAGTGCCTGCGCCTGGACGAGCGCGACAACATATTTGTCGTCGCCGGTAGCCAGGTACTGCGCCATCGCCACGCCGACCGCGGTAGTCGCGATGGTCGAGACATTGCGCAGCGCATCGGTGGCGTCCTGTACTGCGATGGCAGTCGATTGCGCCACCGATTGATAGGCTTTGCCGGCTCCGCTTGTCAGTACGACCTGCGGGCTCATGGTCGCAAGCTGCACCTGGTTGATGACGTCGATGACCTGCGCATTGACCTTTGTCGGTTCCATCTTGGTTCCCATGGAAGGATCGGCCGCCTTTCAATGAGGCCTGGTGATAGGGGGGCAACACGCCATGTCCGTAGACGGTCTACGACTGAGGAGGTGGCGCAGGTGCAGGTGCAGAGCTAGATGTAGATGAAGGTGCAACAGGAGCAATAGGTGCAGATGCACGAACAGCTGCGGGAGTGACAACAACTGCAGTTGCGGGTGCAGCAGCAGAAGCATCAGAAGTGGCAGCATGATCTGAGCCGGCGCCGGGGGCGGGAGGACTGGTGGGCAGAGGGGGCGGCACGCTTAGCGCATGCACTTGCATGAGGTCGGCGGTTGCGGTCGCCGCGTTTGCCGACGCTCCCTGCGCCTGCGTTTTCAGCACATCGACGGCCACCTTGGCTTCTGCAGCGGCGGCGGCGATCAGCGCTGCCGGTGGAGGCGGCATCGGCGGCGGCCCAGGCAGGGGCGCGACTGTCGGTGCAGGGCCGGGTGGTGCGGGTGGCAACGGCGCTGGAACCGGGAACGGTGCCGAAATCATCTTGGCGCAGGCCGCGGTGATCGCTGCGGCATTGATCATGCCGGCGCCCTGCTGTCGGTTGACCGCGTTGTGCATCGCCATGCCTAGCGTCTCCAGCATCACGGCATCGAGCATGCCGAGCGCCTGCGCAGGTGCCTGACCGGTGGTCAGCGTCACGATGCTGCTGACGGCGTCGACGATCTGGCTGTTCACGGTACTGTCGTCGATCATGACGAAGTCGCTCCCTTCTGGATGATTAAGGCAAGAATCTGGGTGAGGGCGGCATCGGCAAGCACCTGTCCGCGTTGCTGGTTGGCGACGGCGTTTTCCATTGCCAGTGCGATCGAGTCCGCTAGCGCCAGATACGTCGCGCCCATTGCAAAAGCCGGGGCCTGCCCGATGGTCAGCGCCGCGCCCGTGGCGGCAGTGCCGACCAGGCTGGCCACGCTTGCGGCACGTGCGCTGGGCTGCATGACCGTGCGCTGGCGTTTGCGTGCTAGGCCAACAACGGCCTGCGCTGGGCAACGCTGGCCGATGCCGCGAACAGGACGGTGGTCTGTGGCTCGTGTTTGCACGCGTACTGCAAGGCCACGCCGTTGTGTACGCGTTCGAGGAGTGCGAAATTGCCGTACGGTACGTCGATCACGCTGTCGGACTGCTGGCGGTACACCAAGGGCTCAACGCCGGGAATCATCGGCAGGATGCCGTCGAACTCGACGTTCATCACCGCTTTCTGGTGCGGCGCGAACGTCGCCACGATGGTGCGGCCTCTGATCAGTCTCACAACCACGTCCAGGGTGTTGGACGTGGGGACATGATGTAGTTGCAACATGATGCGTCCTTTCTCGATGCGTCCAGGGGGTAGGTCACAGCGGCAATGGCAGTGCAGACCGGGCGTCGCTCTTGCGGCAGCAGCGGCGCCCGGTTGCCGCTTACCGAAGCCCGGCGCTCAGGATTTCCCGGGTGGCGACGCCATCGGACGCGGTGTCGATCGCATACAGGGTGGACACACCCTGGGTCGTCGATGCCTGCATCGTCACGTAGGACTGCTGCTGGTTGTTGGTGGCGTTGTGGGCGGCGTTGGACAGCGCCTGGCTGGTGGCGACGAACAGATTGCCCATTGCGATCGCCGGCGCATCGCCGAGGACCTTGGTGTTGACCTGGGAAACCGAATCGGTGATCTGGCTGTTGACGGCAGTCGGAAAGGCCATGGTGATAGCTCCTTGAGGTAGTGGAAAAATGAAGACGTCGCGGCGTTAGCGGTTAGCCGAGCATCTTCTTGGTGGCGGCACCCGTGGCGCCGGTATCGAGCGAATACAACAGCGAAACGCCCATCGTGGTGGCTGCTTGTGCGGTGATGTACATCTGCTGTTGCGCGAGCGTTGCGTTGTGGGCTGCGTTTGCCAGCGCCTGCGCGGTGGCCTGGTACAGATTGCCCATGGCTGCGGCAGGGGAACTTCCCAGTACCTGCAGGTTGGCCTGGGTGACCGAGTCGGTAATCTGGTCGTTGACGGCGGTGGGAAATGCCATGCGCGGATGTCCTTGGCGTCAGCCTGGCGATTAAACGCTCAGGATCTGCTTGGTGGTCACACCGGTGGTGGCGGTGTCGATGGAGTACAGCGTCGCCACACCCATCGTGGTGGCCGACTGCGCGGTGACATAGCTCTGCTGCTGCGCATTGGTCGCGTTATGGGCGGCATTGGCCAGCGCTTGCGCCGTTGCCTGATAGAGATTGCCCATGGCGATTGCGGGCGCGTCGCCCAGGACCTTGGTATTGACCTGGGTAACGGAATCGGTGATCTGGTTATTGACTGCGGTCGGAAATGCCATTTCGTGCTCCTTATGTGCCAGAGATCAATGCGATTAACTCAGCCCAGGCCCTTCACGCCAGTGCTCAGGATCTGCTTGGTCGCCATCCCGGTGGTGGCGGTATCGATGGAGTAGAGCGTGGCGACCCCCATCGTGGTGGCCGACTGCGCCGTGACGTAGCTTTGCTGCTGCGCGTTGGTCGCGTTGTGCGCGGCGTTTGCCAACGCTTGTGCGGTGGCCTGATACAGATTGCCCATGGCGATGGCGGGGGCATCGCCCAGCACCTTGGTGTTGGCTTGTGTGACGGAGTCGGTGATCTGGTCGTTGACGGCGGTTGGAAATGCCATGTGTCTCTCCTTGGAATGTGACGACGGTTGGAATGCTTGAAAAGCGCGACGGTGTCGAGGTTTGCCAGGTGGTTGGCCTGTCGAGAGAATGTGCAGTTCCACCGCATCACCGTGTCGCCACGATAGAGCGCCATCGATCGAAGAAATTGGGGTTAACGATGGCAATACCGGGGTTAACGACGTGAATGCTGTTCTGCTTTAGCGTTGTATCCGACTTAATTCCGGTTTTATCGAATCTTGCAGCGCGTTCAGCGGTAAACCGCGATGCGGTTTGCACTAAATCCCTGTAGAACCGACGGGAGCGCCGCAGTTGGCAATCGCGGTGATCTTTGAATGTTTTTCCGCTTGATGGCGCTGCGTGTGCCAAGCGCCACAGGTTGTGCGCGCGATCGCGTTTGCGATGTGTGCCGGACGATCAGATGCGTATCGATCGATAGCTGCGGCTGAGTCTGCTGACGAGCGCGCTGCCTGAGCACCACGCCATGATTCGAGGGTGGGACATCGACGCATCGAATGTGGGCGGTGCGACGCCACTGATGCCCAGGGTGTGGGTCGGTAGGCGTTGCCAGGCGCAAGCGCATGAGCCTGTAATCGGCCCGGTGTGCGGGGACGATTGCAGATAGCGGTTCAGCGCTGCGGTGCGCGCTATACGCGGCGTTGGCCTGGGTGGCGCGGTCTTACGCGGTGCGCTGCGTCGCGTTGATGACGTCAACGCAGATGGCATGTGCGGGCACAGGCTGCCACCAGTTGGCTATAGGAGATGGACGGGAGCGCACTGCAGTAGGTGGCGATTGCTGTGCGTAGCAAGCGTGTCTCGCGGTGCGCGATGCGATGCGTCGCGTTGATGACGTCAACGCAGATGGCGTGTGCGGGTACAGAGCGCTGCCACCAGTTGGCTGTAAGAGATGGACGGGAGCGCACTGCGGGAGGCTACGACTGCTGTGCCTAGCATGCGTCTCTCGCGGCGCGCGATGCGCTACGTCGTGTTGATGACATCAACGCAGACGGCGTGCGCGAGCACAGATCGCTGCCACCAGTTGGCTGTAGGAGATGGACGGGAGCGCACTGCGGTAGTTGGCGACTGCTGCGCGCAGCATGCGTGTCTCGCCGTCGGCGCAAAGAGCGGTGATCACGCTCTGTCTCAGTTTGTGGCTTGGTAAATCACGGGATTTTCGGCTTTTCTGTCCAGCAAGGTGCGTGTGCTGGTAAGCGCCATCAGTCGCCGCTCGGACCAGGTGCTTGCGCACAACCGAGTCGTGATCGACAGCGAACATCGCGCTGTCGATCACGTAGCGCATCAGCGCTTGCTCAGGCTCTGCACCGCTTCCACCAGCACGCCGACGTGATCCGGATTCATGTCAGGCGACATGCCGTGACCGAGGTTGAACACGTGGCCCTCGCGCGAGCCGCCGTTGCCTTGGGCGTAGCTGTCCAGGGTCTTGCCGACTTCGCTGCGGATCGCCTCGGGCGAGCCGTACAGGGTGGCCGGGTCCAGGTTGCCTTGCAGGGCGACGCGGCCGCCGGCGCGCTGGGCGGCGTCGGCCAGCGAGATGGTCCAGTCCACACCCACCGCTTCGGCACCGCTGGCGGCCAGGTCGGCCACGTAGGCGCCGTTGCCCTTGCCGAACAGCACCAGCGGAGTGCGCTCGGCGCCGTCGCCGCGTTCGAGTTCGCGCGCGATGCGGGTGAGGTAGGGCAGCGAAAATTCGCGGTACATCGCCGGCGACAGCACGCCACCCCAGGTGTCGAACACCTGCAGCGCCTGCGCACCGGCCGCACGTTGTGCAGACAGGTACGCAATCACCGCATCGGTCACCGTGCTGAGCAGGTGGTGCAGCACGTCCGGGGCATTGAAGGCCATTGCCTTGATGCGCGCGTATTCCTTGCTGCCGCCGCCTTCGATCATGTAGCAGGCCAGCGTCCACGGGCTGCCGGAAAAGCCGATCAGCGGTACCGCGCCATCCAGTTCGCGGCGGATCAGGCGCACCGCGTCCATCACGTAGCGCAGCTCGGTTTCCATGTCCGGCACACCCAGGCGATGGATGGCGGCGGCATCGCGCACCGGGTGACGGAACTTGGGGCCTTCGCCTTCGACAAAGTACAGCTCCAGGCCCATCGCATCGGGGATGGTCAGGATGTCGGAGAACAGGATCGCCGCGTCCAGCGGAAACCGCTGCAGCGGCTGCAAGGTCACTTCGCAGGCGATGTCCGGGTTCTTGGCCATGCCCAGGAAGCTGCCGGCGCGCGCGCGGGTGGCGCGGTATTCCGGTAAGTAGCGGCCGGCTTGGCGCATCAACCACACGGGGGTGCGGTCCACGGGCTGACGGTTGAGGGCGCGCAGCAGGCGATCGTTCTTGAGCATGGGAGATGTGTCCTCAGCGCGGCGCGTCGGCGCCGCCGGTGATGAGTTGGAAACCGCGTTTGAGTTGGGTGTCGCGGGCCTTTTCGAATGCCCGGTCGGCCTCGTCCTGCAGCAGGTACTGGTCGCGTCGCAGTTGCGTGCGCCCACCGATCTGGCCGCTCTCGCGCAGTAGTTCCCAACCACCGAACAGGTCCGGTTGCAGGGTCAGCTGGACGTAGCGGAGCGGCTCGTTGCCGCCGGAATCGTGTTGCAGGAGGATGCGCATGCAGCCGATTGTAGCCGGGCAGTGCTGAAGGCTGGGGGGCAGTGGGCGCGCCGTGCTGCTCCGCTTGCGAAGGTCCATCGCGGGCAGTGGGGCGGAAATCGGTGCCTTGGATGCCTGGTGGCTGATGCGTTGTGCTGCGGTTGTCTGTGCGTAGGAGCGCCGCTGGGCGCGCTGGGTTTTATGGAGAAGGCCCTCGCGCCCAGGGGCGCTCCTACGAAGGCAGCGGTATCCAAAGGCAGCGGTGTCGTGCTGTAGGTGGGTAGGGCTCTGGTCGTAGGAGCGCACCTGGGCGCGATGGGGATTTACCGGCGAGGCCCATCGCGCCCAAGGGCGCTCCTACAAGGCAACGGTATCCAAGCGCAGCAGTGGCGCGCTGTCACATGCGTCGGCCTCGTGGCCGGCGATCAGTTACGTGGTTGGAAAAGGCGTCAGGCCGGACGGTGCGCGGTTGATCGGTGCACAAGCGTTTCGCAGAAACGCCCTGGGCGCGATAGGGTTTTATCGAGAAGGCCCATCGCGCGCAGGCACGCTCCTACGAAGGCAGCGGTATCCAAAGGTAGCGGTGTCGTGCTGTAGGTGGGTGGGGCTCTAGTCGTAGGAGCGCACCTGGGCGCGATGGGGATTTACCGGCGAGGCCCATCGCGCCTAGGGGCGCTCCTACCAATGCAATGTCTTCACGCTGTCAGATCAGTGGGCGTCGGGGCCGGCGTTCGACGGCGGTGTTGCGTGGCCGTCTAGCAATCCGTGCTTGTCTTTGCTGGCAAACCTCGACCTCAACTCAGCCAACCCCAGCTTCAATTAGCCGACGCAACCTCAACCTGCCGACGCACCCTCAACCAGCCGACGCAACCTCAACCAGCCGACGCACCCTCAACCAGCCAACGCAACCCCAACCAGCCAACGCACCCTCAACCAGCCGACGCACCCTCAACCAGCCGACGCAACCTCAACCAGCCGACGCAACCTCAACCAGCCGACGCACCCTCAACCAGCCAACGCAACCCCAACCAGCCAACGCACCCTCAACCAGCCGACGCAACCTCAACCAGCCAACGCAACCTCAACCAGCCAACGCAACCTCAACCGGCCAACGCCACCTCAACCAGCCAACGCACCCTCAACCAGCCAACGTAACCTCAACCGGCCAACGACAACCTCACCCCGCCAGAATCCGCAGCACCGCCGCCTCGTCCACATCGGGCACCACTTCGGCCTTGCCGATGCCGCGCCACAGCACCAGGCGCAGCCGGCCGGCGACGTTCTTCTTGT
Source organism: Xanthomonas sp. WHRI 8932A (assembly GCF_035012785.1). NCBI lineage: Bacteria > Pseudomonadati > Pseudomonadota > Gammaproteobacteria > Lysobacterales > Lysobacteraceae > Xanthomonas > Xanthomonas sp. WHRI 8932A. Next base: position 211,891 of record NZ_JAYGQQ010000005.1, read on the forward strand.
CCAGGCGCATGCGCCCCAGCAGGGCCTCGGGCGACAGGCCGGGCGGGATCTCGGTGGGCAGGTCGAACTCTTGCAGCAGGGTGCGCAGCGCCTCGGTGTCCTGCGCGTCGCTCATGCCCAGCGCGGCCGACAGGCGCGCGGCCAGCACCATGCCCACCGCCACCGCTTCGCCATGGTTGAGGTTGTCGTTGCCGGGCGCGCCGTAGCCTTGCTCGGTCTCGATGGCGTGGCCAAAGGTGTGGCCGAGGTTGAGCAGGGCGCGCTCGCCTTTTTCCAGCGGGTCGCGCGCCACGATCTCGGCCTTGTGTTCGCAGCTGCGGGCAATGGCCTGTGCCAGCGCCGCGGCGTCGCTGTCGAGCAAGGCGCGGCGTTCGGCGTGCAGCCACTGGAAGAACAGCGGGTCGCGGATGGCGCCGTACTTGATCACTTCGGCAAGGCCAGCGCGCAGTTCGCGGGCGGGCAGGGTGTGCAGGGTGTCGGTATCGGCGATCACCGCGCGTGGCGGATGGAAGGCGCCGACCAGGTTCTTGCCCTGCGGGATATCCACCGCGGTCTTGCCGCCGACCGACGAATCCACCATCGCCAGCAGGCTGGTTGGCAGCTGCACGCAGTCCACGCCGCGCATCCAGCAGGCGGCGGCGAAGCCGGCCAGGTCGCCGACCACGCCGCCGCCGAGCGCGAACACGCAGGCATCGCGAGTGGCGCCCAGTTCGGCCAGCGCGGTGATGGCGGCGCCGAAGTTGTCCAGCGTCTTGGAGGCTTCGCCGGCGGCGATCACCAGCTCGCCCAGTTGCAGGTCCGGGCGCGCCCGCAGCAGCGCGCTGCGCACGCCGGCCGCGTAGTGCGGCGCCACCTGCGTGTCGCTGAGCAACAGCACGTGGCGGCCGCGCACATGGCTGGCCAGGCGCGCGCCGTCGGCCAGCAGGCCGGGAGCAATGGTGATGGTGTACGGCTGCGCACCGTCGACATCGACGCTGCGCGAGGAACGGGGAAGTGTCATGCGGGGGTACTCGACATGCGCCATTGCGCAGCCAGGCGCAGCACCAGCTGCGCGGTGGCCTCGGCGGGGGAGAAGTGATCGGTTTCCAGGGTGAGGTCGGCGACCTCCTGATACAGCGGGGTGCGATGTGCGGCCATCGCGTGCAGCACCTGCTCGCGGTCGGCGCGCTGCAGCAGCGGGCGATTGCGGTCGCGCGCCAGCCGGGTGAGTTGCGCCGGCACGCTCACGTGCAGATAGACCACAAACCCGCGCTCACGAATCCGCGCGCGGTTGAGCGGATCCAGCACCGCGCCGCCACCGGTGGAAATGAGTTTGTTGTCCTGTTGCAACAGCGCCTGCAAGGTCTCGGTTTCATGCTGCCGAAAGCGCGCTTCGCCATGCTGTTCGAAGATGGCGGGGATGCTGCTGCCCACGTGTTCGACAATGGCCTGATCCACATCCACAAACTCCAGCCCGAAGCGCTCGGCCAGGCGGCGGCCGATGCAGCTTTTTCCGGCGCCCATCGGGCCGATCATCACGAGATTGGGTGCGGGGTTCATGCGCACGGATCGTAGCATTCTGCACGCGCGGACCGGGCCGCCCGATGTGCGCTAATACCAGCGCGTCCCGCGCATGGCCGGTGCCTGCCGCAGCAACCGCGCGCCCATGGCAATGCCAACTGCGCAGGCGGCGACAGCCAGCCCATGCGACAAGCGCGTGCGATGCGCCCACAATGGGCGCTTGTCCTGCTGCCACCTACCGTCATGCCCGATCTGTACGCAGAAGCGCTTGCCACCTTTACCGCGCTGTATGCCGAGGCGCAGAACAGCGCCGAGCTGGAAGCCAGCGCAATGACCGTGGCCACCGCCAACGTGGATGGGCGGCCGAGCGCGCGCACCGTGCTGCTCAAGGCCTTCGACACGCGCGGATTCGTGTTCTACACGCATCTGGACAGCGCAAAAGGCCGCGATCTGCAGACCCATCCGCAGGCGGCGCTGCTGTTCTTGTGGCGCAGCTTGCGCGAGGCCGGCATCCAGGTGCGTATCGAAGGCGGCGTGCAGCTGGTGAGCGCGGACGAATCGGACGCGTATTTCGCCTCGCGCCCGCGCATGAGCCAGATCGGCGCGTGGGCTTCGTTGCAATCGCAGACGCTGGGCTCGCGCGAGGAGTTCGATACGGCGATCGCCAAGGTCGAAGCCACCTTCGAAGGCCGTGAGGTGCCGCGTCCGGACGGCTGGGGCGGCTTCCGGGTGGTGCCGCAGGCGTTCGAGTTCTGGTACGGCGCCAAGTTCCGCCTGCATGAGCGCTGGCGCTATGAGGCCGATGCGGCCAGCCGGTGGACCAAGCGGATGCTGTACCCGTAAGTCCGGCCATCTGCGGCGCGCTCGCGGGCGAGCCGCTGGCGCACGGTGCGGTATTGGCGCTGCGACGCCTGCTAAAGAGAGGGCGCACCCGGTCGGTGCCACGTACCGCTGCCTTGGCGTGCAGGCGCGCGATGCCTGGCGCCTGGCCTCTGCCGCCCTGTCCGGACGCCTCGCTGCCCTGGGTAGACCGAGACCTGGCCGTGCTGCTCACCTGCCCAAGCCGCGGCACTGGATGCGGCATAACCGGTGCCAAACGGCACGTTCTGCCGGTCGCGAACAGTCTGTAGTATGTCCGCCCATCGCTTGACCATCGTTTCCAAAGGACAGGACATCGTATGACGCAGTACACCACTGTCGAATTGCACGGCCTGCTGGCCGAGCGCTACCGCGACCAGCCGATCGAGGTCGAGTTGATCGACGGGCTGGAACCGGCCATCAACCTCATCCTGGCCGACCACGGCGACATGCAGATCCAGGTTGCCGCCTCCGGCTCGCAGGTGTTCGTTTCCACGCTGCTGGCCAACGCCGACCAGGTCAGCGACCGCGCAGCCTTCAACGACGCCTGCCTGCGGCTCAATCCGCTCAATCCCTTGTCCAACCTGGGCCTGGTCCAGGTCGATGGCAAGGATGCCTATGTGGTCTTCGGCGAGCTGTCGGCGTCGTCCACGCTCGACCAGATCGACGAGGAAATCCAGACCCTGGCGGCCAATACGCTGGATGCCGCCGAATCTCTCAAGCCGTTCTTTTCCTAAAGGCGTGTTGTCATGAGTATTTTTTCCAAACTGATCACGCTGCTGCGTGGCACCGCACATGAAACCGGCCAGAAAGCGGTCGACGCCAACGCGTTGCGCATCCTGGACCAGGAAATGCGCGATGCCGGCGCCCAGCTCACGCGCTCGCGCGAAGAGCTGACCAAGCTGATGGCGCAGAGCAAGCTGGCGCAGCAGAAGATCGACGCGCGTGGCGGCAAGATGGCCGAGTACACGCGTTATATCGAAGGCGCGCTGGCCAAGAACGACGAAGCGCTGGCGCATGACGTGGCGGTCAAACTGGCCGCGCTGGAAAGCGAAGACGCCGGCGACAAGGCGTCCAAGACGTCGCTGGACCAATCGGTGGTGACGCTCAAGGCCACCATCCAGAAGACCGAAAACCAGCTGCGCGGCATGCGCCAGCAGATCGACACCGTCAAGGCCACCGATGCAGTGCAGAAGGCGCAGGCCGCCATCGCTGCGCGGCATTCCGGTGCCAGCAGCAAGATGGGCTCGGCACTGGAATCGCTGGAGCGTATCAAGGCGCGCCAGGCCGAAACCTCCGCACGCATCGAATCGGCCGAAGAGCTCGAATCGTCCACTGGCGATGGCGATCTGAATCGGCGTCTGGCCGCAGCCGGCCTGATGGAAGGCGAATCCAATGCAGCCGCGGTGCTGGCACGCTTCAAGAAGCCGGCCGCCCAACTCGGCCACGACACCGCCAGCGGGACCGCGCCGTTGATCGGCCAGGTGCGCGACGTGCAGCAGGTTCCCCGCAGCGACAGCTAACTTAGAACAGCTAATAAAACGACTGTGCTCACCGCCAGGCGGGCGCGGCCGGTGCTCGGAATCCTCATGTACCACTCGTACACTCCGGTTCCTGCGCGTCGTCCACACCCACCTGGCGACTGCTCGCTACGTTTTGTCAGCCGCTCTTACAGCGCCACGGCACAGGACGCGCCATGATCATTGTTGGAAAGCTGTTCCGGGTCTTGCGGCGCCATGTGCGCCGCGTCAGTTGGGGCATGGTGGCGCTGGCGTTGCTGGCCCACATGGGCCTGAGCTGGGCGTTGCTGTGGCTGGCTGGCGAGCACAAGCTGGTCGGTCTGGATGCGTTTCCGTATTACTACATGACCACCGCCACCACCATCGGCTATGGCGACCTGTCGCCGGGCTCGGTGGCCGGGCGCTATATCGCCGCGTTCGTGTTGATGCCGGGCGCGGTGGCGTTGTTCGCCACGGTGCTGGCCAAGACCAGCGGCGTCCTCATCACGTTTTGGAGGCGTCATTCCATGGGCAAGATGGCCTACGCCGATTTGAGCGGGCACACCATTTTGATCGGCTGGCAGGGCGCGGCCTCGGCACGCTTGCTGGAGCTGCTGCTGTCGGACACCGCCACCGACGACGAAGGCGTGGTGCTGATCGCCGAAGGCGTCGCTGAAAACCCGATGCCCGACCACATGCGCTTTGTCGCCGCCGAGTCCTACACGCATACCGAGGTGTACCTGCGCGCCGGCATCGCCGGCGCGGCGCGGGTGATCGTCAATCCGCCGTCCGACGACCAGACCCTGGCCGCGGTGTTCGCGTTGATGGCGCATGCGCCGCGCGCGCATGTGGTGGCGCATTTCGACTCGGCCAGCGCCGCGCGTCTGGTCAACCACCATTACCCGGCCATCGAGTGCACGCGCCCGATGACCGCCGAAATCCTGGCCCGCGCCGCGCAGGACCCGGGCAGTGCCGCCATCACCGCCGAGTTGTTGTCGGTGGACGATGGCCCCACCCAGTTCAGTCTTGCCGTGCCTGCGGAGGTGGACGCGCTGGATTACAGCCGGCTCGCCGCCGATTTCAGCCAGCGCGGCGCTTTGCTGCTGGGGCTGCGTGCGCCCGATGGCGCATTGCGCTTGAACCCGCCAGCACGCACCGCTGTCGCCGGCGGTGCCATGCTGTATTACCTGGCCGAACAGCGGGTGCCAGCGCAGGCGATTGCGTGGCAGGCACTGCGCGCCGCCGACCCCATTCCTGCATCGCCACAAGGTGTTTGACGATGAGTTTTTTCAGCAAGTTGTTCGGCCAACCGCAACCCCCACCGTTGCCCAGCTCCGGCACCGGCGCCATCGGGCACGCACTGCCGCTGGGCCTGCGCGTGGGGGGGCAGGTGGCCATCGATACCACGCTGTACCGCATGGCGCCGGATGCCATGACCGCCGAGTTGCCGAGCGGCAATCAGGGCATCCCGTGCTATGGCCACGTCAATCTGGGCGATGGTTATTCGCTGCACCGGTTCTATCTGGACGACGATGCGTTTTTGCAGGTCACCACCGTGGGCGGCGATCTGGAGGCGATGAAGGCATTCGTGTATTGCGAGACGGTGAACCCGCCGAGCAAGCAGGCGTTTCAGGAGTTCGTGATGCGGCACCCGCACCTGGGCGCGGCGCAGATCGAGTACGCCGGCAAACGCTGGGAGCGCGCCACCCAATCCACCGATGATGCCGCGCGCATTCCGCCGATCGCCTACGACGAGGTGCTGTACCGCTATCAGCCGCCGCGCCGCGATGGCGACCTGACCCATTACGCCATGCTCTACAGCCGCGATGTGCCCGAGCTGCAGCGCGAAGAGTTCCTGCTGGTGACCGGCGAGGATTCCGGCCCCAACGAATTTTGCGTGACCTACGCGGTCGGTATCGACGTCACCGTCGCCGACCTGGACATCACCTGAGCGCGCGCTAGCCCTTCACTCAACCGGTCCTGTCATGAATCCGATCAATCTGCAGAGTTTTCTCGCGTTTCTTTCCTACTTCGGTACCGGCCTGGGCGTGTTGATCGTCGCGGTGGTGCTGGTGACCCTGGTCACCCCGCACAAGGATTTCACCTTGCTGCGGCAAGGCAATGTGGCTGCCGCCACCGCGCTGGCCGGCAACCTCATCGGGGTGGCGCTGCCGTTGCATTCGGCCATCACCCATTCGGTGAGTCTGATCGATGCCTTGATCTGGGGCGTGGTCGCCTGCGGTATCCAGGTGGTGGCGTATCTGCTGGCCAACCTGGTGGCCGGACGCATCTCGCGGCAGATCACCGACAACGTCGCCGCCGCCGGTATTTTTTCTGCCGGCGTGTCGATCGCGGTTGGCCTGATCAACGCCGCAGCGATCACGCCGTAACGGAGCCTGCGCCATGAAGCGATCACGCAATCTCAAGCTCACCCTGATGGCGGCATTGCCGGCCGCGCTGGTCACCGGCTGTGGCTCGGAGCCGGAAACCGGCGTGGTGCTGCAGTCGGCCTCCGACTGCTACCAGGTCAAGCAGGAACAGAACGACATCCAGCAATGCCTCAAGGCCTACGACGAAGCGGTGGCCAAGCACCAGCAGGCCGCGCCGCGTTTCAACACGCGCTATGAGTGCGACGAACAGTTCGGTAGCTGCACCGCGGTGCAGAATCAGGGCCAGCAGAGCTGGATTCCGCCGATGGGCGGTTTTTTGCTGGGTTACGCGCTGGGCAACATGACCGGCGGTGGCGGCTATCGCTACGGCGGCTCGATTCCGCTGTATCGTGATTACCGCAGCGGCGGCTATTACAAGCCCAATGGCGATCTGGCCAGCAATCGCATCGGCAGCGTGCGCGGACGTAGCGGTGCGATCGATATGCCGACGCGTGCGATCACCGTGTCGCGCTCGGGCTTTGGCTCCAGTGCGGCGGCACGCAGCTCGTTCGGCAGCGGCGGGCGCAGTTCCGGGTTCGGCGGCTGACATGCAACGCATTGCAATTGCCGAACGCCCGGATTGGCGCACGCAGGCCGAGTCGCTCGGTTTCCATTTCCACACCATCGACGGCGAGCCGTATTGGGACGAACGCGCGTACTACGCCTTTTCGTTGCGGCAGATCGAAGACGACATCGAAGCGCCCACCCAAGACCTGCACGACATGGCGATGCAGTTGGTGGACGAAGTGGTCGGCTCCGAGGCGCTGCTGACCAAGCTGGCCATCCCGCCGTTTTACTGGGACTGGATCGCCAACTCCTGGAAGAACCGCGACCCGCATCTGTATGGCCGCATGGACCTGGCGTACTCCGGCAACGGCCCGGCCAAGTTGTACGAGCTCAATTACGACACGCCTACCTCGTTGTATGAGGCTGCGTATTTCCAGTGGTTGTGGCTGGAGCAGCAGATCGCCGCCGGCGTGCTGCCAGCGGGCACTGATCAGTACAACCTGATCCAGGATCTGTTGTGCGAAACGCTGGGCGCGCTGGCGGTGGATGGCGGGTTGGGTGCGCAGATGCATTTTTCGGCGGTGCGCGACTCGCTGGAAGACCGCGCCACTGTGCGTTATCTGCGCGATTGCGCGCATCAGGTCGGCATTGCGACCGAAGAAGTCGCCATCGAAGACATCGGCCTGAGCGCCGAAGGCTGGTTCACCGATGACCAGGACCGCGTGATCCAGACCTTGTTCAAGCTGTATCCGCTGGAATTCATGATGGAAGAGCGCTTCGGCCCGGCGTTGATCGCCAACCGCGTGCGCCTGATCGAACCGGCATGGAAATCCGTATTGAGCAACAAGGGCATCCTGCCGCTGCTGTGGGAACGCCATGAAGGGCATCCCAATCTGCTGGCAGCCCGTTTTGCGCAGGCCGGCGAAGCACCCGCTGCCGGTTGGGTACGCAAACCGCTGCTCTCGCGCGAAGGCGCCAACATCGCGCTGGTCACCGCGCAAGGCGAGGCCGCACACACCGATGGCCCGTATGTGGACGGCCCGGCGATCCTGCAGGCGCACCACCCGTTGCCGGTCTTCGATGGCCGCCATGCGCTGGTGGGCAGTTGGGTGGTGGCCGATCGCCCCGCCGGGTTGGGCATGCGCGACGACGATGGCCCGATCACCCGCGACACCTCGCGCTTCGTGCCGCATGTGATCGTGGACTGATCTCAACGCGTCGGCGCGTTGCAGATAGGCGATGTGGTCGTACCGACGATGCGCACCACGCGTGTCCAGGTAACTGCGGCGTTTGCTTTGCATACGCCGCAGTTGCGCGCAAGCCCTGCGGGCTGTGCGACGCAGCGCAGGTTTTCCACACCCCCTGTGGATGGAACTTGCACAAGGCTGTGGACAACTGCGTGTAGGCCCCGGCCCGCAACGCTGTCAAGATGGGTGGCGAAAAAATGACCAATCGCTCGCGGTGGGCAAGCCGGCGCAGGTTTTGCAGCGATCTGGACAGAATCGGCAAACTTCTGGAAGCGCTCTGCGTCGCGATGTCACTGCGGATGCAGTCGGCCAACCAGGCATGATCGTTTGCAGAAGGCCTGCACAACGTATCCGCGTCGATCCGATGCGCATGCGGCATCCGCCTATCCGCACTACAACTCACCGCGCCAACCACGCAGCCCTCGTCACACTCGCCGCGCCACAAAGAAGCCCGCCATCGCCAGCAACCAGGCCAGCGCGAAGACGCTCAGGTAGGCCGCCCATGGTGCCGACGCCAACAGCGCGGCGAAGAGCGCGCCGGCCAGCGCCAGCATGCCGGCAACGGCAATCGCTTCGCTCAGTTGCATCGCAGAGCTGTTGGCGCCTTGCTGCGCCGGTGGCGACAAGGCCAGCGTCAGCACCGACAGGCTGGGATACACCAGGCCCATGCCCAGGCCGGTCAGCGCCCAGCCGGCGACTGCCAGCGGCACCGGAATCGCCGGCCACACCGCGCCTGCGCCGATCACGATGCCCAGCGTCATCAGCAGCGCGCCGGTCTTGAGCAGGCGCGGCCGCGACCAGCCGGCGCGGCTGTGGCCCTGGTACCACGAGCCACTGAACCAGCCGAGCGCGCCTACGCTCAGTGCCACGCCCGCCAGCAGCGGCGTGAGCCCGCGTTCGCGCGACAGCAGCAACGGCAAGAACGCCTCGAACCCGAAGAACGCCGCCGCGGCGATGCCACGCAGCGCGATCACGCTGGGCAACCCGCGCGCCAGCCGCAGCGTGCCGTCCGGCAACAGCTGCCACGCGCAATACAGCGTGAGCAACAGCGGCGGCAGCATCGCGCCCAGCGCAGTCATGCCGCGCAACTGACCGCCCAGGTACACGCCCAGTACGCCCAACGCCGCGCCGATGGCCCAGCCCAGCGAGGCAGTCGGCGCGGCGGGATCCGCATTGGTCCAGCTCCGCCCGCGCAGTGCCGGCCACAGCATCAACCCGGCCGGAATCGCCAGCAGCGGCACCGATAGAAACACCCAACGCCAGCCCACGTGCTGCACGATCAACCCACTGATGCTCGGCCCGATCAACGACGGCACCACCCAGCCGGCGGAGAAGGCGGCAAACACGCGTGGCCGCAACGCTTCCGGATACAGCCGCCCGACAATCACGTACAACGCCACCGAATACGCGCCGGCGCCCAGCCCCTGCAACAGGCGCCCGGCGATCAGCGACGGCATGCTCGGCGCCAGCCCGGCGATCAATAGCCCGATCACAAAACACAGCAGCCCGACGCCCAGCGCGCCGCCGGGGCCGCGACGGTCGCTCCAGCGCCCGGCGGCGGTCATGCCCACCACGCTGGTGGCCAGTGTGCCGCCAAAGGCCAGCGCGTACAGCGGCAAGCCGTTCAACTCGCGCGCCACGGTGGGCATGGCGGCGGCCACCGCCAGCGATTCGAAGGCATTGAGCGATACCAGCGCGACCATGCCGAGCGTGGCGGCGCGATATGGCGCTGCCAGGATCGAGGTGGGGTGCGTGGCGTGGGGCGGTGTGGCGGGCAGGGCGGTATCGGTGGGCATCGAACATCCAGAGCGAGTGAGCAGGGGCGTGACCGTGGCGCTTGCGTCGGTCATGGCCGCGCAGCATCCTGCCTCAACCAAGGTTGAGGTCAAGGCAATGCAGCGTGAGTTGTCGGTGGGCGAAGTGGCCAAGCGCAGTGGCGTGGCGGTATCGGCATTGCATTTCTATGAGCGCAAAGGCCTGATCCGCAGCCTGCGCACTGCAGGCAACCAGCGGCGTTATGCGCGCGATGTGTTGCGGCGCATCGCGGTGATTCGTGTCGCGCAACGGCTCGGGGTGCCATTGCAGCAGGTGCTGGACGCGTTCTCGGTATTGCCGGATCAGCGCACGCCCACGCGCGCGGAATGGGCGCGCATGTCCGCGCGCTGGCGCGGGCAGCTGGATGCGCGCATCAGCGAACTGCAGGCCCTGCGCGACCAGCTCACCGATTGCATCGGCTGCGGCTGCCTGTCGTTGCGCCGATGCCGCTTGAGCAACCCGGACGACGCACTCGGCGCGGACGGCGATGGTGCGTTGCGACTGGGCAGCTTGATTCCGGAATAAGAGTGGCTAACGAAACGTAGCGAGCGGGCGCCTGGCGGTGAGTCTGGTTTTGTCGGCCGTGTCTTGGTGGATGCGGTCAGAAGTCCAGGTCAAACGCTGAGTGGATCGCGTGCGCGGTGCCTTCGCCGCTCGCGGCACACGCCGTGAACCCGTCCATGGGGGCTCGGTGGCGGCATCCATGCCGCCACACGGTCCCGCAATCGGCGAGGACACCGCACCAGAGAGTTTGCTGGCTGCTTTACTCAAAGCCATGCATACCGACCATCCCGACTGGTCCTTGCCTGCCTACCGTCGCGGGACCTTACGCGGCATGGATGCCGCGTAAGCGCTGACAAGGACGTACTTGCAGCGTGTCCCGCGATGGTAGGTGGGCAAGGGCCCTGCAACCAAGAGCAGCTAATAAAACTACTGTGCAGCCGCCAGGGCGCGCGGCCGGTGCTCGAAATCCTCATGTACCACTCGTACACTCCGGTTCCTTCGCGCCGTCCGCACCCACCTGACGACTGCTCGCTACGTTTTGTTAGCCACTCTAAGCCGCAGATCAGCCGTTCTGCGGTAGGCAGGCGTGGATTAGTTTTGGTAGCCGCTCTCAGCATCACCGGCATGGCCGTCGTGTAGATCGTCGAGCGGAGCGCTGCTGCCGCGGAATCGTGCAGCGCCATCCGGGACCAATGGCATTCCCGCGCGCGGCGAGGCGCGCCGTAGGATGGAAGTCCCCCACGCCGCAGGATTTCGCATGACCCCCACCGTGCGCCGATCGCTTACCGTTGCATTGTCACTTGCATGCGTTGCCGTGCCCGCACTTGCCGCTCCCGCACCAGCCAGTTCCGCAACCGCAGCACCCGCACTGGCCAGCCCTTTCGATCCACTGGCCTTGTTCGCCCCGTTGCAATTACCCGATGCGCCCAATGCGTATCGCAGCGGCAGTGGCGTGCCCGGGCCGTTGTTTTGGCAGAACCGTGCCGATTACCAGCTCGACGCGCGCATCGATCCGGCCAGCCACACACTCACCGGCACCGCCGCCATCCATTACACCAACCACAGCCCGGACACGTTGGACGTGCTGTGGCTGCAGCTGGACCAGAACATGTACCGCGCCGACGCGCGCGCGGCGGCCAGCCGTCCATCGCGGCGCACCGAGTTCACCGAGGGCATGCAGATCGCCAGCGTGGAGATCGAGCGCGATGGCCGCCGCCAGCCCGCGCATTTCGTGGTGGACGACACCCGCATGCGCGTGGATCTGCCAGAACCGCTAGCCGGGCAGGGCAAGGCGCTGACGCTGCAGATTCGTTACCGCTACCGCATTCCCGGCACCTGGGGCGGGCGCACCGCCTACAGCGCCAGCAAGCAGGGCGAAATCTACGAAATTGCGCAGTGGTACCCGCGCATGGCCGTCTACGACGATCTGCGTGGCTGGGACACGCAACCGTATCTGGGCTCGGAGTTCTATCTGGAGTACGGCGACTTCGATTACGCGGTGACCGTGCCGGATGGATTTCTGGTGGCCGGTTCCGGTGCGTTGACCAACCCGACCGAGGTGCTCAGCCGCGCCGAGCAGCAACGTCTGCAACAGGCGCGCGACAGCGACCGCACGGTGCTGATCCGCACGCCTGCAGAGGTCGCCGCACGCGCAGCGGCGCCGGCAGCCAGCGGCACGCGCACCTGGCGCTTCCATATGGAGCACACGCGCGATGTCGCGTTTGCCGCATCGCCTGCGTTCGTCTGGGATGCCGCACGCATCAACCTGCCGGGCGGCAAGCAGTCGCTGGCGATGTCGGTGTACCCGATGGAGGGGGTGGGCGCCGATAAATGGAACCGCTCCACCGAATACGTCAAAGGCGCGATCGAACATTTTTCGCAGTGGTATGCGTACCCGTGGCCTGCTGCGATCAACCTGGGCGGCTACGGCGCGGGCATGGAATACCCGGGCATCGTGTTCGACGGCTTCGAAGACGGCGGCAAGGACCTGTTCTGGATCACCGCACACGAGATCGGCCACACCTGGTTCCCGATGATCGTCGGCTCCAACGAACGCCGCCATGCCTTCATGGACGAAGGCTTCAACACCTTTATCGATGTGTACGCATCGGATGCCTTCAACAAGGGCGAATACGCGCCCAAGCGCGACTCGGAATATGCGCCCAAGGGCGGAAACCCGGTCGATGAAATCCTGCCGTTGCTGGCAGATCGCACGGCGCCCACCTTGATGGATATCGCCGATGCCACCAGCGAAACCTACCGTCATCCGCTGACCTATTTCAAAGGCGCGTTGGGGTTGGTGTTGCTGCGCGAGCAGATTTTGGGACCGGAGCGCTTCGATCCCGCGTTTCGCAAATACATCGCCACCTGGGCTTACAAACATCCCACGCCTTCGGATTTCTTCCGGTTGATGGAAAGCGAAAGCGGTGAAGACCTGAGCTGGTGGTGGCGCGGCTGGTATCTCAATAACTGGCAGCTGGACATGGGCATCGCCCGCGCGCAGTACGTCGATCACGACCCGGCCAAGGGGCTGCAGCTCACCTTGCGTAGCCGGCAGAAACTGGTGATGCCGGTCACCGTACGCGTGGATCTGGCCGACGGCAGCCACCTGGACCGTCGCGTGCCGGTGGAGACCTGGCTGCAGAACACCGCCCCGACCTTGACGCTGCCCACCACGCAGAAAGTGCTGCACGTGACCCTGGACCCGGATCATGCGCTGCCGGATGCCGACCGCAGCGACGATCGCGTGGACGTGATCGGCTGACCGACGCCAGCGCGAGCGGGCTGACGACCCCGCTCGCCAATGCGCGCAATCGCCGCGCGCTGCAACCGCGCTACACGGCGCAATCGATTGCGAAGATTGCGCCGCTTTTCTTTGTGCACCCGTCCGCGCTGCACTGGTTTCCAACGCCACGACGTCAGCCAGCATCAGTGCATGGCCATCATGTGCGTGGTGCGTCTGAGTCAACCACGGTGTTGTCGATGCGACGTTTGCGCAATCGCCTTGCGCGACCCTGCTGCGCCGGTTTCATTGTGCGAATTTCACCGTAGCTGCCGCCGGTTTTCGCGCAATCGGATGATAACGCTTACAGCCGCGCTGCCATTGAGTACCGCATGCGGGCTCAAGCGAGTGCCGTATCGGCTGTAACAGTGCGTGCCCATCACTATGCTGCAACGCACGGTGACAAGCGCTTTATCGCCTGACTAGGCTGCGCAGCGTGTTAGCGCTATCACTGGCAGACACACCGTGCAGGGCACGCGTTGCGCAGCTATCGCCGACATCACCTCTGTTGGCGATGTCTGCTGCAGGCATGCAATGCACAACGCAGTCGACGATCGTAGGGGCGATCGGCGGCATGCGCGCTAGGGGACCGTTAGAGCAACCAACAAAACGTAGCGAGCAGTGGTCAGGCGAGTGCGGACGGCGCGCTCAGAACCGGAATGTACGAGTGGTACATGCCGATTCCGAGCACCGGCCCCGTCCTTCTGGCGGCTGCACAGCAGGTTTGTCAGCTGCTCGTATTCACAGCAGTGCTATTCCATCGCCCGCCGGGCGGTGGTCATGACTTCGCCGTGTCGCATGCCGCGACATCGGCCGTAGGCGGTTGGACTCCACTCCCGAGGACACATCGATGCGTCGTACGTTGAACAGCTTCAAGTCGAAGGCCATGTTCACCTTCGTTGGCGGCCTGTTGGTCATCAATCCCGCGTTTGCGCAGGACGTCGCGCCGCCGACACCCGCGCCGCAGTCCAGCAGCGACTCCGCCACCACGCTCGATACCGTCAACGTCACCGGTATCCGCAGCAGCCTGGACCAGTCGATGGGCATCAAGCGTGATGCCGCCGGTGTGGTGGATGCGATCAGCGCCGAAGATATCGGCAAGTTTCCGGACACCAACCTGGCCGAATCGCTGCAACGCATCACCGGCATCTCGATCGAACGCCGCGATGGCGAAGGCGCGCAGGTCACCGCCCGCGGCTTCGGCCCGCAATTCAATACGGTTACGCTCAATGGCCGCCTGATTCCCGGTGCCGACGCCTTCGGTGCGCCCGGGCAGACGCCCATCGGTGGCGTGGATGTGGGCACGCGCGCATTCAATTTCGCGCAGCTCGCCTCCGAAGCCATTACCGGCATCGAAGTGTTCAAGACCAGCCGCGCCACTGCACCCAGTGGCGGTATCGGCGCCACGATCAACATCCAGACCGACAAGCCGTTCAATCACGAGGGCGTGGTGGCCAATGCCGGCGCCAAGATGGTGTCCGACCGCTCGCAGCCGTTCGGCGATTCGCTCACCCCGGAAGTGTCGGGCATCTTCAGCTACACCAACCCGGACAAGACCTTCGGCATCGGCCTGAGCGCCAGTTATCAGAAGCGTCATGGCGGCTCGGTGCAGGCCACCGAAAATCGCTGGAACATTCAGCGCTGGACCGGCACCGACCCGGCACTGCGTCCGGACACCGTGGTGACCAACGCGCCGGCCATCGGCCAGCTGTATGGCCTGCCCAACGATATCCGTTACGCGTTTGCCGATTTCCAGCGCGAGCGCATGAACGGCCAGGCGGTGATGCAGTTCGCACCGACCGACAGCCTCACGCTGACCCTGGATTACACCTATTCGTCCAATGAAATCCGCGAAGAACGCGGCGAGCAGGGCATCTGGCTGCAACGCGCCAACAGCTTCACCGATCTGACCTTCGATACCGGTCAGACCGTGGCCACGCCGGTGTATCTGCGCGATGTGCCCAACGGCGCCAAGGACTTCGGCATGGAGCAGCAGCGCAACGAGCAGAAGTACACGCTCGGTTCGCTCGGCTTCAACGCGGACTGGCAGGTGAGCGACCGCTTTCAGCTGACCTTCGATGCGCACAACTCCAAGACCCAGAGCCTGCCCAACGATCCGGTCACCGGCGGCAGCGCGACTTATTTCAGCTTTGCCGGCACCAACAACTGCACCGGTGGTCCGTCCTGCGGCGGCCAGTGGGGGCAGGAGTTGTGGTTCAACAACTCGCTGCCGATCGGCGCACGCACGTGGTATCCCACCGTCGCCGATTCGCTGGCCGGTACCAATGGCGTGGTCAACCCGGACTTCACCAAGAACAATCTGGGTTCGCAGGTGCAGCGCATCTACTATCAAAAGCAGGTGACCGAGACCAAGGAAGGCCGCCTGGATGGCAAGTTCGATTTCGACGACGGGCGTTTTCAGTTCGGCGTCAGCTCGTCCAACACCACCATGCACCGCCTGACCAGCGACAATTACTCCACGCTGGGCGACTGGGGCGTGGCCAACGCCGGCAGGGAGCCGGGCATGACCGACCTGTTGCGGCCTGTGAGCATCGTCGGCATGTTCGATGACTTCAACGCCAATGGCGCCGCGCGTAATGCATGGCGCGGCGATGCCAGCCAGCTGGCGCTATGGGGTGGAAGCCAGTACGGCGCTGCGACGCGCTACAACCCGCTGTACAGCGCGGACAATCAGGTCGAAGAAAAGACCCGCGCGGCGTATGTGCAACTGGAATTGACTGGCGACATCGCCGGCATGACCACCAACACGCGCCTGGGCCTGCGTTACGAGCGCACCGATGTGGAATCCACCTCGCAGGTGGCCACGCCCGTCGCGCTGCAATGGCAGGCCAACAACGACTTCCAGTTGCTGCGCTCCGCCGAACAGCAGCCCTTCAGCGAGAAGACCAGCTACAACTACATCCTGCCGAATCTGGATTTCAGCATCGATATCACCGATTCGCTGAAAGGCCGTGCCTCGTTCGGCCAGACCATTGCGCGGGCGCCGTACAACAACCTCATCGCCGGACCCACGCCGAACACGCCGTCCGGCTCGGTCCTGATCAACCCGTCCAACCGCGCCAGTGGCGATTCGCAGACGCCGACCTTGGACCCGCTGGAATCGGACAACCTCGACCTGGCGCTGGAATGGTATTTCGCCGATGCCAGCTATGTGTCGGCCACGTTCTGGAACAAGCGCGTCAGCAATTTCATCGGCACCACAGTCTCGCGCGAAACCCTGTACGGCTTGACCGACCCGACCTCGGGGCCGGACGCGCAGGCGGCATTGGCGTTCCTGCAAAGCGGCGCCTGCACCGCGCAGGTGGGCGCCGCCGGCAACGACGTGGCGGCGGCCTGCTCGGCCAACGATACCTCGCTGTTTGCGGCAATGGCCTTGCTGCGTAACGCCGCTGCCACCGGTGGCCTGGGTGCGTATAACGGCGGCTCGGCGCAAAGCCTGGCGTTGGAAAATGCGTACGACATCGTGGGCAATGCATCCGACCCGCTGTATCAGTTCGATGTGTCGCGACCGGTCAACCAGAACAAGGCCAATATTCACGGCTGGGAGCTGGGCGGTCAGTACTTCTTCGGCAGCACCGGCTTTGGTATCTACGCCAACTACACCATCGTCGAAGGCGATGTGGCATTCGACAACAACGTCATCGATCGCGATCAATTCGCGTTGCTTGGCTTGAGCGATACCGCCAACGTGATGCTGATGTTCGAGAAGTACGGTTGGAGCGCGCGTCTGGCCTGGAACTGGCGCGACGAGTACCTGATCGCGGCCAATCAGGACGCTTCCAATCGCAACCCGTACTACGTCGAGGCTTATCAGCAGATCGATCTCAGCCTCAGCTACGCGTTCAACAAGCAGCTGTCGGTGGGTTTTGAGGCAATCAACCTCACCGGCGAAGACGTGCGTTGGCACGGGCGGTCGGAGAAGCAGATCGTCCGCCTGATCGACCAGCAGCCGCGCTATACGTTGGGTGTGCGCTACGCGTTCTGAGTGCATCGCAGTGGTTTTCATGCTTTGACGCCAGTGCGGCCTGTCTGCGCAGCCGGTGTGTGCCTTGGTGCACGCCGGTTGCCGCGCAGGCCGTCTCTGCGCGATACACGCATGCGACTGTGCCAGTCGACATTTGTGTGGGCGACGCTGCCGCGCCAGCCGCACTAGCCACACCAGCCACACCAGCCACACCAGCCACACAGGCTGCATGCGTCACCCGGCAGCGATATCGGAGACGAGCGCAACAGGCGGCACAGTTGCGCTGCGTCATCGAAGTGAAACCGGCCCACGGATGACGTGTCCGCCAATCGACAGCCCATCATCTGCAGTCCGGCGGCACATGCTGCTCTGCCGCTTGCCGGCTTCGCACTTTTTGGCAATGCTCGCGGGCAGCAGGCGCGGCATGTCGTCGCGTGATCGATCCCCGACCGGTGCAGTGCCCATCGCAGGCCACTGCTGGAGCTTTAGATGACGCGATATGCAGTGCTCAACAATGTGGCGCACCACGATCTGCGCGTGATTCTGCGCTTTGGTGCCGAATTCGGCGATGCGGTGGGCTTTGTGCCGGCGTTCGTCACCGAGTACGCCGAGCTGCAACGCGAATACCCGCTGTTCTTTCGCAAGGATGCGGCCACCGGCGCCTATCAGTCGGTGGCGCTGCTGGGCTTTGCGCCCGACGAAAACCTGTTTCTGCAAGACGGCCGCTGGAATGCCGGTTACCTACCAGGCATCGTCGCCAAGGGGCCGTTTCTGATCGGGTTTCAGGAGCAGCGTATCGATGGCGCGCTCGTGCAGGAGCCGGTGATTCATGTCGACCTGGAGCACCCGCGCATCAGTCGCGCCGACGGCGAGCCGGTGTTTATGCCGCAGGGCGGGCACAGCGCCTATCTGGAACACATCATCAGCGTGTTGCGCGGCATCCGTGACGGCATGGATGCGGGGCAGGCGATGTGCGCCGCCTTCGATGCGCTGGGCCTGATTCAACCGGTGAAGCTGGATGTGGTGCTCGACGACAGCCACGGCGTGCACCTGGAAGGGCTGCACAGCATCGACCGTGAGCGATTGGCCGCGCTGGATGGCGCAGGCTTGCAGCAGCTGCATCACGCCGGGTATCTGGAAGGCGCCTTCCTGATGCTGGCCTCGCACCACAACCTGCGCCGGCTGATGGGCGAGAAGCAGCGCCGGCTACAGCACGTGCAGGCCGCTGCTGCAGCCGCAGCACACGCTTGATCGCATGAGCGCATTGTCATCGATCGCCCCGTTGCCCGAGTGCAGCGACTGCCGGCCGGATGCGGCGTTGCTGGCGCAGTTGTGCGCGGCTGCGCAGCCGCTGGTGCTGCGCGGGGTGGCGTGCGACTGGGCGCTGGTGCAGGCCGCGCAGCGTGGTACATCGCAGGCCATGGCGCAGTTGCGCGGCATGGATACCGGCCGCGCACTGCAGTATTCGTATGGCGCTCCGGACATCGGCGGGCGGCCGTTTTATCGCGACGATTGCAGCGATCTCAATTTCGAGGTGCAGCGCGGCAGCTTGAGCGCGCTGCTGGACGCGATCGACGCGCATCTGGACGATCCGCAGCCGCCCACGTACTACCTGGCCTCGTTGCCGATCGATGCGTATCTGCCGGGTTTTGCGGCAGGCAATGCGCTGGATGTCAGCGCAGATGGCAATGCCGTGCCGCCCAGCATCTGGATTGGCAACCGGGTCATCGCCTCCTGCCATTTCGATGCGCCCAATAACTTGGCGGTGTGCGCGGTAGGCCAGCGGCGCTTCACGCTGTTTGCGCCCGAGCAGGTGGCCAATCTGTATCCGGGCCCGCTGGAGCCCACGCCGGGCGGGCAGGTGGTGAGCATGGTGGATGTGATCGATCCGGATCTTGCGCGCTATCCGCGCATGGCCGATGCGTTGTCGCAGGCGCGCACGGCGGTGCTGGAACCGGGCGATGCGATTTTCATCCCCAGCATGTGGTGGCACCACGTGCAATCGCTGCAGCCGTTCAATGTGCTGGTCAATTATTGGTGGAGCACCGCTCCCGCGCAGCTGCCTGCACCGATGCAGGCGCTGTATCACGCGCTGTGGGCCATCCGCGACCGCCCGGCTTCGGAAAAGGCCGCCTGGCGTGCGTTGTTCGACTACTACGTGTTCGGCCCTGCCGAGCGTGCCGGCGAACATCTGCCCGAGCACGCGCGCCAGGTGCTGGGCCCGATCGACCCCACACTCGCGCGCCAGCTGCGCGCCATGCTGATCGGCAAGCTCAATCGCTGATCACCTCCATCGTGTTGTGCTCCCACTGACAGGAAAACGCCGTGAACCAGGCCAGGATTCGCAAGGTTGTCATCGCCGGGGGCGGCACCGCCGGCTGGATCGCCGCCTGCGCGTTGTCGCATCAGTTTCGCGACTTGTTGGACATCACCCTGGTCGAGTCCGATCAGATCGCCACCGTGGGGGTGGGCGAGTCCACGGTGCCGCCCATCCGCACCTTTCATCGGTTTTTGCAGATCGACGAACAGGAGTTTCTGCGCGCGGTCGCCGGCACGTTCAAGTTGTCGATCTCGTTCGAGCATTGGCGCCGGCAGGGCGAGCGCTATATCCACCCCTTCGGCATTACCGGCCAGAGCACGCTGGTGTGCGCGTTCCATCATCTATGGCTGGAAAGTCAGCGCCGCGGCATGCCCGGCGCGTTCGGAGACTACTGCCTGGAAACCGTGGCCTCCCGTGTGGACCGCTTCGCATTGCCACGCGAGCCGGCCGTCAACTATGCCTACCACCTGGATGCGGCGTTGTACGCGCGGTTTCTGCGCACGCGCAGCGAAGCGCACGGGGTCACGCGTGTCGAGGGCAAGATCCAGCAGGTGACGTTGCAGCCGGATAGCGGCGATGTGGCCGCGCTGGTGCTGGAGGACGGGCAGGTGATCGAAGGCGACCTGTTTATCGATTGCACCGGCTTCCGCGGTCTGTTGATCGAGCAGACGCTGCACACCGGCTACGAAGACTGGAGCCACTGGCTGCCGTGCGACCGCGCGGTGGCGGTGCAGACCGAAGCAGTGGGGCCACCGGTGCCGTATACGCGCGCTATTGCGCATGAGGCAGGCTGGCGCTGGCATATTCCGTTGCAGCATCGCGTTGGCAACGGTCTGGTGTTTTCCAGCCAGCACATGTCCGATGACGAGGCGCACGCCAAGCTCCTGCGCGACACGGCCGCAACCCCGGTCAAGGAGCCGTGGCTGGTGCCGTTCCGCACTGGGCGACGGCTCAAGGCCTGGAACAAAAATGTGGTCTCGCTCGGTCTGGCCAGCGGTTTTATCGAGCCGTTGGAATCCACCAGCATCCATCTCACCATTGCCGCGGTGGTACGGTTGATCACGTTGTTCCCGGCCGATGGCATCGCGCCGTCGCAGGTCGATGTGTTCAACGACATCAGCCGCACCGAGATGGAACACGTGCGCGATTTCGTCACCTTGCACTATCACGCTACGCAGCGCGACGAGCCGCTGTGGCAGCAGTGTCGCGACATGGAACTGCCCGACTCGCTGCGCCTGCGTCTGCGTGCGTGGCGCGAGCGTGCGCACGCCTGGCAAGGCACCGACGAACTGTTTCGCGTGGACTCCTGGACGCACGTAATGCTGGGGCAGGGCATCGTGCCGCAGCAGCATCATCCGCTGGCGGCGGCGTTGTCCGACACCGATCTGCGCCGCCTGCTGGATGGCATTGCGCAGCCGATCCAGCGCGTGGTGGAGCAGATGCCGTCGCAGCAGGACTTCATCGAGCGCTATTGCAAGGCTGACGAGCAGCTATGGGGTGGGCGCAGGCGGGTGGCTATGTAGGTATGTTTAGTTGCTTGTTTCCCACACCTTAAGATGCCTGCGTGCTCCAACTAAAGATCACGACATGAAGGCGATTAGGTGCACTGCGTTTCAGGAGTAACGGGAAACGTGTTGATTGATCTGGAAGCCACAATGCCTGCAAGGTGCTGGCTGCTCCGCAGAGCGTAGCAATGCTGCCGGACCATGATAGGAACGCTTGCATTTTGGGCAGGGGCTGCGCAGAAATGGTAGCGCCGTCAATACGATAATGATGGCGATCACCGCCGACAGTAGTACGCCAACCATCAGTAACGCGTTGTCCTTGAATAGATCTCGGACTTGGAAAAACGCCATGCCGGCGAACATCGCGATCAGTACACCGCTGCGAGCAAGCCGCTGGTTAGAGCGCATGCGCTCCATCGACGCGCGCAGACGGCGATTTTCCTGCATTGGATCAACGTGTGGTTCTATATCTTGCGGCATTATTTTCGGCCTGCGAAATGCCCCGCAACGTGCAGCTAAAATGATAAAATTTGATTTGTTCGATTTTTCAAATTTTGGATTTATTCCAAGGCCTGCGCAACATTAATTTGATCCATGGTGTAGTTCCGCCGCTACAGCCGCATCAAATCCGCGCCGACCACGATCGGCCCGGCGTAGTGCTTGTGCGCGCCCTCGCTCCACATCGCCTCAGTGATGCTGGGGTCGCCGCCAGGCACGAAGTGATTGAGCACCAGCATCTTGGCATTGGCCGCGGCGGCGATCCGTCCGACCTCTTCGCTGGTGGAATGGCTCTTGAGCAGATGGTCCAGCAAGGTGGGGGCGTTGTCGTTGGTCTTGAGCATCTTTTCCAGCGCGGGCAGATACATCACCTCATGCACCAGAATGTCGGTGTCCTTGGCAAATGCGGCCAGCGCCGGCAGGTAGCGCGTATCGCCGGAGAACACCACCGTGCGGTCGCGGGCCTGGAAGCGGTACGCGAACGCCGGTTTGAGCGTGTAGTGGTCCACCAGCGTGGCGGTCACCGTGACCTGATCGTTCTGCAACACGGTGCCGGCCTGGTCGAACTCGTGCACATGGATGAGCGGTTTGAACGGCGGGCGGCCTTCCTCGCGGATGCGCGCTTCAATGTCGATGGCATGCATTTCGACGAACGCATCCACCATCTTGCCGATGCCCGGTGGCCCATACAGATGCACTGGCGTCTGCAAGCCACTGGCCCAGGCCAGCCACACCACAGTGAGTAGGTCGGCGTTGTGATCGGAATGATGGTGGGTCAGGAAGATATCGCGCAGTGCGGGGAGCCGGATGCCGGCCTTGGCCAGCTGTTGGGCCACACCGTTGCCGCAATCGACCAGGTACGGCTGCCCGTCGATCACCAACGCATTGGCTGCCGCCGCACGCAGCGGCGAGGGCGTTGGCCCGCCCTTGGTGCCGAGCAGCACCAGCACGCTGCCCTTGGCCGGGAACGGCGCAGGCGCGGTGCCGTCGGTCGCATGCGCCTTGCGGGGACCGGCGGCGAGTTGGCTTGTCGCCAGCAATGCGCCGGCACTGAGTGCGGTCTTGAGCACACCGCGGCGGCTGCGGAGAGTGGTGAAGCTGGTCATCGCGGTTCCGGGATCATCGGGGGCAGGATTTCGACAGCGATCGAAACACGTCGTGCCGGCACGACTCAGCGTTGTTTCGCCACAAAGTCGCGCAGCGCGGGTGAGCGATAGAACGCCATGCATTGCGCAAAGATGGTGGTGAACGGCCCACGGCGTGCTTCGTCCTTCATCGGCACCTCGCCACGGTGATACTCCGCCGTCTGTTGCGCGACAAAGGTCTGCAACCGCCCGGTGGCGCCAGGCCTGGCATTGTCCAGCGCGTAGGTGGTGAGCAGATACGAGCGGTCGCGCAGTTGGTCGGGTTCCAGCCTGCCGCTACGTTCGTAGTTCTGCTGCAGGCACAGCTGCAACGCATAGGCCTTGACGTCTTCCGCGGCGGCCGGCGTCGCGGCCATCGCGGCAGTGGAGACGGCGGACACTGCGGCAAGCAGCGCGGCGGTGACGGCATGGCGACAGCGATGGGAAAACGGCATGCCGATCCTGGCGATGGAAGTACTGGCAGTCTGCAGGATTGCCATGTGCTTTGCTCGCTTGAACGTGCGACGCGCTTGGCGTGACAAGAGCGTGGGTCGCATCGCCGCAGCGATGGTTTCGCAGGCACCACGGCATGCGACCACATGGATTGCCGGGGATTGCGCTTGGTGGCGTCTCCGCGAGGCCAGTCGGTCTCCGAAGCAGGTAGGCCCAACGTCCTGCGACGCAGCGCAGTCCTGCCTGGCACCCGCACTGCCTTGGCAGCGCCGCACACGCTTGCCGCCATGCAGGCGAGTCCGCATAGTGCGGCACCATCGGAACAAGAGCGTCGCAGCCATGGATGTGCGCAACACCACGAGACGGCGCGAGCGCCGTCGCTACGCATGCCAGCTCGCAGTGCTGACCTTGCTGTTGTCGTCGCAGGCGCAGGCCTGGCATCCGCAGTATCCGCCCTGGTCGCGGCCGCCCGTTGGCTCCGAGTGCAAAGTGGACTCGCTATCGGCGGTAGAAGGCAGCGTGCAGTGGGAGGGCGTGACCCATTTTCGCGATGCAAACACTGTGCTCGCCATGGACAACCGCGGCGCAGCGCCGATGTTGCAGGTACGCGACGCAGCCGGACGCGTGCTGCTGCCACCGGTCGAATTGGGCGGTGGGCTGCTTGGTTTTCATGACGTGGAGCGCGTGGATCTCAATGGCGACCGTCGTCCCGATTATGTGGTGACCCTGGGCAGTGGCGGCGTTGGTCTGGCCGGCGGCAATGCGTGGCGCACCGTGGTGTTGTCGCAGGGCGATCGCTACCGCGCGCTGCGTGTGCCCACGCATGAACCCACCGCCGACGATTACCGGCGCGTGCCACGCCGTCGCGGTTGCGCGTTGCTGCAGCTGTCGGTGATCACCGCCAACCCAGCTGCGACCCGCGACCATCGCTGGCATACGTTCTGGGCGTACCGGTTGATGCGTTTTCAGGGCGCTCGCGCGATCGAAGCGAACCGCGCGTTCCCGGGTCTGCCGAACTGGATTCTGTACACGCATCGCACCGGCAACAGCACCGCGACCACGCTGTTGAACAATGCCAGCAAGAGACAGTTGTGGAACGACCCATCGCGGGAGCGCATCACCGCGTTACCGTAACTGCGCCAGGCAAGACGCTGGACACATCGATCATGCAGATGGCTGTGCGGAGCACCGCTCTGCTTCTAAGAATGGCTCACAACACGTGGCGATCAGTCGTCCGGCGCATGTGGACGGCGTACCGGAAACGGACTCTACTAGTGGTGCATGAGAATGTTGGGCGCCGGTCACGCCCACCTGACGGTTGCGCAGTAGTTTTGTAAGTGGCTCTAGATCGACACCCCTCAACACGTGGCATGCAAACGCGTGGCAGGCGATCTACCGCCTGCCACGCATTGCTCTAAAGCGCTTTGACGCTTACTGCCCGAAGAACGTGGAGATCGACGAATACACATCGGAGAAGCGCGAGTAGTAATCCGGATCGGTCTGCGCGGTGCAGTACGAATACCCACCATACAGGCCGCCGCGCAGCTGATACGCACCGCCACTGGCAATGGTGAACAGCCCCGAGCCGGACGAGCCGCCTTCGGTCACGCCGTCGTTCCAGACCACGCGGTACAGCGGCGTCTTGCCGTCGATGGAGGTGTTGAGCCCATTGACCGTGCCCAGCGAGTACTTTTTGACGTCACCCGCGGGGTGATGGATACCCACGATCGAAGTACTGGTGGCACCGATCGCCGCGCTGTTCCAGGCGGCATAGAACGCGCCGCTCGGCGGTGCGGTCTTCAGTTCCAGCAGCGCGGTGTCGCGCGTGGTATTGGCATGGCGCAGGAACGCGCCGCCGGTGAGCGTGGTCGCCTGCGAACTGGCGGTGTTGCCATTGCAGCTGGCCGCATCGTAGAACCAGTACGTCTGCAGGCTGTTGGCTACCGTCTGCGTGCTGATGCAGTGCGCCGCAGTCCAGAACAGATTGCGCTTGGGCGTGTTGGTGTTGTTGAGCAGGGTGCCAGTGCACAGGAACGAGCCCTGGCTGGTGGTGTACAACATGCGCGCCACCGCCTTCGCGGCGCTGGTAAAGCCGGCGGTGGGATTGGCGCGGCATACGATGTCGTTCTGGCAGGAATCGCTCTCGCCGATGGCGATGGTCATCATGTCGCGCGGGCTGGCGGTGGGGCTGATATCCAGATGCGACAGCTGCGGAATGCTGAGGCTGAAGTTCTCCGGGTACAGGCCTGCCGGCAGCGACAGCTCAACCAGCAGGTTTTCGCCGCTCACCGTCGGCGACCAGCCGATGGCATCGCCGGTGCCGACGAAGCTGGCGCCGGATTGTTCGAACACGCGGCCGTCGTCGCCGGCAAAGCGCAGTGTCACCTTGGACGGATCGCCCGGTTTTGCGCCGGCACCACGCAGCAGCAACGCCGCACGCAACGATGCCGCCTGCGCGGAGCCCAGCTTCAAGGTCGCAACGCGCGAACCGTCGCCGGCCATCTGCCAATCGAGCTTGGACAGGTTGACCAACGGCTGTGCCACCGCGCGCGTAAAGCCGATCTGCAGCGGTTGCCCATGCTTGACCTGCGCAATACGACGCTCACGCACGGCACCGAGCTCCTTGCTGCTCGGTGCAGCCAGTTGCGCCACGCGCGTGGGCATGATGCCGCCGCGCAGGCTGGCCGACTGCAACGTCGCCGCGCCGAGCTTGGTCGCCTGCGGCGCGCTACTCACCGCTGCGGCATCCATCTCGGTGGGTGGCGCAGCCAGCGCAACGCCGGACACAGCAGAGAGCAGCGCGAGGTACAACGCATTCTTGCGATTCATGGGTAGTCCTTCTCGTCAGGGATCGGCAGGCTGCGGCGGGGGCCACACCCTTCGGCGCCATCGTTGGCGCCGAACGAGACTAGCGAATGTTTACAGCTGAATATGTGCTGAAAATCTCGTTCAGAGACGGGCGATCAAGAAAAATACAATCGCTTTTGCACACATCGACGCGTTAAGTCGTATGTGCGATGGACATGGGAACCTCGCGCGTGCGTGTACTTATGCGCACGTGCAAGCATGCGTGCACAGCACTGTTGGAACAGCACGTTAGGGAGACTGGCTGCGCGACTCCGCAGGTCGACGAAAGATGCGCGTGCGGCTAATGCATCACGGTATGTCGCGTTCGAGCTGGCGGGTGATGGCCAAAGCGGACGCGCGCACTGCAGCGTGCACGCAGTGCACAGTGGCAAGCAGAGATGCATGCGCTCAACGCCGCGCGCGAAGCGCTATTCCACTGCGTCGCTGGCGCGGAACTCGGTCGAGCGACCACTGACTTTCAAGAACGCCAACACGCACAACCCCACCACCATCCATGCGCTGCCGCCGAGCTGCGCATGCCGGTCGGCGTTGATCAACACATAGGCCAGGATCACGATGCCGATCAGCGGCACCACGCCATGCAACACGATTCGGCCCTGGTTGCGAAAGTGCCAGAGCACGGCGAGATGCAGCAGTACGAATGCGGTCAGCGCACCGACGTTGCACAGCGACGACAGTAGCGCGATCTGGCCGACGAACACTTCGCCCAGCACCATGCTCAACGCCGCCACCAGCAGGATGGCGCGCTGCGGCACGCCCGTGCGTGGATGGATGTAGCGCAGAAACGCCGGCAACTGGCGGTCGCGCGCCATGGCGAACAACAGCCGCGAAGTTGCTGCTTGCGCCACCAGCGAGTTGGCGATTGCCGCACTGATTGCCACCGTCAACGCAATGACGATCTGCAACCACGGCCCGGCAATCAGCCGGCCGATGTCGAAGAACGCATCGTTGGAGGCCTGCGCGCTTGGGTAACGCTGCAGCGTCGGTTGCAGCAACGCAGCCAGCCAGGTTTGCAGCACAAACAGGCCCGCCACCAGCACCAAGGCCAGCAATGTGGCGCGGCCCACCACGCGGTTGCCGCCACGCGTTTCTTCCGACAACGTGGAGATCGCATCGAAACCCAGAAACGACACCACCGCCACCGACAGCGCACTGAAGATCAGCTGCGGCGAAAACGCCTGCGGGTTGTAGAACGGGCGCAGCGTCCACTGCGCGCCGTTGACGCCGCGCTGGATCGCCAGCGTCGCCAGCACCACGAACACCGCAAGCACCACCAACTGCGCGAACAGAAAAAATCGATTCGCCCGCGCAGTCGTTTCGATGCCGCGCAGATTGACCACGGTATTGAGCACCACGAAGAACGCGATCCATGCCGGCTGCGGTACCCCCGGCAACACGTTATGCATGGCATTGGCGCCAACGACGTAGAGCAGGGTAGGCACCAGCAGATAGTCGAGCAGGATCGCCCAACCGGCGAGGAAGCCCATGCCGCTGCTCAGTCCCCGGCCAACGTACGCGTACACCGAGCCGGCCACCGGAAATGCCTGCGACATCTGCTGATAGCTCAAGGCGGTGAACAGCATCGCCACGAAGCCGACCAGATACACCAGCGGCACCATCCCCGCACTGATGTCGAACACCCCGCCGAAGATCGAGAACGGCGCGGTCGGCACCATGAACACCAGGCCGTAGATCAGCAGATCCTTCAGCGTGAGCTGGCGCTTGAGCTCCTGCGTGTAGCCAAAACGTTCCAGCTCTGCCGCATCGTCGCGGCGTGGTGTATCGGTCATGCAGATATCCGCTGTAAGGAAGGCTGGTTCAGCGCAGGCGCGCGGTCCGGAACGCCGATGCTGCACTGCAGCTGTGTGACCGGCATTGTGACGATAATGTGGCCGGCAAGCCCATCCATTGGTAAAAGTGCTAGGTTTTCCGTGCTGGATGTCATCCAGCAATGGCGTCAACGGCTCCGAAGGACCCCCATGTTCGACACTCTGGCCAGCCTGGGCCGCGATCTGCAGGCACTGCGTACGCTCAATGCCTGTCTGGATCGGGTATTTGGCGACGTGTGCGCGTTGGGCTTTCAGTCGCTGGTATACGACTACGCGCCGGTGCCGCTGAGCATGGAAGGCGCGCTGATCACCCCGACTGTGTTCATGCAGCGCAATGCGCCAGGCGATATGCAGCATGTCTGGTGCGAGCACGGCTACTATCAACATGACCCCGTTCAGCAGCGTGCCACGCGACGCACCACGCCCTTCGTGTGGTCGTACCGCACCGATGGCGACCGGCCCGGAGTGGAATACGTCGGCGCCCAGCACCGCCAGGTGACGCGCTATCTGTGCGACAGCGGCATGGCTACCGGTGTCACGGTGCCGTTGCATCTGCCCGGCGGCGCGTTTGCCACGTTCAGTGGCGCGGTCGATGCGAGTGCCGCCGAAGCGCCGCGCCTGGCCGAAGCGCAGCTTGCTCCGTTCTTGCTGCTTGCGCATGGGTTTCAGGCGCGTGCGCAGGAGCTGCTGGACCCGCAGGAGCGTCGTTGCCACCACATCGCGCTGACCCGGCGCGAGCGCGAATGCCTGCAGTATTCGGCCAAGGGGCTGACCGCCAAGAGCATCGCCGCCGCGCTCAATCGTTCTACCGCCACGGTCAATCTGCATCTGAATTCGGCCGCGCGCAAACTGGGCGCACGCAATCGTGTCGAGGCGGTGGTACGTGGCATGCACTACCGATTGCTGGAGCCTTAAGTACGTTGCGGTGGCTGCTTGTGGCATTGATTGCACGCCACGCATCGATGCGCGGCGACCAACGTTCTCAATGACCGGCGCCGCGTTGCGCAGGATGGGTACGACGACTGACGTGATAGCAGGGCGCGCGCCTGCGCTGCAGTGCGTGATGCTGAAGACCTGGTTACGCTGCGTATCGCAGCAGTTGCAGCGGTGTGGTCGATAGTCGTCAACCTTGAACATCGAATTTGCGATTGGTCTGTGCAATCGTCGGTACTTTTAGGCGTTGGTCCACAGCCTGTCTAACGCGCAAGCCATCAACACGATGGCCTCGAAACCGCTGCAAACCTGTGACATTTGCCAGTTAACGCAGACGCAGCTGCCCGCTAGGCTCGGCGCTCATCATTAGCCGAGCAGGCGCAGGTCATGCAGTCCACCGAGGGGTATGTCCAATTCCGCGGCTATCGCACCTGGTACCGCATCAGCGGCGACCTGCGCAGCGATGCCTGCCCGCTGGTGGTGGTGCATGGTGGGCCCGGTTGCACGCATGACTATGTCGATAGCTTCAAGGACCTGGCCGGCAACGGCCGTGCGGTGATTCATTACGACCAGCTCGGTAATGGCCGCTCCACTCATCTGCCCAACGCGGATTCCGCGTTCTGGACGGTCGGCCTGTTTCTGGACGAGTTGCAGACGCTGATCGACCACTTGGGCCTCTCGCAATACTCCCTGCTGGGGCAGTCGTGGGGTGGGATGTTGGCCGCCGAACACGCGGTGCGCCGGCCCAGCGGGTTGCGTGCGTTGGTGATCGCCAATTCGCCAGCGTCGATGGGCTTGTGGCGCGCGGCAGCACTGCGTCTGCGCGCCGGCCTGCCCGAGCAGGTACAGGCCGCGTTGGACCAACACGAAGTCGCCGGCACGCTGGATCACCCGGAATATCGGGCCGCCAGCCAGGTGTTCTACGCGCAGCATGTGTGCCGCCTGGTGCCGTGGCCGGACGAGGTGGCACGCACTTTCGCCGCCATCGATGCCGACCCGACCGTGTATCACGCCATGAATGGCCCAACCGAATTCCACGTGGTGGGCAGTCTGCGCAACTGGAGCATCATCGAGCGTCTGCACCGCATCATGGCGCCCACGCTGGTACTGTCCGGCAAGTACGACGAGGCCACACCGGAAACCGTCGAGCCTTACGCGCGTCTGATTCCGGATGCACGCTGGCATGTGTTCGCCAACTCCAGCCACATGCCGCACGTGGAAGAACGCGCTGCCTGCATGCGTCTGGTCGGCGACTTTCTCGATGACCACACGCCGTGGCCGGGCGGCGAGCTTGCGCATGTGTCGGGATCGATCGCTCGCGCTGTGTAAAGGCGCGGTGCTCCTGGTGGGCAGCTTGTCTGCCTGTTGCGTCGCGGCGTAGCACTGGCGCCCTCGCGCGTCGACTATCGTGCAAAGTCGAGCATTGTCGCGCGACCGTGTCGCAGTGGTGCCCTGCATCAGGCATGCGGGCTGTGCGTGAAAACATTGCGCCACCGCTCGACGAGACATCGACTGCGTGCGTCGGTGCTATGCGGTCTCCCTGATCGTTCACTGCGTTGCCTGCCGCGCAATTGCGCGGCAAGTGGGCTTCCGCGCCCACTGCGGCGTCATAGCGCTCGCAATCCACGCGCGGTCGGTCGTGCGTACTGCATTTAACACTGTGGCTGCATCAGCCTGTCATCGCCAGGAGCATCGGCTGATCTGACACTGCGCGGCTTGCGCCGGCATGTCATCAACACTCGCCGCAGCGTGCCGTGCCTGCGGGACTGGTGCGCCATGTCATCGCTGCAACGTAGAGGCCACGCGGCAGTGTTGCATTCGCTTGATTGTCTATAGCGCACGCACATCGTCGATGTGCAGGTTGTGCTGCGTTGCGTGGCGCTGCATTGCAACAACGGATCGAAGCGACACGCTGTCTCAGCGCAAGCATGCAGTAATCAGCGCCGATGTAGCTGCCTCTGCGCGCATCGTACGCATCGCAAATACCTGCATCTAGCCGCCAATCGCGCGTGAAGTTGCATACACAGCAGTGTCCTGTCCTGCCTGTCTCTTGCTGTCTCTTTTGTATGTCCTGCAAAGAGAACACCGTGGTGCGTCAAAGTTTCAAAGATGGATAATTGTTTTATGTTCTAAATCGCGCGAAGAATGCGGCCCCCACGCACTGCTTTGCCGACGTCGTTGCCATCGCGCAGACGTCGCGCATCGCCTATCGACTTCTTTGGGAGAGGCTGCATGATTAGCAAGATGCTCCAGGGCGCACTCGCGCTTGCACTGTCCACGTGTGCCGCAAGCGCCATCGCCGGCCCGGTTGGCTACGGCGCTGCCACCACCGGCGGCGGCAACAAGACACCGGTCAACGTGGCCACCTTCGAAGCGATGCAGGCGGCCATCGACGGTTATTCCGGCAGTGGTGGTCTGGTGCTCAACTACACCGGCAAGTTCGACTTCGGCACCATCAAGGATGTGTGCGCGCAGTGGAAGCTGCCGGCCAAGACCGTGCAGATCAAGAACAAGAGCGATGTCACCATCAAGGGCGCCAACGGTTCGGCGGCAAACTTCGGTGTGCGCGTGGTCGGCAACGCGCATAACGTGATCATCCAGAACATGACCATCGGCCTGCTGCAAGGCGGCGAAGATGCCGATTCGATTTCGCTGGAAGGCAATTCCACTGGCGAACCGTCCAAGATCTGGGTCGACCACAACACCGTGTTCGCCTCGTTGACCAAGTGCTCCGGCGCCGGCGATGCCTCGTTCGATGGCGGCATCGACATGAAGAAGGGCGTGCACCACGTCACCGTGTCCTACAACTACGTCTACAACTATCAAAAGGTCGCGCTCAACGGCTACAGCGACAGCGATACCAAGAATTCGGCCGCCCGCACCACCTATCACCACAACCGCTTCGAAAACGTCGAGTCGCGCGTGCCGTTGCAGCGTCGCGGGTTGAGCCATATCTACAACAACTACTTCAACAACGTCACCACCTCGGGCATCAACGTGCGCATGGGCGGCGTCGCCAAGATCGAGTCCAACTACTTCGAGAACATCAAGAACCCGGTGACCTCGCGCGACAGCAGCGAGATCGGCTATTGGGACCTGATCAACAACTACGTCGGCAGCGGCATCACCTGGGGCACGCCCGATGGCAGCAAGCCCTACGCCAATGCCACCAACTGGGTCAGCTCCAAGGTGTTCCCGGAATCGCTGGGCTACATCTACACCGTCACGCCGGCCGCGCAGGTCAAGGCCAAGGTGATCGCCACCGCAGGTGCAGGCAAGAATCTGGCCGAGTAAGCGTCGGCGCAGCGTTGCATCCACAGATCCCCGGCAATGCCGGGGATTTTTTTATGTGTCGCGAGGTTGCCGGCCACGCCTTCTGCATCTGTCTGAGGTGGCCGCGCGCCGCAGCGACATGCCGTTGGTAGGAGGGAAGGGCGATGACGACCGCGCATCGCCACACGGTTGGTGTGGACGGTGCCGCAGACGAGTTATCGCGGCACGAGATCACGGTGTGGCCAGGCCGCCTTCGATCAACGCGCACGCTTGGCAACGTCGCCACGTTGCAGCCTGTCTTCAGACCGACCGGCGCGTTGCCTCGCCTTGGCAATGCCAATGCCGCCGTCGGCGTTGCTCCTGCGGTCAGTGTGCACTGCAGCATGACGCGCGAGCGCGTCGCGCATCGGCATGGCCTTGGGCAATCGCTTCGGAGCGAGCGCACGCTGTCGACGGCGCGGCCGCAGCTTCAGCCTGGCCTGGACGTCTTCGTCAAGAGGCGCGGCCGGCGCCACGACGCGGTATCGTGTCGCGTTACCACCTTCGCGATTCCGTCCATGTCGCTTCCGACCGATCCTGTTGCTGAGACCGCTGCGCCTGCGTTGCGCCATGCCTTGAAACCGCGGCAATTGATGATGATGGGCCTGGGCACGGCGATCGGCGCCGGGTTGTTCCTGGGCTCAGGCGTGGGCATCCATGCAGCCGGCCCGGCCGTGCTGGTGTCCTACCTGATTGCTGGCGCGCTGGTGATCATCGTGATGAACGCGCTCGGCGAGATGGCCGCGGCCAAGCCGGCCAGCGGCGCCTTCTCGGTGTACGCGGCCGATGCGATGGGGGCGACTGCCGGCGCAACGGTGGGCTGGCTATGGTGGCTGCAGATCGTGGTGGTGATCGCCGCCGAGGCGGTGGGCGCGGCGAGCCTGTTGGCCACCGTGTGGCCGGCATTGCCGGTGCCGCTGCTGGCGTCGATCTTCATGGCCACCTTCACCGTGATCAACTTGCTGGGCGTGCGCAATTTCGGCGAGTTCGAATTCTGGTTCGCCATCCTCAAGGTGGTCGCCATCGTGATCTTCCTGTTACTCGGCTGCGCATTGCTGGCCGGCCTGCTGCCGGGCGTGGCGTCGCCGGGGCTGTCCAATTTCACCCAGCACGGCGGGTTCGCGCCCAAGGGCCTGGCCGGCGTGGGTACTGCGTTGCTGGTGGTGGTGTTCGCCTTCGGCGGCACCGAGATCGTGGCCGTGGCGGCAGCCGAAACCGCCGACCCCGGGCGCAGCCTGGCGCGCACCATCCGCACCGTGGCCTGGCGCATCCTGGTGTTCTACATCGGTTCGATCAGCGTCATCGTGGCGGTGGTGCCGTGGACCAGCGCCGCACTGAGTTCGCCGTTCGCCGCCGTGCTGGAAGTGGCGCGAATTCCCGGCGCGGCCACCGGCATCACGCTGGTGGCGGTGGTGGCGCTGTTGTCGGCGCTCAACGCCAATCTCTACGGCGCCTCGCGCATGATCTTCTCGCTAGCCCAGCGCGGTGAGGCGCCGCGTTGGCTGAGCAACACCAGCCGCCAGCAGGTGCCGCTGGTGGCGGTGATCGCCAGTGTGCTGTTCGGTTTTGCCGCGGCCGTGCTGGAATTGCTGTATCCGGGCAAGGTGCTGCCGATGCTGCTCAATATCGTGGGCGCTACCTGCCTGCTGGTGTGGACCATCTCGCTGCTGTCGCAGTTGATCCTGCGTGCGCGTGCCGACCGGGCCGGTATCGTCTTGCCGTTCCGTATGCGCGGATATCCGGTGCTGACGCTGCTGGCGTTGGCGATCCTGGCGGTGATCTTCGTGCTGCTGGCGTCCTCGGCCGACACCCGCGCGCAATTCCTGTCGATGGTGGGGCTCACTGCCGGCATCGCCTTGATCAGCGAACTGGCACGCCGGGTACGCGCCGCGGCGTAATCGTGCCGGGTGCGTAGAGCCGACGCATCGGTTTGCATCGGCAAACTGTCGGCGCCTGCAGTTCAGCGACCTGCAGGCGGGTATCGGCGGCGATGTCATGCCGCCGGCTCGATCCCGTCGCTGCACGCATTTGCGGCTGCCGACGGCAATGCCACGACACGCGCGCATCCTGCGGTCAAATGACGCCAGTCAGAGGGTCGGCTACCCATCACCGCCAATGAGCACGCACGTCGCCTTGTGGATGCGCTCTCAAAAAAGCGCTGCGCCCGTGGACTTGCCGGAACGGTTCCATTAGCTTTTAGGCGGTCGAATACAGCGCTTTCAGCGAGTTTTTCCGGATGCCATCTTTTATAATCCAACGCTCATAGGGCGCTGTGAGTCGTGCGTTTTTCAGGGGCATTGCCGGAGCGTCCATGAGTGCCGTGTCATCCCAGGAGTCTGCAGGCCCGACTGTTGCGCAGACGTTGGAGGCCGTGCATGCGCTGGCCTATCCGGTCGACACGCATCTGGATTCGCTGTATCTGTCGCGGGTGGGCGGTTACGATTTCTGGAAAGGCGACTGGAAGGCGCATCGACGCTCGTTGATCCTCTGGCTGATGAACAAGACCTCGCCGA
Organism: Xanthomonas sp. WHRI 8932A; assembly: GCF_035012785.1. Taxonomy (NCBI): domain Bacteria; kingdom Pseudomonadati; phylum Pseudomonadota; class Gammaproteobacteria; order Lysobacterales; family Lysobacteraceae; genus Xanthomonas; species Xanthomonas sp. WHRI 8932A. Next base: position 246,372 of record NZ_JAYGQQ010000005.1, read on the forward strand.
GAGGTCGCAATCAACCGCTGATGCACCATGTGAGTGGCCCCGATTTTCTTGCAGGCGGTTACGGCGGTGCCTGTTTCAGCGCCCACGCGCTCTGGGAAAACCTCGTTGCCGTGCCGTTCTTCGACCCCTGGAAAAACTGGGTGGATCATCGGCGCTATGTCGAGGCGATGGTGGAAGCGAGCCGGGGACGCTTACGGTTGGCACGCAGCGCCGCCGAGCTGCGTGCGATTCGGGCCGAAGGTCTGTGTTGCGCGATCCTGTCGTTGGAGGGGGCGCATATGCTCGGTCCACGCGGCAGTCGCAGCCAGGCGTTGCGGCTGGAGCGTCTGGGCACCGCTGCCAAGGAAGGGGCCGCCTACCTGACACTCAACCATTTCAGCCATACCGACATCTCGCAGGCCGGCTATGCCGCGCTCAATCCGTGGCGCATGATCGAGGGGGCCGGTCTGTCGGAATTCGGTCGGCAGGTCGTGGAGCGCTGCATCGCGGTCGGACTGCTGGTGGATCTTTCGCATACCTCGAGCCAGGGGGTGATCGACGCGTGCGAGATCTGTGTGCAGCGCAACGTGCCGGCCATGGCCTCGCACGCCGCATCGCGCAGCATTACCAGGGGCACCGAAACGCGGCCATCGCATCATCTCGAGCGCGGCTTCGACGATGCGGCGATCCGCGCCATCGTGCAAACCGGTGGCTGCATCAGCGTCATTCTGGCGCCGTACTTTCTGCAACATGCGTATCTGGCCGACGACACGCCGAATATGGATGCCGATCTGGCCTTCGTCATTGGCTACTACGAAGCCTTTGCCCGGCTGATCGCCGGCATGGGAATCGTCGAAGATCCGTGGAAGCATCTGAGTTTCGGTAGCGATTTCGATGGCGGCATCTCCAGCCTGCCGATCGGCATGCGCAGCGGCGCGGATCTGCCCCGGCTCACTCAGGCGATGCTCGATGCAGGCTGGCCCATCCAGCGCATCGTCGATGTCTATAGCGGCAATTTCGTGCGCATCTGGGAGCAGGTGCGGCCATAGCGGCCTGGGTGATGCGGCGGCGGCATGGGAGGCCAATGCGCTGTCAAGCGGCTCGGCGGTGCCGGTGCCGGCAGGGAGGCGGACGACTAAGAGCAGCTAACAAACCTCCTGTGCTCACCGCCAGGCGGGCGCGACCGGTGCTCGGTGCGGCATTTATCCCCTCGTACACTCCGGTTCCTCCGCGCCGTCCACACCCACCTGACGACTGCTCGCTACGTTTTGTTCGCCGCTGTAAGTGCACGGCGAGCGGTGCGACGTGCGCGCATCGTCTGAGCGGGTCGCACTGATCAGGGCCTTGCCGCATGCGCACCGGTGCGCCGTTTTTGCCTGGCAGCTGCGACACACTGCCGCAGATGCGACGCCATGTCGCATCGGGAACGGGCGCATCCGTCCATACCATGTTGGTGTCGCGTAGACGTCGCGATCGACCACCGCAGTGTGTCTCGGCGATCGATTTGCAGCGTGTGCGCCGACGCTTCCCACCTTTTCCTGGAGCACTTTCCGTGGACGCTCTGCTGCTATCGCGTATCCAGTTCGGATTCGTCATCGCCTTCCACGTGTTGTTTCCTGCCTTCACCATCGGGCTTTCCAGCCTGCTGGCGTTTCTGGAATGGCGCTGGTTGCGCACCCGTTTGCCGGTCTGGCGTGAGCTGTACTTCTTCTGGCAAAAAATCTTTGCCGTGTCGTTCGGCATGGGTGTGGTCAGCGGCATCGTGATGGCCTTCCAGTTCGGTGCCAACTGGCCGGAACTGAGCCGCATTGCGGGCGGGGTGATCGGGCCGTTGCTGAGCTACGAAGTGCTCACTGCGTTCTTCCTCGAAGCCAGTTTTCTGGGCGTGATGATGTTCGGGTGGGGACGCATTTCCGAGCGCCTGCACTTCTTTGCCACCTGCATGGTGGCGCTGGGCACGCTGTTGTCCACATTCTGGATTCTTTCTTCCAACAGCTGGTTGCAGACGCCGGCCGGCTACGAGGTGATCGACGGCATCGTGCATCCGGTGGACTGGTTGAAGATCATCTTCAATCCCTCGTTCCCGTATCGGCTTGCGCACATGGCGCTGGGCTCGTTCATCACCACCTGTTTTGTGGTGGGCGCGGTGGGTGCGTGGTATCTGCATCGCGGCGTGCACCGCGAGGCCGGCCTGCGCATGCTCAAGCTGGCGGTGGTGTTCGCGTCCATTACCGTGCCGCTGCAGATCTTTGTCGGCGACATGCATGGCTTGAATACGCTCAAGCATCAGCCGATGAAGATCGCGGCGATGGAAGCGCACTGGCATGCCGAAGAACCAGGCAAGGGATTCCCGCTGGTGGTGTTCGCCCTGCCGAATGCGCAGGCCGAGCGTAACGACTACGAGGTGGCGATTCCGCGCCTGGGCAGCCTGATCCTGACCCACAGCCTGGACGGCAACATCACGCCGCTGACCTCGGTGCCGGCGCACGACCGCCCGCCGGTGACGCCGGTGTTTTTCGCCTTTCGCATCATGGTGGGGATCGGCTCGTTGATGTTGCTGGTGGCCTGGGTGTCGGCATTCGCGTTGTGGCGCGGCAAGCTGGTGCAGTGGCGCTGGTTGCTGGCGACCTGGCGCTGGATGCTGCCGAGCGGCTTCATCGCGCTGATCTCCGGCTGGTTCGTGACTGAAATGGGTCGGCAGCCGTATGTGGTCTACGGGCTGTTGCGCACCGCCGATGCGGTGGGACCGCAGTCGTCGCTGATGACCGCCATCTCGTTGGCGGTGTACGTGGCCGGCTATGCCTTCGTGTTCGGCTGGGGCATCTGGTACCTGGTCAAGATTGGCAAGACCGGGCCGACCCCGCACGATGCACCACATCTGGACCATGGCGAACACACCCCCGCACGGCCGTTGTCGGCGGCCGATGCATCGATCGACGGAGCCGCATGATGGACATGACAACAGTGTTGCCGGTGGCATGGTTCGCGGTGATCGGCTTCGGGGTGCTGATGTACGTAGTGCTGGACGGCTTCGTGCTCGGCATCGGTATCCTGGCGCCGTTTCGCAAGGATGAAGCACAGCTGGACCTGATGATGAACACCGCCGCGCCGATTTGGGACGGCAACGAAACCTGGCTGGTGCTGGGCGGGGCAGGGCTGCTGGCGGCGTTTCCGAAGGCCTACGCGGTGATCTTGTCGTCGTTGTATCTGCCGGTGTTGCTGATGGTGATGGCGTTGGTGTTCCGCGGTGTGGCGTTCGAGTTCCGTTTCAAGGCACAGCGTTCGCGGCGGCTATGGAGCAATGCGTTTGCCGCCGGCTCGATTCTGGCCACCTTCGCGCAGGGCGTGATCCTGGGCGCCCTGGTGCAAGGCTTGCCGATCGAGAACGACCGCTATGTCGGCGGGATCTGGGGCTGGTTCAGCCCGTTCGCGATGCTGACCGGTGCGGCATTGGTGTTCGGTTATGCGCTGCTCGGCAGCACCTGGCTGATCCTCAAGACCGAAGGCCACGTGCAAGCGCTGGCGCGTCAGCTGAGCCGGCCATTGACCCTCAGCGTGCTGGTCTTCATCGGCCTGGTCAGCGCGTGGCTGCCATCGTTGCAATCGCATGTGATGGATCGCTGGTTCAACGATGCGCATTACCTGTGGCTGATGCCGGTGCCGGTGCTGGTTGCCGTGGTGGGCTATGCGCTGTGGCGCGCGACCGAACCGGGGCGGCCGGACACACCGCCGTTCCTGCTGGCAATGGGCTTGTTCGTGCTCGGGTTTCTGGGCCTGGTGCTGGGCATGTGGCCGTATCTGGTGCCGCCGGTCTACACCATCTGGCAGGCCGCCGCGCCGCCGTCTTCGCAACTGTTCGCGATAGTGGGTCTGGTGATGTTGCTGCCGCTGATCTTGGGCTACACGGTGTGGTCGTACCGGGTGTTCCGCGGCAAGATCACTGCGGAGACTGGTTACCACCATTGATGGCGGCGGTCGGGTTTTCGGGTGCTGTGCGGGTTGAAATCAACTGGCAGGCGCAACGCGCGGTAGCGTCAGGTAGGCGCCGGTACGATCACCGCCGGCCTTCGCCTTCACTGCAGCAGTCGCCGCGCGCCTGAGCGCGCGTCCACTGCGTCCAACTGCAACACGCTCAGCGCAGGCGCTGCTTGAACATCCATTCCCACATCGCCGGGTCCGCGTAGGTCGCGTCCCAGACGTTGTGGTTGCCTTCGGGATATTCGCTGTAGCGCAGGTTGGCGCCCACGCCTTTTGCCGCGCGGTACAACGCGCGGTCGTCGTGCGGTGGCACGGAAGTGTCCTTGGCGCCATGGAACGTCCAGATCGGGACGTGCTTGAGCTGGGTGACCGCCGCCGTGTATGGGTCGGCTTCCTTGGCCACCAGGCTGACGTATAGCGTGTGGCGCTCGTCGCGTGGCGCCTTGAGTGCGCCGCAGACCGGCACGATCGCGGCGAATCGCTGCGGCTGCATCAGCCCGATTTCCCACGCCCCATAGCCGCCCATCGAGATACCGGTGAGGTAGGTGCGTTGCGGGTCGGCAGCGAATTCGGCGCTGGCCGCATCCAGCGCAGCGATCGCCATGCGCGCATTGATGCCCAGCCATTCCTCGTCGTCGGGCACCTGCGGCAACACCACCAGTGCAGGGAACTCGGCGGTGTGTTCGCTCAGGTAAGGCCCGACGCCGACTTCGGCCTGATCGCGACCGTTGTCGCCGCGCTCGCCCGAGCCATGCAGAAACAACACGATCGGCCGTGGCTGCGGCGCCTTGGCGGCCGGCACGAACACCTGATAGCGGTATAGCCGGCCCTCCAGCTGCAGGGTGCGGGCGACGAAGTGGCCGCGCCGCCCGTCGTGCTGGCGCTCAGCCATGCTGGAGCAACCGGCGAGCACCAGCGCAAGAATTGCAAGTAAGACGCAACGAACGATCACGCAGCACTCCCCATCGATCACAGAGCTGCAGTATCGCCGCATGCAGCTGCGCTGGCACGTCGCGCTGCGGCGATCGGCATGGACGCGTCATGCGGTCCTTCACTCTTGGCTGCGCGCACACACGATCAGGCGCCCGCGCTCACGGCATCAGGATCAACGTGGCCAGGCCCAGGAAGCTCAAAAAGCCCATCACGTCGGTCAGTGTGGTCAGGATCACGCCGCCGGCCAGTGCCGGATCGAAGCCCAGCCGTTTGAGCGTCACCGGCACCAGCACGCCGCCGAAGGCAGCGGTAAGCATGTTCAAGGTCAGCGCGGTGCCGATCACCAGCGACAGCATCGGCTGACGGAACCAGGCCAGCACGATCAGGCCAAGCCCCACGCCCAGGAACAGGCCGTTGATCAGCGCGACCGTGAGTTCCTTCTTGAGCAGGGTCATCACGTTGGACGAGCCGATCTGCCCCAGCGCCAGGCCGCGCACCATCAGCGCCAGCACCTGGGTGCCGGCGTTGCCGCCCATGCCGGCCACGATCGGCATCAATGCCGCAAGCGCCACCAGTTTTTCGATGGTGCCTTCGAAGCGGCTGACCACGCTGGAGGCCAGAAAAGCGGTGCATAGGTTGATGCCCAGCCAGATCAGCCGGCGACGGAATGCACGCCGCGCCGGGCTGAACATGTCCTCGTCTTCGTCCAGGCCGGCCGCGCTCATGGCCTGGTGCTCGGCCTGCTCGCGGATGATGTCCACCACGTCATCGATGGTGATGCGACCGAGCAGGATGTTGTTGTCGTCCACCACCGGAGCGGAGATCCAGTCGTGATCGGAGAAGCGCCGCGCCACCTCGTCCGAGCCATCGCCCACATCGATCGCCGGTTGTTCGTCGTCGATCAACCGGTTGACCGGCGTGCTGTCCTCATGCGTGACCAGCGCGGCCAGCGACACGCGGCCCAGGTACTGATGACGTCGGCTCACCACATACAGGTGATCGGTGTGATCGGGCAGCTCGCCGCGCAGGCGCAGGTAGCGCAGCACCACATCGACATTGACGTCGGCGCGCACCGTCACCACGTCCGGGTTCATCAGGCGGCCGGCGGTGTCTTCCGGATACGACAGCACCTGCTCCAGCCGCTCGCGGTTCTCGCGGTCCATCGACTTGAGCACTTCGTCGATGACGGTGTCGGGCAGGTCTTCGACCAGATTGGCCAGATCGTCGATGTCCAGGTCTTCGACCGCGGCGACGATTTCGTCGGTGTCCATGTCGGCCAGCAGGCTCTCGCGCACTTCGTCGCCGACATGCAGCAGCACTTCGCCATCGTCTTCCGGGTCGACCAGACCCCACACCACTTCGCGCTTGCCGGGCGGCAGCGATTCGAGCAGGTTGCCGATCTCCGCCGGCGCCAGCGTGTTGACCAGCCGGCGCACCGGCCCCAAGCGTCCGCTATCCAGCGCGTCGGACAGCAATCGTAGCTGGCGCGCAGTCTTGTCGTGGCGGACGGCTTCGGCCATGCGCGGCTCCCCGGAAGAGTGGACGCGCCGTCAGTAGGAGACGCGGTGCTGGATCAGCACGGCATTATCGCTTGCGCATGGTGACGAAACATACAGTGGCGTGGCGATCCGCATGCAGATTGCCGAAGCGATGCGGTAAGCGCCCCGCAGCGGTGAGCGCGTTGCGCAGGTTCTTGCCGCATCGGGCCAACGACGTGCGGCGTGCGCAAGTGGCTATGAAATGGCCGACTCTGCGTGTCGCGGTGCGCGCAGGGCAGAGGCGATCAGATCGGCTAACAACACGTAGCGAGCAGTCGTCAGCTGGGTGCGGGCTACGCGGAGGAACCGGATGTCCGTGTGGTATATGCCGCACCGAGCACCGGCTGCGCACGCATGGCGGTGAACACAGTCGTTTTGTTGGCTGCTCTCAGTCGCCCGTCGCGCTACCGCAACACAGCCTGCGCATTGCAGGCCAGCCACTTCTCGATGCCCTTGCGGTCGCGTGCGCGCAATAGTTTGTCGCCATGCACGCGCAGCTCGCCCAGGTGGATGTCGCGTACCGCGCGGCGCACTTCCAGCAAGGTGGCCGGGTGCAGGCTGAATTCGGTGAGCCCCAACGCCAGCAACATCGGCACGAAACGCGGGTCGCCGGCAATCTCGCCGCACACCGCCACCGGCTTGCCGTACGCCCGCCCGGTGGCGATCACCTGCGCAATCAGCCGCAACACCGCCGGATGCAATGGCGAATACAACTCGCCCAGCGCCTCGTTATTGCGATCCACCGCCAGCAGGTACTGCACCAGATCGTTGGTGCCGATCGACAGGAAGTCGATGTCGTCGATAAAGCAATCCAGCGCCAGCGCCGCGGCAGGCACCTCGATCATCGCGCCGAGTGGAATGTGCTCGGCAATCTCGTGGCCTTCGTCGCGCAGCTGCGCGGTGAGCTTTTTCAGCTGTTTGCGCACCAGCTGGATTTCTTCGCGGCCGCTGACCATCGGCACCAGAATGCGCACCGGGCCGTAGCCGGAGGCGCGCAGGATCGCGCGCAACTGCGCCTGCGCCACCGCAGGGCGGGCCAGCGACAGGCGCACGCCACGCAGGCCCAGGGCCGGGTTGTCTTCGTCGCTCAAGGTCAGGCCGGTGCGGTCGGCCTTGTCGGCGCCCAGATCCAGCGTGCGAATGGTCACCGGGCGGCCGCTCATGCCCAGTACGGTATCGCGATAGGTCTGGAACTGCTCGTCTTCGTCCGGCAGCTCGTTGCGCTGCAGGAACAGGAATTCGGTGCGGTACAGGCCCAGACCGCTGGCGCCCAGGGCATGCGCGCGCGCGACGTCTTCCAGCGACTCGGCGTTGGCCAGCAGGGTGATATCGACGTTGTCGCGGGTGCGCGTGGGCTTGGAGCGCAGCCGGCCCAGTTCGCGCTGCTCCTTGGCCAGCGTGCGTAAACGCTCGCGGTAGTCGCGCAGGTGGTCGGGCGTGGGGTCGACGATCACCTGGCCGGAGCCGGCATCGACGATCAGGACATCGCCATCGTCGATCCGCTGCACCGCATCGGCCACGCCCACCACCAGCGGCAGATGCAGGCTGCGCGCCAGGATCGCGCTATGCGACAGCGCGCTGCCGGCGGTGGTGACGATGCCGACCACGCCTTGCGCCTGCAGCTGCGCCAGTTCGGACGGCGCCACGTTGTCGCAAACCAGGATCTCGCCGGCCACGCCCTTGATGTCGGGCGCACGCTTGTGCAAGAACGCATGGATGCGGCCGATCACGTGATCCAGATCGTCCATGCGGCTCTTGAGATACGCGTCTTCCATGCCATCGAACACTGCCGCCAGCCGGTCGCGCTGCACGCGCAGCGCGTAGTCGGCACTGTAGCGGTGGGTGCGGATCAGCTCATCCAGCCCCTGCAGCAATTCCGGGTCGTCCAGCAGCAGCGCATGCAGTTCGAGAAATTCGCCGACTTCGCGTGCCAGCGCGCCATGCAGGCGGTCGCGCAGCTCCTGCATTTCGACACGTGCTGCCTCGATGGCGGTGTGCAGGCGCTGCAACTGCGTTTCCACCTGGTTGGCGGGCACGCGTTGTTCGGCCACTTCCAGCGTGTGGCTCTGGCGTACGCGCGCGCGCCCGAGCGCATTGCCGCGCGAGGCGCCATGTCCGCGCAGGCGCAGACTCATGCGTGTGCCTGGCGCAGCGGCGCCGTGTCGGTCGCAACGGCGCCGACGCCGCGCATGCTCAGCTGTCCTCGTCGAAACGACGCTCGAACAAGTCCACCAGGGCCTGCAAGGCCTCGGCTTCGTCTTCGCCATCCAGGCGCACCACCACGCTGGTGCCTTGGCCGGCGGCCAGCAACATGACGCCCATGATGCTCTTGGCGTTGACCTCGCGGCCCTTGGCCGCCAGCGTGGCGTTGCTGCGATAGGACGACAGCGTCTGCACCAGCTTGGCGGTTGCCCGCGCGTGCAGTCCGAGTCGGTTGGACACAATGAGTTCGCGTTCAAGCATCGTCGATGATCGCTCCGTTGCGGGTACCGGCCGCCGCGGTGGCGGGCAGCTCCTGCAAACCTTGTTCGGGGTAATTCATCACCCGCAGCAGCATCGGCAGGCTCAGCGCGGACACCCGGCGAACCGGCGTGCCCAGCTTGGCCAACCGGCTGGCGAGGTTGCTGGGGCTTGCGCCATACAGGTCGGTCATGACCAGCACGCCGTCGCCGCTGTCGACCCGACGCATCGCCGTCGAGGCCTGGGGCAACAATGCGTCCAGGTCTGCATCGAACGGCACATCGAATGCTTCGGTCTTCAGCGGCAAATGCCGCAACAGCCCCGTCGCCACGTTCAACAACGCTGCGCCGATGCCGGGATGAGTAATGAGGAGAATGCCACAGGCCATGCCGAAACGTTAACAGGTCAGCGTGACCGCGCGATAGCGTTTACCCGCACCGATGCGTTGCGAACTGAATAGCCGTTTAGGACTGCAGCAACAGAGCGCGTGTGCGGCGCGCAACAAGCGTGTTGCAGCGGCTGTGGCGAATGATCCATGACGCGCATCAGGTCGCTGCCGAACGCACAGTAAGCGAGCGCTGCAGTTGGCACTTCGCGGAGCAGTGCACGTCCAGATGCGGTGCAGGTCTGCAGGCTTTTCGAAGCGCACGCGAGTGTCGAAGCACCTGCAATCCGCAATGCCGCGTAAAGACTAAGGAAGCCGCAACAAAGCGCGCCAGCTACATCCAGTCCCGCGATCCACGCCAACGACGCGTAGGCAACGCGTCAACCCGCAAACGAAACCTTCCGAGCCAGCTCAGTCAAATTCGTTACAGCACGCAGGACAGCGCTTGATCGCTTTGACGAATCCCCAATCCCGAATTCCAGATCCCGGCCCCAATCAGTCCTGCTCGCGATGAAACGTCGCCACTTCCGGCCAGCCCTGTTCGCGCGCATGCCGCGCCATGCGTTCGGCCATGTACACCGAGCGATGCTTGCCGCCGGTGCAGCCGAAGGCGATGGTCACGTAGCTGCGGGTGTCGTTGCGCAGCCGCGGCAGCCAGGTGTCGAGTAGGTCCACGATCTGCGCGCTGTAGCGCTGCACGTCCGCCTCGTTATCCAGATAGTTGCGCACGCCGGCATCGCGGCCGGTGAGCGGGCGTAGCTCCGGGTCCCAGTGCGGATTGGGTAGCACGCGCGCATCGAACACGAAGTCGGCTTCGGCCGGCACGCCGCGCTTGTAGGCGAACGATTCGAACAGCAGCGACAGGCGGTCGTTGGAGCCGAGCGCAAACTCGGTGACCACGCGGCGACGCAACTGATGCACATTGAGCGTGCTGGTATCGATGATGGCGTCGGCCTGCGCGCGTAGCGGCTCGGTCAACTGCCGCTCGCGGGTGATCGCCTCCGGCAACGCCAGGCCGAGATGGCTCAGCGGATGACGGCGACGGGTGTCGGCATAGCGTTTGATCAGCGCTTCATCGCTGGCTTCGAAAAACAGCAGGCGTGCCTCGATGCCGTATTCCTGCGCGGCCTGGCGCCATTGCGCCAACTGGGTGAGGTCGCTGCGACTACGCACGTCGATACCGACCGCCAGGCGCTGGTCGCCGATCGGGTTGCCGCGCAGGCGGCTCTTGACGAAGTCTGGCAGCAGCTCGACCGGCAGATTGTCCGAGCAGTAGTAATCCAGGTCTTCGAAAGTTTTCAGCGCGACCGATTTGCCCGAGCCGGACAGCCCGCTCACGATCATCAGCGTGGAGGGCGTGATGCTCATGGCGTGCGTCGCTCCAGCAGGTTGCTGTGGCGGGCGATGAACATCGCCGCCGGGTCGATGCCCTTGGTGCGCAGAATATGCAGCCGGGTGGCGGCCTCGGTGAGTACGGCCAGGTTGCGGCCCGGCATCACCGGCAGGGTGATCAGCGGCACATCCAGATCCAGCACGTGGCGGCTGCCGGAATCGCCGGTCAGGCGCTCGTAGCCGGACGGCGTGGGCTCGGTCATCGGCCGGGTCAGGTGCACGATCAGGCGCAGGTACTTGTTCTTCTTCACCGCGGTGTCGCCGAACATGTCGCGCACGTTCAACACGCCCAGGCCGCGCACTTCCAGCAGGTCCTGCAGCAGTTCGGGGCAGGTGCCATCGAGTACGTCGGGAGCGATCTGGGTGAATTCCGGCGCGTCATCGGCCACCAGGCGGTGGCCGCGGCTGAGCAGTTCCAGCGCCAGCTCGCTCTTGCCCGAGCCGGCTTCGCCGGTGATCAGCACGCCGATCGAATAGATCTCCATGAACACGCCATGCAGCGTGACCCGCGGCGCCAGCGTGCGCGCCAGGTGGTAGGAGAGGTGATTGAGCAGCTCATGGCCGCGCTTGGGCGAGATCCACAGCGGGGTGTTGGATTCGTCGGCTGCCGCGCGCAGATCTTCCGGGCACGACTGGTTCTTGCTGATCGCCAGTGCCAGCGGCTGCACCTGGATGATCTTTTCGATGGTTTCCCAGCGCTGCCGCGCGTCCAGCGAATCCAGCCAGGCCAGCTCTTCGGTGCCCAGGATCTGCACCTTGTTGGGATAGATCACATTGAGATAGCCGGCCAGCGACGGGCGGCGTGCATTGTTGCTGCCGGCCTCGATCTCGCGGTGCTCGCCTTTCTGCCCGGCGACCCAGCGCAGCGCCAGCTTGTCGCGCTGCTGGTCGAACAATTCGCGTGCGGTGATGCTGGTATTCATGCCGCGCTGGCCTGTGGTGGAGGCGCATCGGTGAGCAGGGCCATCAGCGCGTCGGCATCGGGCGCGGCGCGCAGCTGCTGACGGAACTGCGGGTCGGAGAAGCGCTCGGCCAGTTCCGACAACAGCATCAGGTGTTGGTGGGTGTAGTGCGCAGGCACCGCCATGGCGAACACCAGATCCACCGGTTCGTCGCCGCCGAACGCGACCGGGGCGTCCAGCCGCAGCAGGGCACCGCGGGGTTCGGTCAGATTTGGGCAGCGTCCATGCGGAATGGCGATGCCATGGCCGATGGCGGTACTGCCCAGGGCCTCGCGCTCGCACAGGTTGGCGTAGAGCTCGTCGGCGCCGGCCTGTCGGCAGGACAGCAACTCGGCGGCGGTGTGCAGGACGGTGTCGCGATCGGCGGCCGGCGACACCACGGTGCGCACGGCCGCCATCAGATCGGTTAAAGGCATGAGGGCATCAAGCGGGAAGCGTCATGCGGGATTGTCGCGCACCTCGCGTGCGTGGTGGTTACATTTCTTTTCTTTGTGCTTGAGCACCAGGCGGTCGAGCTTGTCGACCAGCAGGTCGATGGCCGCATACATGGTGGAACCGCTGGCATCCGCGTGCAGGGTGCGACCGGGAAGGTTGACGGTGGCGACCACGTGGTGGTCCGGCTTGCGAACCGCCAGCTGCGTTCGGACTTCGCAGTGCTGGTCGAAATGGCGCTGCAGTCGCTGCAGCTTGCTTGCCACGTAGTCCCGCAGGGCGGGGGTCACTTCAAGCTGGTGGCCATACGTCTCGATGCGCATCGGATACCTCCATTGGTCGGTGGGCCAATGAACCGTTCCGGTGATCCGACTAACCCGGCGCAGGCCGGCGTTGCGGTGGTTGCAACGTCAGGCGATGCGTACGCGTTCGTGGGAGGCGGAAATGTTCATGGCCTCACGATACTTCGCAACGGTGCGCCGCGCCACTGGTACGCCGGAAGTTTTCAACAGATCTGCCAACTTGGCGTCCGACAAGGGTTTGCGCGGGTTTTCTGCGTCGATCAGGCGCCGGATCATGGCCTGGATGGCGGTGCTGGAGGCTTCGCCGCCGCTGTCGGTGTCGATGCCGGAGGCAAAGAACGAGCGCAGCGCGATGGTGCCGCGCGGGGTGCGCACGTATTTGCGGGCAATGGCGCGGGAAATGGTGGACTCATGCAGGCCGAGCTCGCCGGCGATCTCGCGCAGGGTCAGCGGGCGCAGCGCCTGCGCGCCGAATTCCAGAAACCCGGCTTGGTGCTGCAACAGGCAACGCACCACCCGCAGCAGGGTTTCGCCACGGGCTTCCAGGCTCTTGAGCAGCCAGCGCGCCTCCTGCAATTGCCCGCGCAGATAGCCGGCGTCGGATTCGCCGCAGCTGCGGATCAGGTTCTCGTAGCCGCGATGGATGGTGACCTTGGGCTGCGAGCGGCCGGCCAGCGACGCGCGCCAGACGCCGCGCTGGCGCCAGATCACGCAGTCGGGCACCACGTAGGTGTCCTGCGACAGGTCGCCGATCTGCTTGCCGGGGCGCGGGTCCAGCGAGCGCACCAACTGCACGGCCTGTTCGACATCGGCGGCCGAGCGCTTGAGTTCGTGCGCCAGGCCGGGCACACCGGCACGCGGCAGCCGCTCCAGCGGGCCGGCGACGATCTGCAGCGCCAGCTCGCGCCCCGGGATGGCCGGGTCGAGCACCGCCAGCTGCAGCGCCAGACACTCGCCCAGCGTGCGCGCACCCACCCCGACCGGGTCGAAACGCTGGATCTGATGCAGCACGGTCAGCACTTCCGCCTCGTCCACCGCAGCGCCCAGCGCCAGTGTTTCGAGAATGGCCGACAGCGGTTCGCGCAGATAACCGTCTTCGTCCAGCGCATCGATCAGCATCGCGCCAATCTGGCGGTCGCGTGGCGACAACGGCGACAGGTGCAGCTGCCACAGGAGATGGTCGGCCAGGGTTTCCGATTCGGCCACGCGCTCGGCGGCGTCGCCGGACTCGTCATCGTCGAAACTGCCACCGCTGCCCGAGCCGGTCCACTGCAATTCGTCCTGCGACCAATCGTCGTCGCGTTCGGCAGGCGCCGGTTCTTCGCGCTGGGGTTCCTCGCTGGACGAGGACGGCGAGGACTCCACCGGTGTATCGCCGGCCGCATGCGCGGCTTCGTCAGCCCATTCCAGCAGCGGGTTGGTTTCCACCGCTTCGGCGATTTCCAGTTCCAGCTCGGTGGTGGACATCTGCAATAGCTTGATCGCCTGACGCAATTGCGGCGTCATGACCAGCTGCTGTCCTAGCGATGTCTGAAGCCGGGCTTTCATGCGGGCACTGACTGGAAGAATCGATGGCGCGGCGACGCGCTCAAAGGCGGAAAGTTTCCCCCAGATACACGCGACGGACGTCGGGATTGGCTAGCAGCGCGTCCGGTGCCCCCTGCGCCAGCACGCCCCCCTCGGCGAGGATATACGCGCGGTCGCAGATTCCCAAGGTCTCGCGCACGTTGTGATCGGTGATCAACACGCCGATGCCGCGTTCTTTGAGGTGAATGATGATGCGCTGGATCTCGCCGACTGAAATCGGGTCCACGCCGGCAAACGGTTCGTCCAGCAACATCATGCGCGGCTTTGCGGCCAGCGCGCGGGCGATCTCGCAGCGGCGGCGCTCGCCACCGGAGAGGCTGGCGCCGAGCTGATCGGCCACGTGGGTGATCTGTAATTCTTCCAACAGCGAAACCAGTTCCTTCTCACGGCCGGCGGTGTCCAGTTCCTCGCGCAGCTCCAGCACCAGCCGGATGTTGTCGGCCACGGTGAGCTTGCGGAAGATCGACGGTTCCTGCGGCAGGTACCCCACGCCGAGCTTGGCGCGTGCGTACATCGGCTCGGCGGTAAGGTCGCGTCCATCCAGCTCGATGCGCCCGGCGTCGGCTTCGACCAGGCCCACGATCATGTAGAAGCAGGTGGTCTTGCCGGCACCGTTGGGGCCGAGCAGGCCGACCACTTCGCCGGCCTCGAGCGTGAGGCCGAATTCCTTGACCACTTCGCGTTGCTTGTACTTCTTGCGCAGACCGGTGGCGACCAGCATTACTTCTTCCCCTGCGGCTTGGCGGCAGGCTTGGCGGCCGGTGCCGGCGTTGCCGCGGCGGGGGCTGCATTCTTGGGCTGGATGATGGTGCGCACGCGGCTGCCATCGCCGCCGCTCTGCATATTGCCGGTCTTGGTGTTGTAGACCATGCGCTGGCCGGCGTTGGTGCCCTTGGGCGAGTCGACCTTGTAGTTGCCGGTCAGAATGATGATCTCGTCGGCGACCTTGTATTCGATGTTGTCGGCCTGGCCGTTCATCATCGCGCCGTCGTCCATCTGCTGCTTGAGCGTGGCCTGCTTGCCGTTGAGCACGACACGGTCGGTCTGGCCGTTCTTCTGGAAGATGTCGGCGGTATCGGCGTGGATTTCCAGCGTGCCCTGGGTGATCACCACATTGCCGCTGAAACGGCACTTGCCGCTGTCGTCGAGCATGTTGCAGTCGTTGGCATTGGAGTCGATCGCCATCGGCTGATTGCGGTCGCTGGTCTTGGCCATCGCCATGGCGGGCAACAGCAGCGCGGCAAACGCCAGTTTAGCGGGCAGCATTCGGTTCATAGCGGGTCTTGACCTGAGAAAGGAGCTTGTACTGGCGTGATTTGAGATCGGCCTCGAAGCCGACCCCGCTTTGCATGATACCCGGCCGGCGCATGGTCACCGGAGCAGCGGTCTTGGCGAGGTTTTGCTGCGGAAACACGTCCAGACTCTCGGTACGGAAGGTGGTGGGTGGCGTCGCGCCGGCGGTCGGGCTGTCGCCTTCGACATCGCCGCGCAAGCGCAACTCGTCGCCCTTGGGGCTGACCCAGCCGGTCTTGGCGCGTAGCGTCCACGGCTGGTTGGCGTTGTCGGGCAGCAGAAACACCGGCGTGGTGATGTCGGAGGTCTGATCGGCGCGGTTGCGGTGCATTTCCGGCGCGCGCAGCGTCATCGATTCCTTGCCGCTCTGCTTGTCCAGGGCGATCAGTTCGAAGTCGCGCAGCACGTAGTCGACTTTCGACTCGTCCACCGCTGCCGCAACCGGGCGCGCGCGCTGCTGCCATGCCGACCAGCCGGAGATGGCGGCCGCAGCAAACAACACGACGCCTAGCGTGGTGCGCCAGTTTAAGTTCATGCGGAAAACCTTTCGATGATGCCCTCGACTTGGCCTTGCGCGGCAAGCACCACATCGCAGACCTCACGGGCGGCGCCTTCGCCGCCACGGGCCTGGGTGTGCCACTGCACGCGCTCGGCGATCCAGGGGTGCGCATTGGCCGGTGCCACCGGCAGGCCGACCGCCAGTAACGCCGGCAGGTCGGGCAGGTCGTCGCCCATGAACAACACCTGGTCCAGCGACAGGCCGTGTTCCTGGCACAGCGCCAGCACCGCCAGGCGCTTGTTCTTGACCCCGATCTGCACGTGCAGGCCCAGATCCTGGCCGCGCTTTTCCGCCGACAGGCTGGCGCGCGCGGTGATCAGCGCCACGTGGATGCCGGCATGGTCCAGCTGTTTGAGGCCTTGGCCGTCGAGCACGTTGAAGGACTTGCTCTCGTTGCCGGCGTGGTCGTAGTACAGGCGCCCGTCGGTCAGGGTGCCGTCGACGTCGAAACAGGCCAGGCGGATACGCGCGGCGCGTTCGATCAGCTCGGCGGGGAGGTGCTGCAAAGGAGAGTAGGGCATCGGCACGAATGGGTGAGAACGGGGGGCCGCGGTTGAAAACTGAACCTGTTAAACCACCTTGGCGCGCAACAGGTCGTGAATGTTCAATGCGCCGACGGCGCGCTGCTGCGCGTCCACCACGATCAGGCCATTGATCTTGTAGTCCTCCATCAGCCGCGCGGCCTCGGCGGCCAGCTGGTCGGCGCCGATGGTGCGCGGGTTGCGCGTCATCACCTCGGCAATGCCGGCGCTGCGCACGTCGATGTCGCTGTCCAGCGCGCGGCGCAGGTCGCCGTCGGTAAATAGCCCGATCAGGCGACCGTCGTTGTCGACCACCGCCGTCATGCCCAGGCGCTTGCGGCTCATTTCCATCAGCGCCTGGCTCAGGCTGGCATCTTCGCGCACGCTGGGCAGGTCATCGCCGCCGTGCATGACGTCGGTGATGTGCAGTAGCAGGCGCCGGCCCAGGCTGCCGGCCGGGTGCGAGCGCGCAAAGTCGTCGGCGGTAAAACCGCGCGCATCCAGCAGCGCCACCGCCAGCGCATCGCCCATCGCCAGCGAGGCAGTGGTGCTGGAGGTCGGCGCCAGGTGCAGCGGGCAGGCCTCGGCGGAGACGCTGACATCCAGGTGCACGTCGGCGGCCAGGGCCAGACTGGAGCCGGGGCGGCCGGTCATGGCGATGATCGGGTTGCCCTGGCGCTTGAGCACCGGCAGCAGCATGCGCACTTCGTCCGATTCGCCCGAATACGACAGCGCCAGCACGATATCGGCCTCGGTGATCATGCCCAGGTCGCCATGCCCGGCTTCGCCGGGATGCACGAAGAACGCCGGGGTGCCGGTGGAGGCCAGGGTGGCGGCGATCTTGCGCGCGATATGGCCGGATTTGCCCATGCCGGTGGCCACCACCCGCCCGCGCGACGCCAGCACCAGCCGGCAGGCCGCGGCAAACGCGTTGCCGATGCGCGCGCCCACGCTGGCGAGGGCTTCACGCTCGATCTCCAGCACGCGCTGGCCGCTGGCGACCAGGCTGGCGTCGCTGACGGTGGCGGTGGGCAGGTGCGAGACGGCCATGCGGGACTCGGGTGAAGAGTAGAATGTGCGCTCATTTTATGAGGAAACGCCCTGTGGACGCCGAAACCATCCGTAAACTCATCGAATCCGGCTTGCCCGAAGCCCGCGTCGACGTGCACGGCGACGACGGTGTGCACTTCGAGGCGACCGTGGTCAGCCAGGCATTTGCCGGCAAGGCTCCGTTGGCGCGCCACCGCATGGTCTACGCGACCCTGGGCGATTTGATGGGTGGCGCGATCCACGCGCTGCAGCTCAAGACGCTGACCCCCGACGAAGGCTGAGCGGCGCCGTCGGGCAGGCAGGCCCCGGCCGCAGTGCCGCCGGGTCGCGCCGTCTGCACGCCGTTGTCTCAGCTCTTAATCCCGCGATATCTCATTCCCCCGACATCTCTTTCGGATCTCCCAAGCTCCCATGGCAAAAATCGTAGTGACCGGCGGCCAAGCGCTGCATGGCGAAGTCAATATTTCCGGCGCCAAGAACGCAGTGCTGCCGATCCTGTGCGCCACCCTGCTGGCCGATGCGCCGGTGGAAATCAGTAACGTGCCGCACCTGCACGATGTGATCACCACGGTGAAGCTGCTCAGCGAGCTGGGCGCCGAGGTCACCATCGACGAAGGCACGCTGGCCAAGGGCCGCTCGATCCTGGTCGATCCGCGCTCGGTGACCCATCAGGTTGCCCCGTACGAGCTGGTCAAGACCATGCGCGCCTCGATCCTGGTGCTGGGCCCGCTGCTGGCGCGCTACGGCACCGCCGAAGTGTCGCTGCCCGGCGGTTGCGCGATCGGTTCGCGCCCGGTGGACCAGCACATCAAGGGCCTGCAGGCGCTGGGTGCGGAGATCAGCGTAGAGAACGGCTACATCAAGGCCACCAGCAATGGGCGTCTGAAGGGCGGCCGGTACGTGTTCGACATGGTCAGCGTCACCGGCACCGAAAACGTGCTGATGGCCGCCGTGCTGGCCGAAGGCACCACGGTGCTGGAAAACGCGGCGATGGAGCCGGAGGTCACCGACCTGGCCGACTGCCTGATCGCGCTCGGTGCGCAGATCGAAGGTGCCGGTACGCCGCGCATCGTGGTGCACGGCGTCGAGCGTCTGGGGGGCGGGCACCACGCGGTGCTGCCGGATCGCATCGAAACCGGCACCTTCCTGGTCGCTGCGGCGATGACCGGTGGCAGCGTCACCGTGCGTCGCGCGCGTCCGGACACCCTGGATGCGGTGCTGGACAAGCTCACCGAAGCCGGCGCCACCATCACCACTACCGCCGACAGCGTCACCCTGGACATGCACGGCAAGCGCCCGCGCGCGGTCAACCTGACCACCGCGCCGTACCCGGCGTTTCCCACCGACATGCAGGCGCAATTCATGGCGCTCAACTGCGTGGCCGACGGCGTGGGTGTGATCAACGAAACGATCTTCGAAAACCGCTTCATGCACGTCAACGAACTGCTGCGCCTGGGCGCGGATATCCAGGTCGAAGGCCATACCGCCATCGTGCGCGGCGCCGAACGCCTCAGCGGCGCACCGGTGATGGCGACCGATCTGCGCGCGTCGGCCTCGTTGATCCTGGCCGGGCTGGTGGCCGATGGCGACACCACCATCGATCGCATCTACCACCTGGACCGTGGGTACGAAAACATCGAGGAGAAGCTGGGGGCGCTGGGTGCGACCATCCAGCGCATCGCATGATCCTGCGCGGGCGCTTCACCACCCGACGCAAGATCCTGCTCGGCGTGATCGTGCTGATTCTCGCGTGGCTGGCCTACGCCTGGAGCGTGGGCATGGCCATCACCCAGGGCGTCGAGTTCAAGGACATGGACTGGAACGGCGACGGCAACGCCAGCCGCAACGAGATCGCGCAATCGTTCTACGCGGTGGCGGTGAAAAAGACCGTCGAAGGCAAGCGCCATTGCGATCTGTTCTATTGGCGCAAGAACGACGCGCAGATTCGCGTGGATTGCCGCACGGTGTTCAGTACCGGCGATGACAAGGCTGCTGCCAAGCCCTGAGAAGTGATAGCTGCGTGCGGATGGATCACCATTGGAGCAAGTGATAGGTCAGCGCGGACAGATCACTTGTGGAGCGGCTGATCTGCCCCTTCGTTGCAGGGCCCTTGCCCGCCCACCGTCGCGGGACACGCTGCAAGTACGTCCTTGTAAGCTCTTACGCGGCATCCATGCCGCATAAGGTCCCGCGACGGTGGGCGGGGCAAGGGCCAGTCATGATGGTCGGTGTTCATGGTGCAAGCAGTGCATGACGTGCTTCTGATGCGCTGGATCTCATGTAGTTGCAGCCGTGCTCGCAAGCCAATGCAACCCGCGAGATGGCAACCTTTTACTTGGCTACCGACCAACTTCCTGGTGCGGTGTCCTCGCCGCTTGCGGGACCGTGTGGCGGCATGGATGCCGCCACCGAGCCTCCAAGGAAGGATTTACGGCGTGTCCCGCGAGCGGTGAGGGCATCGCGCCCTCGACGCCGCGAGTTTGCTGTAGAGCCCTTACCCGCTCACCATCGCAGGACACGCTGCAAGTATGTCCTTGCAAGCTCTTATGCGGCATTGTATTGATGCCGCGTAAGGTCCCTCGGCGGTGAGCGGACAATGACCCGTCGAGATGATCGGTGTGCATGTTTTCAACAAAACAACCGACCAACTTCCTGGTGCGGTGTCCTTGCCGCTTGCGGGACCGTGTGGCGGCATGGATGCCGCCACCGAGCCTCCAAGGAAGGATTTACGGCGTGTCCCGCGAGCGGTGAGGGCACCGTGCTCTCGACTCAGTAAGCGTTTGACTGCACTAAAACGACTTTACGACTGCACTAAATAATTTTACGACCGGGACTATGGTGGCAATCAATCCTTTGGTCGACGGTTTGACGCGCTTAACGCAGCGACTTGATGGTCAGGTCAAGCGCGTCCTGGCCTTTTTCCTTCTGCAACAGACGCGCCGGCACCGGCAGGTCCTTGACCACCCAGGCGATCAATTCCTTGTCGCCATCCACACGCGAAACCTTGGTGGCCTGTTCCTGCTTGCCGTTGACGGTGATGGTTTCCTTGCCGATCACCTTGTAGCTCATCGGCTTGATGCGGCCTTCGTCCACCATGCGGTAGTTGAGCGGCTTGCCGGCGGCCACATCGCGGGTGATCGCCAGGTTGATCAGCAACGCGTCCATGTCGCCAGGCTGCAGTTTGACCGGACCGCGGCGGTCCGGCTTGATATCGCCGCCCCACGTCGCCTGGCTGGTTTTCCAGTCGTAATTGGCGGTGACGTTGCGACGCTTGATCATCATCGACGAGGTGTCGTTGCTGCTGACCGGGCGCAGCTGGCCACTGGTTTCTTCGAACACCGTGCTCTGGGTCAGATTGGCCAGCTGGTTCTGGATGGTCAGCGTGTAGCGCCACTGGTTGGCGCCGGCCGCGGCCAGCGTCATCGTGCCGTTGGCCTGCATGCCCATGTAATTGGCGGAGTAATCGGCCTGGAATGGCTGCATCGCGAATGCCGGCAGGCTGGCCACGGCCAGTGCGGCGGCAGCGATCAAGGCGCTGGTGCGAGAGAAGGTTTTCATGGTCAGACTCCTTGGTATTCGACCAGGCGGAGATCGACCTGATCCTCACCTTTGTCACGTTGCAGGATGCGCACCGGCGTCGGAACCCCGTTGGCGATCCAGAGGATGGTTTCGTTGTCGCCGCTGTTGACGCGGTAAACGCGCAACGCGTCGTAGCTCAGGTCGCCGACCTGCACCACCTCGGTGGTGTCGGCGGCGCGGTAATCGTATTTGCGCACCCGGCCCACATCGACATAGCGGTAGCTCAGGCTGCGGCCGGGCTGCGCATCGCGCATCAGCGACAGATTCAACGACAGCGCGCTTTGATCGCCGTGCTGCAGTGGAATGGGTTGCTGACGCTCTTTCTTCAGGTCGCCGTCCCACTGCGCTGTGCCGGCTTGCCAGTTGTAGACGCCGGTGACTTTTTTGCCGAAGAACATCGCCTTGCGCACGGTGCTCTGGCTCAACGGCACATAGGTGTCGCCATCGACGCGAAACACCGTGCTCTGTTCCAGGTTCAAGCCCAGGATGCTGGCGAAGCCCTTGCGGCCGCGGACCGACATGTCGATGCGCCACTGGCTGCCTTCGCCGTGGCTGACCTGCATGGTGGCATCGCCGGCCTCCTTGCCGCGGTAGAACGCCTGGTAGGTCGCCACGAAAGGCTCCAGCGGCGGCGGCGTCCAGGTGCTTGCCGGCAGCGCGGGGGCAACCGGCGGAGCAGACGTGGCAGGTGTTTGCGCGGCAGCTGCCGGCGGGGCCGCTGCCTGTTGCGCACGGCCTGCGCCGGCCTGGCAAAGCAGGGCCGTGGTCAACAGCGCGGCGGCGATCGGGATGGCTTTCATGCGCGGGAGCTGAGGCACGGGGCCACAAGGATGTCCGAGACGGGATGAGGGGGGCGTATCCGCATTCAGGCGAGCGCGGCGTCAGCGGACTCTAGTCGTAGTGGCGTAAACAGGCACTGACCGTCGACATGCACCGCATCGCCGTCCACCTGCAGGCGTCCGCTGGCCAGCAGGTCCAGTGTGGCGAGCAGCAGTGGGTGCTCGCGGGCCAGAACGCGTGCGGCCAATTGCTCGGCGCTGTCGCCGGGGAGCACCGGCACGTGGGCCTGTGCGATCACGCTGCCTGCATCCAGTTCGGGTACCACCAGATGCACGCTGGCGCCGTGCTCGGTATCGCCGGCCTCCAGCGCGCGGGTATGGGTGTGCAAGCCACGGTACTTGGGCAGCAGGGACGGGTGGATATTGAGCATGCGCCCGGCAAAGCGCCGCACCAATGGCTCACCCAGAATGCGCATGTAGCCGGCGCAGATGACCCAGTCCGGTTGTACGGCGGCGATGGCATCGCCCAGCGCAGCGTCGAAGGTGTCGCGGTCGGCGAAGTCGCGCGGGCTGGCGCTCCAACGGCGCGCTGCGTCCATTTTTTGAAGCGCCGGCGCCTGCGGACGGTCGGAAAACACCCCGACCACTTCTGCGTGCAAGCGCCCGCTGGCGATCGCGTCAAGGATGGCCTGCAGATTGCTGCCGCGGCCGGAGGCCAGCACGGCCAGGCGCAGGCGGGGATCAGTTGCGAGCATTGAACAGTGTCCTCACCGCGGGGTAGGCCGCCAGGCTGCCGAGGGTTGCCAGCAGCATGTCGGTGTGCGCGTCCCAGGGGTCGCCTTGCTGGCCGTTGTAGGCCTCGGCGGCCTGTGGCGACAGCAGCAGCGCAATGCCCCACTCGAACCACTCGTAGACCAGGCTGACGCACATGATGCTCATCACCGTCAGCGCGAAGGCCTGCCGCAGCGTCAGGCGGGACCACAGCCGCAACGCCAGTTGCGCAATGGCCGGCGTGAAGCACAGCCCGAACAGCAGGTGGATCAAGCGGTCGAAATGATTGCGCGTCCAGCCGAACGTGGCGCTGGGCGACCAGTGCACTAACTGCATGCTCCATTGCTCGTAGGGCACGTTGGAATACAGCCAGCGCGCGCCGATGCAGTGCAATCCGATAAACACGCAGATCGCCACGAAGGCGGCGTTCTCCAGCGGCCAGCGACGGTCGGCCCACACCAGTGCGATCAACCCGATCACGGTCAGCGAACTATGCAAGGCCTGTTCGACCGGCCATAGCGGTGCGATCCAGCTCGCCAGGAACACCGCGATGGTGACGGTCAACGCAGCCGGTTTGGCACGGCGCAGGGCCCGGGTGATCACGTGGCTCTCAGGCGGCGGTTGCGGCAGGGCCGAACAGTGCCTTGACCTGAGGGCGCAACAAGGTGACCAGCGTAAAGACGCCAAGCACGGTGCCGAACGGCATGAAGGAGCACGAAATGCCGGCCACGACCAGACACAGCAGATGCCGCCGGCGCTGGGCGATACAACGGCCGGCATAGGCCATGAAGCCGGCCAGGGTCAGGCCGCAGATGATGATCGCGGCCGCAAACACCACGAAGATCCAGCCGAACATCCGCATCTCGTCCGGTGCCGTTTCGCCGTTGTTGCCGTTCATCGGCAAGTGCCCGGTGACGATGGCCAGCCCCATGAACAGATGGATCAGCGGAAACAGCGAAAACAGCCCGGTGATGCCGGCCAGCAAGTAATGAAAGATCGACAGCAGCTTGAGGTGCTGCAGGTCATCGGCGCTGGCCGGCGTCGGCAGTGCAGGTGTGAAAGCGTCCATGCAGGTCTCCTTGGCTCAGCCAATCCGCACGCGTTCGTCGCCGTGCGCAGCGACCACGTGGCCAATGCGCCAATGCGCCAGCGATTGCGCGTCCAGCCCCTGTTCCAGCTTGGCGGCCTGCTCGGGCGAGGCGATCAGCACAAAGCCGATGCCGCAGTTGAAGGTGCGCCACATTTCGGCATCGGCCACCGCGCCTTCGCGCTGCAGCCAGGCGAACACCGGCGGCAAGGTCCAGGCGGTGGCATCGATATCCAGGCCCAGGCCGTCGGGAATCACGCGGATGATGTTTTCGGTGAGCCCGCCACCGGTGATGTGGGCCATGGCATGGATCGTTTCGCCGTGCGACTTGAGCAACGCCAGCACCGGCTTGACGTACAGCGCGGTCGGCGCCATCAGTGCGTCGATCAGTTTGGTGCCGTCGTCCAGTACATGCTCTGCCGGCGCGCCGGCACGTTCGTAGATCTTGCGGATCAGCGAATACCCGTTGGAATGCGGGCCGGAGGACGCGATGCCGATCAGCACATCGCCCTCGCGCACCTGCGCGCCGTCCAACAGCTGCGACTTTTCCACCGCACCCACGGTGAAGCCGGCCAGGTCGTATTCGCCGGGCGGGTACATGTCGGGCATTTCGGCGGTTTCGCCACCGATCAAGGCGCAACCTGATAGCTCGCAGCCGCGCGCGATGCCACCGACCACCGCTGCGGCGGTGTCCACGTCGAGCTTGCCGGTGGCGAAGTAGTCCAGGAAGAACAGCGGCTCGGCGCCCTGCACCAGCACGTCGTTGACGCACATGCCGACCAGGTCGATGCCGATGGTGTCGTGGCGGCCCAGTTGCTGCGCCAGCTTGAGTTTGGTGCCCACGCCGTCGGTGCCGGAGACCAGCACTGGTTCCTTGTACTTGCCCGACAGGTCGAACAGCGCGCCAAAGCCGCCCAGGCCACCCATCACCTCCGGCCGGAAGCTGCGCTTGACCAGTGGCTTGATGCGTTCGACCAGGGCATTGCCGGCATCGATGTCGACACCCGCGTCGCGGTAGGTCATGGGCGAGGGAGTGGAAGGCGTTGGGCTGGTCACGGGCGTGGGTGGCTCGGCAGTAAAGGCGGCGATTTTAACAGCCACGTTGGCGCTAGCGCCCCATTCGGGCAACAATTCACCCGGATACGCTTACACCATGGAACCGTCGATGCGCCGCAGTCTCGCTTTCTTTCTTGCCCTCGTGGTCGCCATGCCTGTGGTTCCGGCCTTTGCGCAGGCCGATCTGCGCACCGAAGGCGACGTCGCCAAGGCGCAAAGTGCCTACGACGCCGAAGTGCCGGTCAACAGCCAGGGCGAATCCGATCGCCCCGGTGCCCTGGCGCGCGCGCTGGGCGCCGTGCTCGGCAAGGTCTCCGGCGATCGCTCGGTGATGAGCCGCCCCGGCGTCCCGCAGGCGCTGCGCAATGCGCCTAACTACGTCGAACACTACGACTACCGCCAGGATCAGGGCACCTCGCGCACGGGTGCGCCGACCTTCCGCACCACCCTGGTCGCGCGTTTTCGCCAGTCCGACGTGGATAGCTTGATCGCCGCGCTCGGTCTGCCGGTGTGGCCGCTGCCACGTCCCAAGCCGGTGCTGTGGCTGGCCATCGATGACGGCAGCGGCCCGCGCCTGGTGGGCGTTTCCCAGGCCAATGCCGCACGCAGCGTGC
The DNA here is from genome assembly GCF_035012785.1 of Xanthomonas sp. WHRI 8932A. NCBI lineage: Bacteria > Pseudomonadati > Pseudomonadota > Gammaproteobacteria > Lysobacterales > Lysobacteraceae > Xanthomonas > Xanthomonas sp. WHRI 8932A. The sequence goes on from NZ_JAYGQQ010000005.1 coordinate 271,629, forward strand.
TCGACCGTGCGATCGAGCGCGGCTACCGGCTTGGCCTGCCGGGCGGAGCGGCCGCCGAGCAGGCGCTTGCCGGTGCGATCTGGCGCAAGGACACCGCCGCGGTGTCGCGCGCGTCGGCCAAATACAGCCCGCCGATGCAGCTGATTGGCAAGCTCTACCGCAATGCGGCCGGCTGGACCGCCGACTGGGTGTTCGTGGACAACGGCAACGTGTTGTCCAGCTGGAGCAGCAGCGACGGCGATGCGCGCCGCGCAATGGCAGCCGGTGCCGATGGCGCCGCCGATGCCTTGGTCAAGCGCTACGCCAAGCGCGTGGATTCGGGGGTGCCGGGCGTGTACCGCGCGGTGATCACCGGCATCCACAGCGCCGACGATTACCTGCGGGTCGCCGCCGCACTGCAGAGCGTGTCGGTGGTACGCAGCATTCGCCCGGTCAGCGCCAACGGCGATCGCATGGAAGTAGATCTGGAACTGCTCACGGGTATTTCTGGGCTCAACCGTATGCTCGGCGACAACAGCCCCCTTGTGTCGGTCTCGGTACCGACTGAAGGCCCGATCATTCTCGAAAACGAGCACGCCGAGTACCGCCTCAAATGACGTTAACTCCCGAAGCCGAAATCGCTTTATTCCTGCGTCGCCTCAAATGGGTGGCGGTCATTGTCGGCGTGCTGTGGGTGGTCTCGCTGCTGTCCCCGATTCTGACGCCGTTCGTGCTGGCATTGCTGCTGGCCTGGCTGGGCGACCCATTGGTGGACCGCATCGAACGTGCCGGCCGTTCGCGCAACATGGCGGTGGCGTTGGTATTCGTCTTGGCGCTGCTGCTGTTCGTGCTGGCGCTGATGATTCTGGTGCCGATGATCGAACGCCAGATCATGACGCTGATCGATGCCTTGCCGCAGATGCGCACCTGGGCAATCAGTACGGCCATTCCGTGGCTGGAAGCCAAGACCGGCGTGGAGCTGATGGGCTGGCTGGATCCGGAGCGTTTGATCGACTGGATCCGCAGCCACTGGGAGCAGGCCGGCGGTGCCGCCAAGACCTTCTTCGGTTACGTATCGCGCTCGGGCTTTGCGATGGTGACCTGGGTGATCAACCTGGCGTTGCTGCCGATCCTGGCGTTCTACTTTCTGCGCGACTGGGATCGGCTGGTCGAGCGTGTGGCGGCGGTCATCCCGCGCGCCTACATCGGCACCGTGAGCCGGCTGGCGCTGGAATCCAACGACGTGCTGGGCGGCTTCATCCGCGGTCAGTTCCTGGTGATGCTGGCGCTGGGCGCGATCTACGCTACCGGGCTGTCCATCATCGGGCTCAACCTGGGATTGTTGATCGGCATCATTGCCGGCTTCATCAGCTTCATTCCGTACCTGGGGGCAACCACCGGCATCGTGCTGGCGCTGCTGGCGGCCATCGTGCAGGCACAGGGGCTGGATCTGAAACTGCTGATCGGCGTGGGCGTGGTGTTCACGGTCGGGCAGCTGCTGGAAAGTTATTTGCTCACTCCGCGCATCGTCGGCGACAAGATCGGCCTGCATCCGGTGGCGGTGATCTTTGCGGTGATGGCGGGCGGCCAGTTGTTCGGCTTCCTCGGCATGCTGCTGGCATTGCCGGTGGCAGCGGTGGCCAACGTGCTGCTGCGGTATGCGCATGAGCAGTACACGCGCAGCGACCTGTACGCCGGCGAGCGTGCCGGTATCGTGCTGCAGTCCACCACGGCCGAGCGCAGCGTCATCATCGACCCGACCAAGGACGCAGATCGGTCGTGAGCGTGCCGCAGTTGCCATTGGCGTTGCGCGCGCCATCCGATCAGCGTTTCGATAGTTACATTGCCGCGCCCGAGGGCCTGCTTGCGCAGTTGCAGGCCCTGGCGGCCGGGCAGGTGAGCGATTGGCTCTATCTTGCCGGTCCCGCCGGCACCGGCAAGACGCATCTGGCGCTGGCGGTGTGCGCAGCAGCCGAGCAGGCCGGGCGCGCAACCGCGTATCTGCCGCTGCACGCAGCAGCCGGCCGCCTGCGCGATGCGCTCGAAGCATTGGAGGGGCGCAGCCTGGTTGCACTGGACGGCGTGGACAGCATTGCCGGGCAACGCGACGACGAGGTGGCGCTGTTCGATTTCCACAATCGTGCGCGCGCTGCCGGCATCAGCCTGCTCTACACCGCACGGCAGATGCCCGATGGCTTGGCGCTGGTGCTGCCGGATCTGCGTTCGCGGCTGTCGCAATGCATCCGGATCGGATTGCCGGTGCCCGACGACGCGGCGCGCGCCGCAGTGCTGCGCGACCGTGCGCAGCGGCGTGGGCTGGGGCTGGACGACGCGGCGATCGACTGGCTGCTGACGCACAGCGAACGCGAACTTGCCACCTTGGTAGCCTTGCTGGATCGGCTGGATCGCGAGTCGTTGGCAGCCAAACGCCGCATCACGGTGCCATTTCTGCGTCGCGTGCTTGAGGATCGCGGGGCGTAAGGCAGTGGGTTTGCGGCTGTCTTGCAGGGCGCTTGCCTGCCAACCATCGCGGGACACGCTGCAAGTACGCCCATCTAAGTTCTTACGCGGCATCCAAGCCTCATAAGTTCTCGCGAGGGTGGGCGGGCAAGGACTAGCCGAGGCAGTCAGTGCGTCGAGTTTTCAGCAAGCAACCAGCAACGCTCTAGCGCGGTGTCCTCGTTCTTCAAAAAAGCAGCCAACTGTCTGGTGCGGTGTCCTCGCCGCTTGCGGGACCGTTGGCGGCATGGATGCCGCCAACGAGCCCCCAGGGACGGGTTCACGGCGTGTCCCGCGAGCGGCGAGGGCACCGCGCGCTCGACACTGCGAGTTTGCTGCTGGAGTCTTGCCCGCCCACCATCGCGGGACATGCTGCAAGTACGTCCATCTAAGACCTTACGCGGCATCCATGCCGCGTAAGGTCCGGCAACGGTGGGTGGGAAAGGGCCAGCCGAGGTGGTCGGTGCGTGGTTGCGAGCGGTGCACGCGGTGCGGGCGGCCGCTAACGTGTGGCCTGATCAGCTCATTCCGTCCGAGCGATGTCATTGCCAGTCCGGACATCGCCTCACCCGTCGGCGAAGGCGCATGTGGCAAACACGTTGCAACCAGCGAGCCAGCGCTCGAAGGTTTCTGTTGATGCGCTTGATGACGAGCGTTGCAGCAACGAGTTGCGGTCAGCCGTCGTTGCGCAGTAACTGTGCATCCAGCTCTGCCAGACGCTGCGGCGTGCCGACATCGGTCCAGCGCCCGGCATGGTGGATGCCGTCGATCAGGCCTGCCGCCATCTGCGCGCGCAGGATCGGCGCCAACGCAAACCGCGGCGCCGCGCCGGTCTGCTCTGGCAACTGACCAATCACCGATTGCCAATCGTGCAGCAGCGACGGTCGATACATGCCGATGCCGGAATAGGTAAGCGTTGCGGGCAGATCTGCGTGCACCTTGCCCTCCGCATCCAGCGCAAAATCAGCGCGCTCTGCATAAGCGGGGCGATCCACCAACACCAGTTGCGCCAGTCCTTCCGGTGCATGCGACAGCCGGGCAAAGTCGAAATCGGTCCAGATATCGCCATTGACCAGCAGGAACGGTGCATCGCCCAATAGCGGCAGTGCGTGCAACATGCCGCCGCCGGTTTCCAGCGGCGTTGCGCCTTCATAGGAATACGTCAGACGCAGCCCGAACGCACCGCCGTCTCCCAGTGTTTGCGGAAAGTGCTCGGCCAGCCACGAGGTATTGATCACTACCTCGTCCACGCCCAACGCCGCCAGTTTGCGCAAATGCCAGACGATCAACGGCGTGCCGCCGACAGACAGCAAGGGTTTGGGCGTGTGCTCGGTCAACGGCCGCATCCGCTCGCCAAAGCCTGCTGCAAAGATCAGCGCCTTCATGCGTCCGCCTGCAGTGCGCGTGTTGCCAATGCGGGTTTGATCACCTCGTCCAGCAGCGCGATCAGCGGCGCCAGCTCGGCGTAGCGCGGCAGTACTTCGTCCAGATAGGCGATGAAGCGCGGCACGTTGTCCAGATACCAATGCTTGCCATCGCGATGGCTCAGGCGTGAAAAAATGCCCAGGTTTTTAAGGTGCCGCTGCACGCCCATCCAGTCCGCATCGCGCAGAAACTGCTGCAGTGGCGGCACCGGCAATCCGGCGGCCTGCGCACGTGCGTGATAACGCGCCAGCCAGCCGTCGACGCGTGCGATCGGCCAACTCACCGAGGTGTCTTTGAACAGGCTGATCGGGTCGTAGGCGATCGGCCCGATTACACAATCCTGAAAGTCCAATACTGCCGGGCCATCGGGCACCGGCATCAGATTGCGCGGCATAAAGTCGCGATGGGTGAACACGCGTGGCTGCGCTAGCGCGTTGTCCATCAAGCGCCGTTGCACCAGTTGCAACCGCTCGGCCTGGCCGCAGTCCAGCTGCACGCCAAGATGGCGACCCAGAAACCATTCCTCGAACAAGCCGGCATCGCGTTGCAGCAGCGCCTCACCGAACACCCCGCTGTCGGCAGGTGGCGGAATCTGTTGCAGCAACAGCAATTGCGCGATGGCGCCATCCAGCAGGGTGTCGGCATTGGCGTCGGTCAGGACCTGCGCCAGCGTCGGTACGCCCAGATCTTCCAGCAGCAGGAAGCCGATCTCCAGGTCCTGTGCCAGCACCTGCGGCAGGCGCACTCCATGCGCGCCCAGTAAGGCGTGCATGCGCAACCACGGCGCCACGTTTTCAAGCTGCGGCGGCGCATCCATCAGGATACGATCGGTGCCGCGTCCCTGCGTGCGCCAGTAACTGCGAAAGCCGGCGTCGACCGACGCACGTTGCAATACCGCAGATGGGTCATCCAGTGCGTGTCGCGCCCATTGCAGGCGCAGCGCGTCGCGCGCAGGGTCAGAAGGCGATTCCATCATGTGTCGTGGTTGCGTAGTGAAGTGAGGACGAAGCGTGCAATGCAGCGGTCAGCGTTTGCTGCCGCTGAACAAGCGCAGCAGTGCAAGGATGGCGATGGCACCGAGCAACGCGCCGAGGAAACCGGCAGGCTCGCCTGCGTGGTACCAGCCCATGTAGCGGCCAAACCAGCTGGCTACCACCGCCCCGGCGATGCCCAGCACGATGGTCAGCAGGCAACCCAGGCGCTGCGTGCCGGGCGTGATGAAACGCGCCAGCAGCCCGACCACAAATCCCACCAGCAGAATGTAGAGCCAGCTGTCGCTACCAAACAAAGTGTTCATTGCAGCACCGAAGGCGAATAGGATCGGCAGACTAGCATTTCGGATGTCGGCGACTCGCGCTGCGCGTACAGCGAGAGTGGTGCTGATGGGGGTGGCTTCAGCAAATCGTTGCGTTGGGCATTGCCACAGAAACCCTGTCATGGAGTGACTGTCCAGACAGCCGCCGCCTTCAATCGCATGATCGAACACCCAGCCCCCCGTCCCTGCGGGAGAGGGGCGGGGTGAGAGGACGCTGACCAGGTTGCCGATGCCGCGTCCTTCGCGCCAAATGCAACGCAATGTTTCACGTCAGGACACGCCCTCAACCCGCAGTCGTTTCTCGTCGACTCAACAGCAACCGTGTCCACCATGACGGGTACCGCTATCGGCCGCCACCGGCGAGCCGCTGGTTTCGCCGCGCAGGCAGGCCGCGTGATGCTCGGCGATCACCTTCGACACGCAGGCGGTGACACGCTTGCCCATCGGGATGTGCAAAAACTCGTTCGGGCCATGCGCATTGGAATGCGGCCCCAGCACGCCGGTGATCATGAACTGCGCGCCGGGGAACTTCTCGCCCAGCATGCCCATGAACGGGATCGAGCCGCCTTCGCCCATGTACATCGCCGGCTTGTCGAAGAAGGCCTGGCTGGCATCGTCGATGGCCTTCTCCAGCCACGGCGCCATGGCCGGGGCGTTCCAACCGGACGATGCCTTTTCCAGCTCCAGCGTGACCTGCGCGCCATTGGGCGGGTCGCGCAGTAACGCCTGCTTGAGCAGTTCGCCACAGGCTTTGCCGTCGGCGGTTGGCGGCAGACGCAGCGACAGCTTCACCGCGGTCTGCGGACGCAACACATTGCCGGCCGAGGCCAGCGGCGGCATGCCATCCACGCCGGTGATCGACAGCGCCGGGCGCCAGGTCCGGTTCAAGACCAGCTCGGTGAGGTCGTCATGCATCGGCACCAGGCCATCGACCATCGGGAATTTATCGAAGATGGCGGTATCCAGCGTCGCCGCTGCAGCCTTGGCCTGAGTTAGGCGCTCGGCCGGCACCTCCACATGCAACCCCTCCAGCAGGATGCGGCCCGAGGTTTCGTCTTCGATGCGCGACAGCAACTGCCGCAGCAGCCGGAAGCTGGACGGCACCACGCCGGACGCATCGCCGGAATGCACGCCTTCTTCCAGCACCTTCACGCTCAGGTTGCCACCGGTCAGGCCGCGCAGCGAAGTGGTGCACCACAACTGCTCGTAATTGCCACAGCCCGAATCCAGGCATACCACCAGCGAGGGCTTGCCGATACGCTCGGCCAGATGGTCCACGTAAGCGGGCAGATCGTAGCTGCCGGACTCTTCGCAGGCTTCGATCAGCACCACGCACCGCGCATGCGACAGGCCCTGGGTGCGCAGCGCCAGAATCGCCGCCAGCGAACCGAAGATCGCGTAACCGTCGTCGGCGCCGCCCCGGCCATACAACTTATCGTCGCGCAGCACCGGCTCCCAGGGGCCCAGGTCGGCATCCCAACCGGTCATCTCCGGCTGCTTGTCCAGATGGCCGTACAACAACACGGTGTCGTCGCCGGACTCCGTGCCGGTGGCCGGGATCTCGATGAAGATCAGCGGCGTGCGGCCGTCCAGGCGCACCACCTCGACCTGCATGCCATCGATGGCTTGGGCGCGCGCCCAGGTTTCCATCAACGTGACAGCCTGCTCCATATAGCCGTGGGCCACCCAATCGGCGTCGAACATCGGCGATTTGTTGGGGATACGGATGTAATCGACCAGCTGCGGGACGATTTCGCGGTCCCAGGTTTCGCTGATGAATTGGTCGATCTTGGCGCTGTCCATGAAGGCTCCGAATGCGTGACGTAATGACACATTCTACGCCCGGGGCCAGGGGTAGGTATTTCCCTACAAGGCGGCGCGCAGTTCACCTGCTGTGTGAAAAGTTCGTTGGCGATAGGATTGCTGCATGTGGCGCGGGACACTGGCTCCGCCGGCAGGAATGCTGGCTAGGACCATCACCCAAGCCACAAGGAGCGTTGCAATGAAGTCATTTACCGTAGTCCTGAAGTCCCTGCTACTGGCGTTGTTGTTGTCCTCGAATGCGTACGCGCTTGAGAAGGTCGATATCAACACCGCGTCTGCTGAGGAATTGGACAAGGTGCTGACGAATGTCGGGCGATCAAAAGCCGAGGCAATCGTTGAGCACCGTCAGGCAAACGGTCCCTTCAAAAGTGCCGAGGAACTGGCACTGGTCAAGGGCATCGGACTCAAGACGGTCGAACGGAATCGTGACCTGATCGAAGTAGGAGCCACGATGGCTCCCGCCAAGAAGGCTGCCAAGGGGGCGGCGGTGAAACCGGTGGGACGGCGTTAATGGGAAGGGATCCGAGATACGGTTCGACGCGAGGATGCGTGGCCGCAACCTAACTGGACAGGATGTCCGGGGGATGGCTGGAAGCCGACAAGGACGTGGAATCGCCCGGTGTTGCACTTGGATGTGCAGCCGGGCGTTTTTCGTTTCAGGACGCGTTGATTCGATCTCATCGCAGCGCTGTTCCTGATGGGCAACGCCTGCCTTGGCGCTGACAGCGGCCCGCACCCATATGCTTCGGCAAGTTGACGCATTGACGCGCGGACATCGCAATGTCCTGAGATCCTGAGATCCTGAGATCCTGAGATCCTGAGATCCTGAGATCCTGAGATCCTGAGATCCCGACATCCCGACATCCCGACATCCCGACATCCCGACATCCCGTTGAGCGTCGCGTGATGCAGCGAGGTCGATGCAGACCGTTATTCTCTAAGTGCTCGATGTGCCGGGGGCTCGAAACGCGAGGGCGGCTCGAGATGCCTGGTTTGCGTGCGTCTGCGGATACCGCACGGTTGCAGCAGGGCTTGGGCGGCGGGCTTCGGGCACAATGCGTCGATGCAGCTGACAGACCTGAGCAGCCGGGTGATTCCGGCCACCGAGTACCGCCGCGAGCGGTGGCGCAATCAATTGGGTTGGACACGCGAGATCCTGCGGCTCGGGGAATCCGAGGCCTGGGCATTGCGGCTGTCGATTGCCGAGATCGAACAGGACGCCGCGTTTTCCGCATTCCCGGGGATCGACCGCGAATTGGTGCTGCTGCATGGAAACGGCATGCTCCTGCACTTTGGCGACGGTGAACTTGATTCCGGCGATGGTGCTGCGCGTGCTGATGGCCTGATCACAGGGACACCTACTGATGACGGTAATGCTGGCGCACGCGTCGCTGGCGTCGCTCGTGTCGTCGAATTGCTGCCGCCCTATCAGCGCGTCCGATTCGCTGGTGAGGAGACGGTCGGCGCGAGCTTGCTCGATGGGCCGACGCAGGACTTCAATCTGATGTGGCGCCGCGATCTGCTGCACACCGAACTGCTGCATCGCCCCTTGGTCGGCACCATGCTGTTTTTTGCGGATCCGGGCAGCGCCTGGGTCATCCACCTGTTGGCGGGCCAGGCCAGCTTTGGGCGCGACAGTGGGCTACCGCCCCTGGCTGCGGGCGACACCGCATGGCTGAGTGCATCGACGCGAACCCGTTACGTGCTCGATGGCGGCGGCGAGCTGCTGGCGATCCGGGTGAGTCCGCTTGCTAGCGCCTCCGATTAGCAGGTCCGGGCAGTTGAGAGTGTTCTTGCTCGCATTGAACGGCCGAGATGCAAGTGCAAGTGCAAGTAAAAGTCAAAGCGCAGCCAGTGAACCCGGTAGTTAGCAATGCGGATTGATACGTGTCACGTGCACTGTCTGCGTCGAGGACTAAAGAGGCTGGCAACAAGAAAGAGGCTGACAACAAGTAGCGAACACTCGTCTGGTGGGTGTGAACGGCGCGCAGGGACTGGAGTGTGAGTGGCACACACCCATGCCGAGCAACGGCTGCGGCCGTCTGGCAGCTGCACAGTCGTTTTGTAAGCTGCTCTTAGCGAACTCGCAGAACTGCAGCAACGTGCCGAAGCGTGTCGATGCAGAGCACGGTTGCCGGCAAACGAGCGTTGCTGCATACAGGATTTGGATGCCATGTCTGCCTGCCCACGATCGCCACGTGATGGCAGCGCTCCCCGCTGCCAAGCTGCGATCGTCAGCTTGCGCGCTTGCTGTTCAATACACGTCGCGACGGTAGCGGCCGCTGCGGAGTAGTTCTTGCCTGACCTCGGTGCTCAGCAGCGTGTCGAGGGTACGGTCCACTTCGGGTGCCATACCGCGCAGGCTGCCGCAGAAATAGATGCAGGCGTCGCGGTCGATCCACTGCCGCAGGCGATCGCTGGCAGCGGCCAATGCATGTTGTACGTAACGTACCGACAGGTTGTTGTCTCGCGAGTACACCAGGTCAAGATGCGCGATCCAGCCCTCTTGTTGCCACTGCTGCAGTTCGTCGGCATACAGCGCGTCGTGCGCGGCATTGCGTTCGCCAAAGATCAGCCAGTTGTCGCGCGCACCGGCTGCGATGCGCGCGCGGAGATGGGCGCGCAAGCCGGCGATGCCGGTGCCATTGCCGATCAGCAGCATGGGCTGCGCGGCTGCGGGCGGGTGGAACCCCGGATTGCTGCGCAGGCGCAAGGCAATCTGCGTGCCGACGTGAGCATGCACGCACAGCCAGCCGCTGCCGATCCCAAGATGTCCGTCGGCATGCCGGTGTTCGCGGATCAGCAGTTCGGCGTGGCCTTCTTCGCTGATCGATGCGAGCGAGTATTCGCGATGCGGCAGCGTGATCAGGCTATGCGCCAAGGCGGTCGCATCCGCTGACGCCAAGACGTCTATCTCTGCATCGGTGGGCAGGTGCGAGCGGCCAAGCCAGTCGCGCAGCGTACGACCGTCGATGATGTCCGAGCCATCGCGTCGATGACGCTGCAACCAAGCGTCGACACGCTCCGGTGCGTTCTGCGGCGCGATCTCGGCGATGTCGCCAGCACGCCATGCCGGCAGCGGGCCATCGATGGGCGTGAGGCGGAGTCGATGGATCGGTGCGCCGGCACTGCCTGGATTGACGTGGACGCGCTCGCGCATCTGCCAGGCCGTGTAGGTCGGCACGCTCCAGTCGGGTTGCTCGGCAAGTGCAGGTGCCAATGCCGACAGACGTTGCTGCCATTGCTGCAATGCGCGCGGGTCGGCATTGTCGACCTCGATGCGCTCGAACAGGCGGGTGCCGCCGCGCGCGTGCAGATGGTCATCGAGATGGCGGCCGAACGCGCAGAATTGCGTGTACCGACGATCGCCGAGTGCCAGCACCGCGTACTGCACGGCGGCCAGATCCTGTCCGCTGTCGGCGAGCCAGTGACGCTCCGCAGCCTGTGCGTGATCCGGTGCATCGCCTTCGCCGGTGGTGCTGACGATGCATAGCAAACGCGGCACGCGCGCGAGCTGCTCGGCAACCACCGCCTCCAGCGGGAGTGCGTAGGCACCGATCCCTGCCGCTTGCAAGGCAGCAGCGCTGCGCTCGGCCAGTTCGCGTGCGAATCCGGTCTGGCTTGCCCACACGATCAGCATGCCGCTGCTGTCGCCGTGCAACGTGTTGGCACGTGCCCGGCGGCGCAGCAAGACCGCCGCGCATAGCACGGCGTACGCGGCCATTCCGACGCCTGCCCATTGCAAGCGATGTGGTGTCGGTGCGCTCCACCAGGCACCGTCATGCAGGCTGGCAAGCCATCCGATAAGCGTCGCCAGGGCGAACAACAGCGCTCCGTTACCCATCCACACGCGTGGGCTTGCGGCGCTCATGACGCCGCCAGATGTTGCTCGAACGCCGGGCTCATCGCTTCATGCAAGCTGCCATCGTGTCGCGTCAGAAAGCGCACTGCCAGATCGGTCTTGGCGGCATAGGCAAGCCCTGCATCGGTCCCGAGCACGGTCATCGCGGTGGCCCAGGCATCGGCCTGCATGGCATCGCGCGCGAGCACGGTGACGGCGGCAGGCGCATGCGGAATCGGTGCTCCAGTGCGTGGATCGAAGGTGTGCGCGTAGCGCATGCCGTCGGCATCGAAGCGGTGCCAGCGATCGCCCGATGTGGCGACTGCCAGGCCATCCAGCGTGAGCACACGTGCCGGCAATGTGGCGCCGGCGTCTTCGTCGGGTGCGGATTCGACCAGCACACGCCACGCGCTGCCATCGGGTTTGCATCCATAGCCGAACAATTCGCCGCCAACGTCGATCAAGGCGCTGGCGATGTCGGCCTGTCGCAATGCGTGCTGCACGCAGTCCACCCCGAAGCCTTTTGCGATGCCGGATAGATCCAGTGCGACGGCGCCGGGTTGCAGCACCCGCTGGCCATCCAGAGCCAGGCGTTGCCAGCCACAGCGCAGGCTGGCCAGCGCGATCTGCTCGGGCGAGGGCACACGGCGTCGGCTGCCGGAGGCGCCAAAGCCCCACAGTTCGACCATCGGCCCGACCGTGGGGTCGAACGCGCCGTCGCTGGCCTGCGCGATCTGCAGCGCGGTGCGCAGCACGGTGAAAAAGTCATCGGGCAATGTCTGCCACTGACCGGCCGCGGCACGGTTGTAGCGGCTGATATCCGAGTCCGCTTCCCAGGTGCTCATTTGCGCGACCACGCGATCGAGCGCTGCCTGGATACGCGCATGCAGGGGATGCAGGTCGCGCGCACGCGGCGCCACCAGCTTGACGCTCCAGGTGGTGCCCATGCTGCGGCCGCCCAGGGAGGCAACGGCGTCATCTGCGGAAGAAACTGGGTGCATGCGTGGACCGGTCGAGCAGGTGCTGCCTGAGGCAGCCATGGTGACGCGCGAGCGTGTGGTTTGCATCACGCGGTGTGATGTTTGAAACAACCGAGGATGCGCGTGTTGATACCGCGTGCGCTGCGCGCTCGGCAGACCGCACACGCCGATAGCATCTGCCGCCTCAGCAGCGCCACTGCACTAGCGCCACTGCATTGGCTATCCAGTCAATGCAGTGGCGGACATGCGGCGATTACTGCGGCAACACTTCCAGCGTTACCACGTAGCCCAGGCGCCGTTGTTTGGCCTGCGGCAGCGAAGTCTTGCTGTCTTCGCTGGTGGTTTCCAGCCAGTACATGCCCGCTTCCGGCCAGGTCACGCTGAAGCCGCCCTTGGCGTCGGTCTTGAGCTTGATCTCGTTCTGCGCATCGCGATAGCGCGTGCCGCCACGCACGATCTCGATCTCCAGCCCTGCTGCCGGCTTGCCATCGAGCTGCAGGGTGAACTGCGCCGCTTCACCGGCGACCAGGTCGTTGGGGTGGGTCACCGGCACCAGCTCGATGCCCTTGCCGCTGGGCTTGAACGCGGTGGTAGTCGGCGCGCCGCGGGTCACGAAGGTTTCCACGCGGTTGAGCGATTGCGACACCTGCAGCTCCTTCGCGTCTTTCGGCACTTCGGTGGCAAAGCTTGCCTCGTTGCCGCGCCAGCGCTTGGGCTTGCCGTCTTCCTTCCAGCTGGCGAACAGGCCGGCATTGACGATGCTGAGCTTGTAGGTGCCGGGCTGGGTGAGCTGCAGATCGAACACGCTGCGGTACTTGCCGGTGGCCGGATTTTCCGGCTTGAGCGCGCTGCCATCGGGCGCGGTGATGCTCAGGTTATCCAGGCGCAGCGGCACGTGATTGAAGTAGAACAGGTCGTTGGACACCGCCGCATCGACGGTGATCCACGGCGCTTCGCCGGCCAGGACGGTTTGCGATGGCAGCAGCCAGGCCTTGTGGGCGAACGCGCTGACGGGAAGTGCGGCCAGCAGGGCGATCAGGACATGCGAACGTTTCATGACAACTCCTTGAAGAGCGATAAGGCGGGTGGGTCACGTGTCTGATCAGCGCACTGCGGCGCTGCGTGGATGCGTGGGGAACGAAAGTCGATACGCGTCTGCGCCACGTAGCGCGCGCGTCATGGGCACGGATGCATGCACGGCGGCACCGCATCCGCGCCCATCTGCATCAGGGCTTGGCGGTCAGGCTCACCGCGCCGAGTTCGCTGCTGCCGCTGGCCTTGGCAGACTGCGCCGAGGTGGCCGGCCAGGTGAAAGGCACCTTGACCAACTCGCGGCCACCGACTTCGCGCGCAGCTTCCACCACCAGGGTGTACTGGCCGGCCGGCAGCGACTTCAGCGCGCCCTTGGTGTCGGTGAACGACAGCGCATGCGCGCCGGCAGGCCGGGTGGGGCCGGTCACGCCATCGACCGGCACCTCCAGCGTGCGGCCGCTCTTGCGCCACCACTGGCGCAGATCCGGCAGCCACTTGGTACCGTGGCCTTCGGCGGTGTCCTTGGATTGGTACCAGACCGCCAGATTGGCGGCGACCTTCTGGTCTGCGCCTTCCAGCCAGATCGCCACGTACGGGCGGTGGTATTCGGCGACATTGAGCTTGGGGATTTCGACGCTGATGTCGAGCGTGGCCGCATACGCCGGCATGGCGAGCAGGCCGCTCAGAGCGATGGTCAGGGTGGCGCGCATGATCGTCTCCGGTGAGTAAGGTCAGTGGATCAACAGCAAGGCAAGCAGCAGCGGAATCAGCAGGCCCAGGCCGACCAGCGGCCAGGTCATGCTGCGCTGACGCGCATGCAGGTGCAGCAGGAACAGGCCGGTGATGCAGAACACCAGGCAGGCGATGGCGAACACGTCGATGAACCAGCCCCAGGCCGGCCCGGCGTTGCGGCCTTTGTGCAGATCGTTGAGATAGGCGATCCAGCCACGCGTGGTGCGTTCGTATTCGATCGCGCCGGTGCTGCGGTCCAGACTCAGCCAGGCGTCGCCACCGGGGCGGGGCAGGGCGACATACAGCTCGTCGGGCGACCACTCCGCGTTGCGGTTGCCGACGCTGATCTCCAGTTCGCGACCAAGCCAGTGCGCCACGCGCGGCGGCAGCGGTGCATCGCCGTCCTGGCGCGTGCCCAAGGTCTTCAACAGCGCTGGCGGCAGGGTGAGTGTGCGTTGCTCGGTGGACGGGCTGGCTTCGATGCGCGCGGCGTGATTGAGGGTGAGCCCGGTAACCGTAAACAGCAGCATGCCGATCAGACACAGCGCCGAACTGATCCAATGCCATTGATGCAGCATGCGCAGCCAGAAGCCGCGGCGTTGCTGTGCAGTGGCGATGGTGTCGTTGGAAGCGGGCATGCCGATTTATGCCACGTCTGCGGGAACGGGCGGCTGCAGTTGCGATTGCCGCGCGGCCACATCGCTGAGCAAGGCGCGCAGGCGTGGCTGCGGTGCGTTGGCCAGCACGGGCGTGAGCTGACGCAGGAACCCGGCGTGCCCGCCGCCGATGGCGCGTCGCATCCAGTGTTCGGCCTGATCGAGCGCGCCTTCATCGGCAAGCAACGTTGCATAGCTGGCCTGGCCGCGAAAATCACCCGCCTCTGCGGCGCGGCGATACCACTCGCGTGCAGCAAGCGGATCCGCCACGCAGGCCAGGCCCTGGTCGAGATAGCGCGCCACAAAATTCATCGACTTGGCGTGACCACGTTCGGCCGCGGTGCGATACAGCGTCAAGGCGTGTGCCTGGTCCTGCGCCACGCCGCGCCCGGAGGCGTAGAGATGCGCCAGGTTGTACATGCCCCATTCCAGGCCGTGCTCGGCGGCGCGGCGATACCACAACGCAGCCAGCACCTCGTTGATGGCGGTGCCAAAGCCCAGTTCGTGGCAGCGGCCCAGTTGATTCATCGCTTCCGGATGCCCGGCATTGGCGGCCACTTCGTACCACAGCATCGCCATGGCCGGATCGGCGGCAATGCCGCGGCCTTCGGCATACAGCTGTGCGAGCAGCAGTTGTGCAGTCACATCCTGACCGGCGGCGGCCTTGCGCAGCAACGCGACTGCCTGGGCAGGCTGGGTCTGCAGCAGCGCCATCAGCAGGGCTGGGTCAATCGCAGGCTCAGACATCGGCCCACTGCCGCAGCAGGTTGTGATACACGCCGGTGAGCTGGATCAACGACGGATGCCCGGGCGTGTCCTGCGTCAAACGACGGATCGACACATCCAGTTCGAACAACAGGCGGCGCTGCGCATCGTCGCGCAGCATGCTTTGGATCCAGAAGAACGAGGCGACACGCGTGCCGCGCGTTACCGGCATTACTTTATGCAGGCTGGTGCCGGGGTAGATCACCAGGTGCCCGGCCGGTAGCTTCACCGACTGCGTGCCGAAGGTATCTTCGATCACCAGCTCGCCACCGTCGTAACTGTCCGGGTCGCTGAGGAACAGCGTGCAAGAGACATCGGTGCGGATCGGCTCGGCACCGCC
The DNA here is from genome assembly GCF_035012785.1 of Xanthomonas sp. WHRI 8932A. NCBI lineage: Bacteria > Pseudomonadati > Pseudomonadota > Gammaproteobacteria > Lysobacterales > Lysobacteraceae > Xanthomonas > Xanthomonas sp. WHRI 8932A. The sequence goes on from NZ_JAYGQQ010000005.1 coordinate 287,017, forward strand.
GCGACTGCGGTCGTAACGCACCGCGTTGTCGACGTGATACCCGAACGACTGCCCGCCGCTGTAGCGATTGAACAACGGCGGATAGATCCGACGCGGCAACACCGCCGAGAAGAACGTGCTGCTGCGGGAGAGCGCCTCCAGCACCAGTGCGCTGGCCTCGCGCGCCACCGCGCTGTCCTCGGGCAACTGCGCGTTGTCCTTGGCCTGCGCCGATTGATGGCCAGCGGTAATGCGGCCGTCTGCCCAGTCGGCCGCATCCAGCCGCGCGCGCAACTCGCTGAGCTGCATGGGCGTCAAGGCATCGGGAATGGGCAGCAGCATGCGGCGCTCTCCACGCCGTCCGCAGGGTGCGGGCGGCGTGCCGGAAGGTTAGAAACTAAAGGTAGCGTTCAACACCGCCGAGCGGCCATCGCCCGGCAACGCCCAACCACTGCCGGCGGTGACGGTACCCGCGGCGTTGACGGTGAGGTTGTTGCGGATGCTGGTGTAGTACTCCTTGTCGAACAGGTTGTTGACGTTCAACTGCAGGCTGAGCCAGTCGTTGACGCGCAGGCCGACCATCGCACGGTGCACCCAGTACGCGTCAGTCTTGCGGTAGACCGCGGTCGAGGTGTTGTTCGGGTAAAAGCTGCCCTGGTAATTGACGCCGTAGCCGAAGGTCCACTGGTTGAGGGCGTAAGTGGTCCACAGATTGCCGGCATTACGCGGGGTCTGCACCAATTCGCGCCCGGCAATCGGGTCGCCGGTGAGGCTGGCGGTACGGTTGGACACGCTCTGCAGCACTTCGCTGTCCAGGAAAGTGTAGTTGGCGAAGACCGACCAGCGCTCGGTCAAGTAGCCGGCCGCGCCCAGTGCGATGCCGTCCACGCGCGCCTTGCCGTCGAGCACCTGCTCGGGAATCAGCGGGTCGCCGCTGTTGACCTTGTAGTTTTCGCGCTCGTTGCGGAAGACCGCAGCGGTCAGCGCCAGGCGCTCGTTCAACACGTCCCACTTGCCGCCCAGCTCGATGTTGACCGCACTTTCCGGCTCAACATTGCAGTTGGCGCCGGCGGTGGCGGTGGCGATCGGCGTGCACGAGCCGTTGACCGACGCCTTGGACGGGGTCTTGCTGTTGGCGTAGGACAGATACAGGCTGGCGTTGTCGACCGGCTTGAATACCAGACCGGCGCGGTAGGAGAACAAATCGTCCTTGCTGCCCGCCGGGAAGCCCGGGGTCACGCCAGTGACGCCGCCGGTGGCATTGACGGTGTAGGTGGTGGTGTCGCCTTCGTTGTGTTCGTAACGGCCGCCCAGGTTGAGCATCCATTGCTCGTTGAACTGCAGCGTGTCGAACAGGTACACCGCCTGATTGGTCAGGCTGCCCTTGCTGCGGCCGGTGCGGAAATAATTCTGCGGGCCGGTCCAGATGTTGTACGGGTTGTCGAAGGTCTGCAGCGGGTAGGTGATGCCGGTGGTGGAGCCGTCGGCATTGCGAAAGATGCTGCCGCTGTCGAGTTCGAAGTCTTCCTTGCTGAAGGCCACGCCGGCGACCACGCGGTGCTCGATGGCGCCGGTGTGCAGGGTGGCGGTCAGGTCGGTCTGGCTATGCGCGATGAAGTTTTCGGTGTCGCGCACCAGCCCGCGCGGGCCGCTGTTGGGGTTCCAGGTGGACGGCGGCTGGCCGACACAGGCGCGACCGGTGTAGGCGTTGGTGTTGTTGGGCAGGCACCAGGTGCCTTCCGGCGCGGTGGCCGAGGTGGTTTGATCTACGCGCTGCAGACGCGCCAGGCTGCGCAGCTTGACGTTGTCGTCGAAGTCCATTTCCAGCACGCCGGTCAGCATGTCCACGTCGATCTCCTGACGCGACACATTGCGATAGCCGTAATAGGTTTCGCGGTCCACGCCCGGCAGCGGGCCATCGTTGAACGGGCTGAGCGCGAACGGCACGCCGTACTGCGGCAGGTTGTTGTCGTGCTGGTGCAGATAGCTCAGCGTGAAGCGCGTATCCGAGCCCAGGCCGAAGGCGATCGACGGCGCAAAGCCCCAGCGATGGCGGAATTCTTCATCGCGGCCCGGCACATCCTGGGTGTGACCCATGGCGTTCAGGCGCACGGCGGTGCCGTTTTCGAAGTCGTAGTTGCTGTCGACGGTGAGGCGGCCATAGCGGTCGCTGCCGCCGCCGATCAGCACGTTGGTGAAGTCGCCTTGCCCGGCGGTCTTGGTCACCAGGTTGATGTTGCCGCCGACCGAACCGGCACCGGACATCGCCGAGTTGGCGCCGTTGATCAGCTCCACGGACTCGAGGTTGAAGGTGTCGCTGCGGCTGTACTGCGCGCTGTCGCGCACGCCATCGGTGGTGATGTCGCTGCTGGCGGTGAAGCCGCGCAGGTTGATGCTGTCGCCATATCCGCCGCCGCCTTCGCCTGCGCCAAAGGTGATGCCGGGCAGCGTGCTCAGCACATCGCGCAGCGACAGCAGATTCTGCTGGTCCATGGTCTGCTTGGTGACAACCGTGATGGTCTGCGGGGTGTCGCGCAGCGCTTCGGTGTACTTGGGCGAGGACGGCTTTTGCGCACGTTCCTGCTGCACCCGGATGGCATCCAGATCCACCGCACCCGGAGGCGCCGGCGCATCGCCAGGCTGGGCGAACGCAGGAGCGGACAGGGTCAACAGCACGGCCGAAGTGAGCGGGGAAATCCTGGGAGTCATGAGACGTCTCGAAAAGGAAAGCGGTGCTCCGGCCTGGCGATGGCTCGGCGGATGCGGAAGGGTGTGCGTGCGTCGCTAGCCCGTGGCGCCCGGCTGGCGTCCACCGCACGCGCCGTCGCGCCGCGCTGGAAAGCGCAGGCGAGCAAAACGCGGATCGAAGGTGTCGGACAGTGCAGGGCGCATGGGATCGCAGGGCAGGTCAGATGTTAAGAAGACCTGAAGGGCTGCGATCTTAAATGCAAATCATTCTTCTTTGCAATCTTTGCCGACCGGAGGCGTACGTCGGCAAACACGCGGCGGCTTCCAGCGTGGAAAATATGCGTTGGTAGCTGCCGCGCTAGCGGTCGTCGCGGGTCCAGATGCCGTCGAGCTCGCGCTTGACCGGGAACTTGGGCACGGCGGTGTAGGCGGGCGCACATAACGGGCGGCCATCGCGGATATCGAAGCGGGCGCTGTGTAACAGGCATTCGATGGTGCCGGCGACCGGGTCGAAGCTGCCGGGCGACAGCTCGTAATCTTCGTGGCTGCAGCGGTCTTCCAACGCGTACAACTCGCCGTCGAGATTGAACACCACGATCGGCGCGTCGGTGACGGCATCCCACGCTGTCTGCAGTTCGCCGGGCAGCAGCGCGTCGCTTGCGCAGACAAAGGTCCAGGTCTCACTCATGGCGCGGCGCCGTCCAGCGATTTTTCCAGCACTTCGAAGCGTAGATCCTGCCGCAGTGGCACGCCGAAGCGTTCGTCGCCATACGGGAACGGCTTGAGGAGGCCAGTGCGGCGATAGCCGCGTCGTTCGTAGAAGGCGATGAGTTCGTTGCGCACATCGATCACGGTCATACGCATCACCGGCAGCTTCCATTCGGCGTCCACGATGCGTTCGGCTTCGGCCAGCAGCGTCTTGCCGATGCCGCTGCCTTGCAGCGACGGGTCCACCGCGAACATGCCGAAGTATCCCGCGCCGCCGTCGTCGGCGATATGCGCGCACGCCAGCAGGCGCCCATCCTGTTCGACCAGCAATACCAGGCTGCGCTCGCGCAGGATGTCCTGACGCAGCACGGCCGGGTCGATGCGGGCACCGTCGAGAATGTCTGCCTCGGTAGTCCACCCCACGCGACTGCTGTCACCGCGATAGGCCGAGGTCACCAACTGGACAAGGGCGTCGATGTCATCGACGGTGGCAGTGCGGAACGTGGTGGTCTGCATGAGGGCGGGGATTTGGGAGTGGGGATTGGGGATTGGGGATTCGTAACAGCGTAGCGAAGTTTGGCGCTTTTGAATTCCCGCGTGAATAGTAGGGCGATGGAAGTCCAGCGCCCCTCGGTGACATGCTTTTGCGATTCCCGATTCCCGATTCCCGATTCCCGACCACCCAATCAGCCCAGCAACAGCCGCACCTTCTTCAACGCGGCGACAAAGCGCTCAATCTCGTCATGCGTGTTGTAGAACGCCAGCGATGCGCGACAGGTTGCGGCAACGCCGTAGAACTGCAGCAGCGGGTGCGCGCAGTGCTGGCCGGAGCGCACTGCCACGCCTTCCAGATCGAGCAGGGTGGCAAGATCGTGCGAATGCGCGCCGTCGATCAGGAACGACACCACCGCGGCTTTGTCGGGCGTGGTGCCGAAGATGCGCAGGCCATCGATCCGCTGCAGCTCTTCGGTGAAGTGCGCCAGCAGCTCGGCTTCGCGCGCTTCCACGTGCTCCAGGCCGATCGACTCCAGATAATCCACCGCTGCGCCCAGGCCGATGAAGCCGGCGATGTTGGGCGTGCCGGCTTCGAACTTGTGCGGGGCATCGTTGTACACGGTGCCTTCGAAGCTGACTTCCTTGATCATTTCGCCACCGCCCAGAAACGGCGGCATGGACTGCAGATGCTCGCGACGCGCCCACAGCGCGCCGGTGCCGGTGGGGCCGCACATCTTGTGGCCGGTGATGGCGTAGAAATCGCAGCCGATCGCGGCCACGTCGATGCGCCGATGCGGTGCGGCCTGCGAGCCGTCCACCATGGTGACGATGCCGCGCTTGCGTGCGTCGCGGCAGATCTCGCGCACCGGGTTGACCGTGCCCAGCACGTTGGACACATGGGTGATCGCCAGCAGTTTGACGTCCGGCGTCATCGCCTTGCGCAAGGCATCCAGATCCAGCGCGCCCTCGGGGGTGATCTCGGCTACGCGGATGCTGGCACCGGTGCGCTGGGCCACCAGCTGCCACGGCACAATGTTGGCGTGGTGCTCCATGCGCGTGATCAGGATGACATCGCCTGGTCCCAGACGCGGCAATGCCCACGAATACGCCACCAGATTGATCGCAAAGGTGGTGCCGCTGCACAGCACCAACTCGTCGGCGCGCACATTGAGAAAGCGCGCGAGTTTGCTGCGTGCGCCTTCGAAGGCATCCGTGGCTTCGCTGCCCAGCGCATGCACTGCGCGGCTGACATTGGCGTTCTGGCGCCGATAGAACTCGTCGGTCGCGGCAATCACCTGCAGCGGCTTTTGCCCGGTGTTGGCGTTGTCGAAATAGATCAGCGGCTTGCCATGCACCTGCCGCATCAGCAGCGGGAAATCCGAACGGACGCGTTCCCAATCCGGAGCGTTGCGCTGAGTGACGGCAGGTGCATTCATGCCACGCCCGCCGAATTCAGGGCGCGGTCCAGCTGCAGGGCCAGCACGGCACTCAACGCAGCCGGCAGGACCCGCAACGGCTCGTGGCAGAACGCCGCACTCAGCAGACGTTGCGCCTCCGCTTGCGGCAGGCCGCGCGAGCGCAGATAGAACAAGGCGTTGTCATCGAGCTGACCGACAGTGGCACCGTGCGCTGCCTGCACTTCGTCGGCATCGATCACCAGCACCGGCTGGGTATCGATTTCGGCATTGGAAGAGAGCAGCAGATTCTTGTTGGACAACCGCGCGTCGGTGCCATCGGCGCCCTGACGGATATGGATGCCGCCATGGAATACCACGCGGCTGCGGTCGGCACCGACGCCGCGCCAGACCAACTCGCAGGCGGTGTCGCGGGCAATGTGTTCGATGCCCAGGCGGGTGTCGACATGGCGGCGGCCATTGCCCAACAGCACGCCATTGGCGGTGAGCTGGGCGTTGCTGCCTTCCAGGCGCACGTTGAGTTCGTGCCGCGACAGGCCGGCGCCCAGTTCCAGATCCACGCGCTGGTAGCGTGCATTGCGTGCCAGTACGGCATCGGTGCGCAGCAGTGCGGTGGCGTGCGCGCTATCGGCCTGCACCCGCGCATGCGACAACACCGCGTCCTGTGCCAGATGGACATGCATCACGCTGTTGTCCAGATGCGCCGCATCGCCGACATGCAGATGATGCTCGACCACATTGAGCGCTGCGCCGGCACGGACTTCGATCAGATGCCGGTAATGCCAGGACAGATCGTGCTCGCTGGCCACGCTGACAAAGACGATATGCAGTGGCAGTTCGATCTGCGCGCCGTCTTGCACGCGCACCAGCACGCCTTCGTCGGCCAGCGCGGCATTGAGGCGGGCAAAGATCTCGTCGCTGCCTTCGAAACGGCGGCCGAGCAAGTGCTTTGCGTCATCGCCTGCGGCCAGTGCGGCCGACAAGGTGTCCAGCTGCACGCCGTCCGGCAAGGTCGAAACATCGCTCAGCGCTGCGGAAGGACGCCCGTTGACGAACACCAGCCGCGGCGCGGGGATCTCGTCCAGTACGGCGGCATCGAGCAACGTCGGCACCAGCGGTGCCGGCTGAAAACTGCGCCGTTCCAGCTGACGCAGCGAGGTGTATTTCCACGCTTCGGCGCGCGGACCGGGCAGGCCGGTCTGCAGCGCTGCGTCGAGCTCGGCGCGGCGCGCATCGTCGCCACTGAAGCCGCGGGCCAGGGAGTCGAGCAGGGCGCTCATCAGGCAGCAACCTCGGGCACCACACGATCCTTCAGGAAGTGGTAACCGTGTTTTTCCAGCTCCAGCGCCAGTTCCGGGCCGCCGCTCTGCACGATGCGTCCTTCGGACAGCACATGCACCACGTCCGGCTTGATGTAGTCGAGCAGGCGCTGGTAGTGGGTGATCACTAGGAACGAACGCTCCGGCGAACGCAGCGCGTTGACGCCGTCGGCCACGCTCTTCAACGCATCGATATCCAGGCCGGAGTCGGTTTCATCCAGGATGGCGAGCTTGGGTTCGAGCACGGCCAGCTGGAAGATCTCGTTGCGCTTCTTCTCGCCGCCGGAAAAGCCCTCGTTGACGCCGCGATGCAGCAGCTCGTCCTTCAGATGCAGCACCGCCAGCTTCTGCCGCACCAGCTTGAGGAACTGCATCGAATCCAGCTCCTCTTCGCCACGCGCCTTGCGCTGCGCATTGAGCGCGGCGCGCAGGAAATAGGTGTTGTTGACGCCGGGGATTTCCACCGGGTACTGGAACGCCAGGAACAGGCCGGCGGCGGCGCGTTCTTCTGGCGGCAGATCGAGCAGGTTCTTGCCTTCGAACTGCACGCTGCCTTCGTTGACTTCGTAGCCATCGCGGCCGGCCAGCACGTTGCCCAGCGTGGACTTGCCCGCGCCATTGGGCCCCATCAGGGCGTGCACCTGGCCGGGCTGGATGTCCAGCGACAGGCCTTTGAGAATGTCTTTGCCGGCGATGCTGGCGTGGAGGTTTTTAATGTTGAGCATGCTGATGGTCCGTCAGAATTCTTATGTAGCCCCTCTCCCGCCGGGAGAGGGGTTGGGGTGAGGGTCGGCGCGAAGCGTCTCCTGGATTTGGGGGCGCGAGGCTTCGCCCGTATCCTCATCCGGCGCTGCGCGCCACCTTCTCCCGAAGGGAGAAGGGAAAGGGCGTCAGCCGACGCTGCCTTCCAGCGAGACTTCCAGCAGCTTCTTGGCTTCCACGGCGAACTCCATCGGCAGCTCGCGGAACACCTGCTTACAGAAACCGTCGACGATCAGCGACACCGCATCTTCCTGGCTGATGCCACGCGCGCGGCAATAGAACAGCTGGTCGTCGCTGATCTTGGAGGTGGTGGCCTCGTGCTCGACGGTGGCGCCGGGATTCTTCACCTCGATATAGGGGAAGGTGTGCGCGCCGCACTGCTTGCCGATCAACAGCGAATCGCACTGGGTGTAATTGCGCGCGCCATCGGCGTTGCGATCCACCTTGACCAGGCCGCGATAGGTGTTTTGTCCACGCCCTGCGCTGATGCCCTTGCTGACGATCTTGCTCTTGGTGCGCTTGCCGATGTGGATCATCTTGGTGCCGGTGTCGGCCTGCTGACGATGGTGGGTGAGTGCCACCGAATGGAACTCGCCCACCGAATCGTCGCCGAGCAGCACGCACGACGGATACTTCCAGGTGATCGCCGAGCCGGTTTCGACCTGGGTCCAGGTCACCTTGCTGCGGTCGCCACGGCATTCGGCACGCTTGGTGACGAAGTTGTAGATGCCGCCAACGCCGTTTTCATCGCCCGGGTACCAGTTCTGCACCGTCGAGTACTTGATCTCTGCGTCTTCCAGCGTCACCAGTTCCACCACGGCGGCGTGCAGCTGGTTTTCATCGCGCATCGGCGCGGTGCAGCCTTCCAGATACGACACATAGGCCTTGTCTTCGCACACGATCAAGGTGCGCTCGAACTGGCCGGTATGACCGGCATTGATGCGGAAATAGGTGCTCAGTTCCATCGGGCAACGCACGCCCTTGGGGATGAACACGAAGCTGCCGTCGGAGAACACCGCCGAGTTGAGCGCGGCGAAATAGTTGTCGCCGACCGGCACCACGCTGCCCAGGTATTGCTTGACGATCTCCGGATGCTCTTTGATCGCCTCGGACATCGAGCAGAAGATCACGCCCTTTTCGGCCAGTTCCTTGCGGAAAGTGGTGCCGACCGAGACCGAATCGAACACCGCATCCACCGCAACGCCGGCCAACCGCGCGCGCTCATGCAACGGCACGCCGAGCTTGTCGTAGGTGTCCAGCAGTTCCTTGGGCACATCGTCCAGCGAGGCGTACTTCGGGCCCTTGGGCGCGGAGTAGTAGCTCAATGCCTGGAAATCGATCGGCGCGATCTTGAGCTTGGCCCATTCGGGCATCGGCATTTTCAGCCAATGGCGGTAGGCCTCAAGACGCCAGTCGGTCATCCATTGCGGCTCGTCTTTCTTGGCCGACAACGCACGGATGGTGTCTTCGTCCAGACCGGGCGGGAGCGAATCGGATTCGATCTCGGTGATGAAGCCGGCGTCGTAGCGTCGGCCCAGCCGTTCGAGGATCTGCGCATTCTGCGGGGGAGCAAGTTCGGTGGCCATCGGGCTGCCTACAGGTCAGGTGGTCGCGACGCGTGCGGCAATGGAACGCCGACGGCTGTCGCCAGGGAGAGAGAGGGGCTGCAACATTTGCGCAAGCGTGACCCGACGCAATGCGTCGCCGACCACGTCGTTGATCAGGCGCCAGTTGGAGCGCACGCCGCATGTCTGCGCGATGCCGCACTGGCTGTGGTCCTGGCTGCATTCGGTGATCGCCAACGGGCCTTCCATTGCCTCGACGATCTCCACCAGGGTGATCTGGCTGGCATCGCGCGCAAGCCGGTAACCGCCGTGCACACCGCGCAGGCCTTCCACCAGCCCGGCTTGCGACAACGGCTTGAGGATCTTGCTCACGGTCGGCGCTTCCAGGCCCGCCTGTTCGGCCAGTTCGCTGGCGCTGAGCACTTCACCGCTGCGCGCGGCAAGCACGGTCAGTACGACGGTGGCGTAATCGGTGAGTTTGGTGACGCGCAACATGAGCGAGCAGGAAACCTTAAAGCGGACCGAAATTGTACTCTTTCCGGCAGGGCGGGGCCAACCGCCCGGTTCAGCCGCCGGCAAGCGCAGGCCGTTGCGGGCGGTGGTGCGCTTGTGCTTGGCGCATGGGCGCGCTGCGGTCACAATGAGCGGCCCCATCACTGGACCCTTACATGTCGCGCAAAGTTGCCGCCCGCAAGTCACGTATCCACGGCAATGGCATGTTCGCCCTCGCCCCGCTCCGCAAGGGCGAGCGCATCATTCAGTACAAAGGGCGCCTGCGCACGCACGCCGAAGTGGACGCCGACGACACCGGCGACGTGGAAAGCGGCCACACCTTCCTGTTTACGCTCAGCGACGATTACGTGCTGGATGCCAACTACGAAGGCAATGTCGCGCGCTGGATCAACCACAGCTGCAATCCCAATTGCGAAGCGGTGATCGAAGAAGCCGAAGGCGACGACCGCAGCAAGGACAAGATCTTCATCGAGGCCAAGCGCGCCATCAAGGCCGGCGCCGAGCTGACCTACAACTACGGCATCACCCTCAGCGAGCGCCACACGCCGCGTCTTAAGAAGATCTGGGAATGCCGCTGCGGCTCCAAGAACTGCACGGGCACGATGCTGCAGCCCAAGCGCTGAGCCTGGCGAAGCGCACTGCGCGCTGACGCGACGCACACATCGGTTCACGGGTGCGCAACAGTGCGCTGCCTACGGTGCGGGCTTCTTTTATCGAGGAGCCCCACATGGCGTATTCGCTCTCCGGCAAGACCATCGCGGTCCTGGCCACCGATGGCTTCGAGCAATCCGAATTGACAGAACCCAAGCGCCTGCTGGAATCGTGGGGCGCCACGGTCGATGTGGTCGCGCCTGGCGATGGCGCAACGATCCGCGCCTGGAATCACACCGATTGGGGCGATTCGGTTGCGGTCGACAGGCCTCTTGAGCAAGCAACACCTGAAACCTACGATGCGCTGGTGCTGCCCGGTGGCGTGCTCAATCCCGACACGCTGCGCACGGATCAGCAGGCGATCGCCTTCATTCGTGCATTCGCCACGGCGCACAAGCCGGTGGCGGCCATCTGCCATGGGCCATGGTTGTTGCTGGAGAGCGATCTGGTGCGCGACCGTAAGGTCACCTCGTGGCCGTCGGTCAAAACCGATCTGACCAACGCCGGCGCGCGCTGGCAGGACGCCGAGGTGGTGGTCGATGGTCCGTTGATCACCAGCCGCAAGCCGGATGACATTCCGGCATTCAGTGCTGCGGTGGCCAAGGCCCTGTCTGCGTAGGGCGCGTTAGCCGCCATCTGCCACTTGTTTCAGTAAACACGGCCCGGCGGCTGTTGCGCCGGGCCGTTGCATGATGGCCGTTGTGCGCGTCGTCCCCACCTAATGCGGGCTGTTTTCGCCCTGGGTGAAGCTAACGGTGCGGACTTACTTCCCCGACAGCGCCGCCGCCGGCACCATCTGCTCGATGTTCTGATTGAAGTTGACCGCCACGCGACCGTTCTGGATGCCCACCGACTCCACCTGCACGGCGCCCATCACTGCGGCAATCGACGGGTCGATGCGATAGATGGGTTCCTTGCGCGCGTAATCGGCCAGCCAGGTGTTGAGCAGCTGACGGGTGCTGTGGTCGAGCTTTGCGCCGGAATTGGCCGGACGGAAATCGTCGATGCTGGGCTGGTCGAGATAGAAACCTTGTTTGGCGACGTCGTAACGCAGCGCGCTGGTCAGGGTTACATTGCCCACCGGAGCCGGCGCACCGCCGGCAGTGGCCACGGCCAGATCGAACGCCATCTTGAGCCGGTCGCCCGGCGGCAGCGACAGCGCGGGGTTGCTGACCGTCATTGCGATCAAGCCGCCGAGCGTGTCGTGCGTTTGCGGGAAGCGACCGCCCAGATACTGCTGCAGGTCGCTGGCCTGCACGCTGATCTGATGTCCCTGGATCTGCGGCGCCGCCCAGGCGCTGCCAACGGGGAGCGCCAAGGCGAGGGCAAGCACGGATCCGGCAAGCGAACGCAGTTTCATCGGGTGACTCCGGCAATAGGTGACACAACCTTAGTCAGCACTGGTGAACCACGGGTTAGCGCAGTACCGGTTGCAGCGTGGCGGAGTAGATTTCCCAGCTGTCGCTTCCGGCGCGCGGTTGCAAGCGATAGGCGCCGACCAGCTGCTGCGTGCCCGCACCCGTGCGTACGACGATGCGCACCGGCACTTCGATGCGTCGCGGCGGATGTTCCTGATCCAGCGGCACCGGCGGGTCGTTGTTGATGCGCATCGAGCGAATATCACCAATGCCGCGCAGCGCCGCGTCGTCCGGCACCGGCGATGGACGTCCGCCGGTCCACAGCGCATCGGCATCGGCGCGCGCGGCACCGGGCAGTGCACCCAGATAACGCTGCACGGTGGCGCTTGCTTCGGCCAAGTCGGCGCGCGTTTGCGCATCGTCGGGGGCTTCGGACGCCGGCGACATGGGTACGCCTTGGGCAGTCACCGCAGCGGAGTCTGTCGCCGCAGTGGCTTTAGGCGAGCTTGTGGTCGCAACGGCTTGCTGATCTGTACTGCGATGACAGCTGCAGCCTGCGAGTGCGGCTACTGATAAAGCAATGACGATCCAACGCATGGCGGCTCTCCATCCCCGAGGCGCGCAGTGTAGCGGGCGTATGTGGTGCGGAGCAGCGCTCAGGCGCCGGATTGGACGCGTTGCAGGCGATCGAGCAGTAGTTGCAGCTTGGGCCGCAATGCATCCAGCGCATCGCTGGGTTGCGCGCGTGGACGGGCGGCCAGGTCTTCCAGCAATTGCGAGCCGACGGTCAGTGCGGCGCATTCGTCGCTGCTCAGATCGCGGCGCAGGTGCAACTCTTCGAGCAGGCGCATCCAGTCGGCGCGGGAGCGCTGTTCGAACTCGATGGTGCAGCGGTCGTCGCACGGTCGCCCGTCGTTCTCGATGGGCGTGACCGTAATGCGATAGCGTTTTCGGGGCATGGTGGTCGCGTCACTCCTGGGCTGCCTCCACCATAGGGGTAGGCTGCCGCGCGCTCGATAGCGCAGGCCATGACGCAGTGTTCCAGCATGCTCAGTGGGCAGGCGGTGGCGTGGTTTTACTCAGCAGCGGCAGCGGATCGTACGCACCGTTGCGCCCATAGACACCATAGTGCAGGTGTGGCGGCGTGCCGCGCGCGTTGCCGGTGGTACCGACCATTCCAAGCGCGGTACCGGGCTCGACGACATCGCCAACGGCCAGTCCCGGTGCCCAGTCGTCCAGGTGCGCATAGTAGTGCCGCTCCATCGCCGGCCCGAGTACCCAGACCTGTTTTCCACCCAGCCCGGCGTCGCGAATGGCACTGACCACGCCGCGGGTGGCGGCGACCACAGGCGTACCGCGTGGCGCGAAAATATCCACGCCGGCATGGCTACGGTCGCGTCCGCGTGGTGCACCGAAGGTGTCGGCGATCTGGCGGGCGCGGACGTTTTTCACTGGAATCTGCAGAGTTTGCGGCGGCGGCATTCGTGACAACTCCCAGGTGGTGCGCAGGCGTTCGCCCATGGGCGACTGCCAGGCCCAGCGCGCGGCCACGCCCAACGCGCACAGCAGGACAATCGAAACCAGCAGGCGACGCACCCGTCGGGCGGGGCTGCGGGTTGATGGCGCGGTCATGGGCACACTCAGTTGCGAACTCACCAACAGGGTAGGCTGGCGGCGATGAGTACGACGTGGTGTGTCGACAAGCACCGCTAACAAGACGCGGGAAAAGCGTAAAAAAAAGACGGCCCGAAGGCCGTCTCGATGACACCGGATGCGTGCTCGATTAGAGCGCGGCGTCCTTCAGCTTCTTCAGCAAGCGTGCCTTAACCTTGAGGCTGGCGGGCTTGGCGGGGAAGGTCTGCTCTTCCTTGGTGAAAGGGTTGATCCCTTTACGCTTCGGCTTGGCCGGCACGTGCACGGCGGTCAGCTTCAACATGCCCGGAAGAGTGAACGAGCCAGCGCCCTTCTTGTTGAGCGAGGAGTGTGCGGTGGCTTCCAGCGATGCCAGCACGGCGCGGACGTCCTTCGGAGCCAGCTGGGTGGATTCGGCGATGTGCGCGACCAGGCCGGTCTTGCTCAGGGCTTCCTTGATCGGCTTCGGTGCGGCGGTCTTGGTCGCGGCCTTGGCCGGCTTTGCGGTCTTGGTAGCGGCGACCTTTTTCACTGCCTTTTTGGGGGCAGCCTTCTTAGCGGCGGTTTTTGCCATGAGGTATTCGTTCCGTATTCGTTGGTGGTGTTGGGTCTGCCGACCCAGTCGGCAACGCGAAATGTAGGGCAACTGCTGCGCGCCGCCAATAGGCAAACGATGAAACAACACAAAAAAGCGTCTTTCGACGGGGATTCGTTCACCAGCGGCGCAAAACGCGCGTAAAAACCAGTGCGGAACGCGTGCAGCGCGCAGGCATGTGCCGTATCTGACGCAGAGCAGCAGGTCGTTGCGCAAGGCTGCGGTCGTACTGCGCATGCCAAAAGACCCTGCATTGCGCCATCCGCTCTGCTGCCAACGACGGATGCATCGCCGCGAGATGTCGAACAAGTCGCGCGCGATCGTCTGATTGGCGCGTATTGGCATCGATTGCAAAGCGCGCGACGTTGCGTGGAAGGTCGCTTGATGCCTGGCGCTGGGTATTGGGAAATCGCGTAGCGACGTGTTGCGATGCAGGCTGCGTGCGGAGAGCGATCACCGCGACGCGTCGCTGATTGCCCCATGCAGCCAGCAACGCGTTGGGGCGAACCGCGGCGCGCTAGTCGTTGGCAGCCGACAAGCTGCGGCCGCGTTCGGTCGCAGCAGCGATTGCCCGTGCTGTCAGCGCTTCGAATCCGCCCGCCTGGAATGTTTCGATGGCCGCTTGCGTGGTGCCGTTGGGCGAGGTCACGCGACCGCGCAGGACCTGCGGTGCTTCGCCCGATTCGGTGAGCATGCGCGATGCGCCCAGCAGGGTTTGCAGGACCAGCGTGCGCGCGGTATCGGCCGGCAGTCCCTGCGCCTGTGCTGCCGCTTCCATCGCTTCGGCTAGTAAAAACACGTACGCCGGCCCGCTACCGGAAACGGCAGTCACCGCATCCATCTGGGCTTCGTCGTCGATCCACACCGTCACCCCGGCGCTTTCCAGCAATTGGGTTGCCTGCATGCGCTGCGCATCGGAGACGCGTGCGGTGGCATACAGCCCGGTCACGCCGGCGCCGAGCAGTGCGGGGGTGTTGGGCATCGCGCGGACCACCGCCGTATCGCCGCCGCACCAACGCTGCAACTGCGTTGCGGTGATGCCGGCTGCAATCGACAGCAACAGCGGCTGTTGCGCTTGTGCAAGCGCGGCCAGCTGCGCGCACACGCTTGGCATGACCTGCGGTTTGACCGCCAGCACCCAGGTGGCCGCGCCATCGGCCGCGTCGCGCGCGTCTGCGACGGCCTGTACGCCAAAGTCGCGCGACAACCCGGTGCGCAACTCTTCCACTGGCTCGGCGACGCGCAGGCTTGCAGCCGGCACGCCTTGCCGGATCAGCCCGGCGATCAAGCTGCGCGCCATGTTGCCGCCGCCGATAAACGCGATGCGCGCGGCGGTGACGGATAACGGCGCAGGCGGCGTGGGCAGAGTCATTGCGGTACCTCTAGTAATAGGAATGGATGGCGCGATGCGCGAGGCAGATCAGACGGAGGCGGCGGGCGAGGGCGCGCGCGCGCCGAACAGCGCCGTGCCCACACGGACCATGGTGGCACCGGCCGCGATCGCTTCGGCGAAGTCTGCGCTCATGCCCATCGACAAGGTGTCCACCTGCCGATGGCGCTGCTGCAGGTGCGCGAACAAGTCCTGCATGCGCGCGAACGCCGCAGCGCGTCGTGCCTGGTCCGGGAACGGTGCCGGGATCGCCATCAAGCCGCGCAGTTGCAGTCGCGGTTGCAGTGCGATGGCGTCGGCCAGGCCGTCGATGGCGTCCGGCGCGCATCCGTATTTGCTGTCCTCATCGTCGATATTGACCTGGATCAGCACATTCAACGGCATGCGGTCGTCCGGGCGGTATCGCGCCAGCAGCGGAATCAACTTGGCGCGGTCCACAGTCTGCACCCAGTCGAAACATTGGCTGGCGACGTCGGCCTTGTTGGACTGCAGGTGGCCGATCAGATGCCATTCCAGCCCCAACTCGCGCAGCGCGGCGATCTTGGCTTGCGCTTCCTGCACATAGTTTTCGCCGAATGCGCGCTGGCCCTGGGCGGCCAATGCGGCGACGGCATCGGCCGGTTTGGTCTTTGACACCGCCAGCAACCGAACGTCGGCACGCGCATGCGTGGCTGCTGCGGCATGGATGGCATCGAGAATCTGCTGCAGCGACGAAGCCGGCACGTGGCAATCCAGAACAAGCGGGAGCGCTAGTGTGCCGCCGCCGCCGGCTTCCTTCCAGCGCGCCGCGCGCCTTTGCTGGCTTGACGGTGGCAAGCGCGTACCGGCATCGGCGTCGCGACGGGCTGCGGACGCAGCCGCGGGGTGACCAATCCCGCCTGGTTGGGCCGGACGCAGGCAAGCGCCGTGCCTGGGCACGCCCGAAAAACAACGCCTTCAGCCGCATACGACACTGCCGACCTGAACCGGCGCCAGGCCGCTTCCCGCCAGCAGCCAGAACGCTATACTGCCAGCCGGGGAGTACCTTCCAATCGCAGCCTAGGGGAAAAGCAGCGCATGGATATCGCTGAACTATTGGCGTTTTCTGTCAAGAACAAGGCATCGGACCTGCACCTGTCTGCAGGGCTGCCGCCGATGATCCGTGTCGATGGCGATGTCCGTCGCATCAATATTCCGGCGTTGGACCATAAGCAGGTGCACGCGCTGGTGTACGACATCATGTCGGACAAGCAGCGGCGCGATTACGAAGAATTCCTTGAGGTCGACTTCTCGTTCGAGATTCCCTCGCTGGCGCGCTTCCGCGTCAACGCGTTCAATCAGAATCGTGGCGCCGGCGCGGTGTTCCGCACCATTCCGTCCGAAGTGCTGACGCTGGAAGACCTGGGCTGCCCGCCGATCTTCCGCCAGCTGATCGACCAGCCGCAGGGCCTGATCCTGGTCACCGGCCCGACCGGTTCGGGCAAGTCGACCACGCTGGCCGGCATGATCGACTACATCAACAAGAACGAATACGGCCACATCCTCACCGTCGAGGATCCGATCGAATTCGTGCACACCTCGCAGAAGTGTCTGATCAATCAGCGCGAAGTGCACCGCGATACGCACGGCTTCAACGAAGCGTTGCGCTCGGCATTGCGCGAAGACCCGGACATCATCCTGGTGGGCGAGTTGCGCGACCTGGAAACCATTCGCCTGGCGCTCACCGCTGCGGAAACCGGCCACTTGGTGTTCGGCACCCTGCACACCAGCTCGGCGGCCAAGACCATCGACCGCATCATCGACGTGTTCCCGGCCGGCGAAAAGCCCATGGTGCGCTCGATGCTGTCCGAATCGTTGCGCGCGGTGATTTCGCAGGCATTGCTCAAAAAGGTGGGCGGCGGGCGTACCGCAGCCTGGGAAATCATGGTCGGCACCCCGGCGATCCGTAACCTGATCCGCGAGGACAAGGTGGCGCAGATGTATTCGTCGATCCAGACCGGCCAGCAGTACGGCATGCAGACGCTGGATCAGCATCTGCAGGACCTGGTCAAGCGCAGCCTCATCACGCGCAACCAGGCCCGCGAATACGCCAAGGACAAGCGGATATTCGAGTGATTCGGGAATCGGGAATCGGGAATGGGGAATCGCACGAGCGCGCCCCTGACTGGTTCCGGCTCCTGGCTTGCAGATTTTCCAATTTCCGATTCTCGATTCCCAATTCCCGGCTCCAAGGGAGCACGCCATGAGCACCATCGACTTCACCTCCTTCCTCAAGCTGATGGCGCATCAGAAGGCGTCGGATCTGTTCATCACCTCCGGCATGCCGCCGGCGATCAAGGTGCACGGCAAGATCAGCCCGATCACGCAGACGCCGTTGACCGCGCAGCAGAGCCGCGATCTGGTGTTGAACGTAATGACGCCGTCGCAGCGCGAAGAGTTCGAAAAGACCCACGAGTGCAACTTCGCCATCGGCGTGTCCGGGGTCGGGCGCTTCCGTGTGAGCTGCTTCTATCAGCGCAATCAGGTGGGCATGGTGCTGCGTCGGATCGAGACGCGCATTCCCACCGTGGAAGAGCTGAGCCTGCCGCCGGTGATCAAGACGCTGGCGATGACCAAGCGCGGCATCATCATTTTCGTGGGCGCCACCGGTACCGGTAAGTCGACCTCGTTGGCGGCGATGATCGGTTACCGCAACCAGAATTCCACCGGGCACATCATCACCATCGAAGACCCGATCGAATTCGTGCACAAGCATGAAGGCTGCATCATCACCCAGCGCGAAGTCGGCATCGATACCGATAGCTGGGAAAATGCGCTGAAAAACACCCTGCGCCAGGCGCCGGACGTGATCATGATTGGCGAGGTGCGTACCCGCGAGGGCATGGACCACGCGATCGCCTTCGCCGAAACCGGCCACCTGGTGCTGTGCACGCTGCACGCCAACAATGCCAACCAGGCGATGGACCGCATCATCAACTTCTTCCCGGAAGACCGCCGCAATCAGCTGCTGATGGATCTGTCGCTGAACCTCAAGGGTGTGGTGGCGCAGCAACTGATTCCAACTCCGGATGGGCGCAGCCGCCGTGTGGCGATGGAGATCATGCTCGGCACGCCACTGGTGCAGGATTACATCCGCGACGGCGAGATCCACAAGCTCAAGGAGATCATGAAGGAGTCCACCAACCTGGGCATGCGCACCTTCGACCAGAGCCTGTTCGAGCTGTACCAGGCTGGCGAAATCAGCTACGAAGACGCGCTGCGCCACGCCGACTCGCAGAACGAAGTGCGCCTGCGCATCAAGCTCTCGCAGGGCGGCGATGCCAAGACCCTGTCGCAGGGGATGGATGGCGTGGAGATTGCCGAAGTTCGGTAATGCGTCGTCTGTTGCCGCAGAGCTTGCGCTGGCTGCGGCCAGCGCCTGGCGCGGTGGTTTGCAGTGGTGGATCAAAACGGCGCCCCGCATCGGGCGCCTTTTTTGTAGACGCGATTCCCCTGTGGTAACGCATGCGTCCCGCACTGGAGAGGCGGTATCGCTGCTGTTTCAGATGTAACCAGGGTGGCCGATAGTGTCTAATATCGCACCCCACTGCAGTGCCCAAACCCGTGAGCCTTCCCGATTCCGATCTCCGTCCGGAGCAAGAACCGTTGCCCGACGACGGCACCGTGGTCACCTCCGGGCCGTTGACGCCACCGCCGGATTCGGCGGGAACCACGGCCGACGACCACGCGTACCACCATTCGGTGGCCGAGGACGTGCAGGGCATGGTGCTGGCCACGCTGGTGGCCTCGCTCGGCCTGGCGATCTTCGCCAAGGGCGGGCTGATGATCGGCGGCATGGCCGGTGTCGCCTTCCTGCTGCACTACGCGTTGCATTGGAATTTTGGCCTGGTGTTCGTGCTGGTCAATCTGCCGTTTTACTGGCTGAGCGTGCGCCGCATGGGCTGGGAATTCACCTTGAAGACCTTCGCTGCGGTCGGTGCCTGCGGCGCCTTGACCGATCTGCTGCCGCGCTGGGCTGAGTACGCGCACATCAGCACTGCGTTCGCCGCCATTGCCGGGGGCGCGCTGGCCGGGCTGGGTATCCTGTTCTTCATCCGCCACCGCGGAAGCCTGGGCGGAATCGGCATTCTGGCGGTGTATCTGCAGCGCGAACGCGGCTGGAGCGCAGGCAAGGTGCAGATGAGCTTCGATGCCATGCTGATGCTGGTGGCGTTCGCCATCCTCACGCCTGACAAGGTGCTGTATTCGGCGCTAGGCGCGCTGATGCTGAGCCTGGTGCTGATGTTCAATCATCGCCCGCACCGCTATATGGGCGTTTGATCCGGCAGGCGACCTCGTCGCTCCCCACGTAGGAGCGCACCTGGGCGCGATGCAGCTTTACCGATAACCCGTGGCGCCCAGGTTCCACCGGCAATCGGTTTGCAAGTTCAAGCATTGCATCAGCCCGCGTGCGCCGAAGAGTGTATGCAGGTCATGCCGTTGTCGACGTAGCACTGCGCACTGCGCGTTTGAGTGCGCGTGCGCCCATGCGGGCCGGATCGTCCGGTTTCTCGCCATGTGCCAGGCCTCGATGCAGGTTGCCTCGCGACCCAGCGCGGCGTCGCTATACCTGCTGGCGTAGCGCTGCGCATCGCCATGCAGGCCTGGAGAAACGAAGACAGCGCTGACACTGGGCGTATCGCTATCGCGTGGCAGCTGGCCTGGACAGCATCAAGCAAAGCTCGCAGTCTCGATGGCCACGCTCGGCGGTTACTCCGGCTGCGCAGTCGCGGTTATCAACGCCACGCTGGCTCGCTCGCGTCTTGAGTCCAGCGGCAGGGTCGCGACCTGAGTGCCGGGAGCGTCGTACAGCCACAGCGCACAACACCCTTCGGGGGAGGTCAGATAGCTGCTGCGAAAGGCCACAATGCTGGCGCTGTAGCACGCTTGACCGCGGCGCACACGAAAGTCGGCGACATAGTCGAAGGTGTAGTGGCCCGCATCGTGCCAGGGCCATTGATCGGCTTCGTCGGGATCGCCGCTGGTCTGCGCCGGGCAGCGTGCAGCAGGGTCCGGTGCACGCTGCGTGCCGTCAGGTGCGAACGCAAGCTGCTGCAGCTGCGCGTTGACGGCTGCCTGCAATTGCGGGTGTTGCGCTAGCCAGTGCGATGCCTGTTGTTCTTCGGCGGTGGCACTGGCTGCTTGGCGCGATGGTGTCGCCAGCGTGTGCCGGTAGCGATAGCGCACCTGCAGTACCTGCGTCTCCACGCGTTCGCCGGGCAAGGACAACGGGCGCGATACGGTCACCGTGTCCTGAGAATAATCGCCATCGCGGTAGGCCGCGTAGCTTTTGCCATCGATGCGCAGCCAGTACAAGGCCTGATCGCTGCCGCGGCCGTTGATGCTGAAGCTGCCCGCCGTGCTGTCTGCGTCAACTGCAGTGGCGACTGCCGGGCGGAAGCCCTGCGCGCGGTCGTAGCGCAGCACGGAGATGTCGTTGAAGAGCCCGGTGCCGCCGACATACGCATCGTCTATCAGATCGCGCTGACCGTCTTCGTCCAGGTCGGCCAATGTGTAGTGGTGGTTGCCGTTTTCAGCGATGTCGTTCTCTGCACTGGCACTGGTGCTGCGGTAAGCCTGCACTGCCAGCCACTCTGCATCTGTCACACCCACTGGCTGCACAGCTGGGGGTGATTCGGCATCGTCGCTGTCGTCCGGCCTGCCGAGATCGAAGCTGAGCCCGGTGGTATCGGAATGGCGCTGCAGCACGGTATCGATCGGGGTGGGGTTGCCGATTGGCTCGGCGACGATTTCGCGACGCAATTGTTCCAGTACCTGCGAGACCGTCGCAGTCGTTGGCGGGGCCGCATGTGCCTGAAAAACCAGCCCGGCATGGGCGACGAGCACGAGCAGGCAGCCGTTGCGTGTCCTTGCCGACACAGGCGATGGCACGATGCCGAAAGCGTGCCTGCCTCCGTGCTTGAACATCCGCACGCTCATGCTGCCTGCATCCAGGCCGGTTTGAGTTTGGCGATGCGTTTGAACACCGGGCATTGCGCGTGATGTGCGCCGGGCAGGTAGCCCAGACTCATCAGGAATTCGCCGGTGATTTCGCCGCCGGTGAAGCGGAACGTCTTCTTGAACAATTTGACCCAGGCCGGCTTGTCGAGCGGATGCTGTGCATCCAGCCATTGCGCAAAACTGCCATGCGAACGGCGCAAGGTCTGGATGGCCTGCGCGTTGTGGATGGCCGCCAGGATTTTCAGACGGTTGCGGATGATGCCGGCGTCGCTCATCAAGCGCGCAATCTCGGCGTCGCCATACGCCGCGACCGTATCCACGTCGAATCGGTCATAAGCCTGCTGAAAATTGGCGCGTTTGCGCAGGATGGTTTCCCAGCTCAGGCCGGCCTGATTGATTTCCAGCACCAGGCGCTCGAACAGTTCGCGTTCTTCGCGCTGCGGGAACCCATATTCGTGGTCGTGGTAATGCCCGTGCACCGGGTGGCCGGGCGCGATGCTGCAGTAGCCGCTCATGGTTGAGGTTCCGGCCGGATGCCTACTTCGTTGGGTGTGATGTGGATGCGTCGGCCTCCCGGCAGCGCCAGGTCCGGCCAGCGATTGGGCCGCGTCTGTAGCTGACCGTTGCGCAGCGCCTGGCTCACTTCGCTCATGGCCGCGCCGTCCAGGGAATAGAGCTTTGCCGTACCGGCTTGATACCATCCACCGCCGTTGCGGGTCTGCAGCTCGCAGGCAACCACATAGTCGGCGCCGAGATTGCACAACAGCACATCGAGCTCGCCGTCGCCATCGAGGTCGCTGCTGCTGACAACGCAGTTGCTGTTGCCCTGCGTGCAGGCGCCCCAGAGCATCTTGGACCGCACCAGGTAGTGCCACCAGTCCGCTGGCGGCTCTGCCTGGCCGGCAGCTACGGTCACGTGCTTGCGGATTTGGGTCAGGTCAGTCAGCTGTTTGTCCTTCTGGTCTTCTACTGGCTCACTGTCTGCCCAGCGGCTGGTGCGTGCCAGCAACTGCTCCAGCTTCTGCTTGCGCTCCGGGCTGCCGGCAAAGGGCGGCGTCGCGCGCAGCGACTGCACGGCCAGATAGCCGCGGCGGCCATTGTCGAAACGCAGAAATTCCAGATTCTGTTGCAGGGTCTCGGGCGTGTCGTTGGCAAGGCGCTGTATCTGGCTCTGCACGGTGATGCGATACGGGTCGAGCAGCGGTGTATTGACCAGCACTGCCAGCCCGATCACCACCCACGACAGCGCCATGTTGCCGCCGGCCAGCTGCGGTAGCCAACGATCGGCGCGCGGCCGCAGCACCGCGAACGCGTAGGCCATGGCATATGCCAGCGCCAGCGCGGCCAGCAAGGCCGCGCAGACGCGTTCGCTGGTCCAGCCGTGCTGCGCAATGCGCAGACCCACCGCGTAGGCGGCCAGCGCCGCATGCAGCGGCAGGCTGAGCAACCCGGCCTCGATCATCCGGCGCAGCCAGCGCGGATACGGCGGCAGCCCGCTGCCATCCTGATACACGGCGTTGGTGAACAACACCAGCCCGAACACCAGGCTCAGCAGGATCGACGCCGCCGAACGGGTCTGCCAGAGCGCCTGCAGCCCGGTAAACGGCAGCACCAGCAGAAACAGCAGCGCGATGCCGGCCAGCAGCGGGAGCAGGCCGGTGCAGAGGGCGAACAGGATCTGCCGCATCACCTGCACCGCGCGGTGCTGGGTGCGCCCGATCAGGATGCCCAGCCCGGTGATGGCGCCGGTCGCCAGGTAGGCGAACGCCTGCTCGTGGAACAGTTCGGCAAAAAACCTGATCTTGACCAGCGCGAACAGGCTGGCCCATAGCCCCAGCACCATCCAGCACACGCCTACGAACAGCAGCGCCAGTGCCAGGGTCAGGCCGTTCTGCCAGGCGTGTTCGAACAGGTCGCGGTAGCCGGCACGCCAATGGCCGTGCAGCTGCCGATGTTGCATCCAGGGCAGCGCGACGAACCAGCCGACCGTGATGGTGAAGCCGAACGGACCAAGGACCCGCGCGACCTGCAGGGCCGGCGCGCCAGTGCTGCTCCACGCTGCCCAGCTGCCCAGGGCAGCCAATACCAGCGTGCTTGCCGCCACGTGCTGCCACAGGCGCCAGTCGCGAAGATCCTGCACGCTCAGCAGTACCAGGCTGGGCACGATCGCCACCACGGTGTACCAGCAGATTCGGGCGCCCAGTTCGGTGAAGGGCCACACGCCATGTTGTTGTCCCGCTGCGGCCAGATATAGCAGGCAGCCCTGTAAGAGCGCCACCAGTACGATCAAGATGCGGGTCTGGCGGGGCAGTGGCGCGTCGGAGCGCGCGGGTACGGTTCCAGGTGTAGGCAGCATCGTCGGTCCTTGGCATGCAATAGGCGGCAAGTATGGCAGTGGCTCTGCGCGCGGCGGAACGAACGGCTAGAATGCGGCCATGTCTGTTTTGCCCACGCCCCTGGCCAACCAACTGCTGATCGCGCTCCCGGCGCTGTCCGATCCCACCTTTTCGCGCAGCGTCGCGCTGATTTGTCAGCACGATGAAAACGGCGCGATGGGCGTGCTGGTCAACCGGCCATCCGAGTACACATTGGGCGAAGTGCTGTCGCAGATGGGCATCGACACCGACGATGCGCAGCTGCGCGAGCAGATCGTGCTCAGTGGCGGGCCGGTGCACCCGGAGCGCGGCTTCGTCATTCATGACGATGCGCGCGAATGGGATTCCAGCCTGGAAGTGGGGCAGGGCGTGTTTCTGACCACTTCGCGCGACATCCTCGAAGCCATGGCCGCCGGCAAAGGCCCGCGCAATGCGCTGGTGGCACTGGGCTGCGCCGGCTGGGGCGCGGGCCAACTGGAATTCGAACTGGGCGAGAACAGCTGGCTGACCGCACCGTCGGACGCCAACGTGCTGTTCGACACCGCGCTGGAAGATCGCTGGCAGACCGCTGCCGGGCGCATCGGTGTGGACCTGTTCCGGCTCACGGATTATTCCGGGCATGCCTGAGGCGGGCGCACTCCGCCCCGATGGCACGGTGCTGGGCTTCGACGTGGGGTCGCGCCGGATCGGCGTGGCGGTCGGTACCGCATTGGGTGCCGGTGCGCGTGCAGTCGCGGTCATCAATGTGCATGCCAACGGCCCCGACTGGGCAGCGCTGGATCGCGTGCACAAGGAATGGCGACCAAATGGCCTGGTGGTCGGCGACCCGCTCACCCTGGACGACAAAGACCAACCTGCCCGCAAACGCGCGCATGCCTTCGCCCGGCAATTGCGCGAACGCTATGCGCTGCCGGTCGTGCTGATCGACGAACGCTCCAGTTCGGTCGAAGCCGCGCAGCGGTTTGCGCGCGAACGCGCCGATGGGCGCAAGCGCCGCCGCGATGCCGATGCACTGGACGCCATGGCGGCGGCCGTGATCGTCGAACGCTGGCTGGCCGCGCCCGACCAAGCCACTCTTCTCCCTTGATTCCCGACCTGCGATGACCACCATGCAACTCGATTCGGACGGACGCCTGCGTCACCTGCTCACCCTGGAAGGACTGCCGCGCACCACGCTGCTGCAACTGCTCGACCGTGCCGGCCAGATCCGCGATGCCGCGGTCGGCCGGGTTGGCAAGCGCAGCGTGCTGGCCGGCACGGCGGTGTGCACGCTGTTTTTTGAACCGTCCACGCGCACGCGCAGTTCATTCCATCTTGCCGCGCAGCGCTTGGGCGCGGACGTGCTCAATTTCGACGCGTCCACCTCCTCCACCCGCAAGGGCGAGACCGCGCGCGACACCTTGAAGAATCTCGAAGCGATGGGCGTGCGTGGGTTTGTCGTGCGCCACCCGGATGACGGTGCGGTGGAAGCGCTGGCCGCTGCCGCAGGCGAGGGCACCGCATTGATCAACGCTGGCGATGGCCGCAGTTCGCATCCCACCCAGGGCTTGCTCGACATGCTGACCCTGCGCCAGGCCAAGGGCACCGATTTTTCCAAGCTCAAGGTCGTGATCGTCGGCGACGTGAAGCACTCGCGTGTGGCGCGCTCGGACCTGCATGCACTGCGCACGCTGGGCGCTGGCGAGATCCGCGTCTGCGGCCCGGCCAGCCTGCTGCCCGATGACGACATGCTGGACGGCTGCGTGGTCGGCCAGGATTTCGACGCCATGCTGGAAGGTGCCGATGCCCTGATGATGCTGCGCCTGCAACGCGAGCGCATGGAAGAGGGCCTGGTGCCGTCGCTGGAGCAATATCACAGCGACTACGGGCTGACCCGCGAGCGTCTGGCGCGCGCCGGTCGCGATGCCGCAGTGCTGCATCCGGGCCCGATCAACCGCGGTGTGGAAATCACCGACGAGGTCGCCGACGGCGCGCAATCGTGCGTGTTGCGTCAGGTCGCCAACGGCGTCGCCGTGCGCATGGCGGTGCTGGAAACCCTGCTGGGCTGATTGCCCGCACTGCGCTCGCAGGCACCGCGTGAGCGCAGTGCCTGCGAAAGATCTACTGAGCACTGAGCACTGAACACTGAACACCGGGCGCAGCGACAGCCGTCGCAGCGCCCGCTTTTTTCCTGCACGCAGCCATGCATCCCGGCACCGTCCTGTATTCGAACATGGGCGCCTGTCAGCAACGCTACGCAGCTACCAGCCGCGCGTGGCCTATCGTCCGAATCGAGCTCCACCGTAACCATGCAGCGCCTCCTTCGCGATGCATATCGTTGCCGCTGCTCGTCGCTTGTCTTGAGTCGCCGCCAACCTGACGTTAGCCGCGCGACCAAATGCATGCAGCAGTGCACGCTCTTGCGATTCCCGATTCCCGATTCCCGATTCCCGCAACAAGCACCAAGCGCTAACACCCGCTCGCCTAAGGTGGCGGTCTCTTTCAATCGCAGGAGATCGCAATGGGTATTTCGCGTCACGCCACCGCTCACTGGGAAGGCGACCTCAAGACCGGCAAGGGTCAACTCAGCACGCCGCAGAGCGGCTTGATGGACAACACCCGCTACGCCTTCAGCAGCCGTTTCGGCGACGAGAAGGGCACTAATCCAGAAGAACTCATCGCTGCCGCGCACGCGGGCTGCTTCACCATGGCGCTGTCGGCGCAGCTGACCGAAGCCGGCTTTCCGCCGACCTCGCTGGACACCCGTGCAGACGTCGATCTGTCGATGGAAGGCGGCCCGCAGCTGTCGCAGATCCGTCTGAAGCTCAAGGCGGTGGTGCCGGGGATCGACGAAGCCAAGTTCCGCGAGCTGGCCGATACCGCCAAGAAGAATTGCCCGGTATCCAAGGCGCTCAGCGCCGTGCCGATCAGCCTGGAAAGCGAATTTTCCAACTGATGCGTGTCAAGGCTGCGGAGCGTCGGCGGACCATGCCGGCGCGCGCAGCTGGCGGCAACCTGAATAGGCCTTTGTAAGGCCTGTTCGGTTCAGGGCGGTTTCACTGCAACAAGCCGAGCATCGGCAACGTGTCCTCCCTGTGAAGCTGCCGCAATGAAAACTCTTGTGCTTGGTGCTCTGGTAATGGGTCTGGCCGTGGCGGGCAATGCAACGGCGCAGCGCTACGACAGCGGCTACCGCGACAATGGTCGTGGCAGCTACGAGGACGGTCGTTACGAATACGCACGCGTCGTACGCGTGGACCCGATCATCGTGTCCGATTCCTACAACGAACGCAGCAGCGAGCGTTGCTACAACCGTCCGTCCGATGGCTACTACACCAGCAATGATGGCTACTCCCGCGACGGCGGCAGTTATGGCTCGCCCAATGCCTCCAACCGCGGCGTTGCCAGCGTCATCGGCGGTATCGCCGGTGCGGTGCTCGGCAGTCAGGTCGGTGGCGGTAACGGACGTCTGGTCGGCACTGCCGTCGGCACCATGGCCGGCGTTGCGGCGGGCCGCTCGATCTACGAGGCCAATCACCGCAGCTATCAAGGCAACGTCAGCGTCTGCGAACCTGTGTCGTACCGCACCTCGCGCGAGCGTGTGGATGGCTACGACGTGACATACGAATATGCGGGCCGCACCTACCACACGCGCAGCGATTACAACCCGGGCGACCGGATCCGCGTACGCGTGGATGTGCGCCCTGACTGATTGACTGTGTGTGGGTTGTTCGTAAAAAAACGCTGCGGGAAACCGCAGCGTTTTTTTTATCTTGCGAGATATGCGGCAGGTGAGCGTTTGCTGCTAGTACTTGATGGCACGTCGCATCGGGCAGACTGCAACTGTTTCTGAGTTTGACCGCCAAGCGCAGGTGCGCCGTGCGTTGGATGGTGATCGGGCGGAGTTCCCGGCACGGAAAAAGTTTCTCGGTTTTACCTTTGAAATACCTGCATCAGGCTCGGCGGCCACCTTGACGCCCGCAACGCTCAGCCCCAGTCCAAGGTCCCGCGAATCACCGTCTGCACCTGGCCGCCGGACCACACGTCGCCGTTGTCGTCGATGCGCAGTTCCAGCAAGGCATCGAAGCCGATCTCGCGGCCCTGACTGACCACGTAGCGCCGCTCCTTGCCGGGCAGTGCGTGGCGGCTGTCCAGCCAGGCCGCGAGCACGGCATTGGCCGCACCGGACGCGGCGTCTTCAAAACGCCGGCCATTGCCCACAAAGGCGCGCACCGCCAGATCGTAGCTGCCGGCCTGAGCGGCACGCGCGTAGGCGAAGACGCCCATGCTGCCGGTGGATTCGGCCAAGGCGGCAATCGCGTCCCAGCTCGGCTGCAGGCTGCGCAATGCCGCTTCGCTGGCCAGCTCCACGACCCACCAGGTGCGGCCGCCATCCATCAGCGCGGGCGGCAGGGCGCCGAGCGGCCAGCCGTGCAGTGCATCGCGCAGACGCGGGTCGTCCGCGTCCACCTGTTCGGCAACGCGTGCGCGCGGCGTGCGGATGGCGATGCTGCGGTGGCCATCGATCTGCTCCACGCGCAGCGGCAACTGGCCGGCAATGCCGTCCTGCACCAGCAGGCCATCGTCTGGCGCGGCCAGCCCGGCGTCGAGCACCGCATGCGCCGTGCCCACGCTGGGGTGGCCGGCGAAGGGAACCTCTTTTTGCGGCGAAAACATCCGTAGCCGGTAGCTGCTGTGCGCATCGGCTGCGGGAAACACAAAGGTGGTTTCCGGCAACTTGGTCCAGCGGGCGATCGCCTGCATCGCCGCATCGTCCAGACCCTGCGCATCCAGCACCACCGCCAGCGGATTGCCGCTGCCGGGGCGGGCGGAGAACACATCCAGTTGCAGGAAACGGCGGGTGGTCATGGTGGCGGATCCGCGAACAGGGCGCGGCAGCTTACCAATCGATGCGGCCGTCGATCACCTGCAGCGTCATTCCGCCAATCCAGACTTCACCTGCATCATCCACTTCCACCTGGATGCGGCCATCGCGGCCCACCTCGCGGCCCTGGCTGGCGACATAACGCGACGCCTCGCCGGGCAGGCGGTTCTCGCCATGCAGGCGTGCGGCAATGCAGGCATTGGCGCTACCGGTGACCGGATCTTCGGGGATGCCGTCGCCAGGGCAGAACGCGCGCACCACCAGATCTGCGTCGCCGTCCTGCACAGCGGCATAAATCGCCAGTCCGGTTGCCGCGCTGGCCTGGGTCAGGCGGGTAATTGCGGCAAGATCCGGCGCGGCCTGGCGCACCGTCGCGGCGTCGGCCAGCTCCAGCAGCCACCAGTTCGGGCCGTTGTTCCAGAGTTCTGCAGGATGCTGTGCCACCTGCAATCCGGCGCTAGCTGCCTGCACTGCCGCCGCGTGGGTGTCGCCGGTTGCAATGATGTGCGCGCGCGGCGCGCGCAGCCGCACCTGCAAGGCGCCGTGGCGGTCGAATACGTCCACCGGCAGCACGCCGGCCGCGCATTGCTGGTGCAGCCGGCCATCGGCCTTGTATGCGGTCAGCCCGTGCGTTGCGGCGGCCCACGCCGCGCCGACGCTGGGATGGCCGGCAAACGGCAGTTCCGCGCGCGGGGTGAAAATGCGGATGTGATAGTCGGCATCCGGCACGCTGACCGGCACAAAAAAGATCGTCTCCGACAGGTTCAGCCATGCGGCGATCTGCTGCATCTGCTCGGTTGACAGCGCTCCCGCGTCGAACACCACGCCCAGCGGGTTGCCGGAGCCGGTGTGGCTGGCGAAGACATCCAGTTGCAGGTAGCGGTGCTTGCTCATGCGCGGTGCGATCTCGGTGGTAGGAACATTGCGGATGGTTGCAGCGCAAACCGTTGCCGCGATGAAGAGCGGCGCTGCGGAGTGCGACCGCACGCGGGGTCAGAGGCGCGCCATTGGCAGTAGAATCGGAGGTTCCGCCCGGCATCCCGGCTTCTTTCCCCCATCATAAACGCCTACTCCATGTCAGCTCCCCACTCTACCGATCGTTGGATCGTCCTCAAGTTCGGCGGTACCTCGGTGTCGCGTCGTCATCGCTGGGACACGATTGGAAAACTGGCGAGCAAACGGGCGAACGAAACCGGCGGCCGCGTGCTGGTGGTGGTGTCCGCGCTCTCGGGCGTGACCAACGAACTCACCGCCATCGCCGATGGCGCGGCCGATAGCGCACAGCGCGTGGCCGCGCTGGAACACCGCCATCGTGAGTTTCTGACCGAGCTTGAGCTCGATGCCGATGCGGTCCTCGGCGAGCGGCTGGCCGCCTTGCATGCCCTGGTTGCCGATGCGCGCGCTGCAACGCGCACGCTCGATTGGCAGGCCGAGGTGCTGGGGCAGGGCGAATTGCTGTCTTCCACCATCGGTGCGGCGTATCTGCATGCCAGCGGCCTGGACATGGGCTGGCTGGACGCACGGCAGTGGTTGTCGGCATTGCCGCCGCAGCCCAATCAGAGCGAATGGTCCAAGCGCTTGTCGGTGTCGTGCCAATGGCAGTCCGATGCGGACTGGCGCACGCGCTTCGATGCGCAGCCCACGCGCTTGCTGATCACCCAAGGGTTCATTTCGCGGCACGCCGATGGTGGTACTGCCATTCTGGGCCGCGGCGGTTCGGATACCTCGGCGGCGTATTTCGGTGCGCTGCTCGGTGCCAGCCGCGTGGAAATCTGGACCGATGTGCCCGGCATGTTCAGCGCCAACCCGAAGGAAGTGCCGGACGCGCGCTTGCTGACCCGTCTGGACTATTACGAAGCGCAGGAAATTGCCACCACCGGCGCCAAAGTGCTGCATCCACGCTCGATCAAGCCGTGCCGCGATTCCGGCGTGCCGATGGCGATCCTGGATACCGAGCGCCCGGAGTTGCCCGGCACCAGCATCGACGGCAATGCCGAGCCGGTGCTGGGCGTCAAGGCGATCAGCCGCCGCAACGGCATCGTGCTGGTGTCGATGGAAGGCATCGGCATGTGGCAGCAGGTGGGCTTTCTGGCCGACGTGTTTACCTTGTTCAAGAAGCATGGGTTGTCGGTGGACTTGATCGGCTCGGCCGAAACCAACGTCACCGTGTCGCTGGACCCGTCCGAGAATCTGGTCAACACCGATGTGCTGGCGGCGTTGTCGGCGGACTTGTCGCAGATCTGCAAGGTCAAGATTATTGTTCCTTGCGCGGCGATCACCCTGGTCGGCCGTGGCATGCGCTCGCTGCTGCACAAACTGTCGGATGTGTGGGCCACGTTCGGGCAGGAACGTGTGCACATGATTTCGCAGTCGTCCAACGACTTGAACCTGACCTTCGTCATCGACGAAGCCGACGCCGACGGCCTGTTGCCGATTTTGCATGCCGAGTTGATCGACAGCGGCGCGATGCCGGTGAGCGAAGGCGAGGTGTTCGGCCCGCGCTGGCGCGAGATCATCGGCTCGGTGCGTCCGCGTCCCACACCGTGGTGGCATGCCGAGCGCGCGCATCTGTTGACGCTGTCCAAGGCCGGCACGCCGCGCTATGCGTATCACCTGCCCACCGTGCGTGCGCGTGCGCATGCACTGGCGCAGATTTCGGCGGTGGATCAACGCTATTACGCAATCAAGGCCAATGCGCATCCGGCGATTTTGATCGCGTTGGAGCAGGCCGGTTTCGGGCTGGAATGCGTGTCGCACGGCGAATTGCGCCGTGTGTTCCAGACCCTGCCGGAGCTGTCGCCGCGCCGCGTGCTGTTCACCCCAAGCTTTGCGCCCAAAGCCGAATACGAGGCCGCGTTTGCATTGGGCGTGACCGTCACCGTGGACAACGTCGAAGCGTTCCGCAACTGGCCGGAGGTATTCCGCGGCCGCAATGTCTGGCTGCGGATCGACCTGGGGCATGGCGATGGCCATCACGAGAAGGTCAACACCGGCGGCAAGGCGTCCAAGTTCGGCCTGTCGTCCACGCGTGTGGACGAGTTCGTTGAAGTCGCGCGCACGCTGGAAGTCACCATCACCGGTGTGCATGCGCACCTTGGCAGTGGCGTGGAGACCGGCGAGCACTGGCGCATGATGTACGACGAACTGGCCGGCTTCGCGCGCCGCATCGGCACGGTGGAAACCATCGATATCGGCGGCGGTCTGCCGATTCCGTACAGCGCCGAAGACGAGCCGTTCGATCTGGACGTGTGGGCCAAGGGGCTGGCCGAGGTCAAGGCGGTGCATCCGGGCTACCGCCTGGCGATCGAGCCGGGCCGTTATCTGGTGGCCGAAGCCGGCGTGTTGCTGGCCAGCGTCACCCAGGTGATCGAAAAGGATGGCGTGCAGCGCGTAGGGCTGGATGCGGGCATGAACACCTTGATCCGCCCGGCGCTGTACGACGCCTGGCACGACATCGAAAACCTCAGCCGGCTCGATGCCGTGGCCGATGGCGGTTTCGATATCGTCGGCCCGATCTGCGAGTCGTCGGATGTGTTCGGCAAGCGCCGCCGATTGCCGGCTGCCACTGCTCCGGGCGATGTGGTGCTGGTGGCCGATGCCGGTGCGTACGGCTATTCGATGGCCAGCACCTACAACCAGCGCGAACTGCCGCGCGAAGAGGTGATCGATGCGCCCGCTGGCTGAGTTCGTCTTGCTCAGCACCGTGGCCGGCGGCGTTTCGATGGTGTTTTCCACCGCCATCGACATGGCCGGCCAGCGGGTGCAGTGGACCGATAGCCTGAAGTGGGTGCTGCCGGCGCTGGTCGCGGCGGGCGTTGGCGCATGGAGCGCGGCGCTCTGGCAGCGTCGCCGCGATAGGCGAGCGACCGCGACCGCGCAGCATGCCGGTGGCATGGCATTGCGCACGGTGGTGTTGAGCGCGCTCAGCTATCTGCCGGCGTTGCTGCTGTATCTGCTGGTGGCGTTGGCGGCCACTGGCGATGCGCGGGTGATTGGCTCGCAAGTGCTGCTGCTGTTGTTCGTCATCGGCTGCCTGCCGCTGCTGTGGGCTGCGGTGCCGTTTTCCATGATTGAATATGCCCTGTGCCGACGCTATCTGCGTCGGCAACGGGTTCTTGCAGGTAGTCCATGAGCGCTTTCGACAAACACCAGATCTCCACCTTCCGTTTCGTGCGCTGCGCACTCGACGCGCAGACCGGCGTGGCGACGCTGGTGTATGCCTTCGACCAGGGCCCGGAACTGGTGGAAACCGTGGCCGTGCCCGGCGCGCCGTTCGTGCTGGACGGCGCGCGTGCTGCTGCCGTGCAACAGGCTTTGCAGCTGCTGCATCTCATCGCGGGCGTGAGTTATTACAAGGCCGCGGTGCCGCCGACCATCGCCATCGACAGCTACAGCATCGATGCCGACACCGCCGCGCTGGTGGAAAGCGTGTACCTGCACGGCTTGGGCGAATTCGCCTACCGCAATGGCTTGAACCTGCACGGCAAGATCACCTTTCCGGTGGCTGCGCAGGCTGCTGCGCAGGCGCCTGCGTTGGGCTTGCGCGAGCATGCATTGGTGGCCATCGGTGGCGGCAAGGATTCGCTGGTCAGCATCGAAGCATTACGGCATGCAGGCATCGCGCAGACCGTCAGCTGGATCGGCGGCTCGCAACTGATCCGCGCCTGTGCCGAGCGCACAGGCCTGCCTGTGCTCAACGTCGGCCGCGTGCTGGCACCGGAGTTGTTTGAGCTCAACCGCCAGGGTGCGTGGAACGGGCATATCCCGGTGACGGCTGTGAACTCGGCCATCCTGGTGTTGTCGGCGCTGCTGACCGGCGTGGACCAAGTGGTGTTCTCCAACGAACGCTCGGCCAGCTACGGTAGCCAGATTCCCGGCACCGGCGAGGTCAATCACCAGTGGTCCAAGGGCTGGGCATTCGAGCAGGCGTTTGGCGCGTATGTGCAGCGTCACGTGGCGGCGGATCTGCGTTATTACTCGTTGCTGCGGCCGCTGTCTGAGCTGGCGGTGGCGCGGCAGTTCGCCAAGACCGATCACTACGACGCGCATTTTTCCAGCTGCAATCGTAACTTCCACATCATGGGCGAGCGCCCGGTGCACCGCTGGTGCGGCGTGTGCCCCAAATGCCATTTCGTGTTCCTGGCGCTGGCACCGTTCATGCCCAAGACGCGTCTGGTCAGGATCTTCGGGCGCAATCTGCTCGACGATGCCAGCCAGGCCGGCGGCTACGATGCGCTGCTGGAATTTCAGGACCACAAGCCATTCGAATGCGTTGGCGAAGGCCGCGAATCGCGTGCGGCGATGGCGCTGCTGGCAACGCGCGCGGAGTGGAAGGAAGACGCGTTGGTGAAGCGTTTCATCCGCGAGATCCAGCCGCAGCTGGATGCGCAGGACCTGCAGCTGGAATCGCTGATGGCCATCGATGGCGAGCACCGCATTCCCTCGGCGCTATGGGAGCGCGTGCGTGCGAATTTCGCAGCTTGAGGGCAGGGCGGTTGCGTTGTGGGGGTGGGGGCGTGAGGGACGCGCTGCCTATCGCGCGCTGCGCAGTGTCTTACCCACGCAACCGCTGACGGTCTTTTGCAACGCCGAAGAAGCGCGTGAGCTGGATGCATTGGCCGATGCGGCGTTGCAGGTGGAAACCGACGCCAGCGCGCAGGCGCTGGGCCGCTTCGAGGTCGTGGTGAAGTCGCCGGGCATCAGTCCGTATCGCGTCGAAGCACTCACTGCCGCTGCCGCGCACGGCACGCAGTTCATCGGCGGCACCGCGTTGTGGTTTGCCGAACACGCACAGGCCGACGGCGATGTGACCGGCACCATCTGCGTGACCGGCACCAAGGGCAAGAGCACCACCACCGCATTGCTGGCGCACCTGTTGCGCAGCGCCGGGCATCGCACCGCCCTGGTCGGCAATATCGGCCAACCGTTGCTGGAAGTGCTGGCACCGCAACCGCCGCCGGCGTACTGGGCGATCGAGTTGTCCAGCTACCAGACCGGCGAGGTCGGGCGCAGCGGCGCCCGACCGCAACTGGCCGTGGTCTTGAACCTGTTTCCCGAACATCTGGACTGGCACGGCGACGAGGCGCGCTATGTGCGCGACAAGCTGTCGCTGGTGACCGAAGGGCGGCCGCGGATCGCCTTGCTCAACGCATCCGATCCACTGTTGCGCGGGTTGCAGCTGCCGGACAGCGAGGTGCGCTGGTTCAATCATGCCGATGGCTGGCATCTGCGCAGCGAGGTGGTGTATCGCGGTGAGCTGGCCATCTTCGATACCGCCAACGTGCCGCTGCCTGGCGAGCACAATCGCCGCAATCTGTGCGCGGTGCTGGCCGCAATCGAAGCGTTGGGCCTGGATGCCGCAGCGCTGGCACCGGCGGCGCTAAGCTTTCGTCCGTTGCCCAATCGCCTGCAGCTACTCGGCAGCGTGGACGGCATCAGCTATGTCAACGATTCAATCAGCACGACGCCGCATGCCTCGTTGGCCGCGTTGGCCTGCTTTGCGCAGCGGCGCGTCGCCTTGCTGGTCGGCGGGCATGACCGCGGGCTGGATTGGCAGGAGTTTGCCGCGCAGATGGCGCAGCAGGCGCCGCTGGAAATCGTCACCATGGGCGCCAACGGCCCGCGTATCCATGCGCTGCTGGAACCACTGGCCGCCAACGGCCGTTTTGGGCTGCACGCCGCCACTGATCTGGAACACGCCATGCAACTGGCACGTGATGCGCTGGGTGCGCAGGGCGGTGTGGTGCTGCTGTCGCCGGGCGCGCCCAGCTTCGGTGCCTACCGCGATTACGTTGCACGCGGCCGGCATTTCGCGCAATTGGCCGGATTCGACCCGGCGGCGATCAGTGCCATCCCCGGGCTGGGCGTGCAGTAAGGCCTCTGACTGTCACACCATCGCGCGCGCGATGGCCCCGACGCAGGAGCAGGGCCACGAGAGCGTGCCGACAAGCGATCGCCTCGACGGCGGACACAATCGACATCGGTGGGCGGTCCATCTGCTGGTGGCTGTCTTCCGTGCGCCGCGACCACTCCTGCACGTCGGCTAGGCCTACACTCGCGCAAATCCCGGGAGCAAGCGCATGCATAAGCAATGGTCGTGGAGCGGTGTGGGTCTGGTCGGCGTGTTGGCGTCGTTGGCATTTCCGGCGATGGCCGCGATGCAGGCCAAGCCGCTGGAATGGAAGGTCGGCAAGGACACCTATAGCGGCGTGCTGGTCTACGACGATGCCGGCGATGCCAAGCGCCCCGGCCTGGTGATGGTGCCGAACTGGCGCGGCGTCAACGACTCGGCGGTGGCCAAGGCCAAGCAATTGGCCGGCGACGATTACGTGGTGCTGGTGGCCGATGTGTACGGCAAGGGCAAGCGTCCGGCCAACGACAGCGAGGCCGGGCAACTCGCCGGCGCGTTAAAAAAGGACCCGCCGACGTTGCGCGAACGCGCGCTGAAAGCGGTCGACGTGCTCAAGGCGCAGGCCGGCAAGGCACCGCTGGATGTAACGCGCATCGGTGCGGTGGGTTTCTGCTTCGGTGGGACCACGGTGCTGGAACTGGTGCGTGCCGGTGCGCAGCTGGCCGGCGTGGTCAGCCTGCACGGCGGCATCGCCACGCCTAGCCCGGCCGCTGCCGGCTCAGCCAAAACTCCGCTGCTGGTGCTCAA
Source organism: Xanthomonas sp. WHRI 8932A (assembly GCF_035012785.1). NCBI lineage: Bacteria > Pseudomonadati > Pseudomonadota > Gammaproteobacteria > Lysobacterales > Lysobacteraceae > Xanthomonas > Xanthomonas sp. WHRI 8932A. The sequence continues at coordinate 322,962 of NZ_JAYGQQ010000005.1, forward strand.
TGGCGCCGACGACAAGAGCGTGACCAAGGCGGACATCGCCGCGTTCGAAACCGAGATGAATGCTGCAGGCGCCGACTGGCAGTTCGTCAACTTCAGTGGCGCGGTGCATTGCTTTGCCGAAGCCGATGCCAACAGCCCGCCCGGTTGCCTGTACAACCCGCGCGCGGCCAAGCGTGCGTATCGCATGCTTGGCGACTTCTTCGACGAGCGGTTTGCGCGATAGCCGGAATTGGGGATTCGGGGTTCGGGATTTGCAAAGCGCGGTCCCGTTCTTCAACGAATCAATCCACTGACGTTTGTGCTCAGTGATTTACGCCGATCAATCGTTCGGCAATCGCATGCCGGGATGCGTAAAAGCGCGAGCAACGCTGCTTTTGCGCATCCCCAACCCCAAATTCCCACTCCCGTCCGGAGCGCTCAGCGCTTCGGATCAGTGCGTGCGTTCGACCGCGTAACGCGCCAAGCCGCGCAATGCGGCCACCGCCGGGCTGGCGGGCAGGGTGTCCAGCGCCTGTTCGGCAGCGGTGGCGTATTCGGCGGCGCGCTGCCGGCTGTAGTCCAGCCCGCCGGTGGCGTGGATGGCGGCCAGCACTTCCGGCATTGCAGCGGCATCGCCTTGTTCGACGATCTGCCGCAGACGTTGCTGCGTGGCCGCGTCCGAATGCGCCATCGCATGGATCAACGGCAGCGTGGCCTTGCCTTCGGCCAGGTCGTCGCCCAGGTTCTTGCCCAGGTCGCTGGCGTCTGCGGCGTAATCGAGCACGTCGTCGGCAATCTGGAACGCAAAACCCAGCTGCATGCCGTAGTCGTACAGGTGCTGCTGCACATCGGCATCTGCGCCCGAGGCCAACGCACCCAGGCGGGTGCCGGCGGCGAACAGCACCGCGGTCTTGCGCTCGATCACGCGCAGGTAGGCGGCTTCGTCGGTGTCGGGGTTATGCACGTGCAACAGCTGCAGCACTTCGCCTTCGGCGATACGGTTGGTGGTGTCGGCCAGGATCTGCATGACTTCCATGCGGTCCAGCTCGACCATCAACTGGAAGCTGCGCGAATACAGGAAGTCGCCCACCAGCACGCTGGGTGCATTGCCCCACAGGGCGTTGGCGGTGCTGCGACCGCGGCGCAGATCCGATTCGTCCACCACGTCGTCGTGCAGCAAGGTGGAGGTGTGGATGAATTCGATGATCGCCGCCAGCTGGTGGTGCTCCGGGCCGGAGCCGCCGGCGGCGTGGCCGGCCAGCATCACCAGCATCGGGCGCAGGCGTTTGCCGCCGGCAGAGATGATGTGATCGGCGATCTGATTGATCAGCACGACGTCCGAGGCCAGGCGGCGACGGATCAGCGCATCCACCGCGGCCATGTCGGGCGCGGCGAGGGACTGGATCTGGGGCAGGCCCAGGACGGTGGGGAGGTCTTCGGCGATGGTCATGCGCAGGCGTTCGTGATGTACGCCGATTATAGGTGCCCTGGCCGGATCCGTCCCGCCGGGCGCAACCGGCGCCTTCACATTCGCGGTGGCGTGCGGCCGGGATTGGGGCCGCAAAGGCCCGCGCGGGCTGGATTTCCGACCCCGGGCAGGGCGCTTGCCCGGCAGCCGGGCGCGGCAACCCGCCACGACCGCCAACGGGCAGGTGCGGTAACATTGCCTCACAAACATTCATCGCTGCGCGCCCCCGGCGCCAGCGCATCATCTCGGAAGCACCTATGGCCCGCGGCATCAACAAAGTCATCCTCGTCGGCAACCTCGGCAACGATCCCGACACCAAGTACACCCAGGCCGGCATGGCGATCACCCGCGTGAGCCTGGCGACCACCAGCATGCGCAAGGATCGCGAAGGCAATAACCAGGAGCGCACCGAGTGGCATCGCGTGGTGTTCTTTGGAAAGCTGGGCGAAATTGCCGGTGAGTACCTGCGCAAGGGCTCGCAGGTGTATGTCGAAGGCGAACTGCGCTACGACAAGTACACCGGTCAGGACGGCGTGGAAAAGTACAGCACCGACATCGTCGCCAACGAAATGCAGATGCTTGGCGGCCGTGGTGAAGGCGGCGGTGGCGGCGGTGGCATGGGCGGCGATCGCCCGCAGCGCACACAGGCCCCGCGTCAGCAGCAGGGCGGTGGTGGCGGTGGACAAGGTGGCGGCTACGGTGGTGGCGATGGCGGCGGCGGTCAGGACTATGCCCCGCGTCGTCAGCAGCCGGCCCAGAAGCAGTCCGCGCCGCCGATGGACGATTTTGCGGACGACGATATTCCGTTCTAAGGAATATCTTTTTAAATATGTAAACAAGGGCCCTTGGCGCATTTGCCAAGGGCCTTTTTTTGTTGTTAACGATCTCCAACAAGGTCCGACGACTCGTCTTTGATACGCACAGGATTTTCTAGACAGTTCATGGCCACGGAAAATGGCTGATTCGGAGGTTCCATGCGCCGCCCGAACTGTTCCAGGTGCAGCTGATCTCGTCACCGCTGCGGTAGTCCCCTGAGCAGTAGTCGCTGATCCTCATGGCGGCCCGGGCGTCTCTTGGGGAATCGCACCGAAAATTCCAGCAGGTCGGCTCAATTTTCGCTTCGTGGGCGGGGCAGGGTCCGCTGAGATAGGCGGGATGATCGAAGGCGAAACGCGTCGCTGAAGCGATGCTAGGCGTTAACAAGTTGCCCGCTTGCGTGCGGCGTTGTTGACATAAAAACTCCGGTCGGCATCGACTGGATGGACTGGGATCGTCTAGCAGTCCACCTCCTGCGACGTCCGACATTCCATCACCGTCATGCAGCGCCTGGTGCGACAGGCGTTTTGCTCTGCAGCATGGGTTTCGTGCACTGCGTCTTGCAAAAAAGCGATTCCCTACTTTATGGTGCAATCGATTGAATCGCGGTGAATCCTTAGCATTTGATACCGGTTGGGAGGCCGGAAAACGGATGTCTATCCAATCGAGCGGGCCGGCGCCGGCCCCGGGGTTCACGCGTCGGGATGCGCTGCGCGTTGCTGTCGCCGGGAGCGTTGGCTTCGGCGTTGCGGGCATGTTGCCTGCGTTTGCCGCGGCCGCTGCAGAGCCGCGCAAGGGCCACCTGAAGCATTCCGTGGCCCGCTGGACGTTTCCGCAGCAGTCGATCGCCCAGCTTTGCCAGACGGTGAAGGGCATTGGGTTCGCCGCCATCGATCTGGTCGGCCCGGCAGATTGGCCTACGCTGAAGGCCAATGGCGTGTACAGCTCGATGTGCAACGGCGCGGAGATGGGCCTGGACAAGGGCTTCGCGGGCAGCCAGTTCCACGACCAGCTGGTCGAGCGCTACACGCGGCACATCGATCTGGTGGCCGATGCCGGCTATCGCAACCTCATCTGTTTTTCCGGCAACCGCAACGGTATGGACCCCAAGGAAGGCATGGTCCACGCCGAAGCCGGACTCAAGCGCATCCTCGGACATGCCGAGAAGCGCGGCGTCGTGCTGGTAATGGAACTACTGAACTCCAAAGTCGATCATCCCGACTATCTGTGCGACAACTCGGCATGGGGCGTCGAGCTGTGCCGGCGCATCGGCTCGGATCATTTCGGCCTTCTGTACGACATCTATCACATGCAAATCATGGAGGGCGACATTATCGCCACCATCGGCAAGCATCACGCTTTCTTCAAGCATTACCACACCGCGGGCGTGCCTGGCCGGCACGAGATCGGAGACGATCAGGAACTCCACTATCCCGCCATCTGTCGCGCGATCCGCGATACCGGTTTCGACGGCTATCTGGCGCAGGAATTCATTCCTACGGCGCCTGATCCCGTCGGCTCGCTGCGCGAGGCAATCCGCCTCTGCGACGTCTGAAACGCTATCCACCCAGGTGAAGTAGAACCCATGGCAGACAATCACTACGACGCCATCGTCGTTGGCTCGGGAATCAGTGGCGGTTGGGCGGCGAAGGAGCTGACCGAGAAAGGCCTCAAGGTCCTGATGCTGGAACGCGGACGCAACATCGAGCACGTCAAGGACTATGTCAACGCGATGAAGGAAGTGTGGGATTTCCCGCACTACAACCGGCCGACCCAGGCGATGAAGGCCGACTATCCAGTGTTGAAGCGCGACTACGGCTTGGTCGAAAACCTGCAGGGCATGTGGGCGAACGAACAGGAATCGCCCTACACCGAGCTCAAGCGATTCGACTGGTACCGCGCCTATCACGTGGGTGGTCGCTCGCTGCTGTGGGGACGGCAGAGCTATCGCCTGTCGGACCTGGATTTCCAGGCGAATCTCAAGGACGGCATCGCAACCGATTGGCCGATCCGCTACGCCGACCTTGCGCCCTGGTACGACTACGTGGAGAAGTTCGCCGGCATCGCCGGCACGCGCGAGGGCCTGGACGTGTTGCCCGATGGCGAGTTCCTGCCGCCGATCCCGTTGAACATCGTCGAAAAGGACGTGGCCGCGCGGATCAAGAAGGCCTTCGGTGGGACCAGGCACCTGATTCACTCGCGCACCGCGAACATCACCCAGCCCATGGTCGAGCAGGGCCGCGTCAACTGTCAGTACCGCAACAAGTGCATCCTGGGCTGTCCCTTCGGTGCCTACTTCTCGACCCAGTCGGCGACGCTGCCGGCGGCCATGAAGACCGGCAACCTGACGTTGCGGCCCTTCTCGATCGTCAAGGAAGTGCTCTACGACAAGGACCGCAAGCGTGCGCGGGGCGTGGAGATCATCGATGCCGAGAGCGGACAGACCTATCAGTACACGGCCAAGGTCATTTTTCTTAACGCGTCCTCCTTCAACTCGAGCTGGCTGCTGATGAACTCGGCCACCGATGTCTGGGAAGGCGGGCTGGGTTCTTCGTCCGGCGAGCTGGGGCACAACGTGATGGACCATCATTTCGGCGCGGGTGCCTCCGGCCGGATCGAGGGCTTTGAGGACAAGTACTACTTCGGCCGTCGTCCCTGCGGTTTCTACATTCCGCGTTTCCGTAACGTCGCCGCGGACAGACGCGGCTACCTGCGCGGGTTCGGCTATCAGGGCAGCGCTAGCCGCACCGGGTGGTCGCGCGAGATCGCCGAACTGAACATCGGCGCTGACCTGAAGGACGCGCTGACCCTGCCGGGCAAATGGCGCATCGGCATGACCGGATTCGGCGAAATGCTGCCTCACCACGACAATACGATTCGCCTGGATCCGCAGCGCAAGGACAAATGGGGATTGCCGGTGCTGGCGATGGATGTGTCCCTGCGCGCGAACGAAAAGGCCATGCGCAAGGACATGGCCGCGGACGCCGCAGAGATGCTGGAGGCCGCCGGGGTCAAGGACGTGCAGATGCACGATGACGACTACGCCCCGGGCAAGGGCATCCATGAGATGGGCACTGCCCGCATGGGCCGCGACCGCAGCAACTCGGTGCTGAACCAGCACAACCAGGTCTGGGACGCGCCGAACGTCTACGTGACCGATGGCGCCTGCATGACGTCCAGCGCCTGCGTGAATCCCTCGCTGACCTACATGGCGCTGACGGCGCGGGCGGCCGATCACGCCGTGCGAGAGCTGAAAGCGGGGAACCTGTGATGGAACGTCGCGAACTGCTGAAGATGATCGTCGCCGCCACGGGCGCGGCCATGGTCGGCCTGCCTGCGCTCGTCCATGGGCAGGCGCCGGCCGCGGGGGCGAAGACGCTCTTCTCCGCCGCCGAGGTCGGCATGCTGGACGAGATCGCAGAGACCATCCTGCCGCGGACCGCAACGCCGGGGGCGAAGGACGCCGGCGCTGGCCCGTTCATGGCGCAATTCGTTACCGACTGCTATGCCGCCCGGGAGCAGGCGACATTCCGCGCCGGGTTGATCGAGATCGACAAACGCGCCGGCGGCCGATTCGTGTCGCTGGCGCCGCAGGCGCGCACCGAGCTGCTGCGTGCCTTGGATGCAGAAGCCAGGAAACATGTCGTCGAAACGACCGATACCGGCACCGCCGAAATGGCGGGAGCGATCCCGCATTACTTCACCATGATCAAGCAGCTAGCCATCTTCAGCTTCTTCACCTCGCAGGTCGCAGCGACCGAAGTGCTGCGCTACGTCGCCGTGCCGGGTCGCTACGACGGCGACATGGCCTATACCCCCGGTACGCCCGCTTGGGCGATCAACTGATGGACCGCAAGGATGTGCCGATGCGCCACTTCCCCGGGAACACGATGACCAGGCCCCTGCTGATGGTGGCCTGCCTGCTGGCCGCAGCGCCTGCGTTAGCGCAGACCAGCGGCGACCCGTCGCGCGATCCGGCCAAGACCGAGGTGTGGACGCCCGTACCTGCGATCGTGGCCACGCGCGCTGGCGGCGCGCCCTCCGATGCGATCGTGCTGTTCGATGGCAAAGATCTCTCCGCCTGGGAGTCGGAGCAGGGCGGTCGGGTACCGTGGAGCGTTGCCGACGGCGCGCTGACCGTGGTCCCGGGGAGCAAGGGCATCCGGACCAAGCAGCGCTTCTGCGACATCCAGCTGCATGTCGAGTGGCGCACGCCCACCGCGCCCCGAGGTTTCGAAGGCCAGCAGCGGGGGAACAGCGGCATCTTCCTGCAGGAACTGTATGAGCTGCAGGTGCTCGACAGCGACAACAACCCGACCTATGCCAACGGCCAGGCCGGCGCGATCTACAAGCAGGCCATTCCGCTGGTGAACGCATCGCGTGCGCCGGGCGAGTGGCAGGCCTACGACATCATCTGGAAGGCGCCCCGCTTCTCGCCGGGGGGCGGGCTCACCTCAGCGGCCCGCATCACCGTCCTCCATAACGGCGTGCTGGTGCAGAACGACACCGTCCTGTCGGGCAAGACCGAGTACATCGGCGCCCCGTCGTACTCGCCCCACGCGTGCGCGCCGATCTTTCTGCAGGAGCACGATTCCAAGGTCAGCTACCGCAATATCTGGGTGCGCGAGCTGTAACGCCGGAACACCGGCGCGCAGTTGGCGCCGGTCGCTGAGAGCGGCTAACAATACATAGCAAGCAGTCGTCAGGTGGGCGTGGGCGGCGCGGAGCAACCGCAGCGTACGAGTGGTACATGCCGCACCGAGCACCGGCCGCGCCCGCCTCGCGGCTGCGCAGTCGTTTTGTGAGTTGCTCTTATTGCGCCAGGAAGCTGGCGATATCGTCGACTTCCTGTTGCGACAGCTGCGAAAAGGGCGGCATCAACCCGCCGCCCTTGCTGATTTTTTCCTTGATCTGCGCGGGCGGCAGCCGCTTGCCCACGTCGGTAAGCGCGGGGAACGTAGGCGGGACGCCCGCGCGATTGGCCCCATGGCAGGCCGTGCAGTGCGTTGCGTAGAGCTGCGCACCGGCCGTCGGGTCGTCCTTGCACCACGCCGTGGTCGCAAGCGTCGCTCCCAGCAGAGCCACGGCGATTGTCAGGATCGTTTTCAAGCGAGGCTCCTTAGCGCGCTAGCGATGCGCGCCGGCGGGCAGGTGTTCACGCAGGTAGTCAGCACCGGTCTGGATGACCGTGGCCGGATCGCGCGGACGGTCGTGCTCGATGATGTACCAGCGCACGCCGGCATCCGCTGCGGCAGGCAGGATTGCGTTCCAGTCCAGCACGCCCTGGCCGACGGAGGCAAAGCCGCCCTCGTCCTCGGCCTGGCCTTTCGGGGCATTGTCCTTGGCATGTACCGCGAACATGCGGCTCTTGAACTTGCCCAGCATCACCGCCGGGTCGTAGCCTGCGCGCGCAACCCAGGCCAGGTCCAACTCGGTCTTGAGATCGGGGCCCGCCGCTGCAAACAGCAGTTCTAGCCCGGTCTTGCCATTGAAGTCGACCAGTTCGAAGTCGTGGTTGTGGTAGGCCAGGTGCATGCCCTTGGCACGTAGCCGCTTCGCGATTTGGCCTAGTTCCTGGCCCAATGCGGTCCAGCCTGCGGCATCGGTCGGCCGATCCTTCTCTTCCAGGTAAGGCACCACCAGTGTCGTGTTGCCGATCGACCGGTTGAAGGCCACCACGGCGTCCAGGTTCTTGCGCAGTTCGGCCAGTTGCACGTGCGACGAGATCGCCTTGATCGAATACTTGTCGAGCAGCTGCTTGAGTTCCGCAGCGCTGACGTTGTGCATGCCGACCGTTTCCACCGCGCCCACGCCCGCGTCATGGACGATCTTCAACTGTTGGTCGAGCGAGCCGGCGTTGCGCAGCGTGTACATCTGCACCGCGATGGGTTTTTGCGGGCCGGCGGCGTCGCGCGCGAAGGCGGGCAGGGCGACGAGGAGCAGCAGTGCGAGTGTCGCGGTCCTGCATAGGGCTGTACGCATGAAGAAGTCCTCCCGGGATTCAATCGATGGCCGTCCAGGCGCGCGTCCTGGCCGATGTGATGACGCGATCGACGATCAACGCCGAGCGCACTCCGTCTTCGAAGGTAGGCAGGCCTTCCGGCCGCTCGCCTTCGATGGCGCGATAGGTGTCGGCGACAAACGCCTCGAAGCAATTGCCATAGCCTTGCGCATGCCCGGCCGGCAACGTCGACAGCCGGCGTTGTTCGGCACTGCCGGCACCCGGCCCGCGCACGAAGATTTCCTCGCGCTGGTCGGGCAGGCCGATCCACAGCCGTTCGGCGTCCTCCTGGTTGAACGCCACGCTTGCCCTTGCGCCATCGATCTCGAACCAGAGACGATTGCGGCGTCCGGCCGAGACCTGGCTGACCGTCAATGACGCCAGCGTGCCCGCGCCGGTTCTGAACATCGCTGCGGCCACATCCTCGCTCGCGACCGCCTGCACCGCGCCGCCCGCCGTCGGCGTGCTGAAGCTCTGGCCGGTGAGGGCGCCGCGCTCGGCGATGACAGTCGCGAAGGCAGCGCTGACCTCGACAAAACGCTCGCCGCCGACCCATTCCACCAGGTCGCACCAGTGCGAGCCGATGTCGGCGAACACGCGCGATGCGCCGCCCAGCGCCGGGTCCACGCGCCAGTTGTTGCTGGCAGGGTCCAATAGCCAGTCCTGCAGATAGCTGCCGTGGATCAGGCGCAGCGGCCCAAGCTCGCCCTGCGCGATGCGCGCGCGCGCCTCGCGGATCACCGGGTGATAGCGGTAGACGAAGGGGACCGTGGCAACCAGCCCGGTCGAGGCGGCCAGTGCAACCAATGCTTGGGCGTCTTGCAACGTGGTGGCCAGGGGTTTTTCGCAGATCACGTGCTTGCCGGCTTGCAGCGCCGCCTGCGCCATGGCGCGGTGCAGATGGTTGGGTGTGCAGACGTGCACCACCTGCACCTGCGGATCGGCGACCACCTCCTCGATGTCGCGATAGGCGCGCGGCACACCCCATGACTGCGCCACGTCGCGTGCGCGTTGCGGGGAAGAGGCGGCGATGCCGCGGACCTCGGCACCGGCCAGCAGCGCCGCGCGACGATGCACGGCGCCGATCATGCCGGTGCCGACGATGGCGATTCCAAGCTTGCTCATCGGGTGGGGATCTCAGGGCGTGGAGGGCGTGGCCGCGACGACCGGGCGGTCGCGGAAGAGCAACAGGAAGGCGATCAACACGACCAGCGCCACGCCTGCCGGGAACAGCCAGATCTGCTGCCAGTCCGGGCCCGCCGCCGTGGTGTAGTGCTCCACGACCGCGCCGGACAGGAACGTGCCGATCAACATGCCCACGCCGTACGTGGCCAGGGTGATGAACCCCTGCGCGCTGCTGCGCGCGGCGGGGCCGGCATACGCATCGGTGTAGATCTGGCCGGTGACGAAGAAGAAGTCGTAGCAGATGCCGTGCAGCAGGATGCCGATCACCAGCAAGGAGAAACCGCCGCCCGCATCGCCAAAGGCGAACATTACGTAGCGCAGCACCCACGCCGCCATGCCCAGCGCCAGCATCGTCTTGACCCCCAACCGCACAAACAGGAACGGCATGGCCAGCATCAACAGCACTTCGGACACCTGCCCCAGCGATTGCAGTCCAGCCGCGCCACGCACGCCCAGATCGTTGAGATACGGGTTGGTGAAGTTGTAGTAGAACGCCAGCGGGATGCAGATGGCGATGGATGCCAGGAAGAACACCAAATAGGAGCGCGACTTCAGAAGCCGCAGCGAGTCCAGTCCCAGCATCTGTCCCAGCCCGGCGTCGCGCTGTTGCGCCAGCGGCGGCGTATGCGGCAGGGTGAAGGCATACAGGCCCAGGGCCAGCGATGCCATCGCCGCCATCCGGAACGTCAGTTCGAGCCGGTGCGCCTGTTCCCAGCCCAGCCAGCCGATCATCACGCCCGCCACGATCCAGCCGACGCTGCCGGCTACCCGCACTGGCGGGAACTGTTTTTCAGGCGATTGCATGTGCCGCATCGCCACGCTGTTGGCCAGTGCCAGCGTCGGCATGAACAGCAGCATGTACCCCATGACGCAGGCGGAGAACATGCCGAAGCTCGTCGCCGTGGATGCCAGCCACATGAGCGCCGCACCTGCCAGGTGCAGCACCGCGAGGATGCGCTGCGCCGCGAAGTAGCGATCTGCGACCAAGCCGACCAGGAAGGGCGCCAAGATGGCGCCGATGGACTGGCTGAGGAATGCGGTCGCCACCTGGCTCGCGCTGGCCTTGAGGGGGCCCTGCACCAGGTACGTGCCCAGGGTCACGAACCACGCTCCCCAGATGAAGAACTGCAGAAACATCATCGCGCCCAAGCGCGACATGGTGTGCCTCATGGCTTGCCCTCCCAGGCGGTATTGGCTTAGAGCGTGTTATGTACTTTGAGGTGAGTGCGAAGCGTCCTGTGGTGCGTCGAGACGCATAACACGCTCTATGTCCCCAGCATGCGGCGCAGCGATTCCGGATCGGCGCCGCTGTCGGCAAAGTCGTCGAACGCGCGTTCGGTCACGCGGATGATGTGGTCGCGGATAAACGCCGCACCCTCGCGTGCGCCGTCTTCCGGATGCTTCAGGCAACACTCCCACTCCAGCACCGCCCAGCCCGGGAAATCGTATTGCGCGAACTTCGAGAAGATCGCCTTGAAGTCGATCTGACCGTCGCCGAGCGAACGGAACCGCCCCGGACGATCGATCCAGTCCTGGTAGCCGCCGTACACGCCGCTATGCGCACTGGCGCGATACTCCGCGTCCTTGACATGGAAGATGCCGATACGCGCGTGATACCGGTCGATGAAGCCCAGGTAGTCCATCTGCTGCAGCAGCAAGTGGCTGGGGTCGTACAGGATCTTGGCGCGTGGGTGATGGTCTACGACATCGAGGAAGCGTTCGAAGGTCGCGCCGTCGTGCAGGTCCTCGCCCGGGTGGATCTCGAAGCACAGGTCCACGCCGCAGGCGTCGAAGGCATCCAGAATGGGGCGCCAGCGGCGGCCGAGTTCGGCGAAGGCTTCTTCCACCAGCCCGGGCGGCCGCTGCGGCCAGGGGTAGAAGTAAGGCCAGGCCAGCGCGCCGGAGAACGTGGCATGCGCTGTCAGCCCCAGGCGCTGGCTGGCCTTGGCCGCCAACAGCAATTGTTCAACCGCCCAGGCCTGGCGGGCGGCGGGGTTGCCGCGCTTGTCCGACGGTGCGAATCCGTCGAACAGCTGATCGTATGCGGGGTGGACGGCGACCAGCTGCCCCTGCAAGTGGGTCGACAACTCGGTGACTTGCAACCCGTGCCCGGCCAGCATGCCGGCGACGTCGTCGCAGTACGCCTGGCTCTGCGCGGCCTGGGCCAGATCGAACAGGTGCGGCGCGCTGGTCGGCACTTGTACGCCAGAATACCCCAGGCCCGCAGCCCAACCGGCCAGTGTGTCCAAGCGATTGAAGGGAGGTGTGTCGGCGATGAACTGTGCCAGGAATAGCGCCGGACCCTTGAGCGTCTTCAACGTAATTCGCCCTCATGCAATCGATTGAATCATCCTAGCATGGGCCTTCCGCAAGACCCGTTGTGCACTGCACAGCAGAAAGAAGAATCAAGGTCATGGCTACAACCATCTACGACATCGCAAAGCACGTTGGCGTCACCGCCGGTACGGTGTCGCGGGCGCTTTCCCGGCCGGAAAAAGTCCTGCCCGCCACGCGCACGCGCATCGAGCAGGCCGCCGCGGCGCTGGGCTATGTCCCCAACACAGTGGCCAGGACGCTCAAGACCCAGCGCAGCGGCAAGCTCCTGGTCACCGTCCCGGACATCGCCAATCCATTCTTCGCCCAGATCCTGCAGGGCGCGGAGGACGCGGCGCAGGCCGTCGGCTACGCCGTCCTGCTGGGTGATACCCAGCACCAGCCCGATCGCGAGGAGCGCTACGCGCAGATGCTTCTCCGTAACGAGGCAGACGGCCTGATCGTGCTGGGGCACGGCCTCCCGCCGACGGCGCGTGAGATCGTCAAGCAGCTAGGCGCCGCCGCGCCGGTGGTCAACGGATGCGAGTTCGACCCGGCGCTTGGTATCCCCAGCGTCCACATCGACAACGCGGCCGCCGCGCGCGCCATGATGGAACACCTGTATGGACTGGGGCACGAGCGGGTCGCCGTGGTGGGCGGCCCGCCCGACAATCCGCTGCACCAGCAACGCCTGGAAGGGGCCCGGGCCTCCGGCAAGGCACGCGGCCGTCTGCGCAAACTGACCGTCGTACCGGGCGACTTCTCCGTAGAATCCGGCCATGCGGCTGCGATGGCGCTATTGGCTCGTGCGCCTGCGCCGACCGCGATCTTCTGCTTCAGCGATCAAATGGCGCTGGGCGCCCTGGCCGCCTGCCGGGACCTGGGTATCCGCGTGCCGGACGACCTGTCCATTGTCGGCTTCGACGACCTGGCGTCGTCGAGTTACCTCACGCCGCCATTGACGACCATCCGGCAACCCATGCGAGAGATCGGTGTCCGCGCGGTCAACCTGCTGCTCGCCATCATCGAAAGGGTGGACGTGCCGCTGCAGCAGACGCTGGATTTCAGCCTGATGCTGCGTGGATCCACGGGTGCGCCGAGGGCGAGGTGACTGCAGGGTCAGTCAGTGGAGTGAGGCCGGGCAACGCGGCAGAGCCGGAGTCTGGATCACGCCGACGTACGATCCCGCCCGCTCTGCTTGGCGCGATACAGCGCCGAATCGGCGTCATGCACGATGGCGTCGGGGGTCAGCGGTGCTTCGCCGGGTTCGAAGGTGGCAGCGCCGACGCTAACGGTGACGTGCGCACTGGTTGGGCTCGGCAGATGCATCAGGCCGAGTTCGGCCACCGCGCTGCGCACGGCATCGGCCTGGCGCAGCGCACCGGCGGCATCGGTATGCGGCAGGATCATGCCGAACTCTTCGCCGCCATACCGCGCAGCCACGTCGCTGCTGCGCCGCGAGCAGCCGGCGATGGCGCCGGCAATCAGGCGCAGGCAGGCGTCGCCATTCACATGGCCATAGGTGTCGTTGTAGAGCTTGAAGTGATCGACATCGATCATCAGCACCGATAACGGCGATTGCAGGCGTACCGCCTCCTGCAAGGCCTGCGACAACCGATAGTCGAACGCACGTCGGTTGGCGACGCCGGTCAATGCATCCACCCAGGCCTCGGAACTGAGTTTGGCTTCGTTGCGATGCATGCGGCGCAGCTGCAGGTCCAGCCAGATGCCCACGCCCAGCAGCAGGGCGCAGCCAAGCGTGGCGATCACGATGCGCTGGCCCGCGGCATGCCGCCAATTGGCCAGCGCATCGTCTACCGACACGCCGGTCAGCACGCTCAGCGGATACGGCCGTGCCGGGGCGAAGCTGGAGATGCGCTCCACGCCATCGATCGGCGAGCGATAGGTCGCCGTGCCATGTCGGCGCGCGCGCATGTTGACGTAGATCGAGGTGCCGGCAATCGAGCTGCCGATGACGCCCTGCTTGTCGGGCCGGCGTAACAGCACGATGCCATCGTCGTTGATCATGCCGATGGTGCCGTGCGGGCCGACGTCGAAGGTGCTGTAGTGCTGCTGGAAATACTTCAGCTGCAGCGTCACCAGCACCACCCCGGCAAAGTCGCCGTCCGGGCCGTTGAGCCGGCGGCTCAGTGTCAGCACCCAGCTGCCATCGGAGCGGCTTTTGACCGGTGCGCCGACCAGCGACAACGCATCGCGATGGTCGCGGTGATACTTGAAGTAGGCGCGGTCGGCGTTGTTATGCGTCTTGGGTGTGCTATCCAGCGACGAGCTGACCCAGCTGCCATCTGCCGCGTAGATAAAGATGCCATGCAGGCGGTCCGAACGCCTTGCCTCACGCACCAGAAATTCGTGCATTGCTGCGCGCACGCTGGTATTTCCCTGGTCGTGCTCGACGCGCGCGACCAGCCCGGACAGCACCGCGTCGGCGATCGACATGGTGTCGCTGGCATGCTGCGCCAGCGAGTTAGCCAGGTTCAACGACTGCGCTTCGGCAACGCGCAGCGCGGATGCACGTTCTTCATGGATGGACCAGTACTCCGAACCGAGCAGTAGCATGCACGCCATGGTCAGCACGAAGTGCAACGCAATGCGTTGTGCACGTTGCCGCCGCCGCTTGGTGGGTGATGTCACTGTGGCTACCTGTCCAGACACCTGGGCGATGCAACCGGTGTGCCAGCCTACGCGTCGCTGCGGTCGCTACCGCGTGCAAACGCGGTGGCGCAATGCGATTCTGTGATTTGCAGCGCATTGGAGCGCGGCAAACCGGTACGCGGCAATGCGGCGCAGCACGCAGATCCCGTTGGCGGTTCTGATATCGCGCCAGCGGCAGCGAGTCACCGACAGGCAACATGCTGCAGCCTTTTCAAGCCAGCTCGACTGCATTCGCATCACGATACGCGTGCTATCCCTGGGTTCGAATCATCATCTGAGGAGATCCCCCATGCGCGCCATTCGTCTCTCGCATCCCGCCGGTCTGAACGCACTAAAGTCGGTCGAATTGCCCGATCCGGGCCAGCCCGCACGCGGGCAGATCCGTGTGCGTCTGCATGCAAGCTCGCTTAATTTCCATGATCTGGGCGTTGTGCTCGGTCAGATGCCGACGGCCGATGGACGCATCCCGATGTCCGACGGCGCCGGCGTGATCGAAGCGATCGGCCCGGAGGTCGAAGAGTTCGCCGTCGGCGACCACGTGGTGTCCACCTTTTTCCCGCAATGGCTGGATGGCGAGCCGCTGCACGCCGGTTTTGCGACCACGCCAGGCGATGGCGTCGATGGGTATGCACGCACGGCGGTTGTGGCCGCTGCGCAGGCATTTACCCATGCGCCGGTCGGTTACAGCCACGCAGAGGCGGCCACCTTGACCACCGCTGGCGTCACCGCCTGGCGGGCGCTGGTTGTCAACGGCGGCCTAAAAGCGGGCGATACCGTGCTGGTGCTGGGCACCGGCGGCGTGTCGATCTTTGCGCTGCAGTTCGCCAAGGCGATGGGCGCGAGCGTGATCGCCACGTCTTCGTCCGACGAGAAGCTGGAAAAGGTCCGCACGCTCGGTGCCGATCACGTCATCAACTATCGGCAGCACGCCGAGTGGTCGCGGCAGGTGCTGGAGATCACCGACGGACGCGGTGTGGATCATGTGGTCGAGGTCGGTGGACCCGGCACGCTGGCGCAATCGATCCGTTCCGCGCGTGTGGGCGGGCACATCGCCTTGATCGGCGTGTTGACCGGTGCGGCTGGCCCGGTGCCGACCGCCGAGATGATGGGGCGTCAGCAGCGTCTGCAAGGTTTGGTTGTCGGCAGTCGCCGGCATCAGCAAGCGCTGGTGCGCGCATTGGACGGGCTGCCGCTGCGCCCGGTCATCGACCGCAGCTATGCGCTGACCGAGATCGGCGAGGCGTTTGCATTGCAGAAGGCCGGCGGGCATCTGGGCAAGATCGTGCTGGAGTTTTAAGAGTGGATTCCTGCGCGCTGGCTGCAACGCCGACGCCAGCGCGCCCAGGCAAGCATGTTTTCATGCGTTGCAGCATCAGCGCCCGCAACGGGTCTGCTGATGTCGGACACGGTTTCATAACGGTGGGGTGGTGGTGCGCGTCGCGGTCGGCAGGTGATCACGCGCGCAGCGGATGATGCAGGAATCGGTTGTATCGCTGCGGCGCTCTCCAATCACGCCGCACAGTGATGAGCACGTTTCATAGACGCATGCCAGCTTCAACGCCAATGCATGGGCAGGCGACAACTAGAATCGGGCAACGACCGATTGCATCGCTCCCAAGTGCCGCACTCACGCGCTTGTGACCGACGGCCCTGCACATTGATAAAGAACTGTATTAGCCAGCATTGTTGGAGATGCCAGCCATGAGAAACATCAAGATGACCCGTCGCGAAGTACTGATCGCTGGCACGGCATCGGCAGCCGGTGTTGCCGCAACCCAATCGATGGCTGCCACTGCCGTGTCGCAACGTCAGGCAGTGGAGCCTGCCAACGCGTCCAGCCAGGTTGCCTTTGAAGTCAATGGCAAGCCGGTGACGCTGACACTGGATAACCGCACCACCTTGCTGGACGCATTGCGCGAGCACCTGCAGTTGACCGGCACCAAAAAGGGTTGCGATCACGGCCAGTGCGGCGCGTGTACGGTCATCGTCGACGGCCAGCGCATGAATTCCTGCCTGTCGCTGGCGGTGATGCATCAGGGCGCAAAGGTCACCACCATCGAGGGCCTGGGCACACCGGACAAACTGCATCCGATGCAGGCGGCCTTCGTCAAACACGATGGCTATCAGTGCGGCTATTGCACGCCGGGGCAGATCTGTTCGGCAGTGGCCGTGCTGGATGAAGTCAAACGCGGCATTCCCAGCCATGTGACCGAGGACCTGACGGCCAAGACCCGGCTCACTACGCCGGAACTGCAGGAGCGCATGAGCGGCAATATCTGCCGCTGCGGTGCGTATTCCAACATCGTCGAAGCGATCAACGAAGTTGCCGGAGAGCGCGCATGAAGGCTTTCAGTTACGAGCGCGCTACCTCGGCGGCAGATGCCGCGGCCAAAGCCGCGCGCCAGCCGGGCGCCAAGTTCATCGCCGGCGGCACCAATCTGCTCGATCTGATGAAGTTGCAGATCGAAACGCCATCGCATCTGATCGACGTCAATGGCTTAAGCCTGGACACCATCGACGCAACGCCGGACGGCGGTTTGCGCATCGGCGCGCTGGTGCGCAATACCGATCTTGCGGCCGATGCGCGTGTTCGTCGCGATTACGCGGTGCTGTCGCGCGCGCTGCTGGCAGGTGCGTCCGGCCAGCTGCGCAATCGCGCGACCACGGCGGGCAATCTGTTGCAGCGCACGCGTTGCCCGTATTTTTACGACACCAATCAGCCGTGCAACAAGCGTCTGCCTGGTAGTGGCTGCGCGGCGATCGGCGGCTTCAACCGTCAGCTAGCCGTCATCGGCACCAGCGAAGCCTGCATCGCCACCCATCCCAGCGATATGGCTATCGCCATGCGTGTGCTCGATGCCACGGTGGAAACGGTGCGCCCGGATGGACAGACGCGCGCGCTGCCGTTGGCCGACTTCTATCGCGCGCCAGGTACGACGCCGCATCTGGAGACCGCGCTGGAACGTGGCGAGCTGATCACCGCCGTCACCTTGCCCAAGCCGCTGGGCGGAACGCATGTCTATCGCAAGGTGCGCGACCGTGCGTCTTACGCGTTTGCCTTGGTCTCGGTTGCCGCTGTCGTGCAGCGCGACGGCACCGCGCGCATCGGCGTCGGTGGCGTGGCGCACAAGCCGTGGCGCAGCGAAGCTGCCGAAGCGCAGTCGCGCCAGGGCGCACGCGCCATCGCTTCTGTGCTGCTGGACGGCGCACAGCCCACCGAACACAACGCATTCAAAGTGCCGCTGGTGGAACGCACGTTGACCGCGATCCTGGCCGACGCGAGGGCCTGATATGAAATTCGACACTCCTGCCGGTACCAATCCCATCGATCAAGGCAAGGTCGTCGGCAAGCCCGTCGATCGCATCGACGGGCCGCTCAAGACCACCGGCCAAGCGCCGTATGCCTACGAACATCACGATCTGCCAGGCCGCGTTGCCTACGGCCATGTCGTGGGTGCGGGGATCGCCAAGGGCACGATCCGCAGCATCGACCTGAGCGCGGCGCGCAACGCGCCCGGTGTGCTCGGGATCGTCTCTGCACAGAACGCCGGCAAGCTGCACAAGGGCAAGCTCAATACCGCCAAATTGCTGGGCGGCCCGGAGATCCAGCACTACCACCAGGCGATTGCGGTGGTGGTTGCAGAGACCTTCGAGCAGGCACGCGCAGCGGGTCAGTTGATCAAGGTCGATTACGGCCGCCAGGTCGGCGTATACGATCTGAAAAAAGCGCGCGATGGCGCCAAGGTCACCAAGGAAGGCGGTGCACCCAATAGTGCCGTCGGCGACTTCGATGGCGCCTTCGCCGCAGCGCCGGTGCAGCTGGATGCCGAATACACCACACCCGATCACTCGCACGCCATGATGGAGCCGCACGCGTCCACTGCGATGTGGGACGGCGACAAGCTCAGCGTGTGGACATCCAACCAGATGATCAATTGGGGCGCGCGTGACCTGGCCGTGACCTTGGGCATTCCGCGCGAAAATGTGCGGATCATGTCGCCGTACGTCGGTGGCGGTTTTGGCAGCAAGTTGTTTCTGCGTGCCGATGCGGTACTGGCCGCGCTGGCTGCGCGCGAAGTCAAACGGCCGGTCAAGGTCATGCTGCCGCGCCCGCTGATCGCCAACAACACCACCCATCGCCCGGCCACCGTGCAGCGCATCCGCATCGGTGCCGAGCGCGATGGCAAGATCACCGCGATCGCACACGAAAGCTGGTCGGGCGATCTAGCCGGCGGTGCGCCGGAAATCGCTGCCTCGCAAACGCAATTGTTGTATGCCGGAGCCAACCGCCTGATCGCAACGCGCCTGGCGGTGATGGATCTTCCCGAGGGCAACGCCATGCGTGCGCCCGGCGAGGCGCCTGGGTTGATGGCGCTGGAAGTGGCGATGGACGAAATGGCCGAGAAGCTGGAGATGGACCCGGTCAAATTCCGCATCGTCAACGACACCCA
The DNA here is from genome assembly GCF_035012785.1 of Xanthomonas sp. WHRI 8932A. NCBI lineage: Bacteria > Pseudomonadati > Pseudomonadota > Gammaproteobacteria > Lysobacterales > Lysobacteraceae > Xanthomonas > Xanthomonas sp. WHRI 8932A. The sequence continues at coordinate 341,848 of NZ_JAYGQQ010000005.1, forward strand.
GGTGGACCCGGAAAATCCGCAGCGGCCGTTTTCGCAGCGGCAGCTGGTCAAGTGTCTGGAAGATGGGGCAAAGCAGTTTGGTTGGTCCAAGCGCAAGCGCACGCCTGGCAGTACCCGCGATGGACGTTGGCTGGTAGGCATGGGCGTGGCCGCTGCATTCCGCAACGCCATCGCCATGACTTCCGGGGCGCGCATGCGCCTGGAGCAGGGCGGCCGCGTGGTGGTGGAAACCGACATGACCGACATCGGGACCGGTTCCTACACCATCATTGCGCAGACCGCTGCCGAGATGCTCGGTGTGCCGTTGAACTGGGTCGACGTGCGGCTGGGCGATTCGAGCTTCCCCGCATCGTCCGGTTCCGGTGGACAGTGGGGCGCCAACAGTTCCACCGCCGGCGTGTACGCGGCATCGGTCAAGCTGCGCGAAGCGATCGCCGGTCGACTGGGGCTGGACCCGGCCAAGGCCGAGTTTGCCGACGGCCACGTGCGTGCCGGCGGCAAGCGCATCCCACTCGGCGATGCCGCAGCGAGCGGCGCCTTGGTGGTGGAGGACAAGATCGAATTCGGTGACCTGTCCAAGACCCATCAGTTGTCGACCTTCGGTGCGCACTTTGTCGAAGTGGGCGTGGATGTCACCACGGGCGAGGTGCGCGTCCGCCGCATGCTCGCGGTGTGCGCGGCCGGACGCATCCTCAATCCCAAGTCGGCACGCAGCCAGGTGATCGGCGGCATGACCATGGGCGCGGGCGCAGCTTTGATGGAAGAACTGGCGGTGGACAAGCGTTTCGGGTTCTTCGTCAATCATGACCTTGCCGGTTACGAAGTGCCGGTGCATGCGGACATCCCGCACCAGGAAGTGATATTCCTGGAAGAAAGTGACCCGATGTCTTCGCCGATGAAGGCCAAGGGCGTGGGCGAGTTGGGGATTTGCGGTGTGGCGGCGGCGATTGCCAACGCGGTCTACAACGCCACCGGTGTGCGCGTGCGCGATTACCCGGTGACATTGGAAAAACTGCTGCCGCACCTACCCGAGCAGTTGCGCGCGTGAGCGCGGTCGTCGCTCCGGTCACGCATGCAGCGCCAGCCGAGCCGGCGTGGCCGGCATGGCCGAGCTACGCATTGCATGACGATCTGCTGCCGGTGCTGACGGCGTGGCACCGCGCCGGTCAGCGGGTTGCGATTGCGACATTGATGGAGGTGCAGGGCTCCTCGCCGCGCCCGCTGGGCAGCGAAATGGTGATCGGGGCAGATGGCCGGGTTGCCGGTTATGTGTCCGGCGGCTGCGTCGAAGCGGCCGTGGCGCATGAAGCCATGGCCACGTTGCGCGACGGGCAGCCGCGGTGGCTGGACTACGGCGAGGGTAGCGAGGTGCTGGACATCCAGCTCAGCTGCGGCGGTCGCATCGGTGTGCTGGTCTGGCCCGTGCCGGATCTGTCCGAATACCTGGCGCGCTGGCGCAATGCCCGCCAGCACCGCCGCGCGTTTCATGTGGCGCTAGATCGCAGTACCGGAAGCGTGCGCTACCTATCGACTGTGCACGACGCCCGTCCAGGCGAATTTCTGCGCGTCCATCGCCCGCCACTGCGGCTGGTCCTGGTCGGCGCGGACCCGGCATTGCTGGTGCTGCTGGCGTTGGCAAATCAAATGGGCATCGAAACGCGCGTGCTGCGCCCGCACGGCCCCAGCGAGCCGCCGCCCGGTCTTGCGCCGGAACACTACGATCGCCGTGCTTTACGCGATGCGTTGCACGATGTGCAGCTGGATGCCGGCACTGCCTTGTACAGCCTGGCGCACGACAGCGAGATCGATCTGCAGGTCGCGTGTCGCGGCCTGGCATCCGATGCGGCATGCATCGGCATCCTGGGCAGCCGGAACAAGCGCGATACCCGTCTGCAGGCCTTGCGTGCGCTGGGGCACGAAGATGCCGCGCTTGCGCGTCTGCGCTTGCCTGCGGGTTGGCGGATGGGTCGCTCATCGCCGCACACCATCGCACTGGGCATCATCGCCGAAGCGACGCAGGCTGTAGCGGATCTGCAGATCGTTGCGGCTACGGCTTAGAGCAGCTTACAAAACCACTGTGCAGCCGCTAGCGGGCGCCGCCGGTGCTCGGAATCCGCATGTACCACTTGTACACTCCGGTTTCTTCGCGCCGTCCGCACCCACCTGACGACTGCTCGCTCTGTTTTTTTAGCCGCTCTTAGGCCGTTGTGTGTCTGCTGTCTGGTTTGTTGCGTCGCGCTTTGTGCGCCTTTGGTTTTCGCCAGCAGTTGTGCTTCGTGCAAGCGATGCTTCTGGAAAAAGCCATGCGCGTGCGCGCGATTCATAGGAATCTGCACTACGCATAGCGCATCGGTCATCTCGATAACGTCGATGAGAGTTCGCTAGTGCAGCTGTCGCGCGTTGCTGCTTGCGACGCATGAACGCATGGCGTGTGCGCTGCACGCAGTCGATGCGTCGCGCAGTCACTCGGCACGCACAGCGCGGCCTCTACGCTGAGGCGGTCTCCATTACGCACGACGTCGCCATGTCTCCTGATCTCTTCTCTGATGACGCCGTGTTTTGCGACATGTCAATTGTGGAATCGCCTCGTATTGGTGGCTTTCCTCACGCAATGCTTAGCGACGCACGCAGGTTGCATCCTGCGCGCAGTCACGGTGGTGCATGCGGCAGTTGTCACGCGCTGACCAGGCCCTGCATATGAGCAGCGACCATGCGGCGTTGGTGTTGGCAGCAGGCGCGGGGAGCCGGCTCGGCCGCTCAAAACAATTGCTGATGCGCGACGGCGAACCGTTGCTGCTTCGCGCTGCACGTATCGCATTGCAAACCGCACCACGTCGCTGCGTCGTCGTGCTGGGCGCTGATGCCGACAGGCTGGCCGATGTGCTGCAGGGGCTGGATGTCGAAGTGCTGCGGCACGCCGACTGGTCTGCCGGGATGGGCTCCAGCCTGGCAGCGCTGCGCCGGCATGTGCAGGACGATGCGACGTTGCGACGTAGCCTGATTCTGGGGTGCGACCAACCGGCACTGGAGGCGCCGCACTTGCGTGCCTTGCTGGACGAAGCCGACCGTGCCGCGTCGGGGTGCGCCACCAGCGGCTACGCCGGCGTGCGCGGTATTCCCGCGGTGGTGACGCACACTGCCTGGGCGGACGTTGCGCTGCAGGGCGATAACGGCTTACGCGCGCTCTTCGCCAGCCTGGATGTCCAAACGCTGGGCTGCGTCAGCGCACCGGCGCTGGCGCTGGATGTGGATACGCCTGCCGATCTGGCGGCAGCGCAACAACGCGGGTGGGTGGACCAAGATTGAGACGCGATGACGGGTATCGGCCAGCGATCCCCGACAGCCTATTAGGCAAATCGCCGACGCCGATCAGGACCAGAGCACCAAGGCTTCCCTGACGACCAGAACGTAGCCCACCACCATCGCGGTCTTGACCGGAAACTGGAACTTTCTGAGCAGATGCATGCCAACCCTCCCCAAGGTCTCGTCCGAGCGCGCCGTGATCCCCTGCAAGCCGTCTGCGCTCTTGTGACGGCCGCTTGTGAAGATTTCTTCACCCTTGCAGCCGAATGTAGCGCTCGACGTGAACTGTGTCACGTAAGAATTTTCTTACTCGGATGCCAGTGTCCGCCCGACAGTCGGGAAATGCGTAAAGCCGCATGCTGGCTATGCCAAACGCGGGGCCACCGGCCACTCTCCCGTGGCCCCTTGAGTAAGGGTCTGTTGGCTTACGAATCGGCATGGCTTGCCCCAATCCCTCGCGTGATGCGCCTGTTCGGCGCGCTCGCACCTGCGCTTGACCGAAGTACCCACCGGCCGGAGGCCACATGGACCAGTCCCGCTACGTCGTACGCATTCATCCCGAACAAGGCGGCTGGTGGGTGACCCGTCCGGAATGGTCACCGCTGCGCTACCTGCGCGAGCAGGGCGCCCTGGAAAATGCCGAACTCATGGCCAAGCTGCACTGCCTGACCACCGGTCAGCCCAGCGGTGTGGTGCTGGATACCGCCGACGGCGAACGCGTGGTGCGGCGCTACGGCTGAGGGTTGGTCTTGCGTCGAGCATCGATTGCCACGACCAGGCCGGCAGGGGCTGCCTGATCGGTGTGGATGGAGCCGCATGCTGACGACGCTGTGCTGGTTCAAGTGGCTGCCGTCTTGCGGCCTGAGGCCGGAGCGTCGTGACGAGCGTCGCGCTCGACCGAGCGTGCAACATCGCCAGGTCGTCCCTGCCTAGCCAGGCACCGCGGTAGCGCATGGACCGGTCTCGATCGCCTCCCACGGCCGTTGTCGGATGCGTCGGTGGGGTTTGCGCCACCGACGCGGTCGGCTAGATTCGTTGTCATCGGCCGCTCCTGGTTCGATCCGCGTTGGCGGCCCTCTGTCCGGATGACCGCCTGCGGTGAATGCGCCTGCGTCTGCACTGATTCAAAACGATATCGTCGTCTTCGGCCTGATCGCCGCCACCCTGGGCGCGGTGTTCTGGACTTCATCGCGCGAGCAAGGCCCGTGGCGGCGGTTTTATGCCGTGGTACCGGCCTTGTTGTTGTGCTATCTGCTGCCCGGCATCTACAACACCGTCGGGTTGATCGATGGCGCCAACACGCGCTTGTACAACCCCATCGCGCGCGACGTGCTGTTGCCGGCCGCATTGATCCTGCTCACCCTGAGTATCGATCTGCGCGCGATCCTTGGGCTGGGACCCAAGCTGGTCGCCATGTATCTGGGCGCATCGGCGAGCATCATGCTGGGCGCGGTGGTCGCCTTCTGGGTGATGCGATGGCTGCACCCGGCCACCGTCGCGGGCGACACCTGGGCGGGCATGGCGGCATTGGCCGGCAGCTGGATCGGCGGCGGCGCCAACATGCTGGCGATGCGTGAAGTGTTCAATGTCGATGCGACCACGTTCGGGCAGTTTGCCGTGGTCGATGTGGGCGTCGGCTACGTGTGGATGGCGGCGCTGATCTTCCTGGCCGGACGCGCGCGCAAGATCGATGAGCGCAGCGGTGCAGACACCCGTGCGCTGGACGCCTTGCAGGAGCGCATGGCGCGCTTCCAGGCCGAACATGCGCGCATCCCCAGCCTGGCCGACCTGATGGTGATCGTGGCAGTGGCATTCGGCGGCGTCGGCCTTGCCCATGCGCTCGCAAGCCCGTTGGCGGCCTGGTGCAATGCGCACCTGAGCTGGGCCGGCCAGTTCAGTCTGGATGCGCCGTTCGTGTGGGTGGTGGTGCTGGCGACCAGCTTGGGATTGATGCTGAGCTTCACCCGTGCACGGACCCTGGAAGGCGCGGGCGCGTCCAAGATCGGCTCGCTGCTGCTTTATTTCCTGATCGCCTGCATTGGGATGCAGATGGATCTGCTGGCGCTGCTGGATCGGCCATGGCTGTTCCTGCTCGGGCTGATCTGGATCGCCGTGCACATCGGCTTGCTGTGGGCGCTGGGCCGCTGGTTGCGGGTGCCGTTTTTCTATTTTGCGATTGGCTCGCAGTCCAACATCGGCGGCCCGGCGTCCGCGCCGGTCGTCGCTGCGGCGTTTCACCCGGCGTTGGCCCCGGTGGGCGTGTTGCTGGGCACGATGGGCTACGCCACCGGCACCTATCTGGCGTATCTGGTCGGCATCACCTTGCGGGCGATGGCCGGCGCAGGCTAGTGACGCGTTACGCCGTGCTGGCCGGAGTCATGGAGCTGCTGCTTGGAACAGCGCCATGACCTCTCCGGTCGGTTTACTGCAACAACGAGATTGTCACTTCCGCGACCCTCCCGCACCGCACGCGTCTACCTGACGAAGACGGCGTGCGGCACGGTTTGCCGCGTGTGTTATTGCTGGATCACGCGGCGCTGCTCTTCCTGCTGCTGGGCAGGCTGATGGGTGTGCTGCTGGTTCTGCTGCTGCAGCTGATTGACATTGCCTTGCGCCGGCTCATTGGCAGCGGACGCGGTCTGCACATGGCTGCGCAGATGCGCCGGGTCGTCCATGCGGCCTTGCACCGCAATCAGGCTGTCGCCATCGCGGTTGGGCACCAGATGATTGATCCGCTGCAGGCCGTCGTTGCCTGCACGCGCGGCCACGCTGGCGGCGGTGTTGATAAACGCCGTGTCATCGTGCAACCCCAGCCGCTCGCGTTGGCCGTCCAGTTGCACCACGGCGTCGTTGAACAACTGGCTGCCCGGCTGTAGCGACGCGCCGCGTGCCTGATCGGGCGATTGCATGTCCTGCGCCTTGATCACCGAGTCCATTCCGTGCAGGTCCAGACGATGCTTGAGCATCATGCCGGGCACCAGGCGTTGCCCGAACGACAGTGGGTCCGGCTCCGGCAATTCGATCTGATGACCGGCCGCGTTGGGCATGGTCCACTTCAGCGGAATGCTGTCTTCCTGCAGGTGGGTGAGGATCTCGTTCTTGACGTGGTAGCCGCGAATCAGCTCCTCGCTGGCGTACTGCTTGGCTGCCGACGCGTCCAGGCCCTGGCGTTCGAGGGTGCGGTCGTTGACGCCGGCGGCGTTGTACGTCACTGCGGGAATGTCGTTGATCATGGCCGACGCCGACGCCAGACCACCGCCCAACGAGTGACCGGAGATCACCACCTGGTCGCCGAACGCCTGCTTGGCCTGGCTGCCGAGCTGGATGGCCGATGCATATTGCGCATCGTCGAAGCCCAGGCCCTGGCCGATGTTGTGCTTCCAGTCCTTGCCTTCGTCGGTGCCGCAAAAACCGAGCACCACCTGGCCTTGATCGTTGCGATAAAACGCGGCATCGAAGCCGCTTTTGGCGTCGTGCAGCAGTGCCGGATCGATACCGGCCTGCTGCAGCGCGCCGTCGTCCATGCGCGACCAGCCGTTGGCCAGCGGCGCAAAGGTTTCAGCGCCACCTTCGCGGCGTTGATTGGCAGTGGCGTAGAGATCTTGCAGCAACTCCGGAAACTGCCGGTCCTGTGGTTGCGGTTGTTGTCCGCGCATCGACTCTGCGAACGGAGTGGATGCAGCAGTGGATGAAGTGGATTCTGACGGGGGCATGCGCGGCTCCTTGCGTGCGTCGTATGGAAAGCGCGCTTAGCGGCTGCTTTCCACGGGAATGTTGTGGGCGCTCAACCACGCGCGCACATCCGATCTGACCTGTTGTCCGGTGGCATTGAGCAGCCGATCCGGCGTGGTGAAGAAATACGCCTGGAAGGTTTTCTGCTGTGCATTGCGCACCGTGGGGTCTACGCCGGCCTTGAGCAATTGCAGCACTGCAGGACTGGCGGCGCCGCTCTGTGCTGCCAGATGCAGCAGGCTGTTACCGGTGTGGTCGACACGCTTCACGTCGGCACCCGCGTCGAGCAACAGGCCGATCTGCGCATCGCGCTTGCTCTGTACGGCGCGAAACAGCGGAGTCCAGCCGGCACGCGCGCTGACCACATCGATCGGCGCCTTGTGCTGCAGCAGAATCTTCAGATACTCCGGGTCCTGCGCCATAGCGGCCATGTGCACGACCGTTTCCTGGTCCATGCCCGGCACCGATGGGTCCGCGCCTGCGTCGAGCAGGGCGTCCAATGCGCGTGGTTGTTCGTTCCAGATCGCCCATTCCAGCAAGGTCACGTTCTGATCGCCATGTGCGGCCAGATCGACGGTGGGGGCGAGTGTTTTGATCCGTGCAACGTCGCCGTGCGCGATGGCGTTGGCGATATCGGTCAGACCGGGGTCGCGGAAAGCGACGGTGTGGTCCTGCAGCGTAGCTGACATGGTGGTTTGCTCCTTGGCACCCGGCGAGGCGGTGCATGAGACCGCGAAAAACGAGGTCGCAAGAACGAGCAGGGTGGGGAATCGCGTCTGCATCGAAATCTCCTTCTCCTGATCGCATTCCTGGTGGCGCTGCGGCAAGTCCGGCCGCAGCGGGGCCGATCCTACCAGCTGTAAAAATCGCAAGCGGTAAGATTTCGTGACATGGGGCGGAGGGTAGTTGGGCGGTCGGGTCTGCTTGATGACGGCCGGTGTGGTGCGAACCTAGGGGCGTATTGGTCACCTGCAGGTGCAGTGCGCCACAGCCGACGGTCACGACCCGGTCGGCATAATGGCGCTTTGCGAGCAGATGGGTGCAATGGCGTACGAGCTACTGATCAGTGACTGCGATGGGGTTCTTGTCGACAGCGAGATACTGGCCGACCGGGTGATGCGCGAGGCGCTGGCGGCGTTCGTGCCGGCCGAACCGTTGGAACATCTACTGGAAACCACCTTCGGGCAGACCACGCGCGAGGTGTTGCGGCGGGTGGAAGAGCACTTTTCGCTGCAGTTGCCCGAGACCTTGCTGGCGCAGATCCAGGCACGCAGCGAGGCCTTGATCGCCGCCGAGGTACAACCGATTCCCGGCGTGCGCGAGGCGCTGGAGCAGATTCCGCTGCCGCTGGCAGTTGCCTCCAACAGCCGCCGCCACAACGTGATCGCATCGGTGGAGCGGGCCGGACTCACGGCGCGTGCGGCAGGGCGAGTCTTCAGTGCCGACATGGTGGAGCGACCCAAGCCGGCACCGGACGTGTACTTGCTGGCCGCCCGCACGGCCGGTGTGGCGCCGGAGCGGTGCCTGGTGATCGAAGACAGCCCCACCGGCGCGACCGCTGCGCTGGCGGCAGGCATGCAGGTGCTGGGGTTTACCGGTGCCAGCCATATTCCGCAGGGGCACGGCGACACCTTGCGACGGATCGGCGTGCTGGAGGTGTTCGACGATATGCGCGATTTGCGCGCGTTGTTCTCGCGGCTCGCGCAAGAGCGCGCTGGTTGAGGATGTCGAGTCGCAGCATCGTTTGGCTGCGGTCAAATGCTTGGATCGAACGCCTAGTTGGTCGAGCGTGCGATGCCCTCACCGCTGGCGGGACACGCCGTCGACCCGTCCCTGGGGACCGTGTGGCGGCATCCATGCCGCCACACGGTCCCGCAACCGGTGAGGGCACCGCACCAGCACGTTGGTCGGTCGCTAGGTGAAAAGCGGGCCATCTCGTTAGTTGCATTGGCTTGCTGCTGCGGGTCGCAACTCCATGAGAGTTAGCGAATCCGAAGCACCTCATGCATTGCTTGCATCTTGCACACCGAGAATCTCGACTGGTCCTTGCCCGCTCACCGTCGCGGGACCTTACGCGGCATGGATGCCGCGTAAGAGCTTACAAGGACGTACTTGCAGCGTGTCCCGCGATGGTGAGCGGGCAAGGGGCCTTGCAGCCAAGCCGCAGATCAGCCGCTCTACTTTGCGGCGTGTCCCGCGACGATGGGCGGGCAGGGACCCTGCAGCCAAGCCGCAGATCCGCCGATCGAAAACTCAAGCCATCAATACAACAGGGCGCGATTCGCATCGCGCCCTGTTGCAATTTGCATCGGTCGATCAACCGATCAAACGATCAGCAGCAGCGAAACCCGCTCTTGCCGCCATAGCGTGCGTCCTGCCGCTCGCGGAAGAATGCGGGGTAATCCATCACCGGTTTGTCGGGGTGTTTTTCCAGCATGTGACGCACGTAGTTGTCGTAGTCGGGAATGCCGCAGCACAGGCGCGCGGTTTGGATGAGCCGCCGCCAGATGCGGCGATGCACCTGATATTGGCTGGCTAGAACGAGTTGGGTGCCCATTACAGATCCGCCATCTGATGTGGCTGCAAGGCCACATACGGGGTTTCGCGGTCGCTGCGCTGCGGGTTGCGGCGCGCAATCACGATCGTCTTGACCGCATAGATCAGGATCGAGCCCACCACAAACAGAAACAGCACGGTCAGCCCGGTGTTGACGTAGGCATTGGTGACGATCTGCTGCATCTGCGGCACGGTCTTGGCCGGTGCGGTGATGGTGTTGCTGGCGATGGCGGCCTGGTACTTGTGCGCCTGTGCCAGGAAGCCCTGCGCGGGGTTGCTGTCGAAGATCTTGATCAGCCCGGCGTAGGTCGTGCACAGCAACAGCCACAGCGCCGGCACGATGGTGACCCACGCATAGCGGTCGCGCTTCATCTTGAACAGCACCACGGTGCCGAGCATCAACGCGATACCCGCCAGCATCTGGTTGGAGATGCCGAACAACGGCCACAGCGTCTGGATGCCGCCGAACGGATCGATCACGCCGGTGTAGAGCAGATAGCCCCACAGCGCCACGCAGCCAGCGGTGGCGATGATGTTGGCGGTCCACGATTCGGTTTTCTTCAGCGCCGGGATGAAGTTGCCCAGCAGGTCCTGCAGCATGAAGCGGCCCGCACGCGTGCCCGCATCCACCGCGGTCAGGATGAACAAGGCTTCGAACAGGATGGCGAAGTGGTACCAGAACGCCATGGTGTCTTCGCCCGGCAATAGCTGGTGCAGGATCTGCGCGATGCCCACCGCCAACGTGGGCGCACCGCCGGCGCGGGCCAGGATGCTGTGCTCGCCGATGTCCCTGGCGGTGGCTTCCAGCACCTCCGGGGTGATCGCAAAGCCCCACTCCGAGACCTTGGCCGCAACCGCAATGGTGTCGGTACCGACCAGCGAGGCGGGGCTGTTCATGGCGAAGTAGATGCCGGGTTCGATGATCGAGGCCGCCACTAGCGCCATCACTGCCACGAACGATTCCATCAGCATGCCGCCGTAGCCGATGTAGCGCATGTGGCCTTCGTTGGCGAGCAACTTGGGCGTGGTGCCGGAGGCGATCAACGCATGAAAGCCGGACACCGCACCGCACGCGATGGTGATGAACAGGAACGGGAAGATGCCGCCTTTCCAGACCGGGCCGTCGCCGGTGGAGGCGAACTGGGTCAGGGCCGGCATCTTGAGATCGGGCATGACCACCAGGATGCCGATGGCCAGCGCCAGAATCGTGCCGATCTTGAGGAAGGTGGACAGGTAATCGCGCGGTGCCAGCAGCAGCCACACCGGCAGCACCGAGGCGACGAAACCGTAGCCGATCAGCATCCAGGTGATCTGCTTGGCGGTGAAGGTGAAGGCCGGCCCCCAGGTCGGGTCGGCGGCGACCTTGCCGCCCAGCCAGATCGCGCCCAGCAACAGGATCAGCCCGACCACCGAAATCTCGCCGATCTTGCCGACGCGGATGTAGCGCATGTACACGCCCATCATCAGCGCGATCGGCATGGTGGCGATCACCGTGAACATGCCCCACGGGCTTTCCGCCAGCGCCTTGACCACCACCATCGCCAGTACCGCCAGGATGATGATCATGATCAGGAAGGCGCCGAACAGCGCGATGGTGCCGGGCACCTGGCCCATCTCTTCGCGCACCAGATCGCCCAGCGAGCGGCCGTTGCGGCGACTGGACAGAAACAGCACCACAAAGTCCTGCACCGCGCCGGCAAACACCACGCCGACCACCAGCCACAGCAGGCCGGGCAGGTAGCCCATCTGCGCGGCGAGCACCGGGCCGACCAGGGGCCCGGCACCGGCAATCGCGGCAAAGTGGTGGCCGAACAGCACATGCTTGTTGGTGGGCACGTAGTCCAGGCCGTCGTTGTTGCTCACCGCCGGGGTGGCGCGGGTGATGTCCAGCTGCATCACCTTGTCGGCGATGAACAAGCTATAGAACCGGTAGGCGATCAGATAGATCGACACCGCCGCCACCACGATCCATAGCGCATTGATGTGCTCGCCACGCCGCAGCGCCACGGTACCCAGACAGAACGCGGCGAGCAGCGCGAGCGCGCCCCAGGCCAGCTTCGAGAACCCTTTCATGCATGCCCCTTCAGCAACGATTCGCCCAAGGGTCCCCCCGTGCCCGGCTGCGGTCAATGCCAGCGTTCTGTAGCGGGGTAAAACTTTGGTCGTAGAGTGTCCGGGCACACGGTGCGCTAGCGCCCGCCGCACGGGGCCGATGTTTGGAACGATCGGTTGCAACCGTCGTGGTTGGGCGCTGCAGCACGCGCACCCATCATTGGCGCACCGACACACTGCACAGGGACAACGCAATGAGCACCACCACCACGACCGCGGCGCATGTGCTGCGCACCATCCGCGGCATGCCGACCTCCGACGGCGCCGGGGTCAAGCTGACCCGTGTCATCGGTACCCAGCAGTTGCCGGATCTGGACCCGTTTCTGATGCTCGACGAGTTCGGCACCGAAAAGGCCGAGGACTACATCGGCGGTTTTCCGAGCCATCCGCATCGCGGCTTCGAAACGGTGACCTACATGCTCGACGGGCGCATGCGCCACAAGGACAACCACGGCAACGAAGGCCTGCTGACACCGGGCAGCGTGCAGTGGATGACCGCTGGTCGCGGGCTGATCCATTCGGAAATGCCGGAGCAGGAATCCGGGCGCATGCGCGGCTTTCAGCTGTGGGTGAACCTGCCTGCGCGCGACAAGATGACCGAGCCCAAGTACCAGGAATACGCGCCCGACCACATCCCGGTCGCGCAGCCGGCGCCCGGCGTGACGGTCAAGGTGATTGCCGGCACGGTAGGCGAGGTGATCGGCCCGATCGTGCAACCTGCGACCAGCCCGGTGTATCTGGATATCGCCCTGGCACCGGATGCGGTGTGGGATTACCTGCTGCCCGGCGGTCACAACGCGTTTGCGTATGCGTTTGAAGGCGACGTTGCAGTGGGCGAAGGCGATGCTTCGCGCACGCTGCCTGCACAGGAACTGGCAGTGCTGGGCGGTGGAGAGCGGCTAACGCTGCGTGCAGGTGCGCAGGGCGCACAGCTGATCCTGGTGGCGGGCCGCCCGCTCAACGAGCCGGTGATGCGGCATGGCCCGTTCGTGATGAACACCAAGCAGGAACTGATGCAGGCGTTCGTCGATTTCCAGGAAGGGCGGTTCTAACCGTGTCCACCTCATACAGCGCAGGAGAGTGTCAATGAGTGACCGCCCCGTCCATGTCAGTACCGAAGCGGTGCCGTACACCGTCACCATCCACGATGGGCAGCACCGTTGGTTGGGCGATACCCAACCGGCAAACGGCGGTGCCGATGCCGGGCCGGATCCGGAGTCGCAAGTGCTCGGTGCGTTGGGCGCGTGCACCGCCATCACGGTGTCGATGGTGGCGGCACGCAAACAGTGGCCGTTGACGGCGGTGCACGTGCATCTGCATTACACCCAACGCGGTGCAGCAGGTACCGACATCAGCCGTGAGATCGTGCTCGAAGGCGCACTGGATGACGCGCAACGCGCGCGCTTGATGGAAGTGGCGGACAAATGCCCGATCCATCGGCTCTTGACTGGCGAGGTGCGTATTTCCAGTCGGCTGCAGGCATCGGAAGCTGTTGGCAACCCCGCGGCCTGAGCGTGTCGAGCGTCACCGCATCTCATCTGGAGGCGGTGACCTGCGGCCGGTAGTCACGCCATCAGCACGGCAGGCGCTGAACCTGCCGCGCAGCGAATGCGCGATGTACGCGCGGCATCACGCCACGCAGCAACCCGCGTCGCCTCAGCGCTGCAATGCGAGACTGGCCGGCTGCAGATCCATCGCCTGCACCAGCGACTGCATCGAGGCGAGTTCTTCGGTGCTGGCACCGTCGATCCAGAGTTGTGCGTAGCGCTTCTTGCCCAGCTCCACCACGGTGACGCGGCGTGATTCCATGCCCGGAATTTCGCGGCCGCCCAGATCGAGCTTGTACCAGTAGAAGTCTTCCTGCTGGAGCTGGCCTTTTTCGGCACGGCGGTCGCGGGCCAGGGTCATGGCCGGGTCGCGGGTGGTGAGCATCACGCCAACCACCTGGCGGCCGTCGGCGGTGACCGCCTTGCAGACCAAATAGTCGGCACCGGCCAGCTCGTTCCACTGCAGTCCCGACCCGGGCGGCAAGGGCGGGCAGACCGGCGAGGTTTGGGCGTGGGCGGTTGCAGCGGCCAACAGCAATGACAGGCCGAACAGGCAGGATGCGGACTTCATTCAAGTGTTCCCCGGCGATGGATGACAATGCGGGGCGACGTCGTCTTTTCGTGCCGCTGCACCGTCTCAAGCTCCCCGCTCGAGCGTGCCGTCCACGCGACGTGCTCCGACTACGGAGATATCACTATCACAGTTTTGTGGGCGTGCTCAAGATGGGTCGCATCCCTGGCTGGCATCGCTTGTGTAGCGGGGCACCTCCGTTGCGAGACCTGGTGCGGTTGTGTTCGCCACACCGAATTCGCGCATGGTTTCAGGGGTAATTGACCGGGTTGGGTGCCGGGGTGTCGGGCAGCGGAATGAATTCCTTGTCGTCGCCGGGAATGCTGCCGAAGCGCCCGGCCTGCCAGTCGTCCTTGGCCTGTTCGATGCGCTCCTTGGAGCTGGACACGAAGTTCCACCACAGATGACGCGGGCCATCCAGCGGCTCGCCGCCGAGCAGCATGGCCTTGAGCGGGGTCTTGGCGCGCAGGCGCCCACGCGCGCCGGGCGAGGGCACGATCAGGTGGCGCGCCGGCACGTCGGCACCATCCAGTTGCGCCTCGCCTTCCAGGATGTACAACGCGCGCTCGGCGTGGCCGGTGTCCAGGTCGATTTCGGCATCCGCGGCCAGATCCAGCGCCACATTGAGGGTGCCGCTGAATACCTGCACTGGCGATTCTTCGCCATAGGCGCGGCCGGCGATCACCCGCAGCCACACGCCATCGCGGCGCTGCTGCGGCAGGCTGGCGGCGGCATGATGATGGAAGGCCGGTGCGTTCTCTTCGGCCGAGCGCGGCAGCGCGATCCAGGTCTGCATGCCATGCAGCGCGTGTTCGCGCGCGCGCTCGGGGCCGGGCGTGCGTTCGGAGTGGGCGATACCGCGGCCGGCGGTCATCCAGTTGACGTCGCCGGGGCGGATCACCTGATCGGAGCCGAGCGTGTCGCGGTGGCCGATCTCGCCCGCCCACAGGAAGGTCACGGTGGCCAGGCCGATATGCGGATGCGGGCGCACGTCGATGCCATGGTCCGGCTCCAGCACCGCCGGGCCCATATGGTCGACGAACACGAATGGCCCCACGCTGCGCGCCTGCAAGGTGGGCACGGCGCGACGCACTTGCAGCCCGCCGATGTCGTGGACGCGTGGGGCGATCAGAGTGGTCATGGCGGTGGCTCGTGACGAATGGGAGCCAAAGCTTCGCATGCACGCGACGGCGTCGCAGTGCCGTCGATCAAGACGGAATGTTCTGCGTGCGCCGCCGCGATAGTGCAGCGGTGGCGAGGTCGACCGCACGGCGCTGGCGCGCTGGATCGGTGTTACAGCAGGCTCGCCTGTACAGGCAGATCGATCTCGCCACGCCGCGATGCCAGCCGATCGGCCAGGCGCGTGGGTTCGGGCAGGCGATAGCCGCGCAGCGTGCGCAGGGTCCAGTCGAGCGCGCCTTGCATCGAGACGCGATGCCCGGGCGAGACGATCAACGGATTGCAGCGCGGCTTGCTGCGCAATGCCCAGCCGATCTGCAGGTCGCCGAGCAGGATGCGGCTATGCGCGCCGCGCTCCGGGCCGGGGTCGATAAAGCTGCCGGCCAGCCGCTGCTTGGCCACGCCGATGCTCGGCAAGCCCGTCACCACGCCGAAGTGCGCGGCAATGCCGAGCTTGCGTGGATGCGCGATGCCCTGACCATCGACGAACACCAGATCCGGCGTGCGCGACAGCAGTGCCAGCGCCTGCAGCAATGCCGGCAATTCGCGGAAGCTGAGCAGGCCAGGCACATACGGCATCGAGGTGGGCACGCGCGCCACATGCGTTTCCAACGGAAGCAAGGTCTGCGCATCCAGCAGCACGGCGGCGGCACGGGTGGTCTGCCCGTCGTCTTCAAAGCCGACATCGAAGCCGGCCAGCAGCTGCGGCGTTGCGACGACCTCGTCCTGCAACACCACGCGGTGTGCCAGTTGCTGCTGCAACTGTCGCGCCTGTGCGGCGCTGCCGTCCCAATCGGCGAATACGGGAGCGATGTTCGACATGGCCGCAGCATCGCGCGCCGCACGTGGGCGGGTCGTGCACGCCAGCGATGCGCTGGCTGCCGCTACAATCGCAGGTTGATCGGCCCCCAATCGGAGAACCGTAGTGACCCGCAAACTCGTACTGCTGCGCCATGGCCAGAGCCAATGGAACCTGGACAACCGTTTCACCGGCTGGGTGGATGTGGAACTCACCGAGCAGGGCCGCCAGGAAGCCACGACGGCCGGCAAGCTGATGAAGGACGAAGGGCTGCAGTTCGATGTTGCCCACACCTCGGTGCTCAAGCGCGCCATCCACACGCTGCAGGGCGCGTTGAAGGAGCTCGATCAGGACTGGCTGCCGGTGTCCAAGAGCTGGCGCCTCAACGAGCGCCATTACGGCGGCCTGCAGGGGCTGGACAAGGCCGAAACCGCGGCCAAGCACGGCGAAGAGCAGGTCAAGATCTGGCGCCGTTCGTATGACATCCCGCCACCGGCAATGGACGTGGCCGATCCGGGGCACCCGTGCCACGACCGTCGCTATGCCACGCTGGATCGCAATGCATTGCCGGGTACCGAGTCGCTGGCGACCACGCTGGTGCGCGTGTTGCCGTACTGGCACGACGCGATCGCGCCGCAGTTGAAGGCCGGGCAGACCGTGCTGGTGACCGCGCACGGCAACTCGCTGCGCGCGCTGTACAAATACCTCAACGCTGTCTCCAACGAGCAGATCCTGGAGCTCAACATCCCCACCGGCATTCCGTTGCTGTTCGAGCTGGACGACGAGCTGCAGGTGCAGAGTTTCCGTTACCTGGGCGACCCGGAAGCAGCCAAGCGCGCTGCCGAAGCGGTGGCCAATCAGGGCAAGGCGAAGTAGGCCTGTTGCTAATGCCGCGCACGCATGCGCGGCGTGGAGTGTCCACAGCGCGGCTAGCGCGCTGCGGTGATTCGATCCGGTACGCCGGGTGCTGCGTGGATCAGCGCCCGGCGTATCACGTATGCAGGGACGACAGGATGTCCGCCAAACGTAAGCACCAGCAAATGAGCGCCACTTACTGCCGCGCCTATCTGGTCACGGTGGGGATATTGCTGGCAGGCGCCAGTGCTGCATTCGGGACGTTGGCCGCTGGTAGCGTCTCCAGCAACGCCTTGCTGGTGGCGCTGCTGATCTGTGTGATTGGTGTGGTGTTGCTGGCGTTCGGGTTGTTCGGGCCATCGCCGCAGATGGAGGCGTGGGCCGATGCGGCATCCGGGCATGAGGTGGCGCTGGTGCTGATGCTGTTGGCGTATCCGGTGTACCTGTTGATGGCGCCGTTCTACGCGCGGCGTTGACCGCATGCGATGGCGCTTGATGCTTGGTGCTTGAAGCAGCGTGTTGCGGCGTCGGTGACGGACGCTCACGCAGTGTGTGGTTGCAATGACTTTCGATAAAGCGCGGCAGCGGACGTTAGGGCGTTGCGGTGCCGCTGCAGTGATCTGGTGCGGCCGGTTACGGAGTGACTGACGATGATGCGAGCGCCGTTTGATGCGCCGCCTTTCGCCAGCGAATCCTGGCGGGCTGCCGACTTTTTTCGACCGCGCATGCGCGGTCATGTCTTGGAGAATTGAATGAAGTTGAGCAAGTTCGCACCGCTGTCGCTTGCGGTGGCCATTGCGGTCACGCTGTCGGCCTGTGGTGCCTCCGAGGACACCGCCAAGGCAGCGCCCGAGACCAACCGGACCGCGCCGGCGCGTGTGGATGTCTCCAAACTCGACGCGCCGATCGTGGCGTTCGGCATCAACGATCTGGATCCGGCCATCAACGCGTGCCAGGACCTCAACGGGTTCGTCAACGCCAAGTGGCTCAAGGCCAATCCGGTGCCGTCCGATCGCAGCAGCTGGGGCAGCTTCGAAGTGCTCGCCGAGCGCTCGTTGACCATCCAGCACGCACTGGTGGAGCAGTTGGCGCGCGGCAATCTGTCGGCCGGCTCGGTGGATGCCAAGATCGCCGACCTGTGGCGTACCGGCTCGGACGAGGCCGCCATCGATAAGGCCGGCATCACGCCGTTGCAGCCGCAATTGAAGGCTATCGATGCGCTGACCGATGCGCCTGCCATCGCGGCGTGGCTGCGCGACAGCTACGCGCAGGGCCAGGGCTTTATGTTCTCGTTCGGTGCCAATGCCGACTACAAGAATTCCGAACAGATGATCGCCTATGCAGGCCAGGGTGGCCTGGGCCTGCCCGAGAAGGGCTATTACACCGATCCGGCGCAGGCCAAGATCCGCGAGCAGTACGTGGCCTACATCGCGCGCGTGCTGGAGTTGTCCGGCATTCCCGCCGCGCAGGCGGCCACGCAGGCCAAGGCGGTAATGGCATTCGAGACCCGGCTGGCCGCCGCCTCGCTCTCGCGCATCGAGTTGCGCGACCCGGCCAAGCGCTACAACCCGGTCGACGTGGCTGGCGCCAACGCAGTGACGCCGCACTTCGACTGGCAGGCGTTCTTCAAGACGCTCAAGGTGCCGGCCGGCACCTTCTCGCTGAGCCAGCCGGGCTACTTCGCCGAGCTCGATGTGATGCTTGCAGACACACCGGTGGAGACCTGGAAGGCGTACCTGCGTTTCCACAGCATCGACGAGGCGGCGCCGTATCTGGCCAAGCCGTTCGAGCAGGCCAACTTCGATTTCTATTCCAAAACGCTGCGTGGCCAGCAGGACATGCTGCCGCGCTGGAAGCGCACCTTGAATGCGGTCAACGACGCGATGGGCGAGGCGCTGGGCCAGCTGTATGTGCAGTCCGCATTCCCCGCCGAATCGAAAGAGCAGATGCAGCAGCTGGTGCAAAACCTGTCGGCCGCCTTGAAAGCACGACTGGAAAAGCTCGACTGGATGAGCGCGGACACCAAGCAACGCGCGCTGGAAAAATGGGCCAGCTTCACGCCCAAGATCGGCTATCCGGATCAATGGCGCGACTGGTCGGGCCTGGAGACGCGCGGCGATGGATTCCTGGCCAACATGCAGGCTGCGCAGGCGTTCAACTACCGCTACATGCTGGACAAGATCGGCAAGCCGGTCGACAAGCGCGAGTGGCATATGACCCCGCAGACGGTCAACGCGTACTACAACGCCACCCGCAACGAGATCGTGTTCCCGGCGGCGATCCTGCAGCCGCCGTTCTTCGATCCCAAGGCCGACCCGGCGCTCAATTACGGCGGCATCGGCGCGGTGATCGGCCACGAGATGATGCATGGCTACGACGACTCCGGTAGCCAGTTCGATGCCAAGGGCAACTTCGATACCTGGTGGACCGACGCGGACCGCAAGCTGTTTACCCAGCGCACCGATCAGTTGGTGGCGCAGTTCGATGGCTATGAAGCGATTCCCGGTGAGCATGTCAAAGGCAAGCTGACGCTTGGTGAAAACATCGGCGACCTGGGCGGCCTGACCGTCGCCTACGATGCCTTGCAGATGGCGCTGAAGGCGCAGCCGGAAGCCAACAAGGACGTCGATGGCCATACCCAGGATCAGCGCTTTTTCATGAACTGGGCAACGGTGTGGCGTCGTAACTTCACCGATGGCGAACTGCGTGTGCGCTTGAACACCGACCCGCATGCGCCGGCGAATTTCCGCGCCAATGGCGCGCCGTCGAACATGCCGGCGTTTGCGCAGGCGTTCCAGTGCAAGCCCGGCGATGCGATGGTGCGTGCGGAGAAGGATCGCGTGGCGATCTGGTAAGCGCAGGTGTTTGAACGATTGCGCCCGCCTGTGTGGGCGCAATCGTTTCCTGATCGCGGCAGTGGTCAAGCGGACGCCTGTTTGCCGTGCCGACATCAACCGTCAAGGTGTGCAACAGAATATGCCGGCGGAATCGGTGCTTGCTCGTCGGCGCAGAGGTGGCCTGGCAGCAGTCGCAGCGATAGCCCCCAACGCAAAACCGCTTGTTTTGCAGGGTTGTTGAGCTCGCTTGCGTGTCAGCCTCTGCACACGCAGCTCGCTGTGCAGCATCTACACTGCGGCGCTGGCAATTCCGGGCCCGGCAGTGACCAAGCGTAACGTCTTCAAATGGACCGGCATCGGCATGCTGGTGTTTGTGCTGGGCAGCGCGCTGTCGTTGTACGGCTATGGCCGTTTTGCCGATCGCCAACGCGGCCCGGTGAGTCACGCGTTACCGGCGACCGCCGTGGCGACACCGATCGACCGGGTAGTTGCGCCATTGCAGCAGGCGCATGCCAAACAGACCGGCATGGTGATCCTGTCCGACAATATCGATGCGTTTGCGGTGCGTGCGCTCACCGCGCGTGCGGCCGGGCGCAGCCTGGACCTGCAGTACTACATCTGGCGTGCCGATTTCACCGGCAATCTGTTGCACAACGAGCTGCTGCGCGCGGCCGACCGCGGTGTGCGCGTACGGTTGCTGCTGGACGACATGAATATCCACGGCAGCGATTCGGTATTGGCGGCGCTCGACAGCCACCCGATGATCGAGATCCGCCTGTTCAATCCCACCCGCGCGCGCGAAGGCACGCTGATGCGCGGCGTAGAGATGGTGCTGCGCATGTTCAGCATCAACCGACGCATGCACAACAAGGCCTGGATTGCCGATGGACGCATTGCGGTGGTGGGTGGGCGCAATGTGGGCGACGAATATTTCGATGCTGCGCGCGATACCAATTTCATGGACATGGACGCGGCCGTGATGGGGCCGACGGTGCAACAGGCCGAACGCAACTTCGATGCCTATTGGAACAGCCCGAACGCCTTGCCGCTGGCCGCGCTGGTGACCGCAACGCCTCAGGCGCTGGAAGCGCTGCGTGGCAGCCTGGGTGCCGGCATGGCGTCGGCACGCGCGCATCCGTATGTGGAGCGCTTGCGCCGGTCGCCCAGCGTGCAGGCCTTGATGCAGGGCGACCGCCCGGTGCATTGGCTCGACCATGCGCGCATCGTGTCCGACCCGCCGGAAAAAGCCGATGGCGCGGAGCCGCAAGCGGACTGGATGACGCCGGTATTGATCGGCGAAATGGCGCATGCGCAGCGCGAGTTGAAGGTGATCTCGCCGTACTTCGTGCCGGGCGATGAGGGCATGCGCTGGATCGGCGATCTGCGTCGGCACCAGGTGCGCGTGAACATCCTGACCAATTCGCTGGCGGCAAACGATGTGGTGGCCGTGCACAGCGGCTATGCCGATTACCGGGTGCCGCTACTGCAGCAGGGCGTGCGCCTGCATGAGCTCAAGCCGATGGGCAAGCCGGACGGGAGTCTGTTCGGGTCCAGCGGCGCCAGCCTGCACACCAAGGCGTTTGTAGTGGACGACACCAGCGGTTTCATCGGTTCGTTCAACCTCGACCCGCGCTCGATGAATCTCAATACCGAGATGGGCTTGCTGTTCGAAGACCGCACCGTCACCGCCGAGCTCGAGCGCCTGTACAACCACAAGGTCAGTGCGCCGGTGAGTTACCGGGTCACCCTGGAGCAGGGCGCGCTGCGCTGGCACGACGATGCCGCGCAGCCGCCGCGCATCTGGACACGCGAGCCGGAGGCCAGTGTCTGGCGCCGGAGTGCGGCGAAGATGCTTGGGTGGCTGCCGTTGGATTCGCAGCTGTAAGACTTGCCGGCGCATGCGCGAGTAGCGCATGTCGAACGCTTACGGTGACGTGTTGCGGCTGACAAACGATTCCGCTCACCGCCAGGCAGGCGCGTCCGGCGCTCGCTACGGCATGTACCACGCGTACATGCCGGTCATGAGCGCGCTTTCCACGCCCAGCTGACGATGGCTCGCTCCGTGGTGTTGCCGCTGTTAGTGCAGGCGGTGACGGAGAGCGTTGTGTCCCACGCTCGCCTGCGCATCGCCAGCGGCGCGATGCGCATCGGGCGGCGCGAGCAAGGCTGCACGCGCCTGTGCCCAGTCGGGGCGAAGCTCTGCTTGTGGGCAATGCATGGCCGGCAACTGTTGCAGATGTGGCTGGTCGCAGTGCGCGTCGTCGATGCCATAGGCAGCGGGTGCTACCAATGCGGCACAGCGGATGTTGGCGCCTGCTTCGATCACGGGGTCGACAATGACCGAGTCCACACTGACCGGATCGATAAACAGACCGTCGTTGAGATCGCGCGTCGTCATGTTGCACCTCCGGTCCCGGGACGGCGATACCGCTGCCTCGGGTGACCCGCGCAATGCTGGGTCTTCAATCAAGTTAGCGGCAGCGACGGCGGATCTTTAGGTTGCCCTGCATGCCAATACAGCGGCGGTGTGGCCTGTGGTTGGAAGACACGGCCTGCGTGGCGGGCGCCGGGATACCGCGCTTGCCGCAGTCTCCGTGCGCTGTGGGGTGTTGCCTGCGCACGTTCGTCTGCCACGTCGATGCCCGCGGGCTGCCGGCAGTGCCGGTACTCTTGCGGGGTCGCGCCTACTGCAGCTGCGTCACGATCTCCCGCGCCATCGCGCCCAGCGGCAGGATGCGGTCCGCACCGCCGCGCTTGATCGCTTCCTTGGGCATGCCGAACACGATGCTGGTGTGTTCGTCCTGCGCCACCGTGCGCGCGCCGGCCTGGCGCATTTCCAGCAAGCCGGCGGCGCCGTCGTCGCCCATGCCGGTCATGATGATGCCGAGCGCATTGCTGCCGGCCGCACGCGCGGCAGAGCGGAACAACACATCCACCGACGGGCGGTGCCGGTTGACTGGCGGGCCTTCCAGTACTTCGACGAAATATTGCGCGCCACTGCGGCGCAACAGCAGATGTTTGCCGCCCGGTGCGATCAACGCGCGCCCCGGCATCACGCGATCGTTGTTGGCGGCCTCTTTCACTGCGATCTGGCACAGACCGTTAAGGCGTGCGGCGAAGGCAGCGGTGAATTTCTCCGGCATGTGCTGCACGATCACGATGCCCGGGCACACGCGTGGCAGAGCCGTGAGTACTTCTTCCAGCGCCTGGGTGCCGCCGGTGGAGGTGCCGATGGCGACGATGCGCTCGGTGGTTTGCGACAGCGCGCGCCCGCTTTGCGCTGGCAGGATCACGTCGGCAGTGTGTTTGACCTCTGCTTCCAGCGGCACGGCAGTGACGCGTGCGGCCAGGCGCTTGACGTTGGCGCGTGCGGCGCTGCGCACAGTGGCGACCAGCTCGTCGGCCGAATCGGTGAGGAATTGCTTCAAGCCCAGACGCGGTTTGGTCACCACCGCTACCGCGCCGGCGGCCAGCGCATCCATGGTCACGCGGGCGCCTTTTTCGGTGAGCGTGGAGCAGATCACCACCGGAGTGGGGCGCTCGCTCATGATCTTGCGCAGGAAGGTGATGCCGTCCATGCGCGGCATTTCCACGTCCAGCACGATCACATCCGGCCACTGCTGGCGCATCTTTTCGATGGCCAGCAACGGGTCTGCGGCAGTGGCTATCACCTCGATGCCGGGGGCGTCGTTAAGCACGCCTACCAGGACCTGGCGCACCACCGCCGAATCGTCGACCACCATGGCCTTGATGGTGTTGGGATTGGTGGCGGGGCGATTGAACGCTGTGGACACAAGAGATCCCTGACTCAGGCTTTGCGGAAGATCGACGGTGCCACCTGGGTGAGATCGATATCGAGCTCGCTCAAGCTTTCCGAATGGCCGATGCAGAAGTGTCCGCCCGGTTTGAGGTTGGCCAGCACCCGCAAGATCACTTCGCGCTTGGTCTGGCCATTGAAATAGATCATGACATTGCGCAGGAAGATCGCATCGAAGCTCCCCAATGCCGGCAGTGCAGTGTTGAGGTTGGCATGCACGAACTGCACACGGTCGCGCAGGCGGCGTTCTACCAACAGGGTGCCGGCATACTCGCCCTGGCCGCGCAGGCAGTAGCGCTTGAGATACGGCTGCGGAATGCCGTCGATGCGTTGCAATGCGTAATGCCCGGTGCGCGCCTTGGCCAGCACGCGCGTGCTGATGTCGGTACCGACCACCTCGAACGGGCGGCCTTGCAGCGTATCGTCCAGCACCATCGCCATGCTGTAGGCCTCTTCGCCGCTGGAACTGGCCGCACTCCAGCAACGGAACGGCAGCCCGCCGCGGTGCTCGCCGGCCAGTTTGCGTAGCAGGTCGAAGTGCTTGGGCTCGCGGAAGAAATAGGTTTCGTTGGTGGTGAGCAGATCGATCGCGGTCTGGATTTCCTCGCGGTCCTGGCGGCTTTCCAGCAACTGCAGATACTGCGTGTAGTTACTGAACTGATGTTCGCGCAGACGCTTGCCCAGGCGGCCGCACAACATGGCCTTTTTGCCCGACGAAATGCTGATGCCGGCGGCTTCGAAGATGAAACGCTGGAAGCGCCCGAACTCTTGTTCGGTGATGGCGGTGGCGGTATTCATCGGCTCAGGCCACATCCGCATCGCTGGGGAGCATGTTGTCGCTCAATCGGGCGATGCGCACGGCATGTTCGCGCCACCAGTCCGACAGCATCGGCCCAGGCATCGGCGACCCCATCAAATAGCCTTGCGCCAGGTCGCAGCCCAGCTCGCGCAGCAGGCGCCAGTCATCCGGGGTTTCCACGCCTTCGGCCACGGCGGTCAGGTCCAGGCGGTGGGCCAGTTCCAGCGTGGATTCGAGCACGGTGCGCTGGCTGCGGCTACGATGCGCGGCCTGCACGAAGCTGCGGTCCAGTTTGAGTTCGGTGAACGGGATGCTGGCCAGACGTTGCAGCGACGAGAAGCCGGTGCCGTAATCGTCGATGGACAATCCGAAGCCATGCAGGCGCAGGCGCGCGAGCATGCTCAATGCATTGGCCGGCTCCACGATGGCGCTTTCGGTGAGTTCCAGCACCAGGTCCGCCGGGCGCAAGCCGTTGTCGCTCAGCTTGGCGCACAGTTGTTCGAGAAAATCCTCTTCGCCGAGAAGCCGGGGCGACAGGTTCAATGCCAGGGTCAACTGAAAGCCTTCGCTGCGCCAATCCACCAGCTGCGCAATCGCCTTGTCGATCACCTGTTGGGTCAGGGCGTGGATCAAGCCTTCGCGCTCTGCCAGTGGAATGAAGCGGTCCGGCCCGATCATGTCGCCTTGCGGGCGACGCCAGCGCGCCAGTGCTTCCACC
Source organism: Xanthomonas sp. WHRI 8932A (assembly GCF_035012785.1). Lineage (NCBI taxonomy): Bacteria > Pseudomonadati > Pseudomonadota > Gammaproteobacteria > Lysobacterales > Lysobacteraceae > Xanthomonas > Xanthomonas sp. WHRI 8932A. Next base: position 366,673 of record NZ_JAYGQQ010000005.1, read on the forward strand.
CCGCGCAAGCGGCCGTCTTTCAGATCGAGTTTGGGTTGATACGCCACGCGGATTTCGCCGCGCCGCATCGCGCGATCCAGCCGCGAGGCCGCCGCGCCGCCGCTGGACATCAACGGCGAAACTGCCGTTTGCACGAAGGTCGGCACACTGGCGCTGGATTCGGGCTCGCATTCCAGCACGGTGGCCAGGTCCTGCAGGTTCATCGGTTTTTCGATGCCGCCCAACACACGCACGCCGGCGCTACGGCTGAGCTGCATCACTGCATCGATCAGGGCACCGCCGCGTTGCGACACCACCACCACCGGCACGTTGTGCTGGCCGCGCGCCAGCGCATCGAGCAGTTGCACACCGTCCATGCCCGGCATTTCCAGGTCGACCAACAACAGCGAGGGCGCGTTGGCGTGGACTAGCCAGGCCAACGCAGCGTGACCATCCACGGCACCATCGACCGTGCTGGCGCCGAGCTGGCGGCACAAGGCCATGGCGTGTTCGCGTTGCACCACGCTGTCGTCGACCACCAGCACCGGGCCGGTGAGCGTGCAGTTGCAGGAGAGAAGGGCGGGGCGCATGGGAATCCTTGCGTGCATGCGGAAGTCAGGCCGCCAGCGGGGCGGCGGGGAGCTGGGCGAGCGCATCGCGGCCCAGCACGGCATCGGCATCGAGCAGGATCACGAAACGCTCACCAATCTTGCCCATGGCCTGGATGAAATCGCGTGCGATGCCGGCACCGAAACTGGGCGGCTCGACGATATCGGCCGGTGCGATCTCCAGCACTTCGCTGACCGCATCCACCAGCAACCCGAGCACCAGGTGCGCATCGCCCTGCGCAATCTCCACGATCACGATGCAGCTGCGTTTGGTGATCGCGCTGGCGTCGCGGCCGAAGCGCTGCTGCAGATCCACCACCGGCACGACTGCGCCGCGCAGATTGATCACCCCGCGCAGCGCAGGCGGCATCATCGGTACGTCGGTGGGCGTGCGGTATTCGATGATCTCCTTGATCCCGAGGATGCCCAGGCCGAACATGTCCCCGCCCAATAAAAAGGTCAGGTATTGCTGCGGTGCCGTCGGCGACGGTGCGGTGCTGCTGGCGGTGTTGTGCGCTTGCATGGTGTGCACCTCAGAAGCTGGCGAACTGCGACTCGTCGATGGCATCGGCGGTTGCCGCCAGCATGCCGATCTGACGCACGTTGGTCCGTCTTGCCGGTGCACTGAGCGCCGTGGAGTGGCTGGCCTGCACCACGCGGCGCGGGCCGCTCTTGCTGCCTGAGCCAGCGCTGCGGCCGCCCGTGCCCAGCCGGAAGAAGCCCATCAGCTGCTGCAACTGCTCGGCCTGCGCGCTCATTTCCTCGGAGGTGGCGGCCAGTTCTTCGGCATTGGCAGCGGCCGACTGCGTGGTCTGGTTCAACTGACCCACCGCCGTGTTGATCTGGCTGACGCCGGCGGTCTGTTCTTCGGAGGCTGCAGCGATTTCCTGCACCAGGTCGGAGGTGCGGCGGATCGACGGCACCATTTCACCCAAGACGCGGCCGGCGCTTTCCGCCAACTCGACGCTGGAGCCGGCCACTTCGCCGATCTCGTGCGCGGCGATCTGGCTACGCTCGGCCAGCTTGCGCACTTCCGCAGCCACCACCGCAAAGCCCTTGCCATGCTCGCCGGCACGCGCCGCTTCGATGGCCGCGTTGAGCGCGAGCAGATTGGTCTGATAGGCGATGTCGTCGATGATGCCGATCTTCTTGGCGATGTCCTTCATCGCTACCACGGTGGCGCGCACGGTGTCGCCACCGTCGGCCGCTTCGCTGGCGGCCTTGGCGGCCATGCTGTCGGTGACGCGGGCGTTCTCTGTGTTCTGTGCGATGGAGGCGGTCATCTGCTCCAGCGAGGCGCTGGTCTCTTCCACGCCTGCGGCCTGTTCGCTGGCGGCCTGTGCAAGCGCTTGCGCGGTGGCGCTCACTTGCTCGGAAGCGCTGGCCAGATTTTCGGCGTTGCGGTTGACCTCATCGACGATCTCGGTCAAGCGGGTCATGGTGGTGTTGACGTAGCGCTGCATGTCGGCGAATGCGCCTTCGTAGCGACCTTCCACGGTGTGGGTGAGGTCGCCGTCGGCCATCGCGCCCATGACCTGGATGACTTCGGAAATGCTGCGCAGATTGCTGCGCGCGCGCTCCACGGTGTCGTTGATGAAGGCCTTCTTGCCAGGCAGTTGCGCCAGCGGCGCATCGAAGTTGCCGCGGCCGAATTCGGCCACCACCCCCATCGCCAACTTCTTGACCGCGATATGTGCGCCAACCATCTCGTTGATGCCGGTGGCCATGCTGCGGAAATCGCCATCGAAGCGGGTGCTGTCGATGACCACATCGATATCGCCGGCTTCGTGTTCGGCCGACATGTGGTTGATCTCGGCGATCAGTCCGGTGAGGTTGCCGCGCACCTGATCGATGGTGTCGTTGATGAAGCGCTTCTTGCCCGGCAGCAACGGCAGTTGTGCGGTGAAGTTGCCGCGGCCGAACTCGCCGACGCAGGCGATGGCCTGCTTCTTGACCGCGATGTGGCCAGCCACCATCGCATTGATGCCTTCGGCCATGCGACGGAAGTCGCCAGTGAAGCGCTGCGTGTCGATCACCACGTCGATATCGCCGGCATCGTGTTCCACCGACATGCGGTTGACCTCGGCGACCATGCCGGTGAGGTTGCCGCGGATCTGGTCCACCACCTCGTTGATGAAGGCTTTCTTGCCAGGCAGGCGTTCCAGCTCGGCGGCAAAGTTGCCGCGGCCGAATTCGGCCACGCAGGCCATCGCCTGCTTTTTCACCGTGATATGGCTGGCGACCATGCGATTGATGCCATCGCCCATGGTGCGGAAGTCGCCGTCGAAGCGCGCCACATCGATGCGTGCGTCGATTTCGCCGGCATCGTGTTCGCGCGAGACACGATTGATCTCGTCGTTGACGTGGCGGATGCCGCTTTGCACTTTACGCAAGCCGCGCAGCACGTCGCCGGCATGCTCGTCGCGTGTCTGCGGCAGGGCGACATCGAAGTTGCCACGCGAGAAGGCGTCCAGCGTGGTGGTGGCCAGGTCCAGCGCGCCGCTGGCGATGCGGATCGCCCACATCAGCAGTGCACCGCTGATGAGTGCTGCAACGATGCTGGCGCCGAGCAGGGCTGCATGCGACAGCGTCAGCGCAAAGCCGGCGACGATCACGAGGACGGGCAGGGCCACCGCAAGTGCGGCGGTGAACCATAACTGGGTGGCGATCGGAAGACGGTGTGACATGGCGAGAGTTCCTGGGGTCAGGTAACAACGAACGAGGCGGGTTGTAAGGAGCGAAACTGCGGATGCTCAGGCCGCCAGCGCGTCCTGGTTGGGATGCAACTGCTGAATCAGGCTGGGCACATCCAGAATCAGCGCGACATCGCCGCTGCCCAGGATGCTGGAGCCACTGATGCCTTTGACCTGTGCGAACACCTTGGACAACGGCTTGATCACGGTCTGCCATTCGCCCAGCAAGGTGTCCACGACCAGGCCGAAGCGTTGTGCGCCCTGGCGGATCACCACGATGCTTTCGCGTGCCGGCGTTCTGCCGCCGAGGGCGAACAGTTCACGCAGGCGCACATACGGCAGCACGCTGCCGCGCAGGTCGATGTAGTCGCTGGCGTAGTCGGGCGTGAACTCCACGCATTCCTCCACCACATCCAGCGGCACCACGAACACGGATTTGCCCACGCCCACCTGGAAGCCGTTGATGATGGCCAGCGTCAGCGGCAGTCGCACCGAGATGGTGGTGCCCAGCCCGGCAGCGCTGTCGATCTCGACCGTGCCGCGCAGGGCGGTGATGTTGCGTTTGACCACGTCCATGCCGACGCCGCGGCCGGACAGGTTGGTGACCTTTTCTGCGGTGGAAAAGCCCGGTTCGAAGATCATCGCGAACACTTCGCGGTCGCTGAGCTGGCGGCCGGGTTCGATCAGGCCGCGCTCGAGCGCCTTGGCCAGGATGCGGTCGCGGTTCAAACCGCCGCCGTCGTCGGTGATCTGGATGACGATGCTGCCGGAGTCGTGATACGCGTTGAGGCCCACGGTGCCGCGTGCGGGTTTGCCGTGTGCCACGCGCACGTCCGCCGGCTCGATGCCGTGGTCCATCGCGTTGCGCACCAGATGCGTCAGTGGGTCGCCGATCTTTTCCACCACCGACTTGTCCAGTTCGGTGTCTTCGCCGGCCACCACCAGCGCAATGTCCTTGCCGAGTTCGCGCGCCACATCGTGCACCACACGCTGGAAGCGGCTGAAGGTGCCGCCGATCTTGACCATGCGTAGCTGCAGCGCGCTTTCGCGCACGTCTTCTACCAGGCCGGCCAGGATTGAAGCCGATTCCAGCAGTTGCGCATCGCCGGTGCGCTGCGCATTGGCATTGGTGCTGCTGACCGCAATGATGAGTTCGCCGACCAGATCGATCATGCGATCTAGCTTGTCGGCATCCACACGGATCGAGCGCGCATCGTTGTTGCGTCCGCCCGCATCGGGCGCGGTGCGGGCCGGCGCCGATGCGGCGTTGGGCACGGCGGCAAGTACGCTGACCGGCACCGCGACAACCACCGGCTCGCTGATCAGCAGCGTGGCGGTGTCGGCTGGTGCAGGCACTGCGGCGATATCCAGATCGCAATCGTCGCGGACGAATTCGAACACCTCTTCGATTGCGGCGCGGTCGGCATCGCTGCGTAGCAGGATCTGGAAACCGAGGTAATTGGCTTCCGGGTCGAGGTCTTCGAACTTTGGCAATTGGCTGTAGTCGGTGCCGATCGACTCTACCGACCCGAGGCCGCGCAGATTGCGGATCAGCTTGAGCGGCGAGTTGCCGAAGCGCAGTGCGTCGGCGAAAAGTTTGAGCGAGATGCGCCAGTAACCGCTCTGTTTTTCAGGCGTGCTGTACTGGATGGCGGCAGCGGTGACGCCGCAGGCGCTGCTTTGCAGATAGGTCTGCAGCTGCGCCAATAGCGGTTCGGCTTCGGCAGCCAGCGCATCCGCATCGGCATGGCTGGGGTCGGCGGCAGTCTCCACCAGTGCATGGATATGATCGCAGCACACCAGCAGCAGCCCGATCAGTTCCGAGCTCAACGTCAGCGCTTCATCGCGCACCAGATCGAGCACGCTTTCCACCACATGGGTGAAGCCGACCAGCTGCGGCAGATCGAATAATCCGCCCGAGCCCTTGATGGTGTGCGCGGCACGGAAGATCGCATTGACCGCATCCGGCGACGACTCGCCACGCTCGGCTTCGAGCAGATGCCGTTCCATGTCTTCGAGCAGGTCCCGGCTCTCGGCCAGGAAGGTCTGCATCAGCTGGTTCATGTCCATGCGCGCGTCACCCGTCCGTTAGTGAATCTGTTCGCCGAGGCCGGCAACCGCATGCGGGTACAGCGCTTCGAGCAGGCCGAGCAGTTCGATCACATCGACCACCGCACGGCTGGAATCGGTCAGCGAAAACGGCCGTCCATCGGCCTGGATCGCCTGCTTGGTGGCCAGCAGCAATTGCAGGCCGGTGGTGTCGATTTCGCTCACTGCCGCCAGATCCAGATGCACTCCACCCGGATGCGCCAACGCCGGCTGCAACAGCGGCTTGAGTTCGGCGGCGCGACGAATCGTCATCTCGCCCTCAAGGGCAAGCGTCAACGGCGCGGGCAGATCGGGAGATGGAGTGTTCATGGGTGCCTCAAGCGATGGCGCACGTTGGGTGCGATGACGCGGGGAGAAGGTCGCGGTGACATGGATCTGCGTGGCGTGCTCTGCACACAGGGTCATGCCGGTCTATGCAGGTATCGGCGCCTAGCTGGAATATTTAGGCCAAATTCAGTCGAATGACGTAAATGTGAAATCTTCTAGCAGTTCTGAAATTAACTGCTCAGGTTTGTCGCAAGCAGGCTCATAAGGCGTTTGTCCTGGACAGTCCCGGGACAACGTGCGCGTGTTTCAAACACGGCGGAGCAGTGCGCATCGAGCAAGGGCAAGGGCTGCGAGCCCGTTGCGTGTGACGCAGATTGGCGCGATATCGAAGATGTCTCGCGCGCACGCCATGCACACAGGTGGTGCTCACCTGCGTGCATGGCGTGTGGTGCTGTCGAGTCTGTTGCGACGCCGTCAAACGCGGCCTTGCGCTTCAGCCCGGTGTCAGTGCGGCCAGCAAACCGCGTGCGGCGTTGAAGCGGTCTGCGCCTTCGGGCATCGGCAACTTGATGCGCAGTTTGTCCGGGCCATCCATGGTGTAGATCTTCGGCTGCTTCTGGATCATCTGGATGACGGTCATCGGGTCGATCGACGGCTTGGCTTCGAACACCAGACGCCCGCCGTTTTCGCCCAGATCCAGCTTGCGGATCCCCAACGCATTGGCCTGCAGCTTGAGCTCGGCAATCGCGAACAGGTGCTTGACCGGATCCGGCAGCAAGCCGAAGCGGTCGATCATCTCCACCTGCAATTCGCGCAAGGCATCGGTGTCGCGTGCACTGGAAATGCGCTTGTACAACGTCAGGCGCGTATGCACATCGGGCAGGTAATCCTCGGGAATCAGCGAGGCCACGTGCAGCTCCACTTCGGCGCCGCGCGCTTCTTCGCCGGCATCCAGATCGGGCAGTTTGCCTTGGCGAATACTGCGCACCGCGCGCTCCAGCAGCTCGGTGTACAGACTGAAACCGACCTCGGCCATCTGGCCGCTCTGGTCTTCGCCGAGCAACTCGCCGGCGCCGCGAATTTCAAGATCGTGCGTGGCCAGCGTAAAGCCTGCACCCAGCTCGTCCATCGAAGCGATGGCTTCCAGACGTTTTTCTGCATCGGAGGTCATCGAGCGCCGGTCCGGCACCACCAGGTACGCATAGGCGCGGTGATGCGAACGGCCCACGCGGCCGCGCAGCTGATGCAACTGCGCAAGACCGAAGCGATCGGCGCGGTTGATGATGATGGTGTTGGCGTTGGGAATGTCGATGCCCGATTCAATGATCGTGGTCGACAACAGCACGTTGAAGCGCTGCTTCTGGAAATCCAGCATCACCCGTTCCAGCTCGCGCTCGGGCATCTGCCCGTGCGCGATGCCGATGCGCGCTTCCGGCACCAGCTCGGACAGATCGCGTTGCATGCGCACGATGCTTTCCACATCGTTATGCAGGAAGTACAGCTGACCGCCACGGCTGAGCTCGCGCTGGAATGCTTCGCGCAGCAGCGTGTTGTCCCAGGCGGTGATGAAGGTTTGCACCGCTAGCCGGTTGGGCGGCGGGGTGGCGATGATGGACAGATCGCGCAAGCCGGCCATGGCCATGTTGAGCGTGCGCGGGATCGGCGTGGCGGTGAGCGTGAGCAGATGCACGTTGGCGCGCATCGCCTTGAGCGCTTCTTTTTGCCGCACACCGAACCGTTGTTCCTCGTCGACCACGACCAGGCCCAGGTCCTTGAACTTCACATCCGGCTGCAACAAGCGGTGCGTGCCGATGATGACGTCGATATCGCCACTGGCGACCTTCTCCAGCTCGGCCTTGATTTCCTTGGTGCTCTTGAAGCGCGACAGCACTTCCACCTTCATCGGGTAATCGGCAAAGCGGTCGCGGAAATTGCGGTAATGCTGTTCGGCCAACAGGGTGGTCGGCACCAGTACGGCGACCTGCTTGCCGGCACTGGCCGCAGCAAATGCCGCGCGCACCGCGACCTCGGTCTTGCCGAAACCGACATCGCCGCAGACCACGCGGTCCATCGGCTGGCTGCTGCCCAGATCGCGCAGCGTGGCGTCGATGGCGGCAAGCTGGTCGGTGGTCTCTTCGAACGGGAACCCGGCTGCAAACGGCTCGTACATCGCACGGTCCACCTGCAGCGCCAGGCCTGCGCGCGCGCGGCGGCGGGCCTGGATTTCCAGCAGTTCGGCAGCCACGTCGCGCACCTTCTCGGCGGCTCTGCGCTTGGCCTTGGTCCATTGCTCGCCGCCCAGCGAATGCAGCGGCGCGGTCTCGGCCGATGCACCGGAGTAACGGCTGATCAGATGCAACTGCGCCACCGGCACATACAGCCGGTCGCCCTTGGCGTATTCGATTTCCAGAAATTCGCCGGGCATGCCGCCGGCATCGAGCACGATCAGCCCGCGGTAGCGGCCCACACCGTGATCCTCGTGCACGATCGGCGCGCCTTCGGACAGCTCGCCCAGGTCGCGAATGATCGCTTCCGGCTCACGCCCGACCCGGCGCGTACGGCGCGGTTGGTTGGCCCGCTCGGGAAACAGCTGGCGCTCGGTCAGTACCGCAATCTGCGGGTCGTCCAGCGCAAAACCGTCTTCCAGCGCTGCCACCGTGATGCCGAAACGCAGCTTGGTCGCCGCCAGGAAGGCCGGCACATCGGCCACGACATCCGGCTTGAGCTGGGCGGCGGCCAGCACTTCCATCAAGGCTTCGCGGCGGCCGGCCGAATCGGCGGCGACCAGCACACGGCCCGGGTAGTGGCTCAGGAACGAGGCCAGTGCCTGGCCAGCCGGCGCGTCTTTTGCGGCAACCGGCAACGGCGGCAACGGTTGGTCGCCGAGCGCGGCGGCCTCGTCGATGCGCGCATGGTCGCTGGCCCACACCTCGATACGCGCCAGCTTGTTGAGCCGCTCGCGCAGCGCATCCGGCGATTGATACAACTCCTCCGGCGGCAGCAGTGGGCGTTCCACATCGTGGCGGCGCTGTTCGTAGCGATTCTGCGCCTGCGCCCAGAACGTATCGGCTGCGTTGGACACGCCAGTAGCGATCAACGGTAGCGCGCGCTTGTCCAGATAATCGAACAGCGTGGCAGTCTTGGCGAAGAACATCGGCAGGTAGTACTCGACCCCCGACGGCGCCAGACCCGATTTGAGATCCTGATACAAGGCGCTGCGCCGGGTATCCACATCGAAGCGTTCGCGCAGGCAGGCCAGCACGCGTTCGATGCTGGCGTCGTCCATTGGCACTTCGCGGCCGGGCAACATCTTGACCGCGTCCACCTTGTCCAGCGAACGCTGCGATTCCGGGTCGAACACGCGGATCGAATCGATGTCCTCATCCAGCAACTCCACGCGCAGCGGCGTGGTTTCGCCCATCGGAAACACGTCGAGCAACCCGCCGCGCACCGCAAAATCGCCTGGGTCCATCACCTGCGGCACATTGCGGTAACCGGCGCTTTCCAGGCGGCGTTTTTCCGCATCCAGATCCAGTCGCTGGCCGACCTTGAGATCGAAACTGCCGCCGACGATGTAGCTCAGCGGCGCCAGCTGCTGCATCAGGGTCTGCACCGGCACGATCACCACGCCCTTGCTCAGGCCGGGCAGGCGATGCAGGGCAGCCAGGCGCTGGCTGATGATTTCCGGGTGCGGGCTGAACTGGTCGTAGGGCAGGGTTTCCCAATCGGGAAACGGCACCACCGGCAGCGTCGCGTGCTCGCCGAGCAATGCGTGCAGATCGGCTTCGATCTGGTGCGCGCTCTGGTTGTCGCGGGCGATCACCAGCAACGGGCCGGCATGCGCTTCGGCAGCGCGGGCAATCGACCAGGCCAGTGCAGTCGGAGAAGACGGAGAGCGCCAGTAGGCGCGGAGCTGGCCAGACTTGGGCAGCGGCGGCGAGGGATAGGTAGGCTGCGGCATCAGTCCGCGATTTTATCAGAGCGCCCGCAGTGCCCGGTCCATCTGGCGTGAAAGCTGGTGTTGGCTCGCGCGCGGAGAGCTTCGCCAAGTTCTGCTGGCTTGTTGCTGTCGTTCTGGTGACTGGCCGACTGCAGGAGCAACCGCTGAGCGGGTCGAAGGCCCGGTGCCCTCACCGTTTGCGGGACACGCCGTGAATCCGTCCGTGGAGGCTCGGTGGCGGCATCCATGCCGCCACACGGTCCCGCAATCGGTGAGGACACCGCGCCAGCACGTTGGTCGGTCGTCAGAGGAGGGTCATCAGACCGAGACCGCAGGCGGTTTCTTGGGCCCTGTATTGGTTCGGTAGGCCGTCAATAGCACCGCTCACCGCGCCTGGCTCGAACCGTGCACACCGACCTTTTGACTGGTCCTTGCCCGCCTACCGGCACGGGACCTTACGCGGCATGGATGCCGCGTAAGAGCCTTATCTGTTCGGAATCTGGCAGTTTAGGTGTCGAGAGCCGGCGTGGGCTGCCGTCAGAGCCTGGATCTCAG